>JBBSEF010000049.1:0-22335 GCA_038240015.1 Burkholderiales bacterium
GCCAGTCCATTGTTTCCGAATAATCGCTGCCGTTTCGATCCTGCGCCTTTCATTCAGTTGATTCCCGAACAGAATCGCACGGCCGCCAACATTCAGGCGCGCTTTGCAATCGACGCGAATAATCAAATTTATACGGAACTGGGGGGCTCACGGAATGTAATCAGAACCCAGCTCCAGCCTACGCCGATATCGGATCAATTCAACTTGCCGCCAACTGTACCCTATACGACGCAATTGGCGGCATTGATCAATAGTTATCAGCCGACGCTGAATAACACATACGGCTCCGCGTTTGTCGACACGTTGTTTGGGCATACCACGGTCCTGTTGCCGACAACGAGCCCTTATTATCCAACGAGATTCGCAGCCGATCAGGGGCTGGCAGGTTCTCCGATCAATATTCGTTATCGATCGTTCGAAAGTGGTTTACGGAAATTCCGTGATGAAAACAAAGCGGCCAGGTTTGTCGCTGGATTGCAAGGAGCGATTGCCAATTGGGATTATGACGTCGGCATTCTCTACACTGAAAGCCGGGTCAACGAGTTCGTCGAGGATGGTTACCCGCTTTATACGCGGATACTGCCGCTGTTGAACAGCGGTGTGGTGAATCCGTTTGGGCCAAGTACACCCGCGGTGCAAGCTCAGCTTCAGGCGGCGAATTTCAAGGGCGAAGCATTCGCATCCAAGACCAGCCTCACTAGCCTGAACGGCAGGGCATCGCGTGAAGCGTTCAGTCTTCCCGCCGGGCCCGTGGCGGTTGCTTTCGGAACTGATCTTCGTCAAGAGAAATATGCATTCAGCGCGAGCAGCGCGATCGCAAGCGGCGATGTTTCCGGATATGGCGGAAATTTCACCGACGTGGCGAAGTCGCGCAATGTCGAGGCGGCCTTTGCTGAAATCAATGTACCGATTCTCAAAGGACTGGAAGGCGACGTGGCGGTCCGCTTCGACAATTATCAGGGCGTCGGCAGCACCGTCAATCCGAAGGCATCTCTTCGTTGGCAGCCCGCGAAGGAATTCTTGTTGCGGGGATCGATTGGTACGGGCTTTCGCGCCCCCGCTCTGGACGAACTCTACGCTCCTGTCACGACGGGAGTATCGCAAAACGGCTTGAGCGATCCGGTGCGCTGCCCGGTGACCGGAAGCTCGCGCGACTGTCAAACACAGTTTGCAACGGACAATGGGGGTAATACCGCGCTAACCCCTGAGAAGACGACGTCCAAGACCATAGGGTTTATTCTCGAACCTACAGCCAATGTGCATTTTGGCCTCGACTATTTCGACATACTTCTCAAGAATCAGATCGTGATTGGCGGCCTTGGCGCAAATGCCGTGCTTTTCGACGCACAGTCCGCCATGGACAATGCAAATTTGATTACTCGCGCTCCGACTAGTAATGGATTGCCGGGTCAGATTCTTTCGATCAATCAGCAAAACAAGAACCTGTTCAATGCGCACGTTCAGGGAATCGATCTGGATTTCAAACTGCGCACTCCGACGACGAGTATCGGAAACTATACATTCGCGTTGAACGGTACTTATTTCACGCGCTATGACACCCAGAATCCGGATGGGTCGTACACGGGCAATGTGGCGGATGCCAATATTGCGGGCGGTCCAGTCATCCCACGCTGGAAGCATATCGCGAGTGTGAGCTGGGACTACGGCCCGTGGCTTGCATCGGCCGTGCAGAATTTTCAGGCGGCCTATAATGACGTGACAAGCAGAAATACCGGGCAAGCGCGCCGCGTTGGTGTTTATGAAACCTTTGACATTCAAGCGTCATATCTCGGGATCAAGGGTTTCCGACTGACTGCGGGTATCAAAAATATCTTCGACAAGGATCCGCCTTATTCGAATATTGGAGGGCAAGTCACCTTCCAGGGGGGATATGACGCCACATACGCCGACGTCCGTGGTCGGTTCATTTATGGGCGGCTCGGTTACTCATTCAAATGAATTGAAGGAATGAATGTCATCGACTGCTGATAGGCGGTCGATGGCTTTCCGAATAATAAGAAAGAAGGCTCGCAATGAAACGCAAGCTTTATGCCGGGCTCGTTGCGATCCATCTGATTGCAACGACGGCATGGGCGCAATCCGCGCCTTCGGGGAAAGCAATGTGCGACGGAGCATCGCATCGCCAGTTCGACTTCTGGATCGGCAAATGGAATGTCTACGGACCCGATGGCAACAAGGTCGGAGAGAACGCGATCGAACCGATCGCGGGCGGTTGCGCGTTGCTCGAAAACTGGACCGCTAAAGGTTTCTCCGGCAAGAGCCTGAACATCTTCGATGCAAGCGACCAGCAGTGGCATCAGACTTGGGTCGATTCGAGCGGCAGTCGTCTCGACATCGCGGGCACGGGCGGTGATGGAAAGATGGTCATGGCCTCGAAGACTCAGCGCATCACGTGGACCTCGAACGCGGATGGTAGCGTTCATCAATTGTGGGAATCGTGGAATGAGACCGATCGCGTTTGGAAGATTGCCTTCGACGGACGGTACGTGCGAAAGTCCTGAGGATTGCTTCTCGCCGTGCAGAGAAATGAAACTCCCCGTCGCTGCAAGTCGGATGGAAGCCATCAGTAAGTTGATTGCCTCCGCACAGGTCGAAGACTCAAGCGCTCGCTCAATGCCAGTGAAAGCACGCCAGTGTCCGTTGATGTGCTCACTCAAATCGTCATCACCCGCGCGCGGGAAGAGGTTGCGGCATTCGCAGCCGATCCGGACACCGCTTGTGCTTGGTACGTCAATATCAAGTCGGTCGAGTGGATGTCGGAGCCGCCGATGCGTGTCGGGTCCAGACTCGCGTTCATAGCGCGCTTTCTGGGCAGGCGCCTCGCATACACCTACGAGATCGTCGAGTTCGTTCCGTGCGAGCGGCTCGTCATGCGCACAGCGGCGGGGCCGTTTCCTATGGAAACGATCTACACATGGCAATCGACCGAGCAAGGTGGCACGCTCATGACGCTTCGCAATCGGGGCACGCCGACAGGGTTCGCGCGATTGCTTGCGCCGTTCATGGTCGTCGCAATGCGCAGGGCAAATCGCAGCGACTTGGCATGCTTGAAGGGGCTGTTGGAGAACGTACGAGGCCATAATCGCCTCGGCCCCTGACGAACGATCAAGCCGGTGAGCAAACGAGCCGCGGGATTGCGATCGCTGGCTCGCGTTCGGTCATGCCGCAAGGAGGCAAATGATGAGCTGCGTCACGCGGTGTCTTACCGCGGTTGTCGCTGTCGTGTTCAGTGTGGCGGTTCGCGCCGCACCTCTGGATCGCGCTGCGAGCGCATCAGGAAATATCGATGTCGACGACACGATCATCTCGCTCGAGCGCGAATCCTGGGTTGCGTGGCAAACGCATGATGGAAAATTTTTCGATCGGTTTCTTGCAAACGACCATCTTGACGTCGGGCCTGGCGGGGCAATCAACAAGGCATCGGTCGTGGCCGGCGTGGCCGGGCCGTTGTGCAAGGTAGAAAGCTATTCCCTCAGCGACTTTCAGATTGTGCATATCGCCGAAGACACGGCTCTGCTTGTCTACCGAGCCAAACAGCAGACTCTGTGCGGCGGAGTTCCGGTACCCAGTCCCGCTTGGGCGACTTCGGTTTACGTCAAGCGGGATGGGCGATGGCTCAATATTCTCTATCAACAAACACCGCAGGCAAGTCGCCAGTGAGGCAGCAGCGCCGGATGGCTTTCGCATCTGCATCGCTGCCGGATCGTCGAGGGCGATGTGCGGCGCCAGGCGGAATGTCGCCGGCCTTGCGTGGATGAAGAAGCTGGTCGCAAAGCCGGTTCATTAGGCGATCCGAACGCGAACGGTAGAATCGCGGCGCTGGCCGCTTGCCGGTCGCCAAGGGACACCGCTCTTCAATGGACATCGTTTTGCTGTTCGCGCTGATTCTCATCAACGGAATCTTCGCGATGTCGGAAATCGCACTGGTCACGGCGCGCAAGGGGCGCTTGCAGAAGATGGCCGACGAAGGCGATGCCGGTGCGGCCGTGGCGATCGAACTCGGCGAACAGCCGACCGGCTTTCTCTCGACGATACAGATCGGCATCACGTCGATCGGCATCCTCAACGGCATCGTCGCCGAAACGCTGCTGGCGCGGCCCTTCGGTATCTGGATGCAGGCGCACGGAATCGCGAAGGATACGGCGGACGTTGCATCGATCGCGCTGGTCGTGATCGTCATCACCTACTTCTCGATCGTGATCGGCGAACTGGTTCCCAAGCGGGTCGGTCAGATTCGCCCCGAAGCGATTGCGCGCGTCGTGTCGCGGCCGATGCGCTGGCTCGGCATGGTGACTAGGCCATTCGGCAAACTGCTCACGTTGTCCACCGAAGTGCTGCTGGGGACGATCGGCTTGCGGGGAAAACGCAGCGGGCCGGTGACCGAAGAAGAAATTCACTCGCTGCTCGAGGAAGGCTCGGACGCCGGCGTGATCGACCCCCACGAGCACGAGATGGCTCGTAATGTCTTTCGTCTCGACGATCGTGCGGTCGTGTCGCTGATGATTCCGCGCCTCGAATTGATCTATCTTGACATCGACGATCCGACCGAAGAAAACCTGCGCAAGCTGCAGGAGTCAGAGCACTCGCGCTTCCCGGTGTGCGCGGGGGGTTGGGACGAAGTGCTTGGCATGGCCAGCGCAAAAATGCTGCTGAGCCAGACCTTGCGCGGCGAGACCATCGATCTGCGCGCGAATCTGCAACCGGTGGTGTTCGTTCCAGAAACCATGAACGGCACCGAACTGCTCGCGAGCTTTCGTTCGTCGGGAGTCCATAGCGCGATCGTCGTCGATGAGTATGGCGACGTTCAAGGCTTGGTCACACTGCACGACGTGCTCGAAGCGATCACCGGCGAGTTCCATACGTCCGATCGCGAAGACTCGTGGGCGATTCAGCGCGAAGACGGTTCGTGGCTGCTCGACGGCATGCTTGCGATCCCCGAGCTGAAGGACAAGCTCGGCTTGAAGAGCGTGGTCGAAGAAGAGCGCGGCCGCTATCACACGCTGGCCGGCATGCTGATGCATCTGCTCGGGCGCATCCCCTCCGAAACCGACCGCGTCGATTGGGAGCAATGGCGTTTCGAGATCGTCGACATGGACGGGCAGCGGGTCGACAAGGTGCTGGCGTCGCTGACGGCTTCCGGCGAGCCGTAGTGCCGCAGGATTCCTGCTTTCACGGGAACGGTCGCGGTTATTTTTCCATTGGCCGCGTCAGCAGATTCACGTAGTCGTGATGCGCGGTGTTGACGATCGACACGCGATACTCGACCGGGCGGTCGCCGAAGGTCAACGCCGTACGACGGACCTGCATGACCGGTGTTCCGGCCGCCAGTCCCAGCACCCGCGCGGTATCGCGATCGGCAGCCGTCGCCCGCGCGCGTTCGAGTGCGCGCACGACGGTGATGCCGAATTCCGACTGATAGAGCTGATAGATCGTCGCCGACCGATCGCGCAACCGCTTCTCGGTGAGGCCCTTGAACAGCGCCGAAGACAAGGTCAAACGGTCGTAGATCACCGCGCGTCCCTGCAGCAGCAGGCGGTTCTCGATCTGGATCACCGGATCGCCGGTTCGTAGTCTCAGTGCTTCGGCGGCTTCGTCGTCGGCGCGCAATCGCTCGAACGACACCAGATCGACCGCCGGCGATTCGCGCAGGCCGTCGCTGCGTTCGACATGGAAGAACTGGAACAGGAAGCGGCCCGGATTGTGAGTCGCAACGAATGTGCCGCGACCCTGACGCCGCACCAGGATGTGCTCGGCCGCAAGCTCATCGACCGCGCGACGCAAGGTCCCGATCGAAACGCCGAGCACCTGCCCGAGTTCCGCTTCGCTCGGCAGCGCTCCGCCGGGCGGACACGCGCCGCTTTCTATGGCGTGCAGCAGCGCGCGTTTAACGACGCGATAAAGCGGCATGCCGGCCGCTTCGGGGACGATCGCCTGAAACCAGGGTTCCTTCTCGGGGTCCATCATGCAATGAGTATACAAAACGCAAGCAGATCATCCAAGTCATATGAATGACATGGTTGACACGCGGTCATGTGCCGCTACCATCGTACTAGTGGAGAAATGGATTCCCTGCGCGGGAATGACGAGCGAGTCAGATGGCCCGGAATGCCGGGCGAACAAGGAGATCGAAGTGATTCATTTCGTATTGCACGATCCGCGCGACACCGTGGCCGTGGTGGTGGTCGAAGGCGTCGTGGCCGGAATGGCGTTGAACGGCTGGATCATGGACGAGGACCGGATGGTTTCGGTAGCTGCGGCGCAGGACATCCCGATCGGCCACAAGGTCGCTCTGAAAGACATGGCCCCCGGCGACACGGTGCTCAAGTACGGCATCGACATCGGCAAGGTCGTCGCGAACATCAAGGCGGGCGAGCACGCCCACGTCCACAACATCAAGACCAAGCGCTGGTAAGAGGAAACCCATATGTCCATCATTTCCAAAGACACGACCTTCCTCGGCTATCGGCGCGAGAACGGCCGGGTCGGGGTCCGCAATCACGTCATCATCTTGCCGCTCGACGACTTGTCGAACGCGGCATCCGAGGCGGTCGCCTACAACATCAAGGGCGCGCTGGCGATCCCGCATCCTTACGGACGCCTGCAGTTCGGCGCCGACCTCGACCTGCATTTCCGCACGCTGATCGGCGCGGGCTGCAACCCCAACGTGGCAGCGGTCGTCGTGATCGGCATCGAAGAAGGCTGGACCCAGAAGGTGGTCGATGGCATCAAGGCGACCGGCAAGCCGGTCGTCGGATTCGGCATCGAAGGCCACGGCGATCACGACACCATCATGCGAGCCTCGCAAGCGGCGCGCGAATACGTGCAATGGGCCAGCGAGAAGCAACGCGAAGAATGCCCGATCGGCGACCTGTGGGTCTCGACCAAGTGCGGCGAGAGTGATACCACCTCGGGCTGCGGCTCGAACCCGACCGTCGGCAATGCATTCGACAAACTGCACCCGCTGGGCACCACCTTGTGCTTCGGCGAAACCACCGAGCTCACCGGCGGCGAGCACATCGTCGCCGCGCGCTGCGCGAACGATGCGGTGCGCGAGCAGTTCATGTTCATGTTCAACCGCTACCAGGAAGTGATCGACAGGCACAAGACCAGCGACCTGTCCGACTCGCAGCCCACCAAGGGCAACATCGCCGGCGGCCTCACGACCATCGAGGAGAAGGCGCTCGGCAACATCCAGAAGATCGGCAAGAAGTGCACGGTCGACGGCGTGATAGACAAGGCCGAGATGCCGACCCATCCCGGCCTGTGGTTCATGGACTCGTCGAGCGCCGCGGCCGAAATGGTCACCTTGTGCGCGGCATCGGGTTACGCCGTGCATTTCTTTCCGACCGGGCAGGGCAACGTGATCGGCAATCCGATCGTTCCGGTCATCAAGCTCTGTGCGAACCCACGCACCGTGCGACTGATGAGCGAGCACGTCGACGTCGATTGTTCGGCGCTGCTGCAACGCGAGCTGACGCTCGATCAGGCCGGAGACAAATTGCTCGAATGCATGCTGCGCACGGCCAACGGCCGGCTCACCGCGGCCGAGGCCTTGGGGCATCGCGAGTTCGTGATGACGCGCTTGTACGAGAGCGCCTGAGGTTCACCGTTCAGCGATCGTCGCGTGAAGATCGTGATCAGCGAGTTCATGGACGAACGTGCCGTCGAAGCTTTGCGCGCGATGCACGACGTGGTCTATGACGCCGAGCTCATCGGCGACGTCTCGCGCCTGCAGAACGAAGCGGCGATGGCCGACGCGTTGATCGTTCGCAATCGAACCCAGGTACGCGGCGACTTGCTCGCGGCGATGACTCGTTGCAAGGTGGTCGGCAGACTGGGCGTCGGGCTCGACAACATCGACCTTGCCGGCTGCGAGGCGCGCAACATCCGGGTGATTCCGGCGACCGGTGCGAACGCGCTCGCCGTCGCCGAGTACGTGATCGCGACCGCGATGCTGTTGTTGCGCGCCGCCTATCGCTCCACGTCGCAGGTCGCCTCGGGCGCATGGCCGCGCGATGCGCTCGGTCGAGGGCGCGAGATCGGCGGCAAGACGCTGGGGCTGGTCGGCTTCGGCGCGATCGGCCGACTCACCGCGAAGTTCGCACGCGCGCTTGGCATGCACGTCGTCGCTCACGATGCGTTGCTGGCTGCGAACGATGCGGCCTATGCGCAGATCGGCGTGCCCTGCGTGAGCCTCGACACCTTGCTTGCCCAGTCGGATGTCGTCAGCCTGCATGTCCCGCTGGTCGATGCGACGCGTGGTTTGTTCGACGCGACGCGCATCGCGACGATGAAGCCGGGCGCCGTGCTCATCAACACGTCGCGCGGCGGCATCGTCGATGAAGCGGCGCTGGCTGCGGCGCTCAGGTCGGGCCGGCTCGGGGGTGCTGCGCTGGATGTTTTCGATGCCGAGCCGCTGGCCGCGTCGTCTCATTTCGATGATTGCCCGAACCTGTTGTTGACTCCACACATCGCAGGAGTGACGGCCGAAGCAAACGAGCGCGTCTCGAGCATGATTGCCGACCAGGTGCTGGGGGCGTTGCAGTGATGGTTCGTGTTGCTATGGACGAGGCCCGGCGCCTGACTACGGCCGCGCTCGAACGCGCAGGCGCGAATGCCGCGATGGCCGAGACCACGGCGCGCGCATTGGTGCTCGCCGAAGCGCAAGGTCTTGCAGGGCATGGGCTCTCGCGCGTGGCGCAGTACGCGGCGCATTTGAAGAACGGGCGCGTCGATGGCGCGGCCGTGCCGCGCGTGCTGCATGCGAAGGGCGGCGCTGCGCTGGTCGATGCCAACGACGGCCTCGCGTTCGCCGCATGCGAACTCGCGACGACCGAGGCGATCGCTCGCGCGCGAGAATTCGGCGTCAGCTTCGTCGGTGTCGCCAACAGCCATCACTGCGGCGTGGTGGTCGATCACCTGCGCGCGGTGGCCGACGCCGGAATGATCGGGCTCGCATTCTCCAACTCTCCAGCCGCGATGCCCGCGGCCGGCGGAAGGCATCCGATCTTTGGCACCAATCCGATCGCGGCCGTGTTCCCGCGCCGCGGCGCGGATGCGCTCGCGATCGATCTGTCATTGAGCGAAGTCGCGCGCGGCAAGCTGATGGTCGCGGCGAAAAGCGGCAACGCGATTCCGCTCGGTTGGGCGCTCGATGCGAATGGCCATCCGACCACCGACCCACAGGCCGGCATGGCTGGCGCCATGCTGCCGATCGGCGCGGTCAGCAGTCCCAAGGGCGCGATGCTCGCGCTCGTCGTCGAGTTGCTGGTGACCGCGTTGATTGGCTCGCAATTCGGATTCGAAGCGTCGAGCTTCTTTGTCGATGCAGGCAATCGGCCGCGCATTGGACAAGCATTCATCGTGATCGACCCCGGTGCGCTCGCCGGCCGCGACAGCTATCTCGATCGCATCGAAGTGTTGATCGCCGAGATGCTGGTCGACGATGATGTGCGCCTGCCCGGCGCGCGTCGCGAGGCGCTGCGCAGGCAGGCAGAAACCGAGGGATTGAATATCGCTGAGACGCTGCTCGCCAGTTTGCAAAGCTCTGTTTAGTGATGCATTGACATTGATGAGCGAAACCTCTCCTGTCATCTCCGCGAAAGCGGGGACCCGGCGTCTTGCGCAGACGACGGTGGATTCCCGCGTTCGCGGGAACGACGACGTCGCGCGCCTGACCGTGATGGTTTGGCGCGGCAAGACCTCGGGCGGCTTCACGCGCTACGAGGTGCCGCGCCTGGCCAGCCAGACGGTGCTCGACGTCGTGACCCACATCCAGCGTCATCTCGAACCGTCGTTGAGTTATCGCTTCGCGTGCCGCGTCGGCATGTGCGGCTCGTGCGCGATGACGGTCAACGGCGTGGCGCGCTGGACTTGTCGCACGCATGTATCGAAGGTGGTCGATGCGCATGGTCATCTGGAAATCGCGCCGCTCGCCAACCTGCCGGTCATCAAGGACCTGGCTACCGACATGCGCGAGTTCTTCGACAAGTGGGTGCGAGCCAAGGGTCAGTTCAAGGGGAGTCGTTCGCGCCACGATGACTTCGCCACGATAGACCCCGCGTCGCGCGAACGCGCCGATGCCGACGCGGGCATCGAATGCATCGGCTGCGGCGTCTGCTATGCGTCGTGCGATGTCGTGACCTGGCGTCCCGAATTTCTCGGCCCCGCGGCGTTGAATCGCGCGTGGACCCTGGTCAACGATGTGCGCGACGTGCAGCAGCGCGAGCGCCTGAGCGCGGTCGCGGGCGACGCCGGTTGCCATGCCTGCCATACGCAGGGTTCGTGCACCGAGCGCTGCCCGAAACAGATCGCGCCCACGCTGGGCATCGCGGGCCTCAAGCGCCGCGTCGCCAAAGCCGCGGTACGTGGAGAGCTCGAATCGTGGACCTGAAAGTGAGGTCGCTAACGCATGCCGTTGCGCGCGCGAGCGATGCCGCCGGTGCGAACGCGAGCGAAGCGTCGATAGCCCAAGCGAAGCGCTGGTACTGGCAGCGCATCAGCGCGATGGTGTTGGCGATCTGCGTGTTGATTCATCTCGCCGTCATCGTCTATGCGGTACGCGGCGGCCTGAGCGCCGCGGAGATACTCGAACGCACGCGCGGCAACGGGCTCGTCGCGATGTTCTATGGTGTATTCGTGATCGCTTGTGCGATCCACGTGCCGGTCGGCCTCGCGAACATCGCGCAGGAATGGTTCGGTCTGGGTCGACGCAGCGCGCTCTGGCTGTCGCGTGCCTTTGCATTGGCGTTGTTGGTGATGGGCTTGCGCGCGGTGGTCGCTGTGGTGGTATGAGATGAAACTGAAGAACGATTTTCGCGCGCGTCGGCATTCGGCGTGGTGGGCCTTCGCGATGCACCGGCTGTCGGGACTCGCGCTGGCCGCGTTCCTGCCGCTGCATTTCTGGGCGCTCGGTCTGGCGCTGCACGGCGATGCGGCGCTCGATGGTTTCTTGCGTTTCTCCGATCGTCCGCTGTTCAAGTTCGCCGAGTGGGGACTCGTGGTCCTGCTCGCGCTGCACATGATGGGGGGGGTGCGTGTCTTGTTGATCGAATTCACGCGCTGGTCCGGGCTACGCAAGAACTGGATTGCCTGCGCGGCGGGTTTCGCGGTGCTGACAGCAATGGCTTATGCACTCGCGTTGTTCGTTTGAATCCGCTTTGGATCGGAGCACCGCAATGAAGATCGATCTGCAATCCGTCGAAGACGCCGCGAAGGAACTCTACATACGCGCGCTGAAGATCCTGCCGCCCGACATCAAGAGCGGCTTTTCGCATCTGTCGAAGAGCGAGACCGCACCGACCGCGCAACGCATCCTCGCGACGATGGTGACGAACATTCAAGTCGCCGAGAACACCGACAACCTGCTTTGCCAGGACACCGGCGTGCCGATCTACAACGTGACGATCGGCCGCGGCGTCGAGCTCGATGGTCATGCGCTGAAAGAGGCCGTGCGCCGGGGCTGCGAGCGCGCGACGCACGAGCATCCACTGCGCTCGTCGATCGTGCATCCGCTGACGCGAAAGAACGAACAGACCTCGTGCGGCATCGAAGTGCCGGTGATCCACATCGACTTTTCCGATCGACCCGATCTGCTTGAAATCGAAATGATTCCCAAGGGCAGCGGCTCCGAGAACAATTCGTTCCTGAAGATGGCGATACCCGCCGAAGGCGTCGATGCGATCAAGACCTTCGTGATCGATTGCGTGCTGGCTGCGGGCGGCAAGACCTGTCCGCCGACCATCGTCGGCGTCGGTCTGGGCGGCACGTCGGATCTCGCGGTGCTGCTCGCCAAGCGCGCGGCCACGCGGCCGCTGGGTTCGGTGTGCGGCGACGCTGACGGCGCGGCGCTCGAGAAGCAATTGTCGGGCGCCGTCAATCAGCTCGGCGTCGGTCCGCAAGGTCTGGGCGGCGACTCGACCGCGTTCGCGGTGCATATCGAACTGGCCGCGACCCACATCACGATGAACCCGATCGCGGTCAACATGCAGTGCCACTCGGCGCGGCGCGCGCGCGCGAGCTTCACACCTGACGGCGTCGCGTACGGCTTCTGAAGGGACGGCGCCATGGCTCATCACGAACTGTTCCTCCCGGTCGACGAAGCGCAGGTCCGCGCGCTGCGCGTCAACGACACCGTCACGTTGCAGGACACGTTGTTCGGCATACGCGATGCGACGCAGATCCATCTGTTCGATCGCGGCCGCACGACGCGCTTCGATTTGCACGGCCATGCGGTGATTCACACGGCGCCCAACGTGAAGAAGGTCGAGAAGAGCGACGCGTATCCATCCGGGTACGAGGCGATCTGCATCGGCACCACCACCTCCGACCGCATGGAGCGCTTCACGCGGCCTTTGATGACGCAATACGGCGTGCGCATCATCATCGGCAAGGGTGGCTTGCGCGAAGCGTCGCTGGCGGCGTTCGAGGAGCTCGGCGGCGTGTACCTCGCGATCGTCGGCGGCACCGCCGCGCTCGAGACCACGTGGATAGAACAGATCGAGGACGTCGATCTCGACGACCTCCACCCCGAGTCGTTGTGGAAATTCCGGATTCGAGACTTCGGTCCGCTGCTGGTCGCGATGGACAGCCATGGCAGCAGTCTCTACGACGTCGTCAATCGCGACGCGCGGGCGCGTCGTGCCGAGGTGCTCGCAGCGATGGGTGTCAACGCGGGCGTCAAGGCTTGAGCACCTCGCGCACGTCGGCACTGCGGCGTCTGAAGACCGACATCCTGATCCTCGGCTCGGGCGGCGCGGGTCTCTTCGCGGCGCTGCACGCGCATCAGGCCGCACCCGAGTTGTCGATCACGATCGCGGTCAAAGGGCTGCTCGGCAAATGCGGCTGCACGCGCATGGTCCAGGGCGGCTACAACGTCGCGCTGGCCGAAGGCGACTCGGTCGAGCGCCACTTCATGGACACCATCGAAGGCGGCAAGTGGCTGTCCGATCAGAACCTCGCGTGGACGCTGGTGACCAAGGCCATCGATCGCGTGCGCGAACTCGAGAACGAACTCGGCTGCTTCTTCGATCGCAACCCCGACGGCACCATCCATCAGAAAGCGTTCGCCGGTCAGACCTTCGACCGCACCGTGCACAAGGGCGACCTGACCGGCATCGAGATCGTCAATCGTCTTGCCGAACAGGTGTGGGCGCGCGGCATCGCTCGGCTCGAAGAGCATCGCGCGATCGAACTCGTCAAGACGTCCGATGACGGCGCGCTCGCGGGTGTGCTGATGATCGATATGCGCGATGGCGGCTTCGTCTTCGTCGAGGCCAAGGCCGTGCTGCTCGGCACCGGCGGCGGCCCGACCATGTACAAGTACCACACGCCGTCGGGCGACAAGAGTTGCGACGGCATGGCGATGGCGTTGCGCGCGGGACTCGCGCTGCGCGACATGGAGATGGTGCAATTCCATCCGACCGGGCTGCTCGCGGGAACCGGTACGCGCATGACCGGCACCGTGCTCGAAGAAGGGTTGCGCGGCGCGGGCGGCCATCTGCTGAACGGCGACCAGCAACGCTTCATGCGCAACTACGACGCGCGCGAGGAACGCGCCACGCGCGACATCGTCTCGCGCGGAATTTTTTCCGAGATGCGCGCGGGTCGCACGTCGCCGAATGGCGGGGTGTACATCAGCATGGCGCATCTGGGCGCGGACAAAGTGCGTGCGCAATTCAAGGGCATGGTCGAGCGCTGCGTCGATTGCGGGTTCGATCTCGCAAGGGGCCTCGTCGAAGTGGTGCCGACAGCGCATTACATGATGGGCGGCGTGGTGTTCCAACCCGACTGCACGACGTCGCTTCCCGGCCTCTTCGCTGCGGGCGAAGACACGGGCGGCGTGCATGGCGCGAATCGCCTGGGAGGCAACGGCGTCGCGAATTCGACGGTGTTCGGCGGCATTGCCGGCGACAGCATGGCGGCGTGGGTGCGAGGTCATCCCACGCATTGCACGGCCGACGAGAACGCGATCGAGCAAAGCATCGCGCGGCACGAGGCGCCGTTCTTCAAGCCGCCGGGCGACCTCGAAGCGATTCGCGAAGGCTTGTTCGATTGCATGTGGGACGACGTCGGCGTTCTTCGCGATGCATCGGGGTTGCAACGCGCACAGCAGCGGCTCATCGAACTCGATAGCCAGTTGTCGCTCATCGGCGTGGCCGACGAGGACCGCGCGTTCAATCTGACCTGGCACGACTGGATCAATCTGAAGAGCCTGATTGCCGTCAGCCAGGTCATCACCAGCGCGGCACTCGCGCGCGAAGATTCGCGCGGCGCGCATTTTCGTGAAGACTTTCCACAGACCGATGCGCTGGAGAACTCGAACTACATCGTCGTTCGACAAGGAGCCGATGGACTGATGCTCGCGCGCGAGCCCGTGAAGTTCACGCGTGTGGCGCCGGGGCAGACGATCTTGCAGACGACAACCGTTTGATGCACTCCGCTATACCCCGACCACCCCCCGCCACACCAACCCCGCGCCGCCGACGATCAGCACCGCCCATACGACCTGGACCACTCGATGCTGCGGTAATCGATGATGCAGCCGATTGCCCAGATAAAGGCCGATCAATGCGCACGGCAACAACAGCAACGCGAGCGGCAAGATCAGCGGTTGCGCATACAGTCCTGCGCCGGTAAACAGCACGAGGCGCACTAATGCAGCGACGAAAATCAACCCGCTGATAGTCGCGCGCAATATCGTCTTGTCGAACAGACGTCGCGCGAGATAGATCGTGTAGATCGGACCGCCGGTTCCGAAGAGCGCGGTGAAGACGCCTCCGAGCGTGCCGAAGAGTCCGGCCCATCGCGAGGACATCGGCCTCACCTCGGGTCGCATCGCCAGGCTATACGCGGAGTACGTCAACACGAATGTGCCCAGCAGCAGGATCAGCGCGCGCTCGGGTACTTTCACCAGCAAGGTCACGCCGAGCAGCATGCCCAGCAACATGAACGGCAGCAGACGCTTTACTTCGCTGCGATCGATCACCTTCCGGTTGCGCAGCCCCATCAAGAGGCCGACGCACAGATCGAAGATCAGCATCAATGGAACCGCGGTGCGCAACGGAATCACTTGCACGAGCAGCGGCAGCGCCGTGATCGACGAGCCGAAGCCGGTCAGGCCATAGACGATGTAGGCCGTGATGATGATCAATGAGGCTGCCGCAAGTGTGGTCGCCGGCAACTGCGCCCATTCGAGCATCAATTCTGCATGCCCCACTTGCGCACGGTGCGTTGCTCGATCACGCGAAAGATCAGGTTTTCGACGAAGAGCCCAATCAGGATCACCGTGAACAATCCGGCGAAGACATTCGGGATCTCGAGTTGATTCTTGTTTTCGTAGATGAACCAGCCGAGGCCGCCCGATCCGGAGCTCACGCCGAACACCAGCTCGGACGCGATCAAGGTGCGCCACGCAAACGCCCAACCGATTTTCAGCCCGGTGAGGATGCTGGGGAATGCGGCCGGCACGAGGATCTTCGTTACGTAGGCAAAGCCGCGCAGGCCGCAATTTTTTCCGACCATGCGCAGCGTCGGCGAGACCGCGAGAAATCCCGAGTGCGTGTTCAATGCGACCGACCACAACACCGAATGCACGAGCACGAAGATCAGGCTGCCGCTGCCCAGACCGAACCAGATCAACGCGATCGGCAAGAGCGCGATCGCGGGCAATGGATTGAACATCGAGGTCAGCGTTTCGAGAAAGTCGGTGCCGATGCGGGACGCGATGCCGATCGCGGTGAGCAACGCGGCCAGAGTGATGCCCATGGCGTAGCCCCACAGCAGCGTCTTCATCGACGTCCACACCTTGAGGAGCAGCGTGCCGCTGACGATGCCTTCGTAGAACGCTTTGTTGGTCGCGATGAAAGTCGGAAACAGCAATTCGTTGTTCAGGATGCGTGCGCCGATCTCCCAGATCAGCGCGAGCACCAGCAGGATCGCGACCTTGCGCAACGCGCCGATGTTGTAGAGCCGCTCGAAGCGCGACAGCGGTTTTTGAACGACGCCGAATGCGGACGACGCGATCGGTTCGCGATGGATCGCGGAACGTCGAATCAGGACCTCGTCCTTGTCAACCATGCGGCACCATGGTCTCGATCTCGGGCTCGGATTCGATTTCGTCGGCGAACAGCATGTCGTGAATCCGGCTTTCGAGTTCCTTGACCGCAAGCGGGTCGTCCGCATCGCGCGCGACACTGACCAACTCGGCCTTGACTTGACCAGGATGCGGCGACATCAGCAGGATGCGGCTGCCGCACTTGATCGCTTCGGGAATCGAGTGCGTGACGAACAGCACGGTGAAATGCGTGTCGTCCCACAGTTGCAGCAACTCATCCTGCATCTTGCGGCGCGTGAGCGCGTCCAGCGCGGCATAGGGCTCGTCCATCAACAGCACGTCGGGTTCCATCGCCATGCCCCTCGCAATCGCGACACGCTGCTTCATGCCGCCCGACAACAGGTGCGGATGATGATCGGCGAAAGGCGTGAGCTTCACCTTCTCGATGTACTGCATCGCTTTTTCTTCGGCGGCCTTGCCGCGAAGCTTGCCTGAGGCAAGTAACGGAAACATCACGTTGCCCTTGACCGTCTTCCACGGCAGCAACTGATCGAACTCCTGGAACACCATCATTCGATCGGGGCCGGGCCGCGTGATGACCTTGTCCTTCAGTCTGATCTCGCCCTCGGTCGGCGTGAGGTAGCCGCCGACGGCTTTCAGCAGCGTCGACTTGCCGCAGCCGGAAGGTCCGAGCAACACGTATCGATCGGAGCGATAGACCTGGAAGTCCACGCGATAGGTCGCGGTGACGAGATGCTCACGGGTCTTGTACTGCAGCGTGACTCCGCGGACATCGAGTAGCGGAGGCGGTGTGTCCGGGTCACTCACGCTCAACTGCCGGGCCCGCTTTGCGCCTCGGGAAAGAACAGTTCCTTCCACGAGGCCGGCGTCGCCTTGATTGCGCCGATCTTGTTCATGAAGCTCACGTATTTGAGAATGTTCTGCGGCGTGGTCGTGAATACGACTTCGGGGTCGTTGAGCATTTTCAGAATCGCCGCGTGCGACGCCTTGTCCTTCGAGATGCGCAGATAGGCATCGGCCGCCGCGCTCTTGTCCTTGTTGATCTGCGCGGTGGCCTCGGCCAATGCCTTCAAGAACGCGCCATAGACCTTCGGGTTCTCGCTGCGAAACTTCGACGTCGTCCACACCAGATTGAATGTGGCCGGGCCGCCCAGCACCTCGTATGAGTTGACCAGCGTGTGCATCCCCGGATTTTCGAGTTCGTAATACTGGAAGGGCGGTGAGCCGAAATGTCCGGTGACTTCGCTGTTGGCCGAGAGCATCGCGGTCATCGCGTCGGGGTGGCTCATCGTGACGGTGAGCGGGTCGAGCTTGTTTTGCTGACCTTCGCCGAACGCCTTCTCGGCCGCCATCTGCAAGGTCACCGCCTGGATCGAAACCTTGACCGCCGGCAGGCCGATCCGGTCGCGCTCGGTGAGGTCTTTCAACGATTTAACGTTCGGGTTGCGGGTTACGAGATAAAGCGGCATCGAGTTCAACGCGGCCGCCGCCTTGATGTCGTAATTGCCGCGCGTCTTGGCCCACAACGTGATCAGCGGCGCGACGCCCCCGGTGGCGAAGTGCAGGCTGTTCGATAGCAGCGCATCGTTCATCACGTTGCCGCCCGCGAACTTGGACCACGACACTTGAAGTGCGGGTATGCCGGCCTCCTTCGCGTATTTCTCGATCAGCTTCTGATCTTCCATGATCATCAGCGGGAGATAGCTGATGCCATACTGTTCTGCGACCTTGAGTTCAGTGACTTCTGCGCGAGCCGGGCCCGCCGCAAGGAGTGATGCGGCAGCCATCGCTGCCGCCAGGAGGGGTTTGAGCGCCATGCTGATTTCCTCGAAAGTGCGTTGAATGAAGCTGCGAAGTTGCAGCGCATTCTGCCCGATCCGAGGCCGCTTCCGGAAGACGGGAAAGCCCTAGAGGGCGTCCCGCACAAGCCCGGTGTTCAAGCCAGCTTCTTCCTCGGAATGAAGGCCACGATCAGCAAAAGCGCCACGGCTTCGACGATCGCAACCGTGTAGAGCCCTCCGGTGAAATTCCCGGTGCGCGTCTTGATGACGCCAAGAAACCAGGGCGCGCCGAAGCCTGCCAGATTGGCGATCGAATTGATGAGCGCGATGCCGCACGCAGCCGCTGCGCCGGAAAGGAACAGGTTCGGCAATTGCCAGAACACCGGTATGGCGCTCATCGTCCCCACGATCGCAAGGGCCAACGCCGGCAGCGCAAGCGCGGGAACATTGCCGACCGTCGCGACCGCGGTGATGCCTATCGCGCCGAGGAGAGCGGCGATGCCGCAGTGCAGACGCTCTTCCTTCGCATGATCCGAATGCCGGCCATTGAGGATCATGCCGGCGGCGCCGCACAGATAGATCGCCGCCATGATCCAGCCGATGGTTTGCGGGGACGTGAACCCCAGCCCCTTGACAAGCGTGGGCGCGAAGAACGTGAGCGACGAGTTGGCGGCGACGATGCAGAAGTAGACCAGCACGAGCAGCCATAGCTTGGGATCCTTTAGCGACGCGAGCACGCCATGCTCGCGATCGCCCAGATGCTGCTGGTCGCGATCGAGTTCTTGCCGCACCACGCGCTTTTCTTCGGCGGAAAGCCAGGTCGCGACCTCGGGCTTGTCGGTCAGGTAGAACCAGGTCACGAAGCCCATGACGATCGAGGGAATTCCTTCGAGCAGGAAGACCCATTGCCATCCCGCCCACGCGTTGACCATGTTCATGTTCGCCATGATCCAGCCGGCCAGCGGCCCGCCGATCACGCCGGCGAGCGCGGAAGCCGACATGAATATTCCGAATGCGCGCGCGCGGCGCACCGTCGGATACCAGAACGTGAGATAGAGAATGATGCCGGGGTAGAAGCCGGCCTCGAACACCCCGAGCATGAAGCGCACCACGTAGAACTCGGTCGGCGTGGTCACGAACATCTGCAGGATGCAGGCGATGCCCCAGCAGATCGTGATGCGCATGATGGTTTTTCTCGCGCCGATCTTCTGCAGCAGGAGATTGCTCGGGACCTCGAAGAAGAAGTAGCCCAGAAAGAAGATGCCCGCGCCCAGGCCATAGACCGCTTCGCTGAACTTGAGGTCGTCGAGCATCGTGAGCTTCGCGTAGCCGATGTTGACGCGATCGAGCCAGGCAAGGACCCACAGGAAGGCGAGAAAGGGAAGCAGCCGCCACGAGATTTTCGAGTACAAGGCGTCGACGGTCGGACTCGACGAGGGCACTTCCAGCGGATGGGCGGCGACGGAGTTGTTCATGGCAGTTCTCCTGACGGGCCAGTGGATGCCCGAGCTCGAGGTCAGAGGCGCCGCACCCATGCTTCGAGCGCGGCCGGCAGCGTCTTGCTGGGTATTCAACTGCCTCGATAAGTCGCGCAGCTCCACGCCGACGCGAGCATCGGGACGTGATAGTGCTGCGTGGCGTCGAACACCGAAAAGCGCACCGGAACTCTCTCGAGGAAGGGCGGATCGGGGAACTTCATTCCCTGGCGCGTGAAATATTCATCGACGTGGAACATCAATTCGTACTGGCCCACCCTGGTGTCTTCGGGCTTCTGGATCATCTCGTCGGTGCGGCCGTCGGCGTTGGTGCGCACGCTCTTCACGAGCCGCCAGGTTTCGCCTTCGAGGACCGAGAAGTCGATGCGCATGCCGACGCCCGGTTTTCCGGTGACGGTATCGAGGACGTGCGTCGTGATGCCGGCCATGATTTTCTCCTCCTGAATCGGCGCTGCGCCGAGAATGCGAATGCGATCGTGCGAACGAATTCAACTGCCGCGGTAGTACGCGTAGCTCCACGGTCCGAACAACACGGCGATGTGATAGCGCTCGGCGGCGTCGGCAATGCCGAACCGCAACGGCACGCGCGTGAGGAACATCGGCGTGGGCAATTTGGTTCCGAGCGCTGCGTAGTACTCGTCGACGTGCATCACGAGTTCATAGCGTCCCGGCTTGAATGTCGGTCCTTCAAAGACCGACCCATCCGAACGTCCGTTGGTCGCGGTGTTGAACGATTTGACGGGCCGATAGCTGCCGCCTTCGAGCATCGCGACATCGACCTTCAGCGTTCCGATGGTTGCGCCATGAAAGGTGTCGATGCCATGAAACGTCAGGCGTCCCGGGGGCATCGCTGCGGCGGCGGGCACGATCGGCCGCGCGGGGTCCTGCGCGAGCAGCACGGAGCCGCCCGGCGCCGCCGCGCGCGCGGGCATCGCCGCCGCGGCGGACCAAGCCGCGCCCACGGCGAGAAATTTCCTGCGGTCCAGCCGCTGCGTATTCATGCGGTACTCCTCGAACGGTTGTGAGCTTTCATCGTCGTCACGCCGCAAGGTTGCGAGCGTTGTTCTTCCTGTTGAAAAAGTTTTGCCAGGCGCAGCCGCGTGATCGTCGCGATCTGCTCGAGGTTGGCCGCGAGTTCGCTTTCGCCATCGCTCTCGAGGCGACGCTCGAACTCGCGAAGGATGCTTTCCTTGGTGTGGTTGCGCACCGCGACGATGAAGGGAAATCCATACCGCGCGCGATAGGCCGCGTTGAGGTCGGCGATGCGACTGGCTTCCCCCGATGTCAGGCGGTCGAGCGCCGCGTACGCCTGCTCGGCCACCGAGGCGTTGGTCATGCGGCCCGCGCGCGCTTCTTCTCCGGCGAGGTCCGGGTGGGCACGCAGCAGCATGAGTTGCTCGTCTCGCGTCGCGTTCGCCACCGCTGCCGCCATCGCCTGATGTAACGCGTCCACGCTTGCGAAGGGACTCGCCGCGTACGCGCGCTCGGCCACCCAGGACGAATGTTCGAACACGCCGCCGAATGTCGCGACGAAAGCCGCGCTGTTCATGTGGTTGGTGGTTGCAAGGTCCATGGGATCGGTCTTCCTGGTTTCGAAACAGTGAATTGATTCTGGGCGACGTGTCCGCTCGGCGATAGGGGGCGGCTGTTATATTCGGCATAACAGACTGCGTATGAAGCACGCGTAATCGGTGCAAGCGGCGCTGCTCGAGCCGCGGATCAACGTACCAGCCAAGCGATGTCGAGAGCCGACGATCCCTTCGATACCTATCTCCTGCGCGTGCTGTGCACGCTGGTCGCCGATCGCAGCGTGTCGCGCACCGCGATCAAACTCAACCAGTCGCAACCCGCAGTCAGCGCGGCTTTGAAGCGCCTGCGCGACATCGTCCACGATCCGCTTCTGGTGCGCGACAAGGGCGCGATGGTCCCGACGCCGCGAGCGCTGGAACTCGCGGACTCGGCCCGGATCGCGCTTCTTGAAATCGATCGCATCGCGGGCACGCCGCTCGAATTCCAAGCGGCTACGACACGACAGATCTTCCGGATCGGATCACCTGATTTCCTGTCGATCTTCTTCCTGTCGAATGTCGTGGAGGAGTTGCGCCGGCAGGCGCCATCGAGCCGATTGATCGTCCATCCGCTCGGCGTCGATTTCGATTACGAAAAGGCGCTCGCGCAAGGCGAGCTGGATATCGTGATCGGCAATTGGCCGCACCCGCCCGAGCAGATGCATCTGTCGGTGATCCTCGAAGACGAGATCGTCTGCCTGATGGGCAAGGACCACCCCTACGCGAAGACGACCATGACCCAGGAGCAATATCTGAACGCCTCGCATCTGGTGCCGCTGCCGTATTCGGTCGCGCATCGCGGTGTGGTCGAGACGCATCTGGCCAGCATGCGCGTGGCCCGCAACGCGACCGTGATGCTGCCCTTCTTCAACATGGGACCGTATCTGTTGCCCAGGACCGATCTCATCTTCACCACCAGCCGGCATTTCGCCAGGTACTACGCGAACTTCCTTCCGCTTGCCGTGGTGCGCTCGCCGATCGAGTTTCCGCGCATGCGCTTCTATCAGTTGTGGCACGAACGATCGAACCGCTCACCGGCGCATCAATGGTTGCGATCGTTGCTCACGGGCGCGAGCCGCAAGCTGGCTCGATCGACCGGGGCTCAAGACTGATCTTTTCTGCAGAGCGGGCAGGCCCGCTCTTCGTCAGTCGAGCTTCTTCTTCAACAGGTCGTGGACGGCGCATGCGATGACCTGCGTCGCGCGTCGCAAGTCCTCGAGCAACAGGTTTTCGTCCGGCTGCTTGGCGTTCGACTCGCCGAGCGTGCGCGGACCGGCGCCGTACATCACGATCGGCACCCCGTGCTCGCCGTACAGACGCGCATCCGAGTAGAGCGGTACGCCGACCTCCGCGATCGCTTCGCCGAACACGCGCTCTGCGTGCTTACCGATCGC
>JBBSEF010000050.1:0-22055 GCA_038240015.1 Burkholderiales bacterium
CGTTCCGATGTATTACTCACCCGTTCGCCACTCGTCGCCAGGGTTGCCCCCGCGTTACCGTTCGACTTGCATGTGTAAGGCATGCCGCCAGCGTTCAATCTGAGCCAGGATCAAACTCTTCAGTTTAATCACTGTTTTTCAGTTCTTTCGAACTGGTCGCTCACTCATTGGAATATAGGTTGTGTATACCTACATTCTTCTTGTGCGAGCATTTGATGCTTTTGTATTGCGAATTCAGCGCCCCTTGCAGCGAACTGCGAGGTTGACTGAAAACGCAGCACTTGATCATCAAGCGCCCACACTTATCGGCTGTTGATTTTTAAAGAACGAGTGCCGGGCTGAAGTCGAATCGTGAACCTGATTTGCACCGACTTCAGTTACAGCAGCAAAGAGGCGCGATTATGGCGTGCCGCGGTGGACCTGTCAAGTCGGCCCGAACGCAAAATTCTTCTCACGGCCCACATTTCGCTGCGTCTTTCCCCAGGCGACAAGATCGTCAGGGGTTGTCACTATATCAGCAATTGGAGAAGCGTGCAGCCCTCTTGGCCGCAAACGCGGCCATGCCTTCCTTCTGATCCCGGGTTGCGAAGACCGCATGGAAGGTGCGGCGTTCGAACAGGATTCCCTCTGCGAGCGGAACCTCGTAAGCTCGGTTGATCGCCTCCTTGATCATCATCGTGACGGGCTGCGAGAACGACGCGATCTTCGCCGCCGCAGCGATCGCCTCGTCGAGCAGCGCCGCGGCCGGAACGACTCTGGAAACCAGCCCCGAACGCTCGGCTTCGACCGCGTCCATCATGCGCGCCGTCAGGCACATCTCCATCGCCTTGGCCTTGCCCACGGCTCGAGGAAGGCGCTGTGTCCCGCCGGCCCCCGGCAGGATGCCCAACTTGACTTCCGGTTGCCCGAATTTCGCATCGTCGGAAGCGATGATGATGTCGCACATCATTGCAAGCTCGCACCCGCCGCCTAGCGCATAGCCGGCGACGGCAGCGATGACCGGTTTTCTCACGCGGCACAGCGCTTCCCAGTTGCGCGTGATGTAGTCGGATTTGTAGACATCCATGTACGTCCATTCGGCCATCGCACCGATGTCGGCCCCCGCAGCAAACGCCTTGTCGCCTCCTGTGATGACGATGCATCCGATCGCTTCGTCACCATCGAATTTCAAAAGCGCGTCGCCCAGTTCATTCATCAGCGCATCGTTCAACGCGTTGAGAAATTTCGGCCGTGACAACGTGATCAGGCCGACGCGCTCGCGCGTTTCGACGACGATATTTTCGTACGACATGGTTCCGTCTCCCTCGCGAAGATGTTCGTGATCGCACTCGCCACGGCAAACGCTCACCGTGCCGAAGCCGGCCGGTGGTCTTGAAGATAGCGCCGGATTTCGTCGGCCGAGACCGGCGCGCCGAAATAGAACCCCTGGCCCGCTTCGCATCCGACAGCGCGCAGGTGCTCGAACTGCTCGCGCGTCTCGACTCCTTCGGCGATCACCTGATACTTGAGCCGCTTGGCGATCTCGATCAGCGCCGTGACGATGATGCCGCTGCCCGCGTCGTTGGGCAACCCGCTGATGAAGCCGCGGTCGAGCTTGATCTGCGACACGAGCAGTCGACGAAGATAGTCGAGCGATGAATAGCCGACGCCGAAATCGCCGATCGCGATACGCACGCCGAGCCTCGACAATTCCTTGACGACGCGCTCCGTAGCCACGTCGTTTCCCATCAGGCTTTCTTCGGTCACTTCGAGTATCAGCATGCGCGCCGGCAACGCGCTTTTCATCAGCGCTCCCGCGACGATAGACGGCAAGCGGCGATCGTGAAACTGTCGGCCGGTGACGTTGACCGAAACTGGCAACTCGAGCACATTGCCCGATCTGCGCCAGGCAACGATCTGCTCGCACACCTGGGTCAAGACCCATTTGGTGATCGACTCGATCATGCCGCGATGAAGCGCCGCGCTCATGAAGGCAGCGGGCAAGAGGAGGCCGCGCTTGGGATGCTGCCAGCGCAACAAGGCTTCGAGTCCGATCACTTCGCCACTCGCGAAATCGAGTTGCGGCTGATAGAACATGCAGAACTCGTCGTTGCCGAGCGCTCCCTGAATTTCGGCGTCCAGTTCACGCTGAAGCCGAGTCTTGTCTGCGAGGCGGCTGTTGAACACGAAGGCCTGACTTCGACCGCGGCTCTTCGCCTCGTACATCGCGATGTCGGCATGCAACAGCATCGCCTCGGCGTCGCCTCCATCGGCCGGATAGCGCGCAACACCGATGCTCGCACCGACCTGTTGTTCGATCGCGCCCACCAACGCCTCACCCCCGATACGATCGAGCATCGTCTGTATCGTTGCTTCGGACAAGGCTGCCCTTGCTTCGCTGAAGGCGACCAGAAATTCATCGCCGCCCATACGCGCCACCAGCGCGTCGGGCCCGGCCGTCTCGACCAGCACCCTGGCCACCGCCACGAGGAGCGCGTCGCCCATCGCGTGCCCATACCCGTCGTTGACCTCCTTGAAGAGGTCGAGATCGATGATCGCGACAACGAGTGCGCGGTCATTCGTCCTTGCATCGGCGATGCGTCGCTCGAGTTCGCGCTCGGCGTGGGTGCGATTGAAGAGACCCGTCAATCCATCATGCAGAGCCATGTACGCGGTGCGCTCTGCTGCGTCTTCGCGCTCACGACTCTCGATAGCCAAGGCCACGAGAAGAGAAATGCCGCCCGCGAAATCGATCTCTTCGGTTTTCCATTCGCGCGGGCCGCCGGCCTGATTGACCGACACCATGCCGACAATGCGGCCACCGGAGGCGACCGGAAAATCGAGCAGCGCACTCACTCCCGCGGCTTCGAGACGCTTCTGATGCTCGGGTCCGATCGACGCGTGGTGCTGCACGTCGTTGACGACGATCGGACGGTTGGTTCGCATCTCGCTCGCATAGTCGGGAGACTCGGCAGGATCGAAGCGATGACCCAGCGGCTGAGCAACTCGCGCGCTGTGTACGTCGGCGTGCGCCTGGTCGTGCGCCTTGTCGTGCGCCAGGCCGCGCGGACTGGTGTTCGCAAGATGCGAGTGGCGACATTCGAGCAGGCGTGACTCTTCGCTCGCCTGCCAGAAGCTGGTGCTCGATGTAGCCAGACCCTCGCAGGTCGCCTTCAACAATGCGGCAATCCGATCGTCGAACGCCTGCGCGGGCGCCGTTGCCAGATCGAACAGTCGTTCGCGCAATCGCACGGCGCGTCGATCGGCCGCTAGTGTCAGCTCTTCTTCCAGAACCTCCTCGGTGACATCGTGCGCATTGATGACGACGCCGGCGATGCGCGGCACGTCGAGACAATTGCGAAGTCGGCAGGACAGCACGCGATGTCCGCCGTCCCTGTGCGCGACACGCAGCGGAAAACTGTCGCGCGGACGTTCGTCATTCGGCTGACGCGCGGAGCGCAACCATTGCATGCTCGCCGCAGCGCTCTCGGGCTCGAGCATCGAAGCGAAAGGCTCGCCGAGAATCGCATGGGGCCGGTAGCCGAGCGCGGTCTCGACCGATGGACTCGCAAACGAAACGCGATCCTTGCGGTCGACCACGAAAGTCAAGTCCCATTGATAAGTGGACAACGCGCGGTAGTACTCCTCGAGTTCGCGCAGCTCGCGACGCAATTCACGTTCAGCGGTAATGTCGCGGACTTGCCAGACCGCGTCGGCTGCGAGTGCATGTTCCGCATCACCGGCATCGAACTGATGGACCACAACTTCAGCCATGAAAGCAGCGCCGTCGCGACGCACGAGCATATGCTCGATGCATGCGGTCATGCCCTTGGTCGCGAGTTCGGCCGCGAGACCCCGCTCGAAGCGATCTGCGCTATTGGCGCTCGGAAACAATGTGACCAGGTGCGGCTCTACCGACACATCGGTGCGCAATGCGAACAACGCGTTCCATATCGCATTGGAGCGCCGGATGCGGCCCTTGTGGATGGCGGCGACGGCAAGCGTCGGATGTTCCAGCATCGCCGCGGCCCGGGTCGAGGCGTCGATCGGCGCCCCCGCGGGTGCGTCGAGATAGTCGAGAAAAGTCACGGGGGGAGTCGTCGTCGGAGGCGCGCGAAAGGATTTGAACGGGAGGGGTCGGGCAAACGCGAGGTATCTTACCGTCGCGCGCATCGGCACGCGAAGCGAATGGGCGATCGCACAATCGGACTCGCTACAATCTTCGTTGTGGTCAACTGCGCAATGAAGACCCGTTTCGCAAAGGAGCACCTTTGTTCAAAGCCATCTATCTGACTCGCGACGACGACCAATTTCGGGCGCGCGTCGCAGACCTCGACGATGACTCCTTGCCGCAAGGCGATGCGCATGCGGTGACGTTGGCAGTCGAATACTCGACGCTCAATTACAAGGACGGTCTCGCGATCACCAACAAGAGTCCGGTGGTGCGCAAATGGCCGATGGTCGCCGGCATCGACGGCGCGGGTCGCGTCGAAGCCAGCGAGCATCCCGACTTTCGTTCGGGCGACCGCGTCATCCTCAATGGCTACGGCGTCGGTGAAACGCATTGGGGCTGCCTCGCGCAGCGCGCACGACTGTCGGGCGATTGGCTGGTCCCTTGCCCCGACGGATTGACGAGCGCCGACGCGATGGCGATCGGCACGGCGGGCTACACCGCCATGCTGTCGGTGCTTGCGCTCGAAAGCAGCGGCCTGCGAACAGGCGATGGCGACGTGCTGGTCACGGGCGCGTCGGGCGGCGTGGGCAGCGTTGCGATTGCGATCCTGTCCAGGCTCGGACATCGTGTCGTCGCATCGACCGGCAAGCTCGACGAAGCGGACTACCTGCGAACTCTCGGCGCGGCCGACGTGATCGATCGCGCGGCCATGTCGGCCCCCGGCAAACCGCTGCAGAAAGAACGCTGGGCGGCCGCGATCGATTCAGTGGGATCGCACACGCTCGCGAACGTGTGCGCGCAGACGCGCTACGGCGGCACGGTGGCCGCATGCGGACTCGCGCAAGGCATGGACCTTTCGATGTCGGTCGCGCCCTTCATCCTGCGCGGCGTCTGTCTGCGCGGTATCGACAGCGTGATGGCGCCGCAAGCGATGCGTCGCAAAGCCTGGTCGCGACTGGCCGGCGACCTCGACCGCACCAAGCTCAAGGCGATCACGCGCACCATCGCGCTCGGCGATGCGATCGCAGCCGCTGAGGAACTGATGGCCGGCCGCATCCGCGGGCGCATCGTCGTGGACGTCCATGCTTGAGGTGTCAAGCAAATCGTGTGAGCACACCCGTATCACTTCGATAAGGAATGAACATGGCTACTCGACCCGACCCCAGCGACGCGCCTGCCCCGGAAAACGGAAACAAGGACGCGCCGAAAACCATCGAGGAACGCATCGACGAGAGTCTCGAGGAGTCGTTCCCCGCGAGCGACCCTCCTGCAGTCCACATAAACAAGAAGAAAAATTCCTGATTCGACAATGATCGTTCGCGCAGCGACCCGCGACGACTGCGATGCGATCGCAGCGCTTCATGCCGCCAGTTGGCGGTCGACCTATCGCCACATCCTTTCGGCCGACTATCTCGATCACCATGTGATGGAGGATCGGAAGGACCTGTGGGCTGCGCGTTTCGTGAAGTTCGACGAACGCAAGCATCACGTCTGCGTCGCCTTCGACGATGCGCAAGCCGATGGCGTGCCCGATGCCGCCATTGCCGGTTTCGTCTGCGTGCTGCTCGATGAAGAGCCCGAGTTCGGCGCGCTGCTCGACAATCTTCACGTGTCGCCGGAGCGACATCGTCAGGGGATCGGTCGGCTTCTGATGGCGCGCGCCGCGGACTGGGTTGCAGGCATGCGGCCGGGATGGGCGATGCATCTGTGGGTCTACGAAGCGAATGCGAAAACCGTCGCGTTCTATCGCGCTACGGGTGGGCACGAAGTCGATCGTCGCGTGATCGTCACGCCCGCTGGGAACCGCGCGGCGGTGCTGAGGTTCGAATGGCCCGACCCGGCATCGCTCGCCCAAAGGCTGGCCGCCTCGTTCCAGCAACCATGACGACACCACCACGACGATGAGCGGCGGCGCTTCGAAAAGCGCAGTGATCGGCCTGTTGCTCGCATCGGGCTTCGGACGGCGCTTCGATGCCGGAGGCCGGCGCAACAAGTTGCTCGCTCGTTTGCCCGACGGCCGCACGTTGGTATCGGCGTCGGCACACGCGCTGTGCGGCGCGCTCGCTCATGTTGCGGTGGTCGTTCCCGTGCGAGGGACATTGATCGAAGCGGCTTTGTCGGATCTGCCGTTGCGGCTGATTCGCAACCCTCGCGCGAAGGAAGGCATCGGCGCGTCGATCGCCGTGGGCATCGCCGCGCTGCGAGCCGATTTTCCCGACGCGCGCGGCTGGCTGATCGCATTGGGCGACATGCCCTTCATCGCATCCGAAACGATACGCGCGGTTGCCGAAGCGCTTCCTGCGATCGATGGCTGCATCTCGACCAAGAGCGCGAGCAAATGCGAAATCGTCGCCGCCGCTTACCGGGGGCGACGCGGACATCCGGTCGCGTTCGCGCACACACTCGGTCCCGAATTGATCATGCTCGACAACGACGTCGGCGCGAGTCGTGTGCTCGAAACTCACGGAGTACGGCTGCTCGATTGCGACGACCCCGGCGTTCTGCGCGACATCGATACGCGCGACGATCTGTCGCGCGTGGAACTGCCGACGTCGCTCGCATGAGTTCACGCGTGCAGAAGGGTTCGGGCAAGACCGCAGCGGTGCGCTATCGCATCGAACCGATCGATCTCGAAGGCCACTATTTCGACGTCGTCTGCACAGTGCGCGATCCCGATCCTGCGGGACAACGTTTCGCGTTGCCCGCGTGGGTCCCCGGCAGCTACATGATTCGCGAGTTCGCACGCCATATCGTGGCGATCGATGCTGGAAGTGGAGTCCGCGGCGATGTCCGCGGTACCCGCGCGATTGCGTTGACCAAACTCGACAAGCACACGTGGCAGGCCGAGCCGTGTGCGGGCTCGCTGGCAGTGCGCTACCGCGTGTACGCATGGGATCCATCGGTGCGCGCGGCGCATCTCGATGAAAGCCACGCGTTCTTCAACGGCTGCTGCGTCTTCCTTCGGGTTGCGGGACACGAGCACGAACCGCATGAGGTCGAGCTGGTGGCGCCGCGCGGGAAGGCGTCTGGCGAGTGGCGCGTTGCGACCGCATTGCCTGAACTCGAAACGAAGCAGCGCGCGATCGGTCGCGCATCGGGACGCGGGTCAGGACGCGGAATCGGTCACGGATTCGGCTACTACGGCGCCGATGACTACGATGCACTGATCGATCATCCGGTCGAGATGGGGCTGTTCCGGCTGGAGCGCTTTACCGCGGCCGGCGTGCCTCACGAGATCGCCTTCACCGGCTACATTCCCAACCTCGACGCGGCGCGCATCACCGATGACCTCGCGACGCTGTGCGCTGCGCAGATCGCTTTTTTCGCGGCGAAGAAGGAGCCTGCGCCCTTCGATCGCTATGTCTTTCTGGTCTCTGTCGTCGGCGAGGGCTATGGCGGCCTCGAGCATCGCGCGTCGACCGCATTGCTCTGTTCGCGCGACGCGTTGCCGGTGGCCGGTCAGACCGAACGCAGCGCCGGTTATCGAAACTTTCTGGGACTGGCCAGCCACGAATATTTTCACGCCTGGAACGTCAAGCGCATCAAACCGGCGGTGTTCGCGCCTTACGATCTGGAACGGGAGAATTACACATCCCTGCTGTGGATCTTCGAAGGCTTCACGAGCTACTACGACGACCTCTTTCTCGTGCGCACGGGCCTCGCGAGCGAGAAGGAATACTTCGAGACGATCGCCAAGACCATCGACGATGTGATGAGTGGAAGCGGTCGCAGGATCCAGAGCGTTGCCGAGAGTTCTTTCGACGCGTGGATCAAGTACTACCGACAGGACGAGAACTCGCCGAACGCGATCGTGAGCTATTACAAGAAAGGCTCGCTGATCGCGCTGTGTCTCGATCTCTTCATCCGCAGGAAGAGCCGCGGCAAGGCATCGCTCGACGACGTGAAGCGATTGATGTGGCGCCGCTATGGCCGCGATTTTTATTCGAGCAGCGATGCGGCCGGTGTCGGCGAAGACGAATTTCCTTCGCTGGTTTCAGACGCGACCGGCGTCGATGTGCGCAAGCAGATCGCGCGCTGGGCTTACGGCACAGAGGACCTGCCTGTCGTCGAAGAGCTCGCCGCCTCCGGGCTCGCGCTGCGCTTCGAGCCACGTGCGCAAGGTCCGTCGCTCGGTGCGCGCACGACCGCATCGGGCAACGAGTGCCGCATCACGCATGTGGACGAGGGCGGCGCGGCGCATCGCGCGGGACTCGCGGCGGGCGACGTGCTGGTCGCCATCGACCATGTACGCGCCCTACCCGGTCGCATCGATGCAACGCTATCGCGCTATCGCGCGGGCGATACCGTCGAGGTCGTGTTCTTTCGCGGCGACGTGCTGCACAAGCGCAGCCTGGTACTCGACGCAGCGCCGATGCGTGCCGTCGTCAGGCACGCGAAAAAGCCGTCGATGACCGTCGTGGCGATGCGCAAGGCCTGGCTCACCCGCGCGAGTGTCGCGACAAGCTAGTCGCCCAACTCGTCGTTGTCTTCGCCGGTGCGCTGCGCATCGGGAATTGCATAGCGCTCGCTCGCCCACGCACCGAGGTCGACGTTCTTGCAACGCTCGGAACAAAACGGGCGGAACGGATGGTCCGCATTCCACGCGACGGACTTGTCGCAGATGGGGCACTTGACGATCGCCACGCGAGCCGACGCTAGAGGTTGCAAAGAACCAGTTCGAACGGCACGTCGCTGTCGATCGGACGAGGCCGCATGTCGCCGTCCTGCGCGGTAAAGCGAACCCAGATCATGTACTTGTTGGCGCTGGTCTCTGGAATCGCGCCGAGCGTTTCGTCGAGCCTCACCTGCAGCATCTGGTAGGTCTTGCCGCCCAGCACCTGCTGAAAACCACCCTGAGCCGCGACCATCTGAGTCGCGTGGCCCGACTCGCGCAGCAATCGCAACACGATTTCGAAACATCGGCGCAGAGGCATCAACGGCGCGACCCACGTGGTCAGATATTCGAGGCGCTGCTGCGCGGGACGCGAGAGCCATGCGTGATACGACGGCAGATCGAACTCGCAGGTCCCGCCCGGGATGATGCTGCGACTTCGAATGCTGGTCAGCCAATCGTTGTCGCGCAGATGCTGCCCAACCTTGCCGGGTGTTTCGTAGACCGCGTGCGTCGCGCGTTCGATGTCCGAGAGCACCGCTTCGAGCTTGGCCTGCTCGACTGCCGCGTTGCCGCGCAGCCCGGTCAACGACTGTCGCTGCCGCTCGAGTTCCTGCAGCAGATCGGATTTCAGATCGGCGCGACCGGCCACATCGAGAATTTCGAACAGCGTCGTCAGCGCGACGTGATGCGAAGTCGGATGTGATTGCCCGAGAAAAATTTCGAGCCGGTCGAACAAGTCTTCCAGGCGCAGCAGCGTGCGTATGCGCTCGTTGAATGGATATTCGTACTGGATCAATGGACGCCTGCAAGGACGGTGAGCGCGTACCGATCGAAATAAAAAGTGTCCGCGACGCGCGCCACGCACGCAGTCGCCGCGCGATTCTGAAGCATGAGGCGGCGAATGACAAACGCCGGCCGCGTGGATCGACTGATGTTCCGCGCGACCGGCGTCATCCGAATCGCGCCGCCGCTTCGAGATATCTACGATGCAAACGTTCGATCGGTTGGTCGAGCGCTTCTGCCTCCTTGCTGTTGTCGATCACGTCATCGGCCAGCGCGTTGCGTTGCGCGGCCGACATCTGCGTTGCGATGATCGCTTTCACTTCGTCTTCGCTCATGCCGCTGCGAAGCATGACGCGCTCGATCTGCACGCGCTCGTCGCACGCGACGACCAGGGTTCGCTGCACGGTCTGGAATGTCGTTCCTTCCGCGTTGCGCGACTCGAAGAGCAGGGGCACGACCAGCATCACGTAAGGCGACTTTGCATTCGAGCGAGCGGCGTCGCAGTCGGAACGAATCATCGGATGAAGGATCGCCTCGAGCCGCATGCGTTCATTCTTATCGGCGAATGCGTGCGCGCGCATGCGCGTGCGATCGAGAGATCCATCCGGCGCGATGAACGATGCGCCGAAAGCCGCGCGAATCGCGTCGATGGCAGATCCTCCCGATGCCGTCAGCCGATGCGCAGCGACATCGGCATCGACGATCGCGATGCCCTTGTCCGCGAAGCGCTCGGCCACGGTCGACTTGCCGCTGCCGATGCCGCCGGTCAGGCCGACTGTATAGCGCATGGGGCGTTCCGGTCTGAATTGATCATGCGAGCCGATCAGGCGAATCGATTACGCAAGGGTCGGCAGTATCCACTCGATCACGCGTCGACCCGCAAACAGCATCAGCACGCCGGCAGGTGCGAGATAAACGCCGAATGGCAGCCGCGAGGCCATGGTCTTCCTGCCGCTCGCGATCAGCGCGATACCGACGACAGCGCCTACGACCGCGGACATGAGAATGATCGGAAGGATCGCCTGCCATCCGAACCACGCGCCCAATGCGGCGAGCAACTTGAAGTCGCCATAGCCGAAGCCCTCCTTGCCGGTCGCGAGCTTGAAAAGCCAATAGACCGACCAGAGGCTGAGATAGCCGGCAACCGCGCCGTACACCGCGTCCACCAGCGGCACGAATCCGCCGGCCGCCGCGAACATCAAGCCCGCCCACAAGAGCGGCAAGGTGATCGAGTCGGGCAGCAGCATCGCGTCGGCGTCGATGAAGGCCAATGCGATCAATCCGGCGACCAGCACCATCGACGCGAGCGTCGTGAGCGAAAAGCCGAAGCGCCAGGCCAACGCCGCGAACAAGACGCCGGTCAGCAATTCGATGGCCGGATAGCGTAGCGAGATCGAGGCGGAGCATGCCCTGCAACGACCGCGCAGGACCAGATAGCTGACGAGGGGAATGTTCTCGAGCGCACCGATGCGATGGCCGCAAGCGCCGCAGCGCGAAGCGGGCCGCATCAGATTCTCGTCGGGAAGCGCGGCAGCCAGACTCGCGAAGGCGGGCTGCACGCCGCGCAGCTGGGACTTCAACGCGGCTCGCCGACCAGCGTCCTTCTTCGCAACGAAGCGATCGACGTACTCTTCGAGGTCATCGAACCACTCGAGCACGCCGGTGACGTTGCCGCGCTCGAGCATGCGCGGCACGCGATGGATCACTACGTTCAGAAAGCTGCCGATCAACAGACCGAATACACCAACCAGGGCCGCAAGAATGACCGGGCTGTCCAACGCGTCGATCACACCACCTGGCCGAGTTTGAAGATCGGCAAATACATGGCGATCACCATGCCGCCGACGAGAACGCCGAGGACCACGATGATGAGCGGTTCGATCAGGCTGGCCAGCGCATCGACCGCGTCATCGACCTCGGCCTCGAAGAAATCCGCGACCTTGGACAACATGCTGTCGAGCGAGCCGGACTCTTCGCCGATCGACACCATCTGGATCACCATGTTCGGAAACACGTTGGTGTTCTGCATCGCGTTGGTCAGCGAGACACCGGTCGATACGTCGGCCTGAACTTTCTTGGTGGCTTCGGCGTACACCCAGTTGCCGGACGCGCCTCCGACCGAGTCGAGCGCCTCGACCAGCGGCACACCGGCCGCGAACATGGTCGCGAGGGTGCGCGTCCAGCGCGCGATCGCCGACTTGCGCACCAGCGAGCCGAAGATCGGCGCCTGCAACAGCAGCCTGTCCATCACCGCCTGAATTCTGGGACTTCGCCGCCATGCCTGGAAGAAGAAGTACAGGCCGCCGAAGAGAATGCCGAAGATCAGGTACCACCACTGGACGAAGAAGTCCGAGATCGCCATCACCACCAGCGTGGGTCCCGGCAGATCCGCGCCGAAACTCGAGAACACGCTCTTGAACGCAGGGATGACGAAGATCATGATGACCGCCGTCACGATGAAGCCCACGCCGACCACCGCTGCCGGATAGAACAGTGCGGCTTTGATCTTGCCCTTGATCGCGAGAATTTTTTCCTTGTAGGTCGCCAGACGATCGAGCAGCGAATCGAGGATACCGGCCTGCTCGCCCGCCGAGACCAGGTTGCAGAACAGCGGATCGAAATACAGCGGGTATTTGCGAAACGCCTGATTCAGGCTCGAGCCGGTCTCGATGTCGGAGCGCACATCGTTCAACAACTTCGAAACCGACGCGTTGGAGTGCCCTCGACCGACGATGTCGAACGCCTGCAGCAGCGGAACGCCGGCCTTCATCATCGTCGCGAGCTGGCGCGTGAACAGCGTCACGTCCTTGTCCCTGATCTTCTTGCCGCGTCGAAAGGTCTGCTTCTTGATCTTGGTGACGAGGATGCCTTGCTTGCGCAACGACGCATTGACGAGCGCGTCGCCGGCCGCGCGCATTTCGCCGCGCACGTTCTTGCCGTTGCGATCCTTGCCTTCCCACGCAAAGATAACCTCCCTGCTCGCGACCGGTCTTCTGGCCAGATTGGCTGTCGCCATCCTCAATCTCCTTGTCGATCGCCAATCATTGGTTCGCGCATCGCTCGTTCGCGCATCACTCGTTCGTCACGGCGATGACCTCTTCGAGCGACGTGTGTCCGTTCCTGACCTTGATCAGCCCCGATTGCCGAAGATCGCGAACACCGTCGCGTCGCGCCTGTTCGGCGATCTCCATCGCATTACCGCCCGCGAGGATCAGTCTTTGTATCTCGTCACTGATCGGCATAACTTGATAGATGCCGACGCGCCCCTTGTATCCGCTGCCCTTGCATTTCTCGCATCCCATCGCGCGAAACGGACGCCACGAACCGTCGAGTTCGTCTTCGGTGTATCCCGCTTCGAGCAGCGTGTGATCGGGAATCGTGAGCGGCTCCTTGCACGTGCAGAGCTTGCGCGCCAGACGCTGGGCGGTGATGAGAATCACCGACGATGCGATATTGAATGTCGGCACGCCCATGTTCATCAGGCGCGTCAGCGTGGTGGGCGCGTCGTTGGTGTGCAGGGTCGAGAACACCATGTGCCCGGTCTGCGCGGCCTTGATCGAGATATCGGCGGTTTCGAGATCGCGAATCTCGCCGACCATGATGATGTCGGGGTCCTGGCGCAGGAAGGCTCTCAACGCCGCCGAGAACGTGAGACCCGCCTTGTCGTTCATGTTGACCTGGTTGACGCCGGCCAGCTGGATTTCCGCGGGGTCTTCGGCAGTCGAGATGTTGATGCCCGGCTGGTTGAGAATGTTCAGGCAAGTGTAGAGCGACACGGTCTTGCCCGATCCGGTCGGCCCGGTCACGAGCACCATCCCGTAAGGCCGCTGGATTGCGGCCATCAGGGTTTCCTTTTGATCGGGCTCATAGCCTAGCGCATCGATGCCGAGCTTGGCTTGCGCGGGATCGAGAATCCGCATCACGATCTTTTCGCCATAGAGCGTCGGCAAGGTCGATACGCGGAAATCGATCGCCCGTGTCTTGGACAAGACCAGCTTCATGCGGCCGTCCTGCGGCACGCGCTTCTCGGAGATGTCGAGTCTCGAGATGACCTTGATGCGGGACGCGAGCTTGTCCTTGATCGCAAGCGGCGGCTGGGTGATTTCTCGCAGGATGCCGTCCTGACGAAAGCGGATGCGATAGAAACGCTCGTAAGGCTCGAAGTGAATGTCCGACGCGCCGTCGTTGATTGCGTCCATCAATATTTTCTGAAGGAAGCGAACCACCGGCGCATCGTCGACTTCCGAAGAAACCTCGGCGGGCGCGGCTTCCGCATCCTCGAAGTCTAGATGCAGGTCGTCGCTCACGTATTCGTTGAGCGCGGTCTCGGCGCTCTGTCCGAGGAGCTCGAGCATCTGCATCAACTTGTCGTGCTCGACGACCACGGCTTCGATCGTCAACTGCGTCTGGAACTTGACCTGATCGAGCGCCTGGTAGTTGGCCGCGTCCGACATCGCGACCGTAAGCTTGTTGCCGCGACGATGCAGGCCGACGATTTTCAGGCTCTGCACCAGCTTCTTGTCGATCAGGTCCGACTGCATTTGCGCCGACTCGTACGCGTTCAGATCGAGCAGCGGAAGCGCGAACGCATGGGAGAGATTGTTCGCCAGCTCGATCGACGTCATCGCGCGACTGTTGATCAACTGATCGATGAATGAAACCTGCGCGGCGGCTGCCGCTTTCGCGATGCTCTCGGCGTGAGGCATGCTGATTTTTCCGGCTTGTACCAATGCGCGCCCGAGACCGGAAATGGCTGCTGCGGCAGACGACGTTGCGGAACTCAGAGCGGCCATGGAAACAGTAGAGATGCGAGGTAGAGGTTCATGCCATCGTGTCGCGGTCAGCGGCTGAAGGCTTGATTAATGTGTGGGTCAAGGCAGCCGACTGTTCTCGCCATCGTAGTCGACAAGCTCACAAGTGCCGTCTGATGATGCCGACAGCACCTTGCTTTGTAAAGCAAATAGCCCGGTTGAGGCCCTTGCGCTCGGTCGCGGCGCGGCGCCTGTTGCATGGATGCCCAAAGGCATCATCAAACTAGATGAAGCGCCGAGCGGCGCCGCGTAAAAATTCCGACGCGTGACACACTCTCAGCCATGACCGTGAGCCATGCGCGCGTGCTGGTCCGATGATCTTCGGGATTGGTCGGGGTGAGAGGATTCGAACCTCCGGCCTCTACGTCCCGAACGTAGCGCTCTACCAGGCTAAGCTACACCCCGTGCTCATGCGCGAGTCTTGTACGAACTGTGCGGACCTCGCGGCGCTGCTTGATGGGTTCGGGCTCGAGTGCCGCGCCTAGAAATCGCGGTGAACCGCAAACCAGCATAATTCTAGCAGAGATCGTTTGTATTCCGACGCAGGAAGCGATTGCGCGATCGTGCGCGCCACATCAGCCTCGCGAGCGGCCATCGCTCGCGTATATTCGAGCGCGCCGCTGGTGTCGATCGCAGCTTGAATGCTGGCCAGATCGGCATGCGCACTGTCGATCACCGTGTCTCGCACCATCGATTGCTGCGCCGGATCGCCGTGCTCGAGCAGATAGATCAGGGGCAGCGTCGGTTTGCCTTCGCGCAGATCGTCGCCGACATTCTTGCCGATCTCGGAAGTGACTCCCGAATAGTCGAGTACGTCGTCGATCAACTGAAACGCAGTGCCGATGCGACGGCCGAATTCGGCCCACGGCTCCTGCTCCTCGTCGGTGCAGCCCGACAGAATCGCCGCAAGCCGCGCCGAGGCTTCGAAGAGCTTCGCGGTCTTGTAGCGAATCACCTGCATGTAGCGCGCCTCATCGACGTCGGGGTCGTGAATGTTGAGCAACTGAAGCACCTCGCCTTCGGCGATCACATTGGTCGCATCGGCAAGCGTGCGCATCACCGGCAGGCTGCCGACATCGACCATCATCTGGAACGAGCGCGAATACAGGAAGTCTCCGACGAGCACTGAGGCGGCGTTGCCGAACAGCGCGTTGGCGGTCTGATGTCCGCGCCTGAGCTCGGACTCATCGACGACGTCGTCATGCAATAGCGTCGCGGTGTGAATGAACTCGACCACGGCAGCGAGCGTCAACCGATGCGCTCCGCGATAGTCGAGGGCGCCGGCGATCAGCAGCAGCAACGCCGGCCGCAGACGCTTGCCTCCCGCCCCGATGATGTATTCGGCAACCTGATTGACGAGCACCACGTCCGAGTGCAGACGCTGACGGATCAATGCGTCCATCGCATCCATGTCTCCGGCGACCGGCGCCAACAACGACGATGCCCGCGGGGTTGCCCGCGCAACGTCGGGCGATGCAAGGCTTGCGTTGTAAGCGTTCAAGATCGACGGCTCGATAGGCAAACAGGGATGGGATGGCGCGCTTGAAAATTATATTCGATGCGGATCGTGCGCTCTTTGGCAGCCCGACGCCATCGACGTCGCGTTGACCGCACACTCAAGCGACTGTATCATCGCGGGTTTTCCGTAAACCACGACTGCATTACTTGCGGCGGTCGGGTTTTATTCCAAGCAGAGGTCCAACATGTACGCGGTCATAAAAACCGGCGGCAAGCAGTACAAAGTCGTCGCCGGTGAAAAATTGAAAATAGAACAGATACCGGCGGACGTGGGTCAGGAGATCACGCTTGATCAGGTTCTCGCACTCGGTGCGGGCGATTCGATTCAGTTCGGGCAGCCCCTCATCGCGGGAGCCACGGTCACGGCAACAGTTCTCTCCCAGGGTCGTCACGACAAGGTCAAGATCTTCAAGATGCGCCGTCGCAAGCACTATCAAAAGCGTCAGGGGCATCGCCAGAATTACACCGAACTGTTGATCGGCACGATTGGCGGAGTCGGCGCGGCCGACAGCGCCAGACACGCCGAAGCACGCAGTCAGTCGCACGGTCAGTCGACTCAGGCCTGAGGAGCACGAAACCATGGCACATAAGAAAGCAGGCGGCAGTTCGCGCAACGGTCGTGACTCCGAATCGAAACGTCTGGGCGTCAAGGTCTACGGCGGTCAGGCCATCAACGCGGGCGGCATCATCGTTCGCCAGCGCGGCACGCGTCTTCATCCGGGCGTGAACGTCGGCATCGGCAAAGACCACACGCTCTATGCGTTGGTCGATGGCACGGTGAACTTCGGCCGCAAGGGCGCGACCCAGCGTCACATGGTGAACGTCGCGCCGGTTGCCGCGTAAAGTCAGTTCGCGGAAACAAGCCGCTCTCGCTGCCTTGAAAAACAAAGGCCCCGCAGTTGCGGGGCTTTTGTTTTTTCGCGATCGCATACGGATCGAAAAATGAAATTCATCGACGAAGCCAGGATCGACGTCGTCGCCGGAGACGGCGGCAACGGCATCGCGAGCTTTCGCCGCGAGAAGTTCATCCCCTTCGGAGGCCCCGACGGCGGCGATGGCGGACGCGGCGGCAGCATCTATGGGGTGGCCGATCGCAATATCAACACGCTGGTCGACTACCGCTTCGCGAAGTTGCATCGCGCGAAGAAGGGCGAGCATGGCCGCGGCTCGGACTGCTATGGCAAGGGCTCCGACGACGTCCATCTGCGCATGCCGGTAGGCACGCTCATCATGGATGCCGCAAGCGGCGAGGTGGTGGCCGATCTGATCGAACACGGCCAGGTCGCGTTGCTCGCCAAGGGCGGCAAGGGCGGCCTGGGCAACATCCATTTCAAGTCGAGCACCAATCGCTCGCCCAGGCAACAGACCGACGGCGAGACCGGCGAAGAGCGATCGCTGAAGCTCGAGTTGAAAGTGCTCGCGGACGTGGGCTTGCTCGGCATGCCCAACGCAGGCAAGTCGACGTTGATCGCCGCGGTATCGAATGCGCGTCCGAAGATCGCCGATTACCCGTTCACGACGCTGCATCCGAACCTCGGCGTGGTGCGCGTCGGGCCCGAGCGCAGCTTCGTGATCGCCGACATTCCCGGGCTGATCGAAGGTGCGGCGGAAGGTGCGGGACTCGGCCATCAATTCCTTCGACATCTGCAGCGCACCGGCTTGCTGTTGCACATCGTCGATCTCGCGCCTTTCGACGAAGCCGTCGATCCTGTCGCCGAAGCCCGGGCGATCGTCGGTGAACTCGCGAAATACGATCCCGCACTTGCGGCCAAACCGCGCTGGCTGGTGCTCAATAAGCTCGATATGATCGATGAGGCTCATGCGAAAAAAAGAGTCGATGATTTCGTCGAGCGCTTCGCGTGGGACGGTCCGGTCTTCGCCATCTCCGCACTGACGCGCGCGGGGTGCGAAGCGCTGATCTATGCGATCGAGCGCCACTTGTCCGAGCAGCGCCGACAAGTGCATCGCGCTGAAGATGCGATGGGATCGTCACGGGGTGCTTCGGTCGCATCAGCCGCCGATTTAGTTGCCGGCTCGCTCGCCGACTCACTCGCCGACTCACTCGCCGACTCACTCGAGTCGATCGATCCGACCGACCCGCGCTTTGCGCGTACGTCGGGTTGATCGATTGATCGCGATGTCGCGATGTCGGGATACGCGCATCGCGCCATGAGTCTCGTCGCCGCGGCCAGGCGCATCGTCGTTAAGGTGGGCAGCACGCTCGTCACCGACGACGGCCGCGGCCTCGATCGCGCCGCCATTGCGCGATGGGCCGCGCAACTCGCGGCCTTGCGTGCGATGAAGAAGGAAGTCGTGCTGGTCTCGTCGGGCGCGATCGCCGAAGGCGTCAAGCGTCTGGGATGGGCCAAGCGGCCGACCGCGATGCACGAGCTGCAGGCGGCTGCGGCAGTCGGTCAGATGGGGCTCGCGCAAGCCTACGAAAGCGGCTTCGCGCAACACGGGATACGCACCGCGCAAGTGTTGCTCACCCACGCCGATCTGACCGATCGCAACCGCTATCTGAACGCGCGCTCGACGCTCCTGACACTGCTCGCGCTCGACGTCGTGACGATCATCAACGAGAACGATACGGTCGTCACCGACGAGATCAAGTTCGGCGACAACGACACGCTGGGCGCGCTGGTCGCGAACCTGATCGAGGCCGACGCGTTGATCATCCTCACCGATCAGGCCGGCCTTTACTCGAGCGATCCGCGTCACGACGCAAACGCGCGCCTGATCACGCAAGGACGCGCAGGCGACCCCGCCCTCGAAGCGATGGCGGGCGGTACGGGCAGCACGTTCGGCCGTGGCGGCATGTTGACCAAGGTGCTCGCCGCGCGCCGCGCCGCAAGCAGCGGCGCGCATACCTTGATCGCGTCGGGCCGTGAGCCCGACGTGCTGGTGCGCTTGGCTGCCGGCGAAGCGATCGGCACGGAATTGATCGCGCCGCTAGGTCGGCTGTCGGCTCGCAAGCAATGGATGGCCGATCATCTGCAACTCGCCGGGCGCCTGATGCTCGACGCAGGAGCGGCACAGGCGCTCGCGACCGGAGGCCGCAGCCTCCTGCCGATCGGAGTCGTCGAAGTTGTCGGCCGCTTCGCGCGCGGCGATGTCGTGGCATGCATCGCACCCGATGGCCGCGAGATCGCGCGCGGCATCGTCAATTACGCGAGCGGCGATGCGCATCGCATCACGGGCCGTCCTTCGAGTGAAATCGAAAAGATACTGGGGTTCGTCGAAGAGCCCGAGTTGATTCATCGGACCAATCTGTTGACGCTTTGACGAACTAAAGAATCGTCTGAGGCAAGCGCCGCTTGAATCGATCGAGCACATCGTTCAATTTCTGATCTGCCGATCCGTCGGGGCAGAAGTATTCCTTCATCAGTGCCGCATGCTGGCGGTTGATGTTTGCTTCCTCGACCTTCGACCACGCGGCGGTGCGCGCCCTGACCCAGCTGCCGTCGCGCTGGCCGATCGCGTAGATCTTCTTCTCCGAGGTCGCGCAGCGTATGCCTTCGTAGCTCACGTTGCGCGCACCTTGCGCACTGGTCGCAACGAGCGTGTAGCGAAACACGCCGTCGCTGCCGATAGCCAACGCTTTTCGATCGACGGCGAAGTAATACGACGACGCGCCGCTGACCGAAAAACCCATCAGGTCCTCATCGCGCGGCGCCGGCGGAAGCTGGGTCTGTATTTCTTTCCAGCTCTTGGTGTCGTCGTCGAAGTCCTGCTCGAACGCGCTCGGTGGTTTCGGCGACGAACATCCGAAGAGCAGCGCCGCCACGAGGGACGCCATCAGGGACGTCAAAACGGACGCCGCCGCGATCGAGATGTCCTGCCGCTTGCGATCGCTCAATGCGTTCCCGTATCGTGATTGCTTTGTAGCGGGTCTTGAGAGTCCGTGAAATGACGGAGCGACGTGCGCGTGTGCTGACGCAGATAACGCGTGTGTTCGGGCCGGCGCGTGAGATAGCGCGCCAACTCGGTCAACGCGCGCGTGTAGACGTCGCGCTTGAACTCGATCACCGAATCGAGCGGCACCCAGTACTCGTGCCAGCGCCACGCATCGAACTCCGGATGCGTCGACGCGCGCAACGAGATGTCGCTGTCGCGTCCGACCAGCTTCAAGAGAAACCAGATCTGCTTCTGGCCGCGATAGGTGCCGCGCCATTCACGCTTGATCCAGTGCTCCGGCACTTCATAGCGCAGCCAGTCGCGCGTGCGACCGACCACCTTGACGTGCTCGCGCTTCAAGCCGATCTCTTCTTCCAGTTCGCGATACATCGCGGCTTCCGGCGTTTCGCCGTGCTTGATGCCGCCCTGCGGGAACTGCCACGAATGCTCGCGAATCCGCTTGCCCCAGAACACTTCACCCCTGGCGTTGGCCAGGATGATTCCGACGTTGGGGCGGTAGCCTTCTCTATCCAACATGTCGGACCACCCGATTCCGTTAAGATTGAAAAGATTATAAACACGTCTCGACCGCCGCATGTATGCATCGCGCTATTTCATTTCGACGCTCAAGGAAGCTCCTTCAGACGCGGAGATCGTCAGCCACAAGCTGATGCTTCGCGCCGGCCTCATCAAACGACTCGCGGGCGGCATCTACACCTATATGCCGATGGGACTGCGCGTGATTCGCAAGGTCGAAGCGATCGTGCGCGAAGAAATGGATCGCGCCGGCGCGATCGAACTGTTGATGCCTGTGGTGCAACCCGCCGAGCTGTGGCAGGAGTCGGGACGCTGGGACAAGTACGGACCCGAGCTGTTGCGCGTCAAGGACCGGCATCAACGCGACTTCATCGTGCAGCCCACGTCCGAAGAAGTCATCACCGACATCGCGAGGAAAGAGCTCGCAAGCTACAAGCAGTTGCCGATCAATTTCTATCACATACAAACCAAGTTCCGCGACGAGATCCGGCCGCGCTTCGGCGTGATGCGCGGTCGCGAGTTCACGATGAAGGACGCGTACTCGTTCGATCGCGACTACACGGGGCTCGAGATCAGCTACGAGAAGATGCGTGTCGCGTATTGCACGATCTTCGAGCGCATGGGCCTGCGTTACCGAGCGGTGGCCGCCGATCCCGGCTCGATCGGAGGCACCGGGTCGCATGAGTTCCATGTGCTTGCCGATTCGGGCGAAGACGCGATCGCGTTCAATCCGCAATCCGACTACGCGGCCAATGTCGAACTCGCCGAAGCGAAGGGGCCCGATGCGCGCAAGCCGGCGACCGAAGCGATGCGAAAAGTCGCGACGCCGGGGAAGGCCAAGTGCGAGCACGTCGCCGAACTGCTCGGCATTGCGCTGGCACGCACGGTGAAATCGATCGTGCTCGCGGTCGATCCGAAGAAAGACGAGGCCGCCGCAACGCGCATCTATCTGCTGCTGCTTCGCGGCGACCATGATTTGAACGAGATCAAGACACGCAAGCTCGAAGGCTTGGCCGACTTTCGTTTCGCGACCGAGACCGAGATCGTGGGGGCCTTCGGGACCAGGCCCGGCTACCTCGGGCCGATCGGCATGAGAGAGCCCGCGATCGTGATCGCCGATCGCACCGTCGCGGCAATGAGCGACTTCGTGATCGGCGCCAACCAGGAAGACTTCCACATCGCCGGCGTGAACTGGGAACGCGACCTGCCTGACGCGATCGTCGCGGACATTCGCAACGTCAGGTCGGGCGACGCGGCGCCCGACGGGCCCGGCGCTCTCGAAATTTGTCGCGGTATCGAAGTCGGCCACATCTTTCAACTGCGCACGGTGTATTCGAAAAAGCTGAATGCGAGTTTTCTCGACGAGACCGGCAAGCCGCGTCCGTTCGAGATGGGCTGCTATGGCATCGGCATCACGCGCATCCTGGGCGCAGCGATCGAGCAGAACTTCGACGACCGCGGCATCGTCTGGCCGCGGGCACTCGCGCCCTTCGAGGTCGTCATCTGCCCGGTGGGCTGGGGCCGCAACGAAGCCGTTCGCGACGCGGCCAACGCCCTGCATGGAGAGCTCGTCAAGGCCGGGGTCGATGTGATCGTCGACGATCGCGATCTGCGGCCGGGCGTGATGTTCGCCGATTGGGAATTGATCGGCGTGCCCCTGCGCATCACGATCGGCGAACGCGGATTGAAGGATGGCAAGCTCGAAATCCAGGCGCGTCGCGATGGCGTCAACTTCGATGTC
>JBBSEF010000051.1:0-21955 GCA_038240015.1 Burkholderiales bacterium
CGTAGTGTTAACACGCCCTAATTTAATACACCGGCGGTTTTGGCTCCGTGCGTTGCTATGGCATCCATCAGGGCCGGCGATAGGCAATCGTAAGGAGGCAGACCCAGTTCCACCAGTCTTGCCCTAACAGCGCCCATGTTGTCGGGGCTCGCGCCGGATTCGATAATCGACGAAACAAAGGCTGCGAATTCCGGTGGTGCCCAGCCTGCCTCCTTCGAGCGCTCGGTATGAATAAAATCGAGCCCGTGAAACGGATGGCCCTTATTCTCGATCCGGCCATACATATGGACACCGCACTCTTTACATGCATGCCGCTGAATAGTTGCCTTGGGATCTACTACCTTCAGTTTGTCGCCATTGGCACTGACACTGACATTGTCGCGCGATACCACAGCGACCTGCGAGAACAGCGCCCCCTTCGGTTTCCAACACTTCGTACAACCACAAACGTGATTGTGCGCGCACTGTCCTTTGATCTCCACTGCCACCTTGTTCTGCGAACATCCGCAGAAAAGCGTGCCGCCAGCAAAATTCTTTGCCGCGGGTTTGATTCCATTGTCAACAGCCGGATGTATTTTGACTTGATTACTCATGATAGCTCTCCTTTTAGATTACGTTTCTGTCGACGCAGCCTGGGATGGTGGCCGGCATGCTTTAAATCATTGTTCCCCGGGAAAGTGGTGAATTCCATCACTAGAATTGCTAGAGCGTATTTATTGACGCAAGAGGTCGATCGATGTCATCACAACGCAATGGTTTCGGGTTGCACCCGGTGGTGGAATCGAATATGGTCTTCAACCACGGTCGATATGAAATAATACCCATGGTCATAACCAGCGTGTCGTCGAAGTTCCAATGGTTGCTTCGCTTGCCGGCACGCTTCCTCAAATACTTCTGGATATAGTTGTTCAGGCAAAAATTTATCGCGCAAACCCTGATCAATCAGTATCCCATGGGGAAATGGCGTACGCATGGTCGCCATCAACGCGCTGGAATCATACTGCTGCCAGGACGCCTCATTAGCGCCCAAATATCCGGAAAATGCTTTCCTGCCCCACGGACAGCGAGTTGGTGCGGCAATCGGTGCAATTGCCGACACCGATTTGAACAGATCTGGATTACGCAGGGCCAGAACCAGCGCACCGTGGCCGCCCATTGAGTGCCCGAAAATACCCATCTGCGACTCATCGACGGGAAATTCCCGCAAGACCAGTTCGCGCAGCTCATGAATATAACTGTACATGCGGTAGTGCTTGCTCCAAGGCGATTGAGTTGCATCAACATAGAACCCCGCCGCTACGCCGAAGTCCCAGTTGTCGGATTCGCCGACGATGCCGGCGCCGCGCGGACTGGTGTCAGGGGTGATCAGCATCATGCCAAGGGCTGCGGCCACTCGTTGTGCGCCAGCCTTGATCATGAACGTTTCTTCGGTACATGTTAAACCCGCGAGATAGAATAATGCCGGCACCTTGCTTGGCCCCGCTTGGGCGGGCAAGAAGAGCGAGAAGCGCATCGGCAACCCGATTTCGCGGGACGCGTGGCTGTAGAAGCGCTGGAAGCCCCCGAAACAGGCGTGCTCGCTGATCAGTTCAAGCATCTCAGAACGTCACGACGGATCGAATCGATTTACCCTCGTGCATTAGGTCGAAGGCCTCGTTGATTTTCTCTAGTGGCATGACGTGGGTTATCAGATCGTCGATGTTGATCTTTCCTTCCATGTACCAATCAACAATCTTCGGCACGTCGGTACGGCCGCGCGCGCCGCCGAACGCAGAGCCTTTCCATACGCGGCCTGTGACGAGTTGAAATGGGCGGGTCGATATCTCTTGGCCCGCGCCCGCCACGCCAATGATCGTGCTAACGCCCCAGCCCTTGTGGCAGCATTCTAGGGCCTGGCGCATTAATTTGACGTTACCGACGCATTCGAATGTGTGGTCCGCGCCGCCCTTGGTCAGTTCGACGAGGTATGGCACCAGATCGCCTTCGACTTCTTTTGGGTTTACAAAGTGCGTCATGCCGAACTTTTCGGCCAGGGCTTTCCGTCCAGGATTCAAATCGACCCCGATGATCATGTCGGCGCTGGCCAGACGCGCGCCTTGAATCACATTTAAGCCGATGCCACCCAGGCCGAATACGATTACTTTTGCACCTGGCTGTACCTTGGCGGTATAAAGGACTGCACCGACCCCGGTGGTCACGCCGCAACCGATGTAGCACACCTTATCGAACGGGGCATCCTCGCGAATCTTGGCTACGGCTATCTCGGGCACCACGGTGTAATTGGCAAAAGTGGACGTTCCCATGTAATGAAACACCGGCTTGCCGTCAATGCTGAAGCGGCTGGTCCCATCCGGCATCAATCCTCGGCCTTGCGTCGAACGAATCGCTTGGCAAAGATTGGTCTTTTGGGAGAGGCAATACTCGCATTGGCGACATTCCGGCGTGTAAAGCGGGATGACGTGATCGCCCTTTTTCACACTGGTCACGCCGGGGCCTACGTCCACCACGAGTCCCGCACCCTCGTGACCTAATATCGCGGGGAATAGTCCTTCCGGATCGTCGCCCGACAGCGTGAAGGCATCGGTATGACAAATACCCGTCGCCTTAATTTCGATCAGCACTTCCCCGGTTCTGGGACCGTCCAGATCCACAGTCTCGATTGATAGAGGGGCTCCGGCCTTACGCGCGACGGCTGCTTTAACTTTCATATTTTTCCTTCGGACAAATAAAGTCGGAACGCTTGGTCCCACCCGGTCAACAGTTGCTTCCTTGTATAGGCGCGCCGAAGTATCGGGCAGCTACGCAAATATCGCGCCACTGCTGAAAGCCTTGTTGTTCCACTTGGCGAAAGAAGTGACGTTTCGCTTGGAAACGACTGTCTGTTTCTCAAGGAAACGAATTCGTTCGAGGCAATCTTATAGTCACATCTGTGACGCCCGCCGCCAAGTCAATTCTTGGCGCCGAGTTGTTCACCTCTGGGGGGTCACTCCACGGCGGCTCAAATTTAAAATCGGCGCCGACACCCCATGTGCTCAAACAGCGCGTTCATTCGGTTTCACGCTCGCTGCCGCTTATCGGCGCTCAATCAGACTTGTACCGAACTCTGATTCACTGTGCCATAACTGTGCCGCAGATATATTGTTTTCGAGGTTGGCAAGCACTGCAAGTCGTTGATTTAAATGACTGTTAGTTACTCAAAATTTGCCTGTTAATCCGTGTGTCCCTGGTTCGAGTCCAGGTCGGGGAGCCAGTAAAGACGCGGGTCTCCGCGTTCTACCCCTGCACGTCGTCATGCTTTTCTTCCGACGATGATGTTTTGTCCGAACACGTCGCGGTAGGGACCTGTCTCGATATACTCCAGATAATCGAAGCACTCCGTCCAGTACTTCATGACATAGTTCCGAGAGATGCAGGTTTCTCCCATCCAGTCGGAAGTCACACCGTATCCTTCGACCGAGGTGTCGAAGCAAAAGCGACCGTTGTCGTAGTCCGACAACCACTTGTCGGTATCCTCGAAGAGCTCGGGGAAGTGCTTCGTCGTTGATGTGAGTTCCTTGTTGCCTCGGCTGTCCCTGCAACGCGTGATGAACTCGCGTCCCCACGTCGTAGCGATTAGAACGCCGCCCGGCGCCAGGATTCGCTTGAACTCCTCCAACCATTTCCGGTGCGCATCTTCGGACAGGTGCGAGAAGACCGACAGGGCGTAGACAAAGTCGAAAGATTCCGGGGGGAACCGCGTCGGAGGAAACGGATCGTTATGGACGAAGGTGCCCCATCGGAATTCCTTCTGACAGAACGCGATCATTGCATCGTACGCGTCGATCCCATGGAGCTTCGACGGGTCGATATCCTTGAGGAAAAACCTGAAAATTCTGCCCCAGCCGCATCCGAAGTCCAGCACATTCTTGCAAGCGGAGAGTTCGCGATTGCCAGTGCGCTCGTAGAGCTTCTTGAAAATCTTCGATGCGCTTAGCCCGAATTGCATCGCGGTGTCGCCGACCGAACCGGTGGACTGATACTGCAATTGTTCCGTGGGCAACCCGGGGAGAATATTCCTGACGGCAGCGCTTCTCCGGTAACCCTCGGTATGCAACCAAAGCCAAAAATCGTCGTCGACTCCTCCAAACAGTCGATCGGGGGATGCGCCGTTTGGGGCCCCATCGAGGAGGTTGCGCAGTCTTAACATTTTCAATGTGCTGCGCATTTCGCGTCGAGCGTCCGCGATGTTGGCCGAAACTTTCCGTCCACTGCGCTCAGCGATGCGTTCGACCAGGAAGAGATCGGTCGTTCGAACGATGAACTGTTTCATCGGTAGCGCTCGGGGCGCGGCCATTTAAGCTTTTCCTCGTTGACAGCAACACACAATGGTTGGAGGTATATTCATCTAGGCGACCACCCTTGGACTTGAAGTTTCTCGGAAATTGGTAAGCGTATCCGACAGTTCGTCTGTGGTTAGTTCACGCGTTGAGTACCTGTATACATATCCACGGCCCGCCGTGGCCCGCCAATCAGAACGGATGCATTGTTCACCGCGATCGATTGCTGTCAGCGCTGTTGACGCGCAAGGTGTCGTGCTCGTGCGCCAAGTAGTGCAGCAGATCTCGTCGGTCTTGTTGTAGATGCGGAGCATGACGTCGCCACCAGCGCCAAATTGAATCGTTTGTGTCTTTGGATCCCTTCGGAAAGAAGCATCTTTCGCCGACATAGAGATTACCGAATCTGCATCGAAGTCGACGCTTTCAAGATAGAAATCGAAGGTGAAGAAGCGATTATGAGTAAGTACGCATTTGATTTATCGTCCGAAACGCATACGAACTTCCGGCAGCTTTTTTTGTTTGTGGAAACCAACGGATGCATCCACTTGACGAATTGGGATGCACAACGTCTTGCGACCCTAGCCAAGCCGGGATTCGCGGTAAACGTGCGGGACTAGACTTGGTCGCTGAAGCCTATGCGCATGCGCCGCTCCCACATTCACGCAGCGATTCTTGCTTGGGCTTGCGATGGTTCATCCGCGGCCGCATCTCCACCGGCCATCAGTGACATCGGCGGCCTTCTCATCCCGGTGGACGGCGTGGTCGCATCGGAGTTGCGCGATTCGTTTGGCGACCAGCGCCACGGTCACGCGCATGAAGCAATCGACATCGCTGCAGCACGCGGGACCAAGGTGTTCGCCGTTGACGACGGCAAACTGGTCAAGCTCTTCAAGAGCGTTCCCGGTGGGTTGACGATCTACCAGTACGACCTGCTCGCCCGCTTCGCGTATTACTACGCGCATCTTGACGGTTACGCACCGGGCATCACCGGAGGGGATGGCATTGCATCGCGGAGATCTGCTCGGCTTTGTCGGCACGAGCGGCAACGCTCCGAAGGAAGCACCGCATCTTCACTTCGCAATATTTCGGCTTGGCCCGCAGCCTCAGTGGTGGAAAGGCGCGCCAGTGAATCCGATCGGTGCGTTTCGCTGACCTGTTCGACGAGCCCGCCAGCCGAGCCTTGCCGCATCACGAACAAGAGTAACGCCCAAGCCGGTCGCGCCCTTGACCGCTTGCTGAAGAATCTCGCCGACGACCACACCGTCAGTGTGATACGCGCCTTCAGCATCCGCCCCGGCCACGTCGCACACACGCTGGCCCACGCCTACGTCGCCGCTGTCCTCACCGCGCATCCCACCGAAGTACAACGCAGAGCATTCTCGACGCGAAGCGCGCGATCGCGGAATTGCTCAGGCCTTTTTTCACCTCGGACCGCGATACCAAACATCGACTTGGACAATCCAGTCGCCGCTGTCCCACCGCGTGCGCGGCGGTGCGGTAATGCACGGCAACTCAAAACTCGAGGGGTGGGCCCTGCCACGCGACGTCTCGCGGTCGCGCGCGAGATAGCGCCTCGCCAGCCTCACACCAACCGTCGCACGCATTGCGACCCGGACGGCGACGCCACCAGTTCAGCAGTGCCTTGCAATCCGCATAGAAGCGGAAGAAACGCAATATCTGTTCCTGCTTGCTTGCGCTGACCGGGCCGTCGCTGCAGATCAGTTTGTCGTCGACCATGCCTCGGTCCATGAGGATCACCGCTCCCCACGCGCGGACGTTGAGGCGCGTACCGGCTCGCAATCGAGGCCCGAGCACAACCGCATCCAGCAAGTCTCCTTCGAGTCCCAGGTAGCGAGGCACGGAGCCATAGTTGAACGGACAGGGGAATGGCGACACGAAATCAATGTGCCCGGTCGATCCACGCTTGAGAAAGCTCCCGCGCGGAATTTCGATCACGACTTCGATCTCAGGCGGTGCTGGAAAGGAATCGGGGGCGATGTTCCGATTGCCGGTTGTGCAACTCATCCGGAAGCTTGGCGCGCCAACTCTTTGCGCTTCATCACGAGATATTCATCGCGATCCATTTCGTGCAGCTGACGCGGATAGCGCTCGACATTGGTGATCCACTCCTGGATGCGCTTTTCGGTCTGCTCCGCTCGCGGTAGCGCATAGGCGCTCAGGTAGGCGTCGATCGCGAGGTAGTAGCGCATCGCGTTACGCTCGATCACACCGCGAAAGTCCCCCACGTAAACGGGTGTGCCATCGCTCTTGCGCTCGACGATGCTGAAGCCGACCTTGTCTCGACCGAGCGTCGCGAGGTAACCCTGCATCGCGATCCGCGCGGTGATCCCGTAGCCGTATGAATAAGACATGTGAATGAAACTGGAATTGGCATCGATCGGGATCGCTTCCAGAACGATTCGATAGTTCTTCGTATCGAGAGGACCAACGTCGGCATTCAGCAGCACCTGAAGATAGGTGGCCGTGCTCGTCGCAAGCCGGTAGCTGAAGTCGACCTTGCGCGTGTCCTCGAGCGGCTGGTCGAACTTCCGCCCGACAGCGAGACTCAGCGTGCTGGTGGCACCCGTGCCTCGGTAGGCGCAGCCCTTGACGTTCAGGTGAAGTATCAGGATGTCGCACCAATGGTCCGTGCCTTGCAACGCGGGGCCGACCACGCTGAACGGCTGCCTCACGATGGCGTAGACATCGCCCTTCAGATTGCCGGACGCTTCGGTGGACACAAGAACCAGCGGTCGGCCGAACTGATTGTTGGCCAGTTGCTCGCCCAGTGCCGCCTGTCGCGCCCGCAGCGTATCGGCATCCTGTGCTGACGCGGGTCCGGGATGGGAGAGCACAAGGATCGCGAACGATGCCACGCCCAATATCGTCCTGGACCATGCGGAGCGTGATGAATGCCCAAGATATCGGCTCATTGCTCTTGCTCCTGTTTGCATCTTGGCGTCTGGACCCGGTTTGATCAACGCCGCTTTCGCGTGCCGCAGCGTACGCCGAACACCAGCCGAGGACGAATCTGCGTCGATGTGAGAAGCGATTGGATGCCAGATCGAGCCTTGCGGGAAGCGGTACCCTCCCGCATGGCCAAGACCAATCGAGACCGTGACGCCGCCGACAAGAACCGTCCTCTCGTCGACGACATCCGTTTCCTCGGCCGCATTCTCGGCGACGTGCTCCGCGAGCAAGAGGGCAAGCCCGCGTTCGACTTGATCGAGCGCGTCCGCCGACTCTCCGTCGACTACCGCCTCAAGAGCAACGCGCAAGCCGGTCGCGCCCTCGACCGGCTGCTGAAGAGTCTCTCCGACGACCAGACCGTCAGCGTGATCCGCGCCTTCAGCTATTTCTCCCATCTCGCCAACATCGCCGAAGACCGTCATCACGTTCGCCGCCGCGACCATCACGAGCGTGAAGGCCACGTGCAGGAAGGCTCGCTCGCCATGGCGCTCGCTCGCCTGGCCAAAGCCGGCATCCGCCCCGACCGTGTCGCGCACACGCTGGCACACGCCTACATCGCCCCCGTCCTCACCGCGCATCCGACCGAAGTACAACGCAAGAGCATCCTCGACGCCGAGCGCGCGATTGCGGAACTGCTCGAGCGCCGTGAATCGATCGCGGGCGAGCGTGACCTCGACGAAAACGAAGCGCTGATCCGGGCACGCGTCACCCAACTCTGGCAAACGCGCATGCTGCGTTCGGCCAAGCTCAGCGTGAACGACGAGGTCGAGAACGCGCTCTCTTATTATCACGCGACTTTCCTGCGCCAGATCCCGCGCCTGTATCGCGACATCGAGACGGCGCTTCCAAGCCACGACATCGCGACCTTCTTTCGCATGGGCAACTGGATCGGCGGCGATCGCGACGGCAACCCGTTCGTGAATGCAGACACGTTGCGCATGGCGCTCGCACGCCAGAGCGAAACCGTGCTGCGTTTCTATCTCACCGAGGTGCATGAGCTCGGTGCCGAGCTGTCGATCTCGATGACGCTCGCGCCGGTCTCCGACGCGATGCGCGCACTCGCCGAAGGGTCGCCCGACCGCAGCGCGCACCGCGAGGACGAGCCCTATCGGCGCGCATTGATCGGCGTCTATGCGCGCCTGGCCGCAACCCTGCACGCGCTCACCGGCACCGAGGCCTTGCGTCACGCGGTGACGCCCCAGAACGCCTATCGATCCGCAGACGAATTCCTCGCCGACCTCCAGGTCATCGAGGCTTCGCTTGCTTCGCATCACGCGAACGCGCTGACCGGCCCGCGCCTGCGTCCGTTGATGCGCGCCGTACAGGTGTTCGGCTTTCATCTCGCGACTGTCGACTTGCGGCAGAGCTCCGACGTGCACGAGGCCGTCATCGCCGAACTGCTCGCGGTCGCACAGATCGAGTCCGACTACAGCGCGCTGGCCGAGCCCGAGCGCGTCGACCTGCTGATGCGCCTGCTCAACGACGCGCGACCTTTGCGCGTGCGTGCGGCCGCGTACAGCGAACGTGCGCAAAGCGAGCTTGCGATCTTCGAGACCGCATCGACGATGCACGAGCTCTACGGCCGCGACGCGCTACGTCACTACATCATTTCGCACACCGAGGCGGTGAGCGACCTTCTGGAAGCGATGCTGCTGATGAAGGAGACCGGCCTGTTGCGCGGCACGCTGGCCGACGGCGCCGAGTCCGATCTGATCGTGGTGCCTCTGTTCGAAACGATTGCGGATCTCCGCAACGCCGTGCCCATCATGCGCGCCGCGTATGCGCTGCCGGGCGTCGGCGCGATGGTCGCGCGCTCGGGCGCCGAGCAGGAAATCATGCTCGGCTACAGCGACAGCAACAAGGACGGCGGCAGCTTCACGAGCAACTGGGAGCTGTATCTCGCCGAGATCGCGCTGGTCGAACTGTTCGCCGAGGTGGGCCGTAATCACGGCATCGCGCTACGACTCTTCCATGGCCGCGGCGGTACCGTGGGACGCGGCGGCGGCCCGAGCTATCAGGCCATCCTCGCGCAACCGCCGGGCACGGTAAATGGTCAGATCCGTCTGACCGAACAGGGCGAGGTGATCGCGTCGAAATACGCGCACCCGGAGATCGGGCGGCGCAACCTCGAGACGCTGGTCGCGGCCACGCTCGAAGCGACGCTGCTCAATCCACCGAAGAGCGCACCGAACAGTTTTCTCGATGCGGCGCGCGCGATCAGCGATGCGAGTTACGACGCCTATCGCGAACTGGTCTATCGGACACCCGGCTTCACCGACTACTTCTTCAGCGCCACGCCGATCCGCGAGATCGCGGACCTCAACCTCGGCTCGCGCCCCGCATCACGCAAGGCCACGCGCGCGATCGAGGATCTGCGCGCGATTCCGTGGGGCTTCAGTTGGGGCCAGTGCCGCGTCTCGCTGCCCGGCTGGTACGGCTTCGGCTCGGCGATAGCGAGTTATCTTGAAGGCGACGCCGCGCAGCGCAAGCAGCGCCTCGCTCTGTTGCAGCGGATGAACAAGCAGTGGCCTTTCTTTCGCGCGCTGCTCTCGAACCTCGACATGGTGATCGCCAAAAGCGACCTCGCGATCGCGGCGCGCTATGTCGATCTGGTCGAGGACAGGAAGCTCGGGAAAAGAATCTTTGCGTTGATCCGCGCCGAATGGGATCGCACCAACGATGCGCTGTCGCTGATCACCGGCGAGAAGCTGCGACTCGGATCGAATCCGTCGCTGGCGCGTTCGATCGAGCATCGCTTCCCCTATCTCGAACCGCTCAACCATCTGCAGGTCGAGCTGATGCGGCGTCATCGTCAGCAGCGCGGCGGGGTGGACGCAAACGCGGGCAGCGCGCGCGTCAGGACCGGCATCCACATCTCGATCAACGGACTCGCGGCGGGGCTGCGCAATACTGGTTGAATCCGCGATGGGGATGCCAGAGCCTTATTCCAAGAGCTCCGCGTGGCTTCCCGCTCGCACGAAGATGATCTGCTGTTTGACGCCGCCACCCGTCAGCCGGTAGCTCAGCAGGAAATCGCCCCCGACGTGGCATTCGCGATGGTCCGCCCATTCCCCGTTCAACGGATGGTCCAGCCATCAATTGTTGTGGGACTTGCTCGCAACGCGGGGCGATCCGGTTTTGATCACCGGTGACAAGTTGCTGTTGCGCGATGCAACCATGTGGGGGCGGGTGATTTCAGCGAAGCATTTGTCGCGAGCCATTGACCAGCGAACTCCACGCGGACGCGACCGACCGATCGCCGCTGCGATCAATCCTGCGATCTCGATATCGGCTTTCACCAATCGGCGCAGATGGTCGATCTCGTCGCCGAGCCTGCCGATCCTCGCGCGGGCGACGCGCGGCGCGCGTGGCTGATCGAAAAGTTTCCTGACCTCATCGATCAGCACATCGGTGTCGATGGCCCCGCACACGCGTTCGGCGCGACGACTCTATTTTTCAGACCTCGACGCGAAGTCGTCCCGCACCCGCCTCCATCCGTCCGATCGGCGCGGCGTGTTCGAATCCCTGCGCACGGAACACGCGCAGGACTTCGTCGGCGGTATCGGGATCACAAGTGACGAGCAGACCTCCCGACGTCTGCGGATCGCTGAGCAAATCCTGCGCGACCTTCGGCAGCGCAGCGGCGAGCGACACGTCCGCCCCATAGCCCGCCCAGTTGCGACCCGACGCGCCGGTGATGAATCCTTCGGCCACCAGCGCTTCGACTCCCGCGAGCATCGGCACCTTGCTCCACTCGATCACCGCGGTCAGCTTCGCGCCGCGCGCGATCTCCAGCGTGTGGCCCGCCAGACCGAAGCCGGTGATATCGGTCAGCGCATGCACGCCCGGCATGTCGGCAAAAGCAGCGCCGGGTTTGTTGAGCATCGTCGTCGTCTTGACGAGCTGCGCATAGCCCGCCGCGTCGAGCTTGCCTTTCTTCAACGCCGCCGACAGCACGCCCACGCCGATCGGCTTGCCGAGGATCAGCACGTCGCCGGCCTTGGCGTCGGCGTTGCGCCGGACTTTTTTCGGATGGACCAGTCCCATCACGACCAGGCCGTAGATCGGCTCGACCGAGTCGATGGTGTGGCCGCCCGCGATCGGGATGCCGGCGTCTTTGCAGGCCGCTTCGCCGCCGCGGATGATCTGGCCGATGACCTCGATCGGCAAACGATCGATCGGCATCGCAACCAGCGCCAGCGCCATGATGGGCGTGCCGCCCATTGCATACACATCGCTGATCGCGTTGGTCGCGGCGATGCGGCCGAAGTCGAACGGGTCGTCGACGATCGGCATGAAGAAGTCGGTCGTCGCGATCAACGCCTGCTCGTCGTTGAGTTGATAGACGGCCGCATCGTCGGCGGTCTCGATGCCGACCAGCAGTTCGCGCGGCATGAGGCCGCTGGCGCTGTTCTTCAGGATTTGCAACAGCACGCCCGGCGCGATCTTGCAGCCGCAACCGCCGCCGTGCGAGAAGCTGGTGAGTCGGATCGCGTCGGCGGACGCGGTATGGGCAGCAGCAATATCGTTCATGGTAAAAATGTCCCGGATGAAAAAATGGCAATTGCTATTGTGGCCGTTTGCCGCTCAACATGTCGGACAGCAATCGTTGGACCTGGTGTCGCTCGACCTCGGGCGTGAAGAGCGGCTCGCGCGCCGCACACTGTGCGGACAGCATCGCCGCGAACGTGGGGTCGCAAGAAAATCGTTGCATCAGCGCCGCTAGCGCCGTTGCATCGCCCAGCGGAAAATAACCGCCATAGTCGCGACCGAGCAAGCCGACGTTGCCGTCGATGCGGCTCGCGAGCACCGGCACATGCGAGCGGACGGCTTCGATCACGACGTTGGCGCCGCCTTCGATGCGGCTCATGTGCACGAGTGCGCGCGAGCGCGCGATCCATCGTCGAGCCTGTTCGCGCGAGAGGCCGCCCAGCCATCGATAGCGTGGGCATTCGGCCGCGGTCCGTCGCGCCGCGTCGGCCAGCGCATCGTCCAAGCCATCGCCGATGTGCACGATGCGTATCGACGAGTCGGCCGGCAGCATGCGGGCGGCGCGCATCAGCGTCAGCGGATCCTTCTCTTCGCGCAGATGGCCGACGGCAACGAAATCGAAGTGCCGCAGTACCATGGCGTGCCGCGCTCGAGCGCTGGCCGACTGCACGATGACGCGTGCCTTGGTTCGCGTGGGCGCGTCGAGCCGTGCCAGCCCTTCGTCCTGCAGCACCACCACATGACTCGCACACTTCAACGAATGCTTGGCGCCGGTATCGAACTCGATGTCGCGATACAGATCGGTGCCGGTCAACACCAGCGCCAGCGGCGCATCGCCGTACGCATCGCGAAAGCGTGCGATCGGTTCGGCCGAACGGCGCGCATGCAGCGCGATCAACGCATCGACCGGCTCGCCGTCCCATCCGAGCGCCACCTTCGCTTGCCCCACCGGCGCGAGAAAACGCCGCCAGCGCGCCGCCGTGTGCCAGTTGCCGTTGTTGGCTTCTGCCGCGGCCGGCGACACGATGCGGATGCGCGGCTTCTTCATGCGGTCATGTTGGCACAGCGTGGACAAACCAGGGACGCCAATGCATGACGCGCGCTGCCTCGCCGGCGCTGCGTTGGTTGCAGCGATGCGCGAGTGCCGTGCGCGCACGCTCGCATGGACCTGCGACCTGAACGATGCGCAGTGGCGAGTGCCCCAGCAGCCGGGCATCAACCTGATTGCATGGGAGCTCGCGCATCTCGCGTGGTTTGCCGAGTTCTGGATGTTGCGCGGCCCGCATATTGTCGATGCCAAGGGCCGTACGCATGCGCGGCTTCCGGCAGTGCATGCGGGGCCCGATGCGTTGCTCGACTCTTCGCTGCTCGCGCACGCCGATCGCTGGACCGCGCCGCTGCCTGCGCGCGCGCAAGTGCTGGAGATGCTTGCGTCCCAACTCGAAGCCGGTATCGCGGCGGTACCGGAAGAGGACGATGACGACGCGCTGTACTTCCACCGCCTCGCGCTGTTCCATGAAGACATGCACGGCGAGGCCTTCGCATGGCTACGCGCGAAGTTGGGATACCCACCGCCCCCCGGTGCATCGCTCCCTCGCATCGCCGCGCCGACGCGTGTCGCCATGCGCGGCGGCGCGGTGCGCATCGGATTCGCGCCCACTGCACGAGGCTTCGCGTTCGACAATGAACGCCCCGGCCGCGACGTGATGCTGAACGACTTCGAGATCGATGCGCATCCGGTCAGCGCGGGCCAGTACCTCCGCTTCGTCGAGTCCGGCGGCTACGACCGTCCCGAATATTGGCCGGGCGACGCAGGCGCGTGGCGCGCGCAAGCGGGACGATCGCATCCCGAACGCTGGCGGCGCATGACGACGAACTCGCGGTCCGACATCGGATGGGAAGTGCGCTGGTTCGACCGCTGGCAAGCGCTCGAACCCGAACAGCCGGCGATCCACGTCAACGCCTTCGAAGCCGAGGCCTATTGCCTCTGGGCAATACGCCGCCTGCCGAGCGCGGCGCAGTGGGAACACGCGGCTCGCAGCACCGCTGCTCTCGCCTGGGGTCACGGCGTATGGGAGTGGAGTGCCGACGCATTCGAGCCATACGAGGGCTTCGTCGCCGGCGCATACCAGGAATATTCGGCGCCCTGGTTCGGCAACCATCGCGAGTTGCGCGGCGGCTCGTTCGCGACCCATAGCCGCATGCACGACGCGCGCTATCGCAACTTCTTCATGCCCCATCGCAGCGATGTCTTCGCGGGCTTCCGTACCATCGCTTCGCACGATTGATTCGACTCCAACCCGATCGTCTTTTCAACTCCATCGCAACCGACCACACCCATGAAAAACCTGATCTCGAAAATATTTGCGGCGTGTCTATTCTGTTTGACTGCAACCGCGCCCGCGTTCGCGCAAACCGGCGTGCTGCGCGTTTCCGCCATTCCCGACGAAGCGCCCACCGAATTGCAGCGCAAGTTCAAGCCGCTCGGCGACTATCTGAAAAAAGAGACCGGCCTCGACGTGCAGTTCACGCCCGTTACCGACTACGCCGCGGTCGTCGAAGGTCTGGCCAACAACAAGATCGACCTGGCATGGCTCGGCGGCTTCACGTTCGTGCAGGCGCGCATTCGAACCAACGGCGGTGCGGTCCCGATCGTGCAGCGTGCCGAAGACGAAAAGTTCACCAGCAAGTTCATCGTGCCGATCGACAGCCCGGTCAAGACGCTCGCGGAGCTGAAGGGCAAGACCTTCGCGTTCGGCGCGCCGTCGTCCACCTCGGGCCACCTGATGCCGCGCTTTTTCCTGATGAAGGACGGCATCAACCCCGACATCGATTTCAAGACGGTCGCATTCTCGGGCGCGCACGACGCCACGGTCGCATTCGTCGCGTCGGGCCGCGCCGATGCCGGTGTGCTCAATTCGTCCGTAATGGACAAATTGGTCGAATCGGCCAATTCGAACGCTGCGCGGGTTCGCGTGCTCGCGACCACGCCGCCCTACTACGACTACAACTGGACGGTGCGTCCGGGCCTCGACGCCGCGTTGACGAAGAAGCTCACCGAAGCGTTTCTGAAGCTCGATCCCGCCAACCCCGAGCACAAGGAGATCCTGGCGTTGCAACGGGCCACGAAGTTCATACCGACCAGGTCGTCGAACTACGATGGCATCGAAGCGGCGGGCAAGGCTGCGGGCCTGATCAAGTGATCGACGAGTTCTGTCTGTTGCTCGAAGAGCCGCGATGAGCTTGCTTCTCGACGGCGTCGGCCTCGTCCATGTCAACGGGCATCGCGCGTTGCACGAGGTCACGCTGTCGGCAAAAGGCGGCGAGCGCTTCGCGATCATCGGCCCTTCGGGTGCGGGCAAGACGAGCTTGCTCCGCATCCTGGCGAGCGCGCTGCGGCCTACCGAAGGGCGTGTCGAAACGCTGGGAGCCAGTCCGTGGCAGATGTCGGCGAGCGAGCTTCGGCGCCATCGAGCGCGAGTCGGCATGGTGTACCAGGCACCGCCGATCCCGCCGCGGTTGCGCGTCGTCACTGCCGTGCTCGCGGGTCGGCTCGGCGCATGGGGGGCCGGCCGCGCATTGCGCTCGTTGCTCTACCCGAGCGATATCGTCGGTGCACGTGAAGTGCTTGCGCGACTCGATCTGGCGGACCGATTGTTCGATCGCTGCGACCGCCTCTCGGGCGGCCAGTTGCAAAGAGTCGGCATCGCCCGCGTGCTCTACCAGAAGCCCGATCTGCTGCTCGCCGACGAACCCGTTTCCGCACTCGACCCGACCTTGGCGGATGCCGCGGTGGGTCGGTTGATCGAGCAAGGCGAAGCGGCGGGAACCACGTTGGTCGCGTCGCTGCACGCGGTGGACCTCGCGTTGAAATGGTTTCCGCGCATCGTCGGCATGCGCGCGGGTTCGGTGCTGTTCGACGTCGCATCGTCGGAGGTTACGCACGACATGCTGCACGAGTTGTACGCAGCCGAAGGCAGCGCCCTGCCGATGCAGGGGCATGACCCGCTCGCGTTGCACAGTCGCATGCCGCAGGACGCGGCTTCGAATATCGTGCCGCTGGCACGACCGGGGTGCCGATGAACCTGGCCGGACACTTGGTCCCGACCGCGGCCGACGCGGCGGGCGAGATGCGCGATCCGCAGGCAAAGACGCGAGTCACCGCATTGCTGATCGCGTTGGCCGTCCTGTGGCCGCTCGCGGTACTCGCCGACTTCAAGCCGTGGCTGTTGTTCGACGCGGGCAACCTGAAGGTGATGGCCGCATTTCTTTCCGGCTTCTTTCCGCCGGCCACGTCGAACGAATTTCTCGGTCTGCTGTTGAAGGCGACATTCGAAACGCTGGCGATGGCGACCGCGGGCATCGCGCTGGCTTTCGTGCTCGCGACGCCGCTCGCGTTCGTGATGACGCATTCGCTTTCGGTTTCGCGGATCGGTCCCAGCAAGGGACTGTGGCGCGGTCAGGCCGCGCGGTCCGTCGGGCGCGCCCTGCTCACTTTCCTGCGCGCGATACCCGAAGTGGTGTGGGCGCTGCTGCTGGTTCGCGCGCTCGGCCTCGGGCCTGCGGCCGGCGTGCTTGCGCTCGCCATCACGTACGGCGGCATGCTCGGCAAGGTGTATGCGGAGATACTCGAGTCGGGCGACACGCGGCCCGCGCGTGCGTTGCTCGAAGCGGGCAGCGGGCGCGTGACCGCACTCTTCTACGGCCTCTTGCCGGGAGCATCGCGCGAGCTCGCCTCGTACACGGTCTATCGATGGGAGTGCGCGGTGCGGGCCTCGGTGGTGATGGGCTTCGTCGGCGCCGGCGGTCTCGGGCAGTTGATGGACCAGTCGATGAAGATGCTCAACGGCGGCGAGGCCAGCTCGATCCTACTGATGTTCCTGGTGCTGGTGCTGCTGGCCGATGCATTGAGCGCCGCGCTGCGGCGCATGCTGGCATGAACGCCGGCGCCACCGACCTCAGCGCCGCGGAGCGCGCGCACGCCGCCGGTCCGTGCGCGGCTTGCATCACGGTCCTCGTGCTGATCGTGGCCGCTGTCGTTGCGAGCTTCTGGTATCTCGGCATCGACTACCGCGCGCTCGCGGCCGGCGAATCGTTGCGGCTGATGGCCAGGTTCATAGCGGAATTCTTTCCGCCCGATCTGTCGCCCGCATTCGTAGCGAAGACCGCGTATGGCGCGATCCAGACGCTCGCGGTCTCGGCGCTGGGAACCTTGCTCGCCGTCGTCGCGGGCGCGGCGCTCGCCCTGCCGGCTTCAGGCCGTCTCGGTCCGACGATGCGAGCCGCCGCACGCCTCATCCTCAATCTCTTGCGCAGCGTCCCCGAATTGGTGTGGGCGGTATTGATGGTGCTGGCAGCGGGGCTCGGTCCCTTTGCCGGCGTGCTCGCATTGGGGCTGCACACCAGCGGAGTATTCGGCCGGCTGTTCGGCGAGACGCTCGAGAACGTGACGAGGGAACCCGAGCAAGCGTTGCGCGTTTCGGGCAGCGGCGTGGTGGCGGCGTTCACGTATGGCAGCTTGCCACTGGTGACGCCGCAATGGCTGGCGTACACGCTGTACCGTTGGGAGATGAACATCCGCATGGCGGCGGTGCTCGGCTTCGTCGGTGCGGGCGGGCTGGGCCAGATGCTGTACTTCCACCTGTCGTTGTTCCAACAGCCGCAGGCGGCGACGGTGCTGATCGCGATGTGCGTACTGACGATCGGCGTCGATGCGCTGAGCAGCCGCTGGCGGCGGGGACTGGCACCGGCTTACGGCTGATCCGGTGATTCACCACCCGGCGAGAGTAATATCCAAAAAGTCTGGGTAACGTCAATCGATAGGTCAAGGCAATGGAGCTGCGGCATCTGCGCTACTTCCTCGCAGTGGCTCAGGAGTTCAGCTTCACGCGTGCCGCGGAGCGGCTGCATATTTCGCAGCCGCCGCTCAGCCAGCAGATTGCCGACCTCGAAAACGAACTGGGAACGCAACTGCTGACGCGGACCAGCCGACGCGTCGAGCTCACGGCGGCGGGCTCGGCTTTTCTCGTGCACGCAAATGCGATTCTCGAACGCGTGGACCAGGCGCGCAGCGAGGTACAGGCGATCGGGTCGGGAAGCGCCGGGCGCCTGGACATCGGCTTGAGCGGCTCGCTGCTGCTCGGTCCGTTGCCGCAATTGATTGCCGCCTATCGCCGCAGTCATCCGTCGATCATCGTTGTGCTGCACGAAATGACGCCGGCCGCGCAACTCGCGGGACTGCTCGACCGCAAGATCTCGGTGAGCTTCACTCGTACCGCGGTTGACGATGATGTCCTGGCGAGCGAGTTGCTATGGAAGGATCCGGTCGTGGTGGCGCTGCCGCGGGGCCATCCGATGGGCCGCCGGCGCAAGCTTCTGCTCGCGGACCTGAAGGACGAAGAGTTCGTCCTCCTCAGACTCGACTCTTCCGGCTTTGCCCAATACCTTCACGCGTGCTGCGTCGACGCGGGCTTCGTTCCGCGGGTGGCCCAGCAGGTGGTGGAGTCTCAAGCGATCCCCAGCCTCGTCGCGGCCGGTCTTGGCGTGGCGCTGGTCCCCGCGTCCCTGCAGCGCGCGCATCGTCGCGGCGTCGAGTACCGCGCGCTGTCGCGCAATACCCCGCGCGCGGATGTCTATGCGATACAGCGCAAGGACGACGCATCCCCCGTGGTGCGCGGCTTCATCGAAAAGGCCGGCGAGGTATTGGCGCGCGAGAAGGTAGGCTCGTCCCCCAAGTGATGCGCACCGGCGGTGGTCGCGGCGACCGCCGGCGAGGCCCTCGGTTGGCGCGCCGATGCGGCGATTCGTCTGTCTCCATCCATACCGAAAACAGATCGATCGAGTGGAACAATATATTGGACAACACTACCGCTTGATAAGACCCTCTACCCGAGTCGACCGCCGCAAAGCATTGCGAAGATGACGCAAGCGCGCGCCGGCGAAGTTCAACGGACGTTTTTTCGCGGAGAAACAAATGGCCAAGTTCTTCAAGTCGCTATTCGGTCAAGTCGTCGTCGCGCTGATCATCGGCATCGTGGTGGGCGTGCTCTATCCGCAATTCGCCGCGAGCCTGAAACCGCTTGGCGACGGCTTCATCAAGCTCATCAAGGTACTGATCACGCCGATCGTCTTTTGCGTCGTCGTACTGGGCATCGCGGGCGCGGGCGACCTGAAGAAGGTCGGGCGTGTCGGACTCAAAGCGGTGATCTATTTCGAGCTGGTCACCACCGTAGCCTTGCTGCTGGGCCTCGCGCTGGCGTACTTCTTTCATCCCGGCGCCGGAATGAACATCGATCCCAAGTCGCTGGACGCGAGTGCGATGAGTTCCTACGTCGACCGCGCGTCGCAGGTCAAGAGTCAGGGCATCGTCGAGTTCCTGATGAAGCTCATCCCCACCACGTTCGTGAACGCCTTCGCCGGCGGCGATGTCCTCCAGGTGTTGCTGATCTCGGTCGGCTTCGGATGCGCGCTGGCATTGCTCGGCAACAGCGGCAAGCCTTTTCTCGCGATCATCGAGCAGGCGTCGCACGTGTTCTTCAAGATGATGTTTTTCGTCGTCAAGCTGGCTCCGCTGGGCGTTCTGGGCGCGATCGCATTCACGGTCGGCAAGTACGGCGTGGCTTCGCTTCAGCAGCTGGGCTACCTCGTCGGACTGTTCTATCTGACGGTAATCATCTTCGTCGTCGTGGTCCTCGGCGGCATCCTGCGGCTGGCCGGGTTCAACATCTTCAAGCTGATCCGATACCTGCGCGAAGAGCTGATGATCGTGGCCGGCACCGCATCGTCGGACAGCGTGCTGCCGCAGGTGATGCGCAAGCTCGAGCGCATGGGCATCAAGGACTCCACGGTCGGCCTCGTCATTCCCACCGGCTACTCGTTCAACCTCGATGCGTTCTCGATCTACCTCACGCTGGCCGCGGTGTTCATCGCGCAGGCCACCAACACGCCTCTGTCGATGGTCGATCTGCTGACAATTCTGGCCGTGGCATTGATCACCTCCAAAGGCGCGCACGGCGTTCCCGGCTCGGCGATCGTGATCCTGGCAGCGACGTTGACTGCCATACCGGCGATCCCCGCGATCGGGCTCGTGCTGGTGCTCTCGGTGGACTGGTTCATGGGCATCGCGCGTGCGCTGGGCAACCTGTTGGGCAACTGCGTTGCAACGGTGGTCGTCGCAAGCTGGGAGAAGGACATCGACAAGGTGCAGGCTCGTCGCGTGCTGGACGGCAAGGTGTTGGTCGATCTCGACGAGCATGTCGACGCCGGATTGAATCCAGTGCAGGCAGGCGCAGAGTCATAGGCGTCACGCGTTCTGCGGATCGCGCTCTCGAACGACGGCGCACGAGCACGCATGCGCCGTTAGTCGTCACGCGGCCGCACATCAAGGAGCATTCGATGGATCACGACACACATCCCTCCGCATCGCGGATCTGGGAACACTGCGAGGCACTGGCCGCATGCTCGGAACAGGCCGATGGATTGACGCGCGTCTTTCTGAGCAAGCAACAACGCGCGGCCAGCGACCTCGTGCTCGGCTGGATGCGCGACGCAGGCATGGCCGCGCGGCTCGATGCGATCGGCAACTGCGTGGGACGCTACGAAGGCGACCGGCCCGGCTTGCCGTGCCTCGTACTCGGGTCGCATCTCGACACGGTGCGCGATGCAGGCAAGTACGACGGGATGCTCGGCGTCGTGGCCGCGGTCGAATGCGTGCATGCGCTGAACCGGCAAGGCAAGCGCATGCCGTTCGCCATCGAAGTGCTGGGCTTCTCCGACGAGGAAGGGGTTCGCTTCGGCGCCACGTTGCTGGGCAGCCGCGCGGTCGCCGGCGCCTTTGACCCGATGTTGCTCGAGAAGGAGGATCACGAAGGCATCAGCATGCGCAAAGCGCTGACGGATTTCGGACTCGATCCTGCGCGGATCGCAAGCGCGGCGCACCGGCGTGACGACGTGCTCGCGTACGCCGAGTTGCATATCGAGCAGGGACCGGTACTCGAAGCGGAAGGCCTGTCGGTCGGCGTCGTGACCGCGATCAACGGCGCCAATCGCTTCCTGATCGAAGTCGACGGCATGGCGGGCCACGCCGGTACCGTGCCGATGAACCTGCGACAGGACGCACTGGCCGCGGCCGCTGAATGCGTCCTCGCGATCGAGCAGCGCTGCTCGAGCGTGCCCGAGCTGGTGGGCACCGTGGGCAAGCTCGAGACGCTGCCCGGCGCGACCAATGTCATCCCCGGGAAAGTCTTGTTCACGATCGACATCCGCTCGCCGCGCAATGCCGAGCGCCTGGCTGCGGCAGCCGACGTTCAGGAGACCCTGCGAGCGATCTGCGCGCGCCGCAAGGTCGCGCTGAAAATCAATCCGAATCACGAAGGTCGCACGGCGGCATGCGCGCCGTGGATGATGGAGCAGATCGGCGACGCCATCGCCGCCGAAGGATTGCCGGTGCGAAAGCTCTCGAGCGGCGCGGGTCACGACGGCATGGCGCTGGTCGATCTGACCGATATCGGCATGCTGTTCGTGCGCTGCAAAGGCGGCATCAGTCACAACCCGGCCGAAGCGATCACGCTCGAAGACGTCGATACCAGCGCGCGGGTATTCCTGCGCTTCATCGAAAGCTTCCGACCGCGCAGCCATGAAGACACGAGGCAGGGATGAGCCCGTACGATGCGCTTGGCGCCTGGGTCGATGCGCATCACGGCGAGCAGATCGAGTTCCTGCGCGAGATCGTGCGCGTGCCGTCCGACACGCCGCCCGGAGACAACGCGCCGGCAGCCGAGAAGGCCGCGGCCCTCCTGACCGCGCTGGGCTTCTGCGTCGAGCGCCATCCGGTGGCGGACGATTTCCTGCGCGACTACGGGATGCGCAGCGTCACCAATCTGATCGTGCGTCAGCGCTTCGGCTCGGGCGGCCCGACGGTGGCGTTGAATGCGCATGGTGACGTCGTTCCGCCTGGCGAAGGCTGGACGAGAAAGCCGTACGGAGGCGAGATCGAAGACGGTCGGATGTATGGCCGCGGAGTCGCCGTGTCGAAGTCGGACGTTGCGACCTATGCGTATGCGCTGGCTGCGTTGCGCGAACTCGTGCAGCACGGCGCGGTGCTCGACGGCACGGTCGAGCTGCACTTCACCTACGACGAAGAACTCGGCGGGCTCGCGGGCCCCGGCTGGCTGTTGGAG
>JBBSEF010000052.1:0-21932 GCA_038240015.1 Burkholderiales bacterium
GCGCGGTCACGGCTACGAAAATATTCCTGCGCATCTGCCGGTCGCGCGCCACGTGATGCATGCCCAGGCCGAAGCGAGACGCAACGTGCATGCGCTGGCGGACGCGATCGCGGCGCGCGGCTATCGCGAGGCGCTCAACTTCAGCTTCGTCGAAGCCGCATGGGAGCGCGACTTCTCCGGAAACGACGATCCGATCCGTCTGCTCAACCCGATCGCGGCGCCGCTCGCGGTGATGCGATCGTCGCTGATCGGCAGCCTGGTGGCCAACGTACGCTTCAACATGAATCGCAAAGCGACGCGCGTGCGCATGTTCGAGATCGCCAAGGTGTATGCGCGCGATGCGTCGGTGGTCGATGGACCGTTGACGGTGGCGGGGATCGCGCAAAGCCTGCACGTCGGCGCGATCGCGTGGGGCCCTTCGTGGTCCGAGCAGTGGGGGGCGGCTACGCGTGCGGTCGACTTCTTCGACGTGAAGGCCGACGTCGAATCGCTGTTCACGGTGCTCGGAGCCGATGCGGCGCCGCGCTTCACCGCGGCTGCGCATCCGGCTCTGCATCCCGGCCGCAGCGCGCAGATCGAGATCCGCGGACGAGACGTCGGCTTCATCGGCGAATTGCATCCGCGCTGGTTGCAGGACTACGAACTGCCAACTGCGGCGATCGTGTTCGAGATCGAAGCCGACGCGCTGATGCAGGCGAGTCTGCCCCGCGTGACGCCGATCTCGCGCTACCCGACGGTGGTGCGCGACCTCGCGGTCGTCGTCGACGCATCGCTCCCGGTCGGGCAGGTGGTGGCCGCGATCGAGGTCGCCAGGCAAGATCAGAGCGATCGGGTCCGCGACTTCGCGTTATTCGATCAATATCGCGGCAAGGGATTGAATGAAAACGAGAAGAGCCTTGCCTTCCGATTCTGGTTGCAAGATACTCGGCAGACCCTGGACGAGGCGGCAATCGAGGCCGTGATGCAGCACCTGATCGCGGCTCTCGCAAAAAGTATCGGTGCACGTTTGCGGCAGTGATCCGCAGCAATGATCGATATACGACATCGACCGTCGAGTCCCAAGCCACGAATTGATTGAAACCGTGCGCGCATCGTTGAACAGCTGATGCCGTGTGTCGCACGATCTTTTTTTTATGCACTCGGAGAATGCAGCGGATCATGCAACGCACGTCAGTACCTTCCGACAAGGCGCGCCGTGCGCCCGGTATCGCGGCCACCTTGACCAAGGCCGAGCTTGCCGAACTGCTGTTCGAAAGAGTGGGCTTGAACAAGCGCGAAGCCAAAGACATGGTCGATACCTTCTTCGAAGAAATTCGTTTCGCGCTTCAACGCGGAGACAGCGTCAAGCTGTCGGGCTTCGGCAACTTCCAATTGCGCGACAAGCCGCAGCGCCCCGGCCGCAATCCCAAGACCGGTGAGGCGATTCCGATCACGGCGCGCCGTGTGGTCACGTTCCACGCCAGCCAGAAGTTGAAGGCCATCGTCGAAGGCGAAGCACCCGACGAACTAGCCGACGAACGGGTCGCCGCTTGAATGCCGGACACGAGCGCAGAAATTGAGCGTCCGCACGAACCTCCTTGTTGAGCGCCGGCACTGAGCGCTCGTACTGAGCAGCATCGCAACGATCGGGATCTCGCGTGCTCAAAGCCGATCTTCACAGCCATCCGTTGCCGCCGATACCGGCGAAGCGCTATTTCACGATCGGCGAAGTCAGCGAGCTGTGCGGCGTGAAGCCGCATGTGCTGCGCTACTGGGAACAGGAGTTCACGCAGTTGAAGCCGGTCAAGCGTCGCGGCAATCGACGCTATTACCAGCATCACGAAGTGCTCTTGATCCGTCGCATTCGCGAGTTGCTCTACGAGCAGGGGTTCACGATCAGCGGCGCGCGCAATCGCCTGGATGCGCGTCTGGACTCGCGAAGTGATCGCAAGCCGGAGGACCGCGGATCGTCGCTGCCCGACACGGGCAACGATCTCGACGAGCAGCCTGCGGTCTGGCGTACGGGCCACGCATCGAGTCAGGCGGGGTCCGCGTCCGCGCGGGGAGAACAGGCTACGCACGCGGGAAGTTCGGCGCTAGCATCGGTTCGCAGGGAACTGCAGGAGATCGCCGCATTGCTCAGGCCGTGACGGAACGCGCTGATATAATCGCGCGCTTCGGGGCGTAGCGCAGCCTGGTAGCGTACTTGCATGGGGTGCAAGTGGTCGGAGGTTCAAATCCTCTCGCCCCGACCAATTCGAAATCCCGCATGGCCACGATCTGCAACGATGCGTGGCCATTTTTTTTTGATCCCGGACATGCGCATTCTGGTATCCAACGACGATGGCTATTTCGCCCCGGGCATCGCGGCTCTTGCGAAAGCGATGGCGTCGCTAGGCGAAGTCATCGTGGTCGCGCCCGAGCAGAATCAAAGCGGCTCTTCGCATTCGTTGACGCTCAATCGGCCGCTGTCGGTTCATCGCACCGAGACCGGCGTCCACTACGTCAATGGAACGCCGACCGACTGCGTGCACATTGCGATGACGGGCCTGTTCGAACATCGGCCCGACGTGGTCGTGTCCGGAATCAACAATGGTCTCAACATGGGCGACGACACGATCTACTCGGGTACCGTCGCAGCGGCGATGGAGGGCTATCTGTTCGGCATTCCCTCGTTCGCGTTCTCGCTGGTCGACAAGGACTGGACGCATCTCGATGCCGCTGCGCGCGTCGCGCAACGCATCGTGTCGCAAGTGATGTCGGCCAATCCGCAAGGGCCGTTTCTTCTGAACGTCAATATCCCTAACCTCGAATACGCCGATCGGGCGCCGGTGGTGGTCGCCCGCCTGGGCAAGCGCCATCCTTCGGAACCGGTTCACAAGATGGAGAGTCCGCGAGGCGAGACGATCTACTGGATCGGCGCGGCAGGCGCCGCGCGCGATGCCGGACCCGGCACCGATTTCCATGCGGTCGCGAATGGATGCGTCGCGATCACGCCGCTTCAGATCGATCTTACGCACGGCGGTCAGCTCGAAGACGTCAAGCGATGGGTCGCGCCGGGTCGGAGTGTGAAGTGACGACGCGTCCACCGAAGAAGGCGTGGATGTTTGATCTGCCGAGCACGCCCGCCGTTGCGGCGAAGCGACCCGGAAAACCGATCGCTGCGAAAACCAAGTCGTCGAAGTCGTCGAAGTCAGTGACGACGAAGCCAGAGTTGCCGGTGCGAACGGCATCGACCTCGACGTCCGCGGCTGCGTCTGCGTCCGGTATGCATTCTTCGACCCGGATCGATCAGCGAGCTCGCGCGGAGAAGGCGCGCCGCGAGCGGACACAGGCGATGGTGCCGGGTCAACCTCAACCTTCTCTCGCTCCAGAGCGCATGCGCCATCGCATGATCGAACGGCTCGCCGCGTCGGGCATTCGTCATCCCGCCGTGCTGGCCGCGCTCGATCGCGTGCCGCGTCATCGCTTCGTCGATGAAGGTCTGGCGAGTCGCGCATACGACGACACGGCTTTGCCGATCGGCCATGCGCAAACGATTTCGCAACCCTATGTGGTCGCACGCATGATCGAGCTCGTGATCGCCGACCTGCCGGTCGCATTGCGCGATGCGCGCGTGCTCGAAGTGGGAACCGGCTGTGGCTATCAGGCGGCGGTACTCGCCGAAATCTTCGGCGACGTCTATTCGATCGAACGGATTCGCGCTTTGCACGAACGCGCGCGCGACAACCTGCGCGGGTTGCGCGTGCCCAACCTGCGGCTCGTCTATGGAGACGGACTTGCGGGCATCCCGGCCGCCGCTCCCTTCGACGCGATGCTGATCGCGGCGGCCGGCGACGCCTTGCCCGATGCGCTGCTCGATCAACTCAAGATCGGCGGTCGGGTGCTCGCGCCGCTTGCGGTCGGTCGCGGGCGCATCGGTGAGCAGACGCTGTGTCTGTTCGTGCGTACCGGTCGCGCGAACTGGGCGACGACGCTACTCGATGCGGTGCGCTTCGTCCCGCTGCTCTCGGGACTGGCTTAGACGAGCGCGCAGCGCATGCATGTTGCCTTGATGAACTCCATCGCAAGCAGTCATGTGCGCTACACTCCTCTGCCCATTTCTCTTGACGTGAACGTGTGCGACGACCGGCCACGCGGGTCGCCATGATGTTCACGAATCTGCGTCCATGATGTCTCGCGATTCAACGCGCAGCCTTGCGTTTTTTGTTCCGGCTTGCGTGATCGCATGCACGATCGTGGGCTGCGCCTCGCGCAGCCTGAATCCGCCGCCGGTGATCGAACGTTCGACCGAACTGCGCAGCGTCAGACCGCCCCCCGGTTCGGTCGCGACCGCGCCCGATGGGCTGACGCAGATCTATACCGTCAAGCGTGACGACACGCTGTTCAGCATCGCAAGGCGATTCAACACCACGCCCGCCGAACTGGCTGCCTGGAACAATCTGGGCGCCGATCCGCGCGTGCGCGTCGATCAGGTATTGCGCGTGTCATCGCCCAATGCCGCGACGAGCGTGAACGACAGCGCGCCGGTCGCGGTCACGCAGCCCATCGGCAACGAAAGCGTCGAGCAGCGTCCGCTCGGATCGGCGCCTGCGTCTTCATCGCCGGTGTCTTCGTCTGCGCCTGTCGGCGTGCCAGGCAATGCGCCGCTGAAGACCGGACCGATGGGATTGAAGCGGCCTTATTCAGACGCGACGCTCGCCGAATTTTCCAGGCCTGATGCCGGCGTGGCGTCTTTCGGCGTGCCCATCCCCGAAGCACCCAAGCCGCAGGCCACCGATGCCACCGCGCGCATCGCGTGGGCGTGGCCGGTCGGCGGCAAGATCGTCGGCAGCTTCGTCGACGGCAAGACCAACGGTATCGACATCGCCGGCAAGGCGGGCGACGCGGTGCTGGCGGCCGGCGACGGAAAGGTGATCTTTTCGGGCAGGGGCGTGCGCGGCTACGGCGACTTCGTGATCGTGCGCCACAACGCTGACTTGCTGTCGGTCTATGCGCACAACAAGACCAATCTCGTGAAGGAGGACGCGCTGGTCACGAAAGGTCAGAAGATCGCCGAGATGGGCAGCACCGATGCGGACTCCGTCAAGCTGCACTTCGAAATTCGACAAGGCGGCAAGCCGGTCGATCCGCTCAAGTTTCTGCCGGAGCGCTGATGAAGAGCGCGAAGCAAATGCGATCGCTATCCACGCAAACGCAGGGGCGCGCGATGCCCGACGGCGCCGATGCCGAGTGGAATGCGAGCGACCGCGGCGCACGCTCCGAAGAGGTCGATGGCGATGCGCTCGAGGTCGATGGACGGGCGGCGCATCGCGATGAGGGCGCGGAGGGCGCTGACCGGCGAGCGGAGTGGACCCAGGCGCCGGCTCCCGATGCCACCCAAATCTATCTGCAGCGAATCGGCGCCAAGCCTTTGTTCACCGAACGAGAGGAACTTGCGGTCTCGACGCGCGCGGCCGCGGGCGACTTCGCTGCGCGACAGATGATGATCGAACACAACCTGCGTCTGGTTGTGTCGATCGCCAAGCGCTACATCAATCGCGGCGTCGCGCTGCTCGACCTGATCGAAGAGGGCAACCTCGGTCTGATCCACGCATTGAGCAAGTTCGATCCGGCGCGCGGCTTTCGCTTCTCGACCTATGCGACCTGGTGGATACGACAGGCTATCGAGCGCGCGGCGATCGATCAGTCGCGCACCGTGCGCCTGCCGGTCCACGTGGTCCGTGAGCTGAACTCGGTCCTGCGAGCGCGTCGCCATCTCGAAGAGGCCGCGCGCGCCCATAACGGTCACGACAAGACACCGGAAGTAACGTACGACGAGATTGCGCATCTGACCGGAAAGACGCGCGCCGAAGTGATCGACATCCTCGCGTTGTCGGAGCGCACCACCTCGCTCGATGCGCCGATGGAGTTCGATCCCACCATCTCTCTGGTCGATACGCTGGCCGACGACGCGAGCGCGACACCCGAGTCGTCGACGCAGGGTCACGAGGTCGAGCATCTCGTGCAGCAATGGATGGAGCGCCTGTCCGACAAGCAGCGCTACGTGATCGAGCGGCGCTTCGGCCTGAACAACAACGACGTCGTGACGCTCGACGATCTCGCCGTCGAACTGTCGCTCACGCGCGAGCGCGTGCGCCAGATCCAGCAAGAGGCGCTCGTTAAATTGAAGCGCACGCTATCGCTGCGCGGCGTTGCGAAGGACGCGTTGTTGTGAGGGGTGCCGTGAGGCGTGCCTTCACGTCGCGAAGCAACGCGTGATCCCGGTCCTGGTTTTCGACATCGAGACCGTGCCCGATGTGGCCGGCATTCGACGACTCAATCATTGGGACGCGATGGTTTCGGACATCGAGGTTGCAGAGCGTGCGTTCGCCGCGCGCGAAGCCGCGACCGGACGCAGCTTTCTTGCCCACCATCTGCAACGCGTCGTCGTGATCTCGTGCGTGTTTCGCGATGACGACGGGTTGCGCGTGCGCTCGTTGGGTGAACCCGGCGACACCGAAGCCAAGTTAATCCAGGACTTCTTCAAGACGGTCGAGCGCTACACCCCGCAACTCGTGTCGTGGAACGGCGGCGGCTTCGATCTCCCAGTGCTTCATTATCGCGGCCTGATGCACGGCGTCGCGGCGGGGCGCTACTGGGATCTGGGCGACGATGACCGCGACTTCAAATGGAACAACTATATCGGGCGCTATCACACACGCCATCTCGATCTGATGGACCTGCTCGCGATGTATCAGCCGCGCGCGTCGGCGCCGCTCGACGATCTCGCCAAGTTGTGCGGGTTTCCCGGCAAGCTCGGCATGGATGGCAGTCAGGTCTGGCAGGCGTACAGCGAGGGCCGGCTCGAGGAGATCCGCAACTATTGCGAGACCGACGTGATGAACACGTGGCTGGTGTATTGCCGCTTTCAGTTGATGCGCGGCGTGCTCAGTCGCGCGGCGTTCGAAAGCGAGGTCGCGTTGGCAAAGGCATTGCTCACCTCGTTGCCCGCACCGCACTGGCGCGAATATCTGGCCGCGTGGAAAGACGTCGAAGCCTGATGCGTGGAGCCAGGGCGTGACCGAGACTGTCCTCACGATCGAGTCGCTCGATCAGGAAGGTCGCGGCATAGGACGCGCCGATGGGAAAGTCATTTTCGTCGAGGGCGCACTCGCGGGCGAGCGCGTCATCTACGCAAGCCGGCGCAAGAAGGCGAGCTACGAAATCGCCGAAGTCGTCGAGGTCCTTCGCGAGAGCCCGTCACGCGTGATCCCACGTTGTCCGCATTTCGGCGTCTGCGGCGGATGCTCGATGCAGCATCTCGATGTGACGACGCAAGTGGCGGTGAAGCAGCGCGTGCTCGAAGACAACCTCTGGCATGTCGGCCGTCTGCGCGCGGAAACCCTCTTGCCGCCGATCCACGGTCCGGCGTGGCGCTATCGGTTTCGCGCGCGATTGTCGGTCCGCCATGTGGAGAAGAAGGGTGGCGTGCTGGTGGGCTTTCACGAGAAGCGCAGCAGCTTCGTGGCCGACATGCGCGAGTGCCACGTGTTGCCCACGCATGTGTCGGCGATGTTGGTGCCTCTGCGCGCGCTGGTCGGCTCCCTGTCGGTTGCAAGAAGACTGCCGCAGATCGAGTTGGCGATCGGCGAGTCCCCGACGCGGGCGCTCGAAACGGTGCTCGTTCTGCGCATCCTCGAGCCGCTCTCACGCGAAGACGAACAAAAACTGGCCGCATTTGCGAGCGAGCGCAACGTCGTGTTCTGGCTGCAACCCAAAGGCCCCGATACGATCCGGCCGCTCGATGCAAACTCGTCTTCCGAGCTCCACTACGCGCTACCTGAATTCGACGTTCGCCTTTCGTTTCGGCCCACCGATTTCACGCAGGTCAATCCGGCGATCAATCGCGTGCTCGTGGGCCGCACGCTGCGGCTGCTCGAAGTCGAGCCGCACGATCGCGTCGCCGACCTGTTTTGCGGCCTCGGCAATTTTTCGTTGCCGATCGCGAGACGGGCGCGCGAGGTCGTCGGTATCGAAGGCAGCAAGGCAATGACCGAGCGGGCCGCGTCGAACGCGCGACAGCACGGCCTCGAATCGAAGACTACTTTCGCTGTCGCCGATCTCTTTGCGGTGGACGCGGCGTTCTTCGAGAAACTCGGCGTCTTCGACAAGATGCTGATCGACCCGCCGCGCGAAGGCGCGATTGCCGTCGTCAAAGCATTGGTGGCATTGGGCGACCGCGCGCCCGAGCGGATCGTGTACGTCTCATGCAATCCGTCGACGCTCGCGCGCGACGCAGCCGTTCTCGTGCACGAAGGCGGCTACGCGTTGCGCAACGCGGGCATCGTCAACATGTTTCCGCAAACCTCGCACGTCGAATCGATCGCGGTGTTCGTTCGCGATTGACGATCGAACGCAAAAAGAAAAAGCCCGCACAAGGCGGGCTTCTCGTCGAGCCGAAAGAGTGGACTAATCCCGGCTTCCGCCGAAGATCCCGAACAAGGCCAGCAGATTGCTGAACACGTTGTAAACGTCGAGGTAGATCGCCAGCGTCGCGGTGACATAGTTGGTCTCGCCGCCATTTACGACGCGCTGCACGTCGTAGAGCATGAAGGCCGAGAAGATCACGATCGCGAGAACCGAGATCGTCAGCATCAGCGCCGGCATTTGCAGAAAGAAATTGGCGAGCGCTGCAACCAGGATGGTCACCGCGCCGACCATCAGCCACTTTCCCATGCCCGAGAAATCACGCTTGCTGACGGTTGCAATCGTCGCCATCACACCGAAGATGACCGCCGTTCCGCCGAACGCCATCGTGATCAGCGATACGCCATTCGAAAATCCCAGCACGAATGCAAGCAGCCGCGACAGCATCACACCCATGAAGAATGTGAATACCAGCAGCAGTGCGACTCCGACGCCGCTATCCTTGTACTTCTGGATGGCGAACATCAAGCCGAACGCGCCGATCAGAAAGACGATCAGCGTCATGCCGGGTCGCGCACCCATCACGCCGGCGACATTGAACGCAATGCCTGCCCATGCACCGAACACGGTAGGAATCAGCGAAAGGGCGAGCAGCCAATAAGTGTTTCGAAGAACCCGGTTGCGCGTCGCCAACGTGGTGGCCGCACCGGCTCCGAACCCGTAGGGGTTCGCGCTTTGCAGGTTCTTATCGAGGTCGCTATCCATTCGATCTCCTCAGTTCAAGTCATCAGACCAAAACGATCAAGTGCAGCGTGCTGCAGGGAATAGCTAAATGGCCCCGCAAGCGCCGAATACAAGCTGATCATCATACCGCGCTCAGACCGAAATTTTTGCGGGAAGTTGCGGTGCTGTCGGGAGACGGCCGCTGGCCGCGGCGCCCGCCTGCGATTGCCGTACTCGAAGGTATTTCCGGGTAGACGCGTGTTAACATTTAAGGTTGACAATTCTTCCAAATTTTACTTCCGGGATTTCTTTATGGCACGTGAGCGCACCCTTTCGATCATCAAACCGGATGCCGTCGCTAAAAACGTCATCGGTCAGATCCTCACGCGATTCGAAAATAACGGCTTGACGGTGGCTGCTTGCCGCATGACGCGGTTGTCGCGTGCCGAAGCCGAAGGGTTTTATGCGGTTCACAAAGCGCGCCCCTTTTTCCCGGACCTGGTCGACTTCATGATTTCCGGTCCGGTAGTGATTCAGGTTCTGGAAGGCGACGGGGCGATCCAGAAGAATCGCGACCTGATGGGTGCGACCGATCCGAAGAAAGCCGATGCCGGCACGATCCGCGCGGATTTCGCGGACAGTATCGACGCCAATGCAGTCCACGGCAGCGATGCGCCCGAAACTGCTTCAACCGAAATCGCCTATTTTTTCCCGGCCCTCCATATCTATTCGCGCTGACCGACGAGCCCATTGCCTTCGTGACCGCCATGTCTTCCAGAATCAATCTTCTCGACTTCGACGCCGACGCGATGGCCGCATGGTGCGCGGGGCAAGGCGAGAAAACGTTCAGGGCGAAGCAGCTTCTCCAATGGATACACCAGGCCGGTGTCTGCGATTTTGCGGCGATGACGACGCTCGCGCGGTCGTTGCGCGAAAAGCTCGCGGCAACCGCCGAGGTCCGTGCGCTCGATGTGCGCAGCGATCACACGTCGCATGACGGAACCCGCAAGTGGCTGCTCGACGTAGGACAGGGCAACGCCGTCGAGACGGTGTTCATTCCGGAGACCCACCGCGGCACTCTGTGCATCTCGACGCAGGCGGGATGCGCCGTCAATTGCCGCTTTTGTTCGACCGGCAAGCAGGGCTTCAACCGCAATCTCACGACGGCGGAAATCATCGGCCAGTTGTGGCTTGCCAATCGGGCGCTCGGTGCGGGCGCAGCCGAGGCTGCGGCGCAAGTCGGTGACCCAGTCGCGAACAAGCGCGATCGCATCATCAGCAACGTCGTGATGATGGGCATGGGCGAGCCGCTGTTGAATTACCAGCCGACGTTGGCCGCATTGCGGCTGATGCTCGACGATAACGCCTACGGTCTTTCGCGTCGTCGCGTCACTCTGTCCACGTCGGGCGTCGTGCCGATGATCGATCGACTGCGCGACGATTGTCCGGTCGCACTCGCGGTCTCCCTGCACGCATCGAACGACGCGCTGCGCGACGAGCTCGTGCCGCTCAACAGGAAGTATCCGCTGTCGCAGTTGCTGGCCGCGTGCAATCGTTATCTCGAACGCGCCCCGCGCGACTTCATCACGTTCGAGTATGTGATGCTGGCCGGCATCAACGACAGCGATGCGCATGCGCGCGAACTGATCGCGCTGGTGCGCGAGACACCGTGCAAGTTCAACCTGATCCCGTTCAATGCGTTTCCGGACTCGGGTCTTCAAGGCTCGCGTCGTGCGCGCTTCGCGCAATTCGGCGAGATTCTCCTTGAGGCGGGGATCGTGACGACGATACGCAAGACGCGCGGCGACGACATCGCCGCGGCGTGCGGACAACTCGCCGGGACGGTGCGCGATCGCACGCGGCTTGCAGAGCGGTCGACTGTGATCGTGCCGCTGGTCGTGCGCAAGCAAACCGATTCGATCCACGCATGAGCGCAGTTCGTTTTTCAATCGCCAGGTTCTTCTTTGCGGCCGCTTGCGGCTCGCTGATGCTGGTCCTTGCGGGCTGCGCACAGCCGACCAGGTCGTCGTCGGTCGAGGGCGCCAGTAACTCGAACGTCGACATTCAAAAACGGGACAGCACGCAAACCGATCTGCGCAAACGCGCCGCGATACGCCTGCAACTCGCGGTCAGCTATTACCAGGACGGCAAGTTCGCCGTGGCGCTCGACGAACTCAAGGAGGCGCTGCGACTCGATGCCAATTTCGCCGACGCGCATAACGTCCTCGCCCTGGTCTACATGGAACTGCACGAGAACGGCCTCGCCGAACAAAGTTTTCAGCGCGCGCTGGTGATCGAGCCGAGCAACTCGGACCTCAACAACAACTACGGCTGGTATCTGTGCCAGAACGGTCGCGAGAAAGAAGCGCTGACCTATTTCGAAAACGCCATCAAGAATCCGCTCTATCTCCAGCCCGCCAAGCCGCTGCAGAACGCCGGCGTGTGCGCGCAGAAGATAGGCAACCATACGGTTGCCGAAGAATATTTCCGGAGATCGTTCGAAATCGATCCCACCGGTCCGGTGGCCGCCTACAACCTCGCCGAGATCTATTACATGCGAAAGGAAATGCCGCGCGCGCGTTTCTACGTGAGCCAAGTCAACAACGGGCTCGCACCGACGCCCGCGAGTTTGTGGCTGGGTATTCGCATCGAGCGCCGCCTCGGCAACCGCGCCAATCAGCTCGCGCTCGAAAGCCAGCTCGAACGCCTGTTCGCTGACTCGCGCGAAGCGCAATTGCAAAAACGCGGCATTTACGGCGATTGATGACGTACAGGTAGCCGCATGGATTCAAACAAGGCGTCGATCGCAGCACCCGCGGACGCCGCTCGAGTTGAAGGCGCGCATGCCGACGTTCAAGCGGACGTTTACGAAGGCGTCGGCGCGATGTTGCGCAAGCGTCGCGTCGCACTCGGACTTTCGCAAGGCGACGTCGCCAATGTCGTCAAGCTTCCCGCACGTCGCATCGAAGCGATGGAGCAGGAACGTTGGGAAGAACTGCCCGACGGGCCTTATCTGCGCGGCTTTCTGAAGAACATCGCGCGCGCGCTCAACCTCGATGCGGCAACGCTGATCGATCGCGTCGACCAGTCGCTGATGCGGGCGCGCAATCCCGACAGCATCCTGGTCGCACCGGGCTCGACGCATGCCATGCTTCCGCTAAGAAGCGGACCTGCCGAGGGTCGCTATTCGGGGCGTGGGCTGGTCATCGCGGCTTTGGTGTTTGCAGTGATCGCGGCATTGATCGCAGGGTCCGGCACCGATTCGTTCGATCATGCGATCGCGGCCGGCAAGTCGTGGGTCGCTGCGCGAAGTGCGCATGGCGCGGGCTCGACTGCGACGACGACCGGTGCGGATGTGCGCAAACCGGTCGAGGCGCAGACGAGGAGCGAGGCGATCCAGTCGCCGCCGACCAGCGTGGCAACGACCCTCGCTTCATCGACCGGCGACGCGGCGCCGCGGGTCGAGGAGGCGCTGCGCGGTGGCGCGACTTCTGCGCCGGGCAACTCCGCGGCCGCAGGCGGCAACGCAGACGGCAACGTTTCCATGCAATTTCATTTCAGCCAAGACTCGTGGGTCGAGGTGCGCGGCGGGGATGGCAAAGTTCTTCTGTCCAGGTTGAACGCCGCAGGCACCGAGCAGTCCGTCGAGGGCGAACCGCCTTTCTCCTTGATCGTCGGCAACGCCAAGGGCGTGTCGGTCAGTTTTCGAGGGCGGTCGGTCGATCTCACGCCCTTTACGCGCGATCAGGTCGCGCGCTTCACGCTGTCCTGAACTGCACGCCAACGACTGCACGCCAACGACTACGCGCCAAGACCGCACCCACGCTGCAGTTGACGTGCACGGCCAGCGTCAAGGCCGATCATTCATTCACCATCACGGCTTATTTCGATGTCACCCATCACACACGCCAAGCGGCATGCGACCCGCACGGTCCTGATTCGTCAGGCCGGAAAAGTCGTGTGCGTCGGCGGCGACGCGCCCATCGTCGTGCAATCGATGACCAACACCGATACGGCCGATGCGATCGCGACCGCAATCCAGGTAAAGGATCTCGCTCAAGCGGGTTCGGAGCTGGTCCGCATCACCGTCAACACGCCCGATGCCGCGCGCGAAGTCGCAGCGATTCGCGATCAGCTCGATCGCATGGGTGTCGACGTGCCGCTGATCGGCGACTTTCACTACAACGGTCACAAGCTGCTCACCCAATATCCCGAATGCGCGGCTGCGCTCTCGAAGTACCGCATCAATCCCGGCAACGTCGGTTCGGGCGCGGGCGAGGGCAGCAAGCACGACGACAACTTCGCCCGCATGATCGACGTGGCCTGCCTGCACGACAAGCCGGTGCGCATCGGCGTGAACTGGGGCAGTCTCGATCAGGCTCTGCTCACGCGCGTGATGGACGAGAACGCAAAACGATCCGAGCCGCGCGATGCGCAGGCCGTGATGGTCGAGGCGCTCGTGAGCTCGGCGATCGAGAGCGCGTCGCGGGCCGAGCAACTCGGCCTTCGCGGCGACGCGATCATCCTGTCGTGCAAGGTCTCCGGTGTGCAGGACTTGATCACGGTGTACGGCGAACTCGCGCGCCGTTGCGACTATCCGCTGCATCTCGGCCTGACCGAAGCGGGCATGGGCAGCAAGGGCATCGTGGCATCGACCGCGGCGTTGTCGGTGCTTCTGCAGCAAGGCATCGGCGACACGATCCGCATCTCGCTCACCCCCGAGCCGGGTGGCGATCGCACGCGCGAGGTCCTCGTCGCGCAGGAGATCTTGCAGACCATGGGCTTGCGCGCATTCGCGCCGATGGTGATCGCCTGCCCCGGTTGCGGACGTACCACCAGCACGGTGTTCCAGGAACTCGCGTCGGACATCCAACGCTGGCTGCGTGAGCAGATGCCGTTGTGGAAGGCGCGCCATGCGGGTGTCGAGAACATGCGCGTGGCGGTGATGGGCTGCGTCGTCAACGGTCCGGGCGAATCGAAGCACGCGGACATCGGCATCAGCCTGCCGGGTTCGGGCGAGACTCCGGTCGCTCCGGTGTTCATCGATGGCGAGCGCAACGTGACGTTGAAGGGTGACCGCATCGCCGAAGAATTTCAGGCCATCGTCGCGCGCTATGTCGAAGAGCGATATGGAAGCGTGGACACGCACGCATGACTCGATACGCCGAAGAAGACCGGACCGCATTGCGCGCGGTCAAAGGAATGCACGATGTGCTGCCTGCCGACGAGGCGCTGTGGGAGCGCTTCGAGAACGCGGCCGCGACGGTTGCGCTTGCTTACGGCTATCGCCGCATACGCACGCCGATCCTCGAACACGCGGCCTTGTTTGCGCGTGGCATCGGCCAGTTCACCGACATCGTCGAGAAGGAGATGTACGCATTCGAAGACAAGGCTGACAAGGACGGCCATCGCGAAGTTCTCGCGCTGCGCCCCGAGACTACCGCGTCGGTGGCGCGCGCGGCGATCGAGCACAACCTGCTCTACGAAGGTCCCCAGCGACTCTGGAACATCGGGCCGATCTTTCGGCGCGAACGTCCGCAGCGCGGACGCTCGCGTCAGTTCCATCAGTTCGATGTCGAGGCGTTGGGGTTTGCGGGCCCCGATGTCGACGCCGAAGTCATCCTGCTGGCCAAGCGATTGTTCGATGATCTGGGCATCGAAGACTTGCGGCTCGAACTGAACACCATCGGTCAGCCCGAAGGGCGCGCCGCGCATCGCATTGCATTGATCGAATATCTGGAAGCGAACGACGAGTTGCTCGATGCGGATGCGAAGCGCCGCCTGCACACCAATCCGCTGCGCATCCTCGATACGAAGAACCCGGACATGCAGGCGCTGGTCGAAGCCGCGCCGCGCATCAGCGACTTTATCGGCGACGCATCGCGCGCGCACTTCGAAGGCGTCAAGGCGAGGTTGACGGATGCGGGAGTCGAGTTTCGCGTCAACCCGCGTCTCGTGCGCGGCCTCGATTACTACAACCTCACGGTGTTCGAGTGGATCACCGACGCGCTCGGTGCACAAGGCACCGTCTGTGGCGGCGGACGTTATGATCCGTTGCTCGCGATGCTGGGCGGCAAGCCCGCGCCCGCATGCGGCTTCGCGATCGGCATCGAACGCATTCTCGAACTGATGCGTGCGCACGAGCAGGTTGCGGCGCAAGCGTGCGATGTCTATGTGGCCCATCAGGGCGAAGCTGCATCGCGTCTCGCGATGCGCGTGGCCGAAGGGCTGCGCACCGTCGGACTCGACGTGATCCTGCATTGCGCGGGCGCGGCCGCAACGACCAGCTTCAAGTCGCAGATGAAGCGCGCCGATGCGAGCGGCGCGGCCTTTGCGGTCATCCTCGGCGACGACGAAGTCGCTGCGAACGAAGCGACCGTCAAGCCTCTGGTACGCGGTGCATCGAAAGATGGTTCGCCGCGCGGCGAACAAGAACGCGTGCCGCTCGATGCGCTCGCAAAGACGTTGATCGATGCGCTGGTGGGCGACGATGGTGAGAACGGCAACGCGACCGATGAAGAAGCTGCGGCGACTACTGCGCCGCAGACCATGCATTAATCATTTGGAGACCGTGTGGCCTACGATCTGGAAGAACAGGAAAAAATTGCGACGCTCAAGGCGTGGTGGGAGAAGTATGGCAATGCGTTGACGAGCATCGTGCTCGGCGTAGCCGTTGCTGTCGCGGGATACAACCTGTGGCAGTGGTATCAACGCGATCGCACTGCAAAAGCGGCCGGCGCCTACGACGAACTTCAACGCGCGGTCGCGGCGAAGGATCTGCCGCGCACGCGCGAATTGGCCGGCGTGCTGCTCGACAAGTACGGCTCGACCGGTTACGCCCAGATGGGTGCGGTGCTTTCGGCCAGGGCCAACCTCGATAGCGGCGACGCCAAGACGGCGAAAGCGCAATTGCAGTGGACCATCGACCACGCGGTCGACCCCGAGTATCGCGCGCTCGGGCGTTTGCGACTGGCAGGCTTGTTGCTCGATGAAGGGGCATACGACGAAGCGGCCAAACAAATCAGCTCGACCGCGGCCGCTGATCTGTCGGCGCCATTCCAGGCATCGTTCGCCGATCGGCGCGGCGACATCGACGTCGCGCAGAACAAGCTCGACGACGCCAAGCGCGAATATCGCGCCGCGCTCGCACTGCTCGAGTCGCGCAACGAGGCGCGCGGCTATGCGAATGTCGTGCAACTGAAGCTCGATGGATTGTTGGGCGGAATCGCTTTGGCCAACCCGGCTTCCGCAACGTCCGCAGCCCCTGCAGCCCCGGCGGCGCCGGAATCTGCAACGGCCTCGGCCAAATCGTCTGACGCCAAAGCGACAGCGTCCAACAGCGCGCCGGAGAAAAAGCCATGAGCGCATCGCGAAGCCGGACAGCGCGCCCTCTCGCGCGAACTCTGCAGAACCCGCGGACTTTCGTTGCGGCGGCGGCCGCCGCGCTCAGCCTATCGGGCTGCGCATGGTGGGAAGACGTCCATATCTTTTCGTCTGCGCCGAAGAACAAGCCGACCGAACTGACCGAGGTCAAGCCCACCATCGCCGTCAAGCCGTTGTGGACTGCGAACGTCGGCAAGGCCGGCAAGTATTTCTTCACGCCTGCATTGCTCGGGCCCGAAGTGATTGCCGCGGGCGGAGGCGGCATCGTCGAGCGCCATGTCCTCGCGACCGGCGAGCGCGTATGGCGCGTCGATCTCGATCAGAAGCTTGCGGCGGGCGTAGGCGCCGATGCCAATACGATCGCAGTGATCGGCATCAATGGGGACCTGGTCGCGCTCGAGTCATCGGGCCAGCAGCGCTGGAAGGTAGCCACGACGGCGGAGATCCTGAGCGCGCCTGCGGTCGGCGAAGGAATCGTGGTGGTGCGCACGACCGATAGTCGCGTGATCGCATACGACGCGGCCACGGGCAAGAGACGTTGGGCATACCAGCGCACCAGTCAACCTCTGGTCCTGCGCAGCAACCCGGGCATGGTGATCGATGGGGGCCTGTTGATCGCGGGTTTTCCAGGCGGTCGTCTGGTCGCATTGAACGTCGCCAACGGCGGCTTGCGCTGGGAGAGTTCGGTTGCAGTACCCAAGGGCGCGACCGAGCTCGAGCGGGTTGCCGATCTGGTCGGCACGCCGGTCGTGGTCGGACGCGAGGTCTGCGCGGCGGCGTTTCAGGGCCGCGCGGGTTGCTTCGATCTATCGACCGGAAATCCGATCTGGGGCCGCGACATCTCGACGTCGACCGGCATCGAGATCGATGGCCGCTTCGCATTCATCGCAGACGACAAGGGCTTCGTGTCCACCTTCTCGCGCGGCAGCGGCGCGAGCGTATGGAAGTCGGACAAGCTCGCCTACCGTCGACTCACCGCGCCCGCATCGGTGGGGCGCGCGATCGTGGTGGGTGACTACAAGGGCTTCGTGCATTGGCTCTCGCGCGAGGACGGCTCGTTGATCGCGCGGTCGACCACCGACGGTACCGCCTTGCTCGACGCGCCGCGTTCGTTCTCCGCGGGTAGCGCGCCGGCCGTTCTGTTTCAGACGCAGGACGGCAATCTGTATGCGTTCGCGGCCGAGTGATGAAAGACTGCGGGACACGCCGCCGCCGGTGATCGCGATCGTCGGTAGGCCCAACGTCGGCAAGTCGACGCTGTTCAATCGACTGACGCGTTCGCGCGATGCGCTGGTCGCCGATTTTGCGGGCCTTACGCGTGACCGTCACTACGGTACTGGGCGCCTGGGCGAGCGTCCCTTCCTCGTGATCGACACCGGAGGCTTCGAGCCCGTTGCGAAGGAAGGCATCGTTCACGAGATGGCCAGGCAGACGCGTCAGGCGATGGCCGAAGCCGACGCGCTGGTGTTCCTCGTCGATGGGCGTCAGGGCTTGACGGGCGCCGATCAGGCCATCGCCGACGACTTGCGCAAGTCGGGTCGCCCGCTGGTGATCGCGGTCAACAAGGCCGAAGGCATGCGCTACGGCGCGGTGACGGCCGAGTTCCACGAGTTGGGTCTGGGCGAACCGATCGCGATCTCGTCGGCGCATGGCGACGGCGTGCGCGAGCTGATCGATTTTCTTCTCGATGTCGTCGCTCCGCTGCCTTCGGATGAAGAGCTCGCTGCGCAGGCCGCATTCGATGACGCAGCCGAAGCCGCACCCGGTGACGCAGCCGATGACGCGGGGGATGATGGCCCGCGTCGCATCCGCATCGCGATCGTCGGGCGACCCAACGTCGGCAAATCGACGCTGGTCAATACGCTGCTCGGCGAAGAGCGCGTGATCGTGTTCGACCAGCCGGGCACGACGCGCGACAGCATCTACATCGACTTCGATCGCAGCGGCAGGCAATACACGTTGATCGATACGGCGGGACTGCGCCGACGCGGCAAGGTATTCGAAGCGGTCGAGAAATTTTCGGTGGTGAAGACGCTGCAGTCGATCGCCGACGCGAACGTAGTCATTCTGGTGCTCGATGCGCGCTCTGAAATCTCGGACCAGGACGCGCACATCGCGGGCTTCATCGTCGAGTCGGGGCGTGCGGTGGTGGTCGCGATCAACAAGTGGGAAGGACTCGACGACTACGCCCGCGAACGCATCAAGCGCGATGCCGAACGCAAGCTGCAGTTCCTGTCGTTCGCAAAAAGTCACCACATCTCGGCGCTGAAAGCGCAGGGCATCGCCGCGATGATGAAGTCGGTCGACGGCGCCGCGGTGGCCGCATTCACGAAGCTCGCGACGCCCAAACTCACGCGCGCGCTGATCGAGGCGGTCGATCGCCAAACGCCTCCGAGGCGCGGCATGTCGCGGCCCAAGCTGCGATACGCGCATCAAGGGGGGCAAAACCCGCCGGTGATCGTGATTCACGGCAACGGACTCGACAACGTTCCGGAAACCTATCGCCGCTATCTGGAGGCGAGCTTCAGAGAAACTTTTTCATTGCAGGGCACTCCACTTCGTGTCGAGTTCAAGTCGACCCGCAACCCGTACGCCTCGCAAAGCGCGAACTGAACGCGCGTCGCGTGGCGAATCGAGTTGAATTCAGCGGCTGAAATCGACTACATTGAATTCGCTGCGCGCGGCCCAAACTTTCGCGTATGCCTGCAACATCCGTCGGCCCGCAATCGGGACGCTGACGAAAGGGCGGACCGACGACTCTCGCCGACCGCATCAACTCTTCAAACAAATCTTCGGGAGCACCATCATGAGTAACAAAGGGCAACTTCTACAAGACCCGTTCCTCAACGCCTTGCGCAAGGAACACATTCCCGTTTCGATCTATCTGGTCAACGGCATCAAGCTGCAAGGGCAGATCGAATCCTTCGATCAATATGTCGTACTGCTTCGCAACACCGTCACGCAGATGGTTTACAAGCATGCGATCTCGACGGTGGTCCCGGCGCGCGCGGTCAATTTCACGGTGGATCCGGTCGACGAGTGAGAGGACAATCTCGTCGATCCGAAGCAAGCGGCGCCGGCCTTGGCTCTCCGGTCGACGTACCCGCCGCGGCTCCATCTGTTCCCTCTGTACGCGTCAGCGGCCACGCATCGCGTGCGGATGCGCCACCGCGTGCGCTGCTGGTGTCAGTGGACTTCGGGCGCAGCGATGCGAAAGCGAGCCTTGAAGAACTGACCCAACTGGTGCAATCGGCGGGCGCCGAACCGCTTGCGGTCGTGACGACCAAAAGACAGAGTCCCGACGCAACCACCTTCATCGGATCGGGCAAGGTCGAAGAAATCGCCGAGCGGGTTCAGAAGGAAAATTTCGATCTCGTCGTGTTCGATCACGCGTTGTCACCCGCGCAGCAACGCAACCTCGAACGCAAACTGCAAGTCAACGTGGTCGATCGCACCGCGCTGATCCTCGACATCTTCGCGCAGCGCGCCAAGAGTCACGACGGCAAGGTGCAGGTCGAGCTGGCGCAGCTCAGTCACCTCGCCACCCGTCTGGTTCGCGGATGGACCCACCTCGAACGTCAAAAGGGCGGTATCGGATTGCGCGGTCCGGGCGAGACGCAGCTCGAGACCGACCGCCGATTGATCGGCGATCGCGTGAAGGCATTGCGGGGAAAGCTCGACAAGCTCGGCCGCCAGCGCGCCACCCAGCGTCGCGCCCGCACGCGCAGCGGGGCGTTGTCGGTTTCGCTGGTGGGCTATACCAACGCCGGCAAGTCCACGCTCTTCAATGCCCTGACGCATGCGGATGCGTACGCGGCCGATCAATTGTTCGCGACGCTCGACACCACGTCGCGCCGACTCTATCTCGAAGGCGCCGGACAGATCGTTCTGTCCGACACGGTGGGCTTCATACGCGAGCTTCCCCATACGCTGATCGAAGCCTTCAAGGCCACGCTCGAAGAGACCATACGCGCCGACCTGCTCTTGCACGTGGTCGATGTCGCGAGCCCTCAACGCAAGGAGCAGATCGCCCAGGTCAATGCCGTGCTCGCCGAAATCGGAGCCGCCGACATCCCGCAGATCATGGTGTTCAACAAGATCGACTCGGCCGGTCTTCTCCCGTCGGTCGAACGCGATGTGCGTGATAACATCCGCCGCGTTTCGGTGAGCGCGCGCCTGGGTTCGGGACTGCAGGAGCTACGCGGCGCGCTGGTGGATGCGGCGCATGCGCTTCGAAGTGAAGCGCGAAGCGAAGAGCAAAGCGAAGATGCGCGGCCCCTTATTCATGAATAGGTTCCTGGTGTTCAACGAAGGCGGACCCGACGACCGGCGACCACCCGGACGTCGAGACGGACCGCCCGATCTCGAAGAATTGTGGCGCGATTTGAATCGCCGTATCTCGGGCTTGTTCGGCGGCAAGAAGGGTCCGACCCCGCCCCGCGCCGTGAACAGCGGCGGCAACGGCGGCGGGTCGGGCTTCACACCCGGGGCGCGCAGCACCAAGGCGATCGTCGTCATCGTCATTGCGGCAGTGTTCGCGATCTGGCTTGCCAGCGGCTTCTTCATCGTGCAGGAAGGTCAGACCGGCGTGATCCTCCAGTTCGGTCGATACAAGGCCATGACGGGCGCCGGCATCCAGTGGCGCTGGCCGTATCCGATCCAGAGCCACGAGGTCGTCAACATTTCGGGTGTGCGTACGGTCGAAGTCGGCTATACCGGCAGCGTGCGGACCAAGGTCCCGCGCGAGTCGCTGATGCTCACCGACGACGAGAACATCATCGACCTGCAGATGGCGGTGCAGTACCGCTTGAAGGACGCAGGCGAATATCTGTTCATCAACAAGAATCCCGACGAAGCCGTCAAACAGGCCGCCGAGACTTCGGTGCGCGAAGTGGTGGGCCGCAGCAAGATGGACACGGTGCTCTATGAAGGACGCGAGCAAGTCGCGATCCAGGTGTCGGCGCTGATGCAGCAGATCCTCGATCGCTACAAGACCGGGATATTAATCACCAGCGTGACCGTGCAGAGCGCGCAACCGCCCGAACAGGTGCAGGCCGCGTTCGACGATGCCGTCAAGGCCGGACAGGATCGCGAGCGCTCGAAGAACGAAGGTCAGGCCTACGCCAACGATGTGATCCCGCGCGCACGAGGCAATGCGTCCCGTCTGTTGCAGGAGGCCTCGGGCTACAAGCAGAACGTGATCGCGCGCGCCGAAGGCGACGCGAGCCGCTTCGGCGCGGTCGTCGCTGAATATTCGAAGGCGCCGGTCGTGACGCGTCAGCGCATGTACATCGACACCATGCAGGAGATCTACGCGAACGTGGCCAAGGTGATGGTCGATGCGCGCGCCGGCGGCAACCTGTTGATGCTGCCGCTCGACAAGTTGCTGCAACAGACCGCGCAGGACGCGAATGCGCGTGCCGCAAGTCAGTCGTCGA
>JBBSEF010000053.1:0-20284 GCA_038240015.1 Burkholderiales bacterium
GGCGCTCGCGCCGCTGGGCACCGATAGCGACAAGCCCTTCCTCGAAGAAGCGCCGGTGCTGATCGCGATCTTCGCGCTCAAGTCCGGCCAGCGTCCCGATGGCCGCATGGTCAAGCATTACTACGTGCCCGAGTCGGTCGGCATCGCCAGCGGATTTCTGATCGCGGCGCTGCATCACGCCGGACTCGTCGCGCTGACGCATACGCCGAGCCCGATGAATTTCCTGAACGAGATCTGCGAGCGGCCGGCATGGGAGAAGCCGGTGATCCTGCTCGTCGTCGGTTATCCGAAAGAAGGTTGCCAAGTGCCGGTGCACGGCGGTATCAAGAAGCCGCTCGATGAAATCGTGAGTTGGCTGTAAACACCTCCCCCTGAAGGGGAAGGAGCGAGCTCACACGCAGCGGCCCCCATCGACTTCAAGACAAACACCCGTCACGAAACGCGCTTCATCCGACGCGAGATAGAGGCACGCATTAGCGACATCCTCAGGCGTCGAGAATCGTCCCATCGGTATCGTCGCGAGAAAGCGTTTGCGATTCTCTGGCGTGTCTTCGGTTCCCATGAACTCGGTCAACAAGCCGGTCGCAGCGATCACGGGGTTGACGCAGTTGACGCGAATGTTGTCGGGCCCGAGTTCGGCGGCCATCGAGCGACTTGTCACGATCACAGCGCCCTTGCTGCCGTTGTACCAGGTGAGCCCGGGACGCGGCCGCACGCCGGCGGTCGATGCGATGTTCACGAATGCGCCGCCGCCGCGTTCGCGAAAGTGCGGCACGAAGTGCTTGGCCGTGAGGTAAATACTCTTTACGTTGACGGCATAGACGCGATCGAATTCTTCTTCATCGACTTCGAGCATCGGTCGGTTGCGATGCGTGGCGCCCGCGTTGTTGACGACTATGTTCGCGCACGCATATGCGGCCAGCGTCGCCGCGAGCAGGCCAGCGACGTCGGCATCCTTCGAAACGTCGGTGCGGATTGCGATTGCCTTGCCGCCTGAAGCACCGATCGCATCGGCCACGCGCACGGCCGCGACTTCGTTGATGTCGGCCACGACCACCTTCGCGCCTTCGCGGGCGAACGTAAGGGCGATGCCTTCGCCGAATCCCGAGCCGCCGCCGGTGACGATCGCAACCTTGTCTTTCAGACGCATGGGTTCTCCATTCTCATATTCACAGTGATGCATCAACCATGCCGGATCGCAATCGTCTTCAATCTCGTGAATCCGTACAGCGCTTCGAATCCCTTTTCTCGTCCGTGCCCGCTCGCGCCGACCCCGCCGAACGGCAGCTCGACGCCGCCGCCCGCGCCGTAATTGTTGATGAACACCTGTCCGCTGCGCATCGCTTTCGCCATACGCATCTGCCGCGCGCCGTCACGCGTCCATACCCCAGCGACGAGCCCGAAGGCGGTGCCGTTGGCGAGGCGGATCGCATCGGCCTCGTCTTCGAATGGCATCGCCGCGAGTACCGGGCCGAAGACTTCCTGTTGCGCGAGACGATGCGAAGGCGGTACATCGCGAAACAGCGTCGGGGGCTGATAGAACCCGCCTTCCGGCGCTTCATCGACGACCCTTCCTTGCGCCATGATCGGTATCGCATCGTGCTGCGCCTCGGAGAGAAAATCCCACACGCGCTGCAATTGGCTCTGGCGAATCAGCGGCCCGCAATCGAGATCCATCATCGCGGGGCCGACCTTGAGGCTCTCGAATACCGACGCGAGAAGATCGAGCACCTGATCATATGCGGCGCGTTCCACCAACAGTCGACTGCCTGCCGAACAGGTCTGCCCCGCGTTCTGCACGATCGCGTTGATGACCGCGGGCAGCATCGCATCGAGGTCCGCATCGGCGAACACGACCTGAGGCGACTTGCCGCCGAGCTCGAGCGTGACCGGCGTGTGATGCTCGGCAGCTGCGCGCGCCACCACCTTGCCGATCGCCGGTGAGCCGGTGAACGACAGGTGATCGATGCCCGGGTACCTTGCGAGCGCGTCACCGGCCTCGTGTCCATAGCCGGTCACGATGTTGAGCGTGCCGACGGGCAGCACGTCGACCGCGAGTTCGGCCACGCGCAGCAGAGACAGACAGGCATCTTCCGATGGCTTGACGACGCAGGCGTTGCCGGCCGCGAGCGCGCCGCCGACGCTGCGTCCGAAAATCTGCAACGGGTAGTTCCAGGGAATCACGTGACCCGTCACGCCATGCGGCTCGCGTATCGTCAGCACCGTCGTATCGTTCTGATACGGAATCGTCTGCCCGTGCAGCTTGTCGGCCGCGCCCGCATAGAACTCGAAGTAGCGCGCGACCGCGGCTGCATCGGCGCGCGCCTGCTTCAAAGGCTTGCCGCAATCCTTCGCTTCAATGTGTGCAAGCTCCTCGGCATGATCCGCCAGTATCGTCGCGAACTTCTGTAACGCGCGACCGCGCTCGGCCGGCGTGTGCCGGCCCCACGCCCCGTCGAAGGCGCGACGCGCCGCCTTGACGGCGAGATCGATATCAGCCGCATCGCCGCGTGCGATGGCGTCGAAGACCTGGCCGTCCGACGGATCGACGACGGCTATGCCCTGGCCTGAAGCCGGCTCGGTCCAGCGATTGGCGATGAAGTGTGCGTGCATAAGAGGATTGTAGTGAGGTCCTTGCCACGGCCCTTGACGCGTCCGCTGGTCCGCGGACACACTGCGGGCGGTCGACGATTTGGAAGTCGTTCGTCCGGCCTGATCTCCCGCCGAGTCCCTTTTTTGCTCGACTGAATCCCATCATGACTTTGGAAGACGTTTCCGGATTGAATCGCGTCGAGTCCGAATTGCTCGACGCCATATCGGCGCGAGGTCAACTCAAGTTGTTTCCGGCGCGAACCATCATTATTCACGAGGGTGATCCCGGCAACGCGGTCTATTTGATCAACTCCGGCAGAGGGAAGATTTATTCGACCAATGATTCCGGCAAAGAAATCATTTTCGATAATTTCGGTCCCGGCGATATTCTCGGCGAACCGATACTCGATGGCGGCGTGCGGTCCGCATCGGTGATGACGCTGGAAGCGACGTCGTGCTCGGTGATTCGCGCCAGTGATTTCAAGGATTTGATTGCTCAAAATCCCGGCTATGCATTGCACGTCATTTCCAAATTGATTCGACTGCTTCGCGCGTCGAATGAAAACGTCAAGAGCCTGGCGCTCGAGGATGTCTATGGACGAGTGATTCGTTTCCTCATGCAGCGCGCAACCGAGGTCGGCGGAGAATGGGTCATCGACGAACGGCTCACGCAGCAGAGCATTGCGGATCGTGTCGGTTCGTCGCGCGAAATGGTCAGCCGCATCTTCAAGGATCTGGAAAAAGGAAACTATATATCGGTCGATCGAAACCAGATTGTGGTTCATCGCAAACCGCCCGCGGGGTGGTAATTGGAAATATATTCTCGATTTAAAGCGTGAATATTTCACATTCGGGATGTGCCGCTTGTAACCGATAATCTCTTTTGACCGTCCTACCATGGAAGTACTCGCAGACGTTGGAACGAGTCAACCACAGGCGGAGGTCAAAATGAAAATCGACAAGAAAAAATTTGAAATTCCGGCGCTCGATTCGATCGTGCACGTTGCGCTTGCCTCGGTGATCGTTGCTTTCGTGATGGTCTCGGTGTTTCCGGCTTTGCAGGCGATGATCGTTTGAATTTCGGGCGACGCCGTCGCACGCGGAATAACCTGACGATGGGTTGGAAGAAGCGATACCAGCGGTGATCGGTCGGGTGGCGTCTTTTGCTTGGGAGGGCAAAACATGGCGGACCGGGAGGCGAGAACCAGCCACGCGACCGAGGTCCGGCGGTGCGTTCGCTGCGGAGCTCTGGCGCATTCGGGCAGCAACTTCTGCGCCCAATGCGGCTGGAGCCTGAGCGACGATGCGCCCGAGCCGGCCGCTCTCGACGCGCAAAGCGCCAATCGACGTCGACGTTCGCGTGTCGCGTCGCCTTTCGAGAGGCGGCAACTGACGGTCGTGTTCTGCGATCTGGTGGACTCCACCGCACTTGCGACTCAGGCCGATCCCGAGGATCTCAACGACGCCATCGAGGACTTCTATCGAGTCGTATCGCAGTCGGTCGGTGAGTTCGGCGGCTACGTGGCGCGGTACATCGGCGACGGCGCGCTCGTGTATTTCGGTTATCCCGAAGCGCATGAAGACGACGCCGAACGGGCCGTCCATGCGGCGCTCGCGACGATTGCACGCGTCAAGGCACGCAGGCTCGCCGGGTCCGCTTGCCTGCAGATCCGTATCGGCATCGCCACCGGCGTGGTGGTGGTGGGCAACCTGCACGCGGCGGTCGTGCCCGGAACGCTCGACATCGCGGGCGAGGCGGCGCACATGGCTGCACGCCTCCAGGCGCTTGCCCGACCCGATACAGTGCTCGTCGACGCAAGCACGCGGCGCATGCTCGGCGAGTTGTTCGAGTGGCAAGAGTTCGGATTGCATCGGCTCAAGGGAATCGCAAGCCCCGTCGAAGTCTGGCAGGCGCTCGATACAAAAAGAGTCGCGAGCCGTTTCGAAGCGCGGCACGGCGTCATCGCTACGCCGATGCTCGCTCGCGACAGTTTTCGGGCGACGCTTTTGACCCGCTGGCGCACAGCGAGCAGCGGCAACGGCGCCGCGGTGCTGATCAGCGGCGAAGCGGGTATCGGCAAATCGCGATTGGCGGCGTCGATCGCGGCGGATGTCGACAAGAATTCTTGCCAGGTCCTTCGATTCGCCTGCGCGCCCTATCGGCAGGGCTCGGTGTTCTATCCCTTCATCGTTTTTCTGGAACAAGCAGCCGGATTCACGCGCGACGATACCGAAGAATCGAAGCTGACCAAACTCGCCGGCATTCTGAACGAGCCCAGCATCGAGGAGTTCGCGCTGCTGGCCGAGTTGCTGAACTTGAAGCACGGCCGCGGGGCATCGATCGCGACGTTGAGCCCGCAATCCAGGCGCAATCGAACTCTGCATGCGCTGCTGTCGCAGATCGAGCGCGCCGCGCGCAAGAAACCCGCGCTGGTCATCTACGAAGACGCGCACTGGAGCGACGACACGTCGCGCGTGTTGATCGAAGAGGGCTTCAGTCGGCTGCGCAATATCCCCGTTCTGGTCCTGGTGTTGGCGCGTCCGGAGTTTCAGCCGGCGTGGCTCGGTCGTCCCAACGTCACGCAGATGCAGCTTGCGCCGCTGTCGACCGAGATGAGCGCCGCGCTGGTTCACATGGTTGCGGCCGATCATCTCCTGACGCCGCGACTGGTCGCGGAGATCGTCGCGCGCACCGATGGATTGCCGCTCTACATCGAAGAAGTGACCAAGGCGATTGTCGAGAGCGAAATTCTCAGGTCGGCGGCGCATGCAGGGAGAGACGAATGGCAACTCCCTTTCCAGCTGCAGGCCTCGTTGCTCGCCCGCCTCGATCGGCTCGGCCCGGCGCGAGAGATCGCGCAGCTCGCATCGGCCATCGGACGGGAATTTTCAAGCGACCTGTTGCGCATGGTCGCTGATCGCGAAGACGATCTCGACGCGCTTCTTGCCAGTCTCGTCGCGTCGGGGATTCTGACGCAACAAAAAGGAAGCCCGTCGAACTATGCGTTCAAACATGCCCTGATTCGCGATGCGGCGCACGCCATCATGAACCGGGACAAGCGCCACATGGTTCATACGCGTATCGCATCGGCGCTGGAGCACAGCGACCCCGGCATATCCGAGAACCACCCCGAAGTGCTGGCGTGGCACTACACGGAAGCGCGGGTGATCGAAAAGGCCGTCGGCTACTGGCTGCGCGCCGGCCATCAATCGCTCAGGCGATCGGCGACGACCGAAGCGCTCGGCCACCTGCGTCATGGCGAGGCGCTCATTGCCCAAGTCGAAGACACGCCATGGCGTCGTCAATGTGAACTCGACCTGACGATCGCCATCGGAATGGCGCTGATAGCGACGCAAGGCTATGCGGTGGCCAGTACCGGCGACACATTCAGGAAGGCCCAGGCTCTTTGCGCGCGGCTGCCCGATCCGCCGCAGACGCTTGCGGTCATGCACGGGCTGTGGACGCACGCGCTGATGCGCGCCGATTTCCCGGCGGCACAATGGCTCGCCAACGAAGTCTACGAGCGCGGCGTGAATCGCTCGGATCCGATCTGGCCGTTGATGGGTTATCGTTTTCGCGGCTGCACACGCTATTTTCTCGGTGAGTTTTCCGAAGCCATTGCCGATCTTGACGCCGGGCTCGCTCTCTACGATCCTGCGCGCCGCGCGATGTACGCTGCGTTCACGGTCGACGATTCGAGAGTCGTCTTGTTGCTCTATCGAGCGTGGTCGCTGATGTGCATGGGCCGATTCGCCGACGCGAACAAGTGCTGCGACACGGCGATCCACGAAGCGCGGCAGATCGGGCACTTGTATACGCTCGCGCACGCATTGAGCGGCCGCGCGTTCGTGACGCTGACGATCGGTTCGCCGTCGGATGCGTTGCGACAGGTCGACGAACTCGAGGTCGTGCTGGCCGACAACGGCATCGCCTATTACGAAGCGATATCGATCATCCTCAGAGGTTGTTGTCTGGTCGCGCTGGGCCGCAACGAAACCGCGTTTCCCCTGCTCGCGAGCGGACTGGCCGCTTATCGGGCCGCTGGCACGGTGCTCTACGTGTCGGGGTTCCTGCGCATGTCGGCCGAAATGCATGCTCGCGCAGGAAAGACGGCTGAGGCATTGGCGTTGATCGAAGAAGCAATAGCCGTGATGGACTCGACCTGGCAGTGCTGGGACGCCGCCGAGATCCACCGTGTCCACGGCACGATCCTGCGAGCAATGCATGACGAGGCCGCAGCTGAAGAGGCGTTCCGGCATGCGCTCGACATCGCGCGCCGGCAAGGCGCGATGCTGTGGGAGTTGCGCGCCACGCGCGACCTGGCCGCGTTGCTGACCAGGCGCGGCGCGAACGACGAGGGCAGGCGCCTGCTCGATGGGCTCGCATCGTCGGATCGGCAACGCGCGCCTGCCGACTTGGAGTGCGTAAAAGAGATCCTTGCGGCCACGACTTGACCGAGAGGTTGGACATGACCCATCTGATGGAGCAGGAATACAGTGCATCTCCCGTATTGCAAGCGGCGCACCCGGTTGCGCGCGGTGCCGCGCATGTGCCTGCGCAAGCGGACCAACCGGAAACGCGGTCCTGGAATAAATGGGAGAAGCCGAAAGGACTCCCGGACTTCATAACGAGGCTGCTCATCACGCCGCCGCAATGGGTTCTATGGATCGTGCGCGCATTGCCGGCGCCGAAGCTTTTCTGGAGATTCGTCGGTCGCTACGACGAAGTGATCGAAGTACTGAGTCGCCCGGACGTCTTCCAAGTGCCTGCAGCTGCCGAGATAGCGCGCCTGAACGATGGCGAGGGGACTGGTACCGCCTTCATCCTCGGCTACGACGATCAGATGCAGCACGACGAGCAACTGACCCGCGTGATGCGCGCCTTCCCGCGCAAGGACATCGCGACCAAGGTCCTGCCGTTGGCGGCCAAATGCGCCGCGCAATGCGTACATGACGCGGGTCCGACGTTCGATGCGGTCCGTGACCTCTTCACCAAGGTTGCCCTGCACATTTGCGTTGAGTACTTCGGCGTGTCGGTCGGAGACAATCCGTTGAAATTCGCGTACGCGACGTTCACGACCAGCGGACACCTTTTCGGAAGCCCTCCGATCATTCCGAATGACTATGCGAACGAGGCCACTGCCTATTTTCGCCGCTACGTCAGGGAGGCAATCCGTGGTGAGGAAGCGCAGCCGAGCGGCAGCGGCAGCGACACCGTCGTTGCGAAGTTTGTCGCGAGTCACAGATCTGCCGATGGCACTCTGAGCGATAAAGACTTCAAGCAGATTCACGCATTCCTGATGGGCATGATCGTCGCGTTCATACCGAACAACACGTTGGCGGCCGGACATATCCTCGAGGTGTTGCTCGACAAACCGGTAGCTCTTGCCGAAGCCGAGAAAGCCGCCAACACGGGCGACGATGCTCGGCTCGAATGCGTACTCTTCGAAGCCTTGCGCTTCATGCCGATCAACCCGGGTCCGTTCAGGAAGTGCGAGAAAGACTACGTACTCGCCGAGGGAACGCCGCGTGCGACGCGGATCAAGGCGGGCAGCACCGTGTGGGTGCTGACGTTCGCGTCGATGTTCGACCCGCTACGCATCGCCGAGCCGAAAAAATTCGACTGGACCCGGCCTAAATCCGACCACCTGCACTTCGGCTTCGGCATGCATTCCTGCGCGGGGCTGTTGATCGCACGCGCGCACATCACGCAGACCTTCAAAGCGCTGCTGCAAAAAAGGTGCGAACTCAAGCGTGCATCGCGAACGCGGCTGCGCGGCGCGATGCCCGTCGAGCTCTGCATTTCGTCGAAGGCAAGACTGAGTACGGTCGGTCTCGACGAGGCCTCGAGGGGGAATGTGTCATGAGAGCCAATGGCTTCGTCACGGTCGTCGTTCCTTTCAAGGGCGATTGGGGAAAAGTCGAGGAACTGCTGACCGATGCGGCGCAACCGAATAAAGGCAATCGACCGAACAAGAATTGGATCGATGCGCTGGAACAGGTCAACACGAGCAAACACGATCGTCCCAAACCCTTTCGCTTGATCCATTTCCTGAGCATGGCGGTGGTCGGCCCGCGTTCACCGATGGATCCCGAAAATGAACCGCCGCTGCCATCGCGCGGTAACACGTCGTATCTGATGATCGAAGTCTCGTCCGATACCGGCGCCACCGAAACGCTGCAGCTCGTTGCCGCGGCTCTCGAAGGCTTGCTCGTCCAGGTGTTCGACACCGCGGGCGTCGAGTGGAGCAAACCAACGCTGATGCAACGCCTGACGGGCGCCGCCGAATCGAACGAGGTCAAGCTTGCGCGCTTCATGTTCAAGAATCGCCGTGACATCGGAGACGAGTGGGGCATGGCCTTGGGTCAGGTGCATGACGGATCGCCCGCGATGACGGTTGAACGGATCATCGCGGAAAAAAACCTGGCGCACAGTGTCGACGAGTGGATCGGCAAGCAGCGCAGCACCAAGGACAGCGTATGGCTCAACAGTTCGCCGACGCAGCGGCTCGACCTGGTCCGCAACTGGCTGTGGGATTCGAAGAACCCTGAGCCCACCAAGTGGGCGTTCGCCGCCGAGCCCACGCCCGTGCTGCACGCCGCGCCGGTCGGCAAGGATCTCCAAGCGATCCTCTCGATTGCGCACAAGTTGCTGTGGCCGCTCTTCATCCTGCTGACGGCGATCTTGATTGGCTTTTTCTGGGTCAAGCGCATCGACGTGGACGGTGCGGTCGGGTACCCGCCTGCGCTCGACTGGCGTCTGCTGATTCCGCTCGATTGGACCTTGTCGAAATCGGGACTGTTGTTGATCCTCGTTCCGATCGTGTGGCTTTTGCGACGGCCGCGACAATACCCGCTCATTGCGCTGGTCGCGACCACGTTCGTCGCGATCGCGGTCCTCGACTCGTTCGGCGACGCGTTGCTGTGGTCCTTCCTCACGTCGGTCGCGATCGCCCTAGCGACCGCGATCGTGGTGATCGCCGCACACTTTCGGCTGAAGAAGAAGGAGCTGGACGATCCCATCGACGACCACGCGCCTTACCGGAAGGACGTGCGTGCACTCATGAAGGTGGAAAACCTCACACCGCAGAACCACATGTTCACGGTCTCCACGATCAAGCCCGGCATGCTGCGCAGACTCGCATTGCGTTACATCTTGACGAAGATCGGTGCGAACCCGTTCGTGAGCCGCCCCGGGTTTCTTGGAAAGAACGGCGTGATCCATTCCGCGCGATGGCTATGGATCCCCGACCCCAAGACGCCGTGGTTCCGCGGGCGCCTGATCTTCTGGTCGAACTTCGATGGGACTTGGGAATCCTACGTCGGCGATTTCGTCGCCGACTCGCCCGACGGCGTCACCGGACTGTGGAGCAATTGCGTCGGCTTCCCGCGTACCAGGAATCTGACCGACGAGGGCGCGAAAAATCGCGATCGACTAGTGCGCTGGGCGCGCCGCCAACAGATGCCGACGCGCTTTTGGTATTCGGCCTATCCCGATCTGACCAACGCGCGCATACGGATCAATGCAGCGATTCGGCAGGGCATCGCGTCGGCGCAGACCGATGCCGATGCGCGCGACTGGCTGTCATTGTTCGGATCGCAGCCGCGCCCCCCGGGCACGTTGGCAACCAATCAAATTCAGACGCTGGTGTTCGGCGGCTTGTCGCGGTTGCCGTTTGCGAGTTGCCACATGATCCTGCTGTCCGACGATGCAACCGAGCGTCGCGCCTGGTTGACGCGGGTCAGCAAGGAAGTGACTTTCGGCGAATTGCTGCCAGGCCAGACCCGGGCGGTCGCGTTGGCGTTATCGGCGGGGGGACTCGAGAAACTGGACATCCCCGATAACTCGCTCGACACGTTTCCGGTTCCGTTCCAGGAAGGCATGTGGACCGACGAAAGAGCGCGTGCGATTGGCGATGACGATCCGTCGCAATGGAGCTGGGGTTCGAAGAAAAAAGACGGGACCGACAAAACCGCCGACGTGTTCCTCGTCATCTATGGAGCGACCCTGCAGGACGTCACTGACGAGGAGCGAATTCTTTTTCAGGGCCCATCGGCAAAGGGTCTGTCGTTCGTACACTCGAAAGTCCTCTGTCGACCGACTGCGGATGATGAGGACAAGCGCAGTGTTGCGTCCGATAAATGTTATGGCCGGGCAACGGGGCCGATCTATCGCACCGAGCATTTCGGCTTCGCAGACGGGATATCCCAACCGGTCATCATCGGCTTGCGGCGTTCCGAACGGCGTACCGCACACAACGATCGGGTCCATCCCGGCGAGATCATATTGGGTTATCCCGACAACCTAGGCCTCATGCCGCCCACGCCCTTGATCGATGCGACGCTCGACCCAGACCACACGCTTGCCGACGAAGACATCGATCCGTTGCGCGCGCGACCTGATTTTTCACGTTACGAAGGAAGCGGTCGTCGCGACCTTGGCGCCAACGGTACTTTTCTCGTGGTTCGTCATCTCGAGCAACACGTCGACCGATGGGAGGAAATGCTCAAACAACAGTCGGAAATAGTCTTCAAGAAATTCGTCGTCTCGGCAGGCAACGGTGGGGCAGCGATCGTGTGGGGCGACCCGAAGGAGGTCATCCAGCCCGCGACCGCCTCGAACCCCATTCGAGTAAAGAGTCTTTACACGCGATCGGTCACGGCGAAAGACATCGAGCCCGCGATCGCGGCCAAGCTGATGGGGCGATGGAAAGACGGCAGTCCGCTGGTTCGCAATCCCATGATACCGGGCGGCGACGAGTCGACCATGGACAACAGTTTTCGATTCGGTATCGAAGATCCGCAGGGTCTTGCTTGTCCGCTGGGCGCACATATCCGCCGCGCCAACCCGCGCGACACGCGCTTTCCCGGATCGCAAGAGGAAATCGATTCCGTCAATCGGCATCGGATCCTGCGCGTGGGCCGCCCTTACGGCGAAAGAAGTGACGAGGTAAAGCAGGTCGATAAATTGGGTTTGATGTTCATGTGCCTGAACGCCGATATCGAGCGTCAATACGAGTTCGTGCAGAAGTCATGGATGCTCAACCGCGACATGAACTCACTCGAGGGCGAGACTGATCCGTTGATCGGGCCGGCAGGAATGTTTTCGATTCCCACGCCCAGAGGAATCGTGAAAATCGGCCCGATCAAAGACCTCGTGACGGTTCGAGGCGGCGGCTATTTCTTCATGCCGGGTGCGGCTGCGTTGAGGTTCCTCTGTCGCGTCGGAGAGAAGTCGCACGGTGCGCCGCCCCCGGGTGTCGCCGTCGTAGCGACGCCCCAATTAGAACCGGTGCGCGCGCCGACGCTCGTACCCGCGGCAGCCGGGAAAGAATTGGAGACCGCCACGTTCGCGTTGGTGCATTCAAATTCGAATGGCGGTTGAACGATATCGATCGGATTTGAAAACACATCGAACGGCTTGGCTTTGCAGGCCGAGTAAGGAGTTCAAGATATCCGATGCCAATGGGCGGCGGCCTCGGCGAACGTGTCGTGCCCGATGTCGCAAAAGGAATGTTCGCCGCGCCGTATTGGCTGGTTCGGGATGTCGCCGGCGATCCAGCGGTCGGCGATCTTTCGAATCGTCGCGATTTCATCGGCCTTCATCGCGTCGGAACGTAGGCGGGTCATGGCCTTGAACTCTTCGGCCGTGATGCCGGTCAGCGGTTCCCAGCGGCCCGCCCGTGCATTCCAATGTGGCCTGAGCAGCGGACATAATCGAACCACATTGCCGTTGGCAACCGTCATCGGTTTTTGAGGCAGGGGTTGGCGCAATGCCAGGTACGCGTGAAAGCTGGCCACGTCGGGCGGCTCGTCGAGTACGGCACTGGACGCACGCTTGATCGCCTCGATCGTGCAGGTGCTCGGTCGAGGTTCGCCCCATGGCGGCTCGGCCCCTTTAGCGGGCGGTTGCGGCAACGCTTCCGCCCGAGTGCCGAGGCTCAACACACGGATCTGATCTGCTTCGTGCGGCCGGTTCGCGAGCGCCTCGACGACCGCGGCCAGCACGGGATTGTTGTAGCCACCAAGGGCGCCGTCCCAATAACGTCGGCCTCCGACGAGCGCGGGTTTGTCGAAGTAGGTGATCGGCGCGTTGGTCGACGCATGCACCGCATCGACAAGCGGCACGTCGTTCGCAGGACTCGAACTCCCCGCAAGGCTAGCCAGGTTGGAACGAAAGAACGTTGCGCGCCGCTTGTCGTAGTCGAAAGCCGAAACCAGCAAATTCGTCTTGCTGCAACCCATCATGCTCGGCCAGTCTTTCATCGGGATCTTCGACGCACCTTCTTGCTTGCTGTCGAAGAGGTCGCGCAGGACCTTGTGTTTTCCCGTACTCGAATAGAGCGCAATGAAGGGCAGCGCTCGCACAAAGGGAATGAATGCATACCACTTGGGGCTGTACAGTTTCCTGGTCGACGCGGGGTCATCGTATAGCGCCGCAATTTCGAGCGGTGTGTAGTTGCAGCACAGTTCCGTCATCACGATACTGCCCGCTGAATTGCCGGCGATGAAATCGAATTTCTTGACGATCTCTCGTCCCGGCATGTCGGGTTCATAAATCGCGCCGAGCGCGCGCGCCATGATGCCCGCATGCGAGCCCCCACCGTCCAATGAAAGGACTCGTATCTTCTCGTCCATGACACTCCCTGTCAGGTTGTTTTCGTATACTTGGCGGCCTCAGTCCCGCGCGGCGAGCGCCTCAATCTTCTCCCACATCCATGAGCTTCGACAACGTCCCCGCAGGCAACGACCTGCCCCGCGAATTCAACGTCATCATCGAGATCCCGATGAATGCCGACCCGATCAAGTATGAGGTCGACAAGGAAACCGGCACGATGTACGTCGATCGTTTCATGGGTACGGCGATGCATTACCCATGCAACTACGGCTACATCCCGCGCACCGTGTCGGACGATGGCGACCCGGTCGACGTGCTGGTCGTCACGCCGTTTCCTCTGGTGCATGGTGTGGTGGTGCGTTGCCGACCGCTGGGCGTCTTGAAGATGACCGACGAAGCGGGCGGCGATGCGAAGGTGCTCGCGGTTCCGATCGACAAGGTGCTTCCCTGGTACAAGCACTGGAAGAAGCCCGAAGACGTCCAGCCCGAGCGTCTCGCGCAGATCCAGCACTTTTTCGAGCACTACAAGGATCTCGAGAAGGGCAAGTGGGTCAAGATCGCGGGCTGGGGCGGAATGGACGAGGCCGTGCGCGAAATTCTCGAGGGCGTGAAGAATTACGAGGGCAGGACGAAGCCGACACGCGCTAAGGCGAAGAAGAAGAGTGTGAAGTAGAGGACGATCGCGCCGCTTGCATCCGACTTTTGACTAGCCGTTTTCGGACACGATGGGTTTGCAGATGGCATCGCCCACCCGCCGCCCTCAACGCGCCGAAACGCCAAGCGACGAGGGCCGCATCGCCGAAAACTGATTGATCGCCAGCCCCGCGAGCACCAGCACGCCCGCCACGAGCGCCCACCAGTGCATGGTTTCCCCGAGGAAGATCGCAGCCGATCCCATGGCCACGATTGGCACCAGCAGCGTGAACGGCGCGACGGTCGCGGTGGGATATCGGCGCATCAACACCGACCACGCGCCGAATCCGAAGATGGTCGTCATGTAAGAGTTGAACAGCACTGCGGCGGCAATGCGCCAGTCGATTGCGATGAGCGCGTGATGAATAACTTGCGGACCCTCGACGATCAACGACATGAGCGCGAGCGGCGGCACTGCGACGAGACTGCCCCACGCGACGATTTGCAGCGCCTCCACTTTCACTTCGCTCGCTTGCGCGAACAGTGCGATGCGCTTCGTGTAGATATTGCCGAACGCCCAGGAGACGCCGCCCGCGATCACCATCGCCAGGCCGATCAACGTCGTCCTCGATTCGATGTGAATCGCGACCAGTCCCATGCCCGCTAATGCGATCGCGGCGCCCGCGAGTTGAACCGCGCGTGGCCGCTCGTCGAGCATCAGCGCCGCGAGCCCTATCGTGAAGAAAGCCTGCAACTGAATCACCAGCGATGACAATCCCGCCGGCATGCCGAGCTTCATGCCGCCGAACAAGAGCGCGAACTGGATAGCGAATTGCGCGAGTCCGTAAGCGGCGAGCAGGCGCAACGGCACGGCGGGCCGGCGCACGAAGAACACCAACGGTAGCGCGGCGAACAAGAAGCGCAGGAACGTGAACAACAGAGGCGGCAGCACCTCGAGCCCGAGTTTCATCACGACGAAGTTCGCGCCCCAGATCACGACGACCACCAGAGTGAGCACGATGTCAGCGGGCTTCATTGCGCACCACCCACGCCTGCGCAGTCGGTCTTGAACGGATCGCGCTCGTTGAGTTCGTCGACGTAGTTCGCGATGCCGAGCGTCTCGCGCGCGAGAAAGTGTTCGACCGCGTCAGCGAAGGCGGGATGCGCGAGCCAGTGCATCGAGCGCGTCTTCACCGGCAGAAAGCCGCGCACCATCTTGTGTTCGCCCTGCGCGCCGCCCTCGAAGAAACGTATGCCGCGTGCGATGCAGAATTCGAGCGGCTGGTAGTACGCGCATTCGAAATGCAGGCAGGGCACGTGCTCAATCTCTCCCCAATAGCGGCCGTAGAGCGTGTGCTCATTGAAGACGACGAGCGAGCTTGCGATCGGCCGCGCGCCATTCGTGTCCGCATCTGCATCGTCCAGTTCGGCGATGACGAGCAGCAAATTCTCGGGCATCGTTTTCGCGATGCGCCGGAAGAATGCGAGACTGAGGTAAGGCGTCGAGTAGTGCGCGCGATAGGTGTTGTTGTAGCAGCGCGTGAAGAAACGCCAGTCGGCGTCGGTCGCATCGCCGCCTTCGACTCTACGCATCCGCACGCCCGCTTCGACAACCTTTCGGCGCTCGGCGCGAATGTTCTTGCGGCGCTTTCTTGCCAGCGTATCTACGAACGCATCGAAGTTCGCGAAGCCGGCGTTGGTCCAGTGGAACTGCACGCCGTCGCGGCGCATGCAGCCCGCAGCTTCAAGAGCATCGACCTCGTCGTCGTCCTCTGGGAAAAGCACATGCAGCGACGAGACATCACTTGCACGCGCGTACGCGAGCATTGCCTGCGCGAGCGCGCTGCGCGTGGTCCGATCCGATGCGATCAACCGTGGCCCGGTCACCGGCGTGAACGGAATCGCCGACAAGAGCTTCGGGTAGTAGGCCAGCCCATGCTGCCGATACGCGTCGGCCCACGCCCAATCGAAAACGTATTCGCCGTACGAATGGAACTTGCGATAGAGCGGCACGGCGCCTGCGAGCGCACCGTCATCGTTCCATAGCGTGAGGTACTCGACCGCCCAGCCCGATTCGAAATCGGCGCAGCCGGTCTCGTGCAGAGCCGCGAGAAAATCGTAGCGGAGGAAGGGATTGATGTCGCATGCAGGAGAACGATCGACTGCCTCGGCGTGCACGAGTGCGTCCCAGCTAGCGGGTCCGATCTCGGCCAGGTCGGTGATGATGCGCGTGTGATAATTCACTTGGAGACGAGGCTCGATGCGGGTCGTGATTGAACGCGAGCCGACACCTTCATGACAACCGCGAGCGACAGGATGTCTGCTTGAACCCATCACCGAACGACCGCGTCATTCGCGTCGCGATCGCGCAGATCAACTGCACGGTCGGCGATCTCGAAGGCAACGCAGAAAAGATTTTCAACGCGGCACAGGCGGCTGCATCGCGCGGGGCCGACATCGTCGTCACCCCGGAACTCGCGCTGACCGGCTATCCGCCGGAGGACCTACTGCTGCGTCCGGCATTGTATGCGAGAAGCGACGAGGCTCTCGCCGCACTGGTCGCGCGGCTTGCGGCGTTTGCGGACCTGCATTGCGTGATCGGTCATCCCTCGCTTTCGGATGGCAAGCGCTACAACTCCGCGTCGGTGTGGCGCGGCGGGCATCGCGTCGGCATCGTTCACAAGCGCGAACTGCCGAACTACGACGTGTTCGATGAAGTGCGTTATTTCAATCCCGGCGTCGAGACCTGCGTGTTCGACGTGAAGGGAACGCGCTTCAGCGTCGCGGTCTGCGAGGACATCTGGTTTCCCCGCGTACCTGCCGCAGCGCGCGCTGCGGGCGCCGAGGTGCTGCTCGTTCCGAATGCATCGCCGTATCACGTCAACAAGCTCGCGCAACGTCACGACGTGATGCGCGCGAACGTCACGCCTTCCGGGCTCGCTCTGGTCTATGCGAATCTCGTCGGCGGCCAGGACGAACTGGTGTTCGACGGCGGATCGTTCGTGCTCGACCGCCAGGGCCGTGTCGTCGCGCAGATGAAGGACTTCGTCGAGTCCGTCGAGGTGTTCGAGTTCGACGGCGCGGTCCCGCGCGAAGCGGCGATTGCCGCGGACCTGCCGCTCGCCGAGCAGGTCTATCGCGCGCTGGTTCTCGGCGTTGCCGACTACATCGTCAAGAACGGATTTCCAGGCGTGATCATCGGCTTGTCGGGCGGTGTCGATTCCGCGCTGACGCTCGCGATCGCGGTCGACGCGCTCGGACCCGAGCGCGTGCGATGCGTGATGATGCCGTCGCGCTATACCGCCGACATCTCGTGGATCGACGCGCGCGACATGGCCGGGAGAGTCGGCGTGCGCTACGACGAGATCGCGATCGCGCCGATGCTGGATGCGTTTCGCGCGCAGCTCGCGCCCCAGTTCGAAGGCCTGCCGGAAGACACGACCGAGGAGAACATCCAGGCGCGTGTGCGCGGGACGCTGTTGATGGCCTTGTCCAACAAGAGCGGCCGCATCGTGCTGACCACCGGCAACAAGAGCGAACTCGCGACCGGTTATTGCACGCTGTACGGCGACATGGCCGGCGGGTTCGCCGTGATCAAGGACGTCGCCAAGACGCTGGTATACGAACTGTGCGCGTGGCGCAATCGCAGCGACGCGTTTGGCGCAGCGGGAACACGCAGAGACGTGATCCCAGAACGCATCATCACGCGGCCGCCATCGGCCGAGCTGCGGCCCGATCAAACCGACCAGGATTCGCTGCCGCCCTACGAAATACTCGACGGCATCATGCGGCGCTACATGGAGGAAGATCAGAGCGCGGCCGAGATCATCGCGGCCGGATATGCAAAGGCCGATGTCGAGCGCGTCGCGCGCCTGATCAAGCTGTCGGAATACAAGCGCAGGCAGTCACCGGTCGGCATTCGCATCACGCAGCGCGCGTTCGGCCGTGACTGGCGTTATCCTGTTACCAACCGTTTTGAAGCTTGATGTCCATCGACATTCCACGCCCAAGGGTCTGACCATGAAACGCATTACGGCGATCATCAAACCGTTCAAGCTCGATGAAGTGCGCGAGGCGATGGCCGCCGTCGGCATCACGGGCCTCACCGTCACGGAGGTCAAGGGCTTCGGGCGGCAGAAGGGCCACACCGAGCTCTATCGCGGCGCCGAATACGCCGTCGACTTTCTGCCCAAGGTCAAGATCGAAGTGATCGTCACCGACGACGCGGCCCAACGAACCATCGATTCGATTGTCGCGGCAGCGCGCACCGGCAAGATCGGCGACGGCAAGATCTTCGTGACCACCGTCGATGCGGTGGTGCGCATTCGCACCGGCGAGACCGGCGCCGACGCGGTCTGAACGCGGCGCGGTCCCGTCTGATCCGTCATTCCCGCGTACGCGGGAATCCAGTGTCGTTGGCACGTCGCTGGGTGCCCGCATTCGCGGGGACGACGGTAGCTGCAGGGCAACCCGTCGGTCGTCCCTTGTTTTGAAATGAATCCGCGCACGCTCGACGAATGGCTGCTGGCGGTCGAGGCCTTGCATCCGCAGTCGATCGCGATGGGGCTCGATCGATCGCGCGAGGTTGCCGATCGTCTGGGTCTGGGCACTCATCTCACGCTGGATATTCCGATCATCGCGGTCGGCGGAACCAACGGAAAAGGCTCGACCTGCGCGATGCTCGAATCGATACTGCTCGCGGCGGGCTATCGCGTCGGCCTCTACATCAAGCCGCATTTTCTTCGGTTCAACGAGCGCGCGCGCATCGATGGCGTCGAAGCGAGCGATGCCGAATTGATCGAGCAATTCGAAGCGGTCGAAGCGGCGCGAATTGGAGACGCCGCCGCAAACATCGAGGTCGGGCTCACCTACTACGAGTTCACGACGCTCGCGATCCTGCGTCTGTTCTCGAAGAAGCCGCTCGACATCGTGGTCCTCGAAGTCGGCCTCGGCGGCCGGCTCGATACCGTCAACCTGATCGATGCCGACTGCGCGGTAGTGACCGGCATCGCGATCGATCACGTTGAATATCTCGGCGGCACCCGCGACGCGATAGGCTTCGAGAAGGCCGGCATCTTTCGCAAGGGTCGTCCTGCCATCTGCGCGGACCCCGACCCGCCCGCATCGTTGACAGCACACGCCGAAAAGATCGGCGCCGATCTGTGGCTGATCGGCCGCGACTTCAATTATTCAGGCGATCGTCAGCAGTGGAACTTCACGGCCCGAGGTCAGCGCCGGGCCAGCCTCGCCTATCCCGCGTTGCGCGGCGCGAACCAACTGCTCAACGCATCGGCCGCTCTCGCCGCCTTGAGCGCGCTGCGCGATCGCTTGCCGGTTGCGCAGCAGGCCGTGCGCACCGGCTTGATGACGGTCGAACTCGCGGGCCGCTTTCAAGTGTTGCCGGGAAGGCCGACCGTGATCTACGACGTCGCGCACAACCCGCAAGCCGCAGGCGCTCTCGCCCACAACCTCGACGGCATGGGCTACTTCCCCTACACGCTTGCGATCTTTGGTGCGATGAAGGACAAGGACATTGCCGGCATCGTCGGGCCGATGGTTGGCCGCGTCGATCGCTGGTTCATGACGGGCTTGCCGCTGGCTCGCGCGGCGACCGCGGAGCACCTCGCAGCGGAACTCGCGGCGGCGACGGGAGCGATGAAGGCTGCGACCGGGAAGCGACGCAGCGCCGACGAACCCGCCGACGAACTCGCTGAAGTAAGGACCTTCACCAGTCCCGCCGACGCATGGGTCGCAGCGATGGAGTCCGCGGGGCCCGATGATAGAATCGTGGCCTTCGGTTCGTTCCACACGGTCGCCGGTGTCATCAAGGCGCGTGCTTCGCCGCGTGCCTCCAGTGATGCAGGCCGAATCCCCTGACCGTAGCGCCATGTCCTTTTTCTCGCGGAACAAAGACCCAGTCGAACCGGCTCGCGCCGATGAGGTTCCGTTCGAATCGCTGCGACGTTCGGCGCGCAGTTCGCGCCGCAGTTCCAATGTACGCGCGACCATGGAACCCTTGGCGGACGACACGGCCGATGGCGTGCCGCTCGATCCGGCGCAAGCCGCGAAGACGCGCGCGCGCCGCCGATTGATCGGTGCGATCGCGTTGGCCCTCGCTGCGGTGGTCTTCGTGCCCATGCTGTTCGATCGCACGCAACCGCCGCCGGCTGACGACATCGCCGTTCAGATCCCCGATCGCGACGCGCCGTTCGAAGGGCGACGCGGCGTTCCCCGCGACATACCCGATGCCGGCAAAGGTCCGCTGCGTCCTTCAGGCTCCTTGCCGACGATGACTCCGGGCGCCGGGCTTGGCGCATCACCCGGCGCATCGACGAGCGCTAACAGCGACGTCGCGTCACCGCCGATCGCATCGGTAGAGATCTCGAAGCCCTCGTCGACGAGCGAGGCTTCGAGCGAGAAATCGGTTCTGAAGGCAACCGA
>JBBSEF010000054.1:0-20269 GCA_038240015.1 Burkholderiales bacterium
GGATATCGGCTCGACCGGGCGCCCGACCTGACGAACGATCAGGCCGCGTTGCAGAAGGGCGCGAAGCTGTTCATCAACTATTGCCTGAACTGCCACAGCGCATCGTCGATGCGCTACAACCGTCTCGCTGATATCGGTCTGTCGGATGACGAGATCAAGAAGAATCTTCTCTTCACCACCGACAAGGTCGGTGACCTGATGCGCGTCGCGATGACCGCGAAAGATGCGAAGGACTGGTTAGGCGCCGCGCCGCCCGACCTGTCGGTGATCGCGCGCGCCAAGTCGGGTGAGCGAGGCAGCGGCGCGGACTACGTCTACAGCTATCTGCGCACCTACTACAGAGACGACACGCGTCCGACCGGTTGGAATAATCTGGTCTATCCGAATACGGCAATGCCGGATGTGTTGTGGCAGATGCAAGGCGTGCGCAATGCGGTGTTCATCGACAAGAAAGACGAACACGATCCGGGCAAGTCGGTTCACGAGTTCGAGAAGTTCGAGCAGGTCACGCCGGGCACGATGACGCCGCTGCAATACGACGAAGCGGCCGCCGATATCACGGCCTTCCTCACGTGGATGTCCGAGCCCGCGCAGGAAACGCGCAGGCGCATCGGGGTTTGGGTGCTGCTGTTTCTGGGCGTGACGTTCGTGCTGACCTGGCGCTTGAACGCCGCCTATTGGAAAGACATCAAGTAAGTAATGCACTCGAGGGGCCGGGAAGCAACCGCGCTTCCCGGCCCTCGCCTTTTGGGAATAACAACATGATGGTTCTCTACTCCGGCACGACGTGCCCGTTTTCGCAACGTTGCCGACTCGTCTTGTTCGAGAAGGGCATGGACTTTGAGATCCGCGACATCGATCTCTTCAACAAGCCCGAAGACATTTCGGTGATGAACCCTTATGGTCAGGTGCCGATTCTGGTCGAGCGCGATCTCGTGCTCTACGAGTCGAACATCATCAACGAGTACATCGACGAACGCTTCCCCCATCCGCAATTGATGCCCGCCGATCCGGTCATGCGCGCGCGCGCGCGCCTGTTCCTGTTCAACTTCGAAAAGGAACTGTTCGTGCACGTCGGCACGCTCGAGAACGTGGCGGCCAAGGGTCACGAGAAGGCGCACGAGAAAGCGCGCGCGGGAATACGAGATCGCCTGACGCAACTCGCGCCGGTCTTTCTGAAAAACAAGTTCATGCTCGGCGACGACTTCTCGATGCTCGACGTGGCGATCGCGCCGCTGCTCTGGCGCCTGGGTCATTACGGCATCGAGTTGGGAAAGAACGCCGCGCCGTTGATGAAGTACGCCGAACGCATCTTCTCGCGTCCGGCCTACATCGAAGCGCTGACACCATCCGAGAAGGTGATGCGGCGTTGAGCTGACGTTACGCTATTGCGAATGTCCGAGCCGTCCACCAAGCCCTATCTGATCCGCGCCATTTTCGAATGGTGCACCGATAGCGGCTACACGCCCTTCATCGCGGTACACGTCGATGCGAACACGCGCGTGCCCCAAGAGTTCGTGAAGAACAACGAGATTGTGCTCAACGTCAGCGCACTCGCGACCAGCAAGCTGCAGATCGGCAACGAGGTGCTTGAGTTCCAGGCGCGCTTCGGCGGCAAGGCGCGCGCGATCTCGGTGCCGATCGCCAACGTGAGCGCGATCTATGCGCGCGAGAACGGACACGGCATGGCCTTCGATCTCGCCGAGACCGCACCGGCTCGCGGGCATGAAGTGCCCGCGCTACCCGCGCCGTCGTCTTCGGAGTCCGGTCCTGCGTCCGCTTCTGCGTCCACCACGCATGAAGACCAGCAGCCCGAGCGCGACGCCCCGAGTGTTCGCGAACCGCTCAAGATCGTTGAAGACGTCGACAAGCCCCAACCTCCGGGCGACGGACCCAAAGGCAAGCCGCGTTTGACGATCGTCAAGTAGCTGTCGTTTGCGCGCGTTCGCTTTCAGCGTCGCAGCGCGTCCGATAGAATCGCCCCGTCGCCGGCTTAGCTCATCTGGTAGAGCAGTTGATTTGTAATCATCAGGTAGCAGGTTCGAGTCCTGCAGCCGGCACCAAATAGTCAATGTGTTAAGGAGGATTCGTAAGCAGTTGATCGGCGTGAATGGTATTCGGAGTATTACCCCAGGGACCGTTCAGTACCCTAAACAGTTGGCAGGCCGCGCCCGAATCCGCGCGTCGGCTTCCTCGCGGGCCTGCTTCTGCTTCTCGCGATATTCAGACAAGGCCGCAGCGGTTGTAGGCTCCTCCGGCAAGCCCAGCGGAACCACGAACTTAATTCGACTGTTGCTCCCTTCAGTCGAGCCGCTCTTTCCGCTGCCAGTCAGTGTAAGGAGGCCGGCGACGTGCAGTTTAGCGCCTCCTTCCTTACCCGCCTCCGTGCTCGCTGTCCCTGCCACGCCGAACTCGATCGCGTACGCGTGGAGTCCGTTTTGTGTTCGTCCTATGAAGTTTCCGAGTTTCTGCGGGGAGGCGATCGTCGTTGCGTGGCGAGCGTGAAGACCTCTTGCCGCCCTTGCGTGATGTCACCCTCATCCGCATGCTGCGCGGCGAACTGACGATCGCGGGGTTCGAGACGATCTCGGATCGAGACTACGCGCAAAGTTGGTTCTGCCGGCTCGCGACTCGCGAATTCAAGTGACGCGGCAAACCCGACGATGACGTATGAGCGCAATGCCAAAGGATTCGACATCGGGCCGACAATCCGAATTCAGCTTTCGGATGGGGTTTGTTGCGCGTTGAGCCGTGGCGCCAGACATGGCGCGTAACGCCATGACTGGCGCTGTTTGACCCGCTGTGGTGGCGAGTTGGATCACTTGGAGCGGCCATGTGCCGAAGGGACCAGTCGTCCCGACGGTGGCCGAGGTGTCTATTGGAGGGCGGCGAGAGTGATCCCGCCTTACCCGATGGCCGTCAAATTGGCAATGAAAGCCTCCAGGAACAAACGAGGGTCGAGGAGACCGTCGCCGTCGGACAAATTTACACTTTAAAACACTCGCGGAAGTTCGTAGAATAATTCTATTGATAACTCAACAGGTTATGGAATTGGTATCAATATTGCTAATGTCCCATCAGGCCGTGCTGGGCAGGCCTAGCTGTTAAATATTTAAACGAATCATAAAACGAAAGCCCCGGGCCGAGTGCATTGCCTGAGGCCGAACTAACATTTCTAGGGGTCCATTCCAATGGTCAAGCATTCTGCGACTGTCAAGCCTGAGTTGTCCAAACTAAAGGTGTCTCACCTGTTCCTTGTTGCCGCGTCAGCGATGATGCTGAATGCTTCGTTCGCGATGGCGCAGGTCAAACCCGATTATGCTGAGTTTGAGGGCGGCCCGCAGTATCTGGGCCCGGACGATGGCCTGGGCGCGATGGCCCAAGGGCCCATCTCCACCGCGAAAGGCTTGGTCACTTTGAATTCCCCTGCCTTGAACGCCCCGTCTACAGCGGCGCTGAGCTTCAAGGGCGTTTCGCAGTTCGACCTTAGAAACCTGTTGGCCGGCGGCAGCTTCATTCCTCCGGACACGCATGGTGCAGTCGGCGCAAGCCAGTTCATGGAGACGACTAACGGCGTCTATGCCATCTATAACAAATCAACCGGGGCGCTACAGTCGCAGGTTAGAGCCGACACGTTCTGGGCTGCGGCCGGGGCGACCGGTGGCCTGAACGGCGATGCGAGGGTGATGTACGACGCGCCGTCGCAGAAGTGGATCGCCCTCCAGTTCGGCGCCAGTATCAGCGACATCCAGATCGCGGTCTCGACCACGTCGAACGCGTTGGGGCCGTGGAAGTCGACCAAGTTCACCGGTTTTGCCGGGGGCGCATTTGGCGGCGTCGCGGACTACCCAACGTTGGCTATCGATGCCAAGGGCGTATATATCGGCACGAACGACTTCACGTGCACCAATGCTGCCTGTTCCACTAATAGTTTTAGCGGCACAACGCTGAACGTAATCAGCCGCGCCGACCTGTTCGGCGCCACACCCACTGCGGCAAACGTGAAACAGTTTTTCACAAGTACGGCCACTGACCGTGGTTTTGCCATTCAGGGCGTGAACGGCACCGGTCCAAACTCGGGCCTGGTGGTTGCGGCTAGCCTCTTCGCGAATGATTCGATACGCTACAACATCAACAACCCTGGTACGCCGGGCGCGACGGAGGGTCCAGTCACCCTCCTTGGCCTGGCCAACTACGCGAACTCCAACGGCAACGCCCGTCAACCAGACGGCACGCGCAACATCGATCCTCTCGATCAACGCATCGGCGCCAGCTCGTGGGAACAGAACGGCAAGATTTATTCTGTCTACACCGCGACGCCTGTTAACGGCACGCATACGGAAGTGCGTTATTTCGTGCTGGACGCGCTCACCAATGCCGTTATTCAGCAAGGCGCAATCACCGACCCCAACTTCGATTTTTACGAGGGGTCTCTGGCGGTGAACAAGTTCGGCCAAGTGGTGATCGGTTACAACCGGTCCGGCTTCCAGACCACTGACCTCAACGGTGATGGGCTTGCGGACGGTAACGTCAGCTTTTTCGCGAGAGTCTTCAACACCGACGGGTCGGGTCTTCTCTTTCAATCCGACGAACTCCTCCTGCACGTAAGCGATGTCGGCGACTACCACAATGGCAGCGTAGAGGGCGCAGCCGCGGTTGGCCGGCAGCGTTGGGGTGATTACAGTGCCGTTACGCTGGATCCCAATGACAGCCAGATTTTCTGGGCGATCGCAGAGTACGCCGAACATTGGAATAACGCGGCGGGCTGCTCGCCGGCGACGACACCAGGGTGCACTCTAAGCGGTGGATCGTCTTGGGGGACGTGGATTGCCGCCATCAACGTCGCAAAGCTAGCTGTGCCAGAGCCAGAGACCTACGTCCTGCTGATCGCCGGTCTGCTGGGAATCGGGGCGACCGCGCGGCGCAAAAAGGTCGCATCAGTCTGAGCAGCCAAGGAGGCTGAGTCTGCGGCAAACTGCAGAGACAGCCAAACACGCAGGCGGATCGAGCGCGCAGCGCCGGTCCGCCTTTCTCATTGTCTGCATGCGACCAATCGGTGTGTTGGCGCAAGCGAAACTGTGAAGCCGTCTGAGTTCTTAAGGATCGAATGATGCCAAAGCGGCGAATCCTGCCGATGCGCTCGCCGCGGGGGTCTACCGTGATGCTTATTTCGGCCCTCATGAATCCTCTTGCGGCATCTTGCTCCGACAGTGCTACCCATCCCTTCGCGGGAGTGGTGTGGATCAGCCCGACCTGTGCCGGAGCGCAGCGCGAAGGCGATCTCTGCCGTGCACCTCTTGCGGGCGTCGAAGTGCGCCTGAGCGATAGCGCCGGCCGAGTTGCGGCCTCGGCCACGACAGACGCTGCGGGCGCGTACGCGATGCGCGCCCCCGCCGGCAGCTATCGGCTTCATGTGGTCGGGGTCGTCAAGATACCGCGCTGTCCCGAACTGACCGTCACGCTTCCGATGGCCAAGCCGGCACCGGTGGAACTGGAGTGCGATAGCGGGATGCGGTGAACCCTAGTCGCTTTAGACTGTCGCGCCTCGATCTGCTTGGGCGATCCCGCCCTCGGTGATGAGCCCCCGAATCAGCCGTGCGGGGGTGACGTCGAATACATAGTTGATTGCAGGCGTGCCCGCCGGCGCAATCGCGATTGCCGTTGCGTGTCCGTAGCTGATGCGCCCCGCTGTTACGAGTACTTCGTCGGGACTCCTTGCCTCGATCGGGATTGCGTCGCCGCATGCCAATGCCGGATCCGGCGTCGGTGAGGGCAGCGCGCCGTAGAGTGGCACGCGATTGTCGTGCGCGGCGAGCGCCTTGCCGCAGGTGCCGATCTTGTTGCAGACGTCGCCATTGGCCGCCACGCGATCGGCACCCACGATGACGATGACGATGTCGATTTCGCCGCGCTGAATCAATAGCGCACCGGCAGAGTCGGCGAATAAGGGGTGCGAGATACCGCGCCGGTCCAATTCCCACGCAGTGAGGCTGGCGCCTTGCAGTCGTGGCCGCGTTTCGCTGACCCAAACGTGCCTTGGCGCGACGGAACCACATGGTTTGCATTCAGTGATCTCACGCCTTCTCGTTCATTCGAGCAGGCGCAGCGTGGCCGGATCGCGCTCGGCGCTGAAATAGCTATTCAGAACTTCATCGAACGTCGGTTCGTCGGGAGCGACGGCGGCGAACAAGGTCATGCACGATCTGAGCTTGATGTTGTCGGGCGAACCGAAGATTTCGAACGCTGTTCGTCGCCTCTCTGCGAGAAGCAGGTGAGCACAGTCCCTCAGGCGCGGGCCCAACACGGGATGCCGCCAGTAGGCAATTGCCTCTTCGCGTCCGTTTACGCCGAAGTACCTTGCGGTATCGCTGCGCCCCAATTCTCTCAGTTGCGGAAATATGAACCACATCCAATGGCTCTGTTTCTTGCCGGAAGCGAGCTCAGCGCAGACCTCCTCGTACACCGGCGCTTGCGCATCGACAAAGCGCTGCAGGCTGTGCGCCGAAATGGCCGTGCCGTCTCGGTTGTTACGCATCAGGCAGATTCAAGAGCCGAGCGCATGAATTTCAATCCGGCGTTGGTTCGCGTATGCATACGCAATGCATATCACCATTTCTATCCCCCCGCATCGACTGACGCGGGGAGGTAACGCACCGACAACACCCCTTCGATCGCGTGGATCGATTCGATCACCGCGTCGCTGACCTCGCTGTCGACGTCGACCAGCGTATACGCCATGTCGCCGCGCGACTTGTTGAGCATGTTGTGGATGTTCAGCCCCGCGTTCGCCATCGCGGTCGAGATCTGGCCGAGCATGTTCGGCACGTTCGCGTTGGCGATCGCAATCCGATAGCTCGATTCGCGCGGCGAGAGCGCAACCGGAAAATTGACCGCGTTCTGGATGTTGCCGTCTTCCAGATAGTCGCGCAGTTGATCGACCACCATCGCCGCACAGTTGTCCTCGGCTTCCTTGGTCGACGCGCCCAGATGCGGCAAGACGATGACACCGTTCGCTCCGTTGACGGCGCTGCCGCTCATCTCGGCACTCGGAAAATCGCAGACGTAATTGCGCAACTTCTTTTGCGCGAGTGCGTCGAGGATCGCGCGCTCGTCGACGACGCCCTCGCGCGAAAAGTTCAGCACGACCGCGTCGCTGCGCAGCGTCTGCAGGTTGTCGACGTTGATCAGGCCACGTGTCGCTGCAACGAGAGGCACGTGCAGAGTCACGAGGTCGCAGCTCCTCAGAATCTCGCCGACCGACTGCGCCTTCTTGACTTGCGACGGCAAGCTCCACGCGGCATCGACGGTGATCTCCGGGTCGTAGCCGACGACTTTCATTCCGAGCTTGATGGCCGCGTCGGCGACGAGGCAACCGATCATGCCCAGACCGATCACGCCCAACGTGTGCCCGGAAAGCTCGAAGCCGGCGAAGGTCTTCTTCCCGTCTTCGACGGTCTTGTCGAGGTCCGGGTGGGCGGACTCGAGCTGCCCGACGAACTGCATTGCGGCAGGCAGATTGCGAGCGGCCATCAGCATGCCGGCAAGCACGAGCTCCTTGACCGCATTGGCGTTCGCGCCCGGCGCGTTGAAGACCGGGATGCCGCGCGCGCTCATCGCCTGCACCGGGATGTTGTTGACGCCCGCCCCCGCGCGACCGATCGCCAGCACGCTGCCCGGAACGTCCATCGTGTGCATGTCGGCGGAGCGAACCAGAATCGCATCGGGCTGCGCCGAGTCCTTTCCGACCGCGTATAGGTCGGCGGGAAGGCGCGACAGCCCGACAAGCGAAATCTGATTGATGACCTGAATCCGGAACGGACGCTTATCCACGTGCGGCCTCGAACTCACGCAGGTACGCGACGAGCGTTTCTACACCTTCGATCGGCATCGCGTTGTAGATCGATGCGCGCATCCCACCCACCGAACGATGCCCCTTCAATTGCAGCATGCCGCGCTCTTGCGCACCTTTGAGGAATGCATCGTCGAGCGCGGAATCTTTCAACGTGAACGGGACATTCATTCGCGAGCGATCCGCTTTATTCACGGGATTCGAATAAAAGCCGCTCGAGTCGAGATATTGATAAAGCAATTGCGACTTTTCGATATTGCGTTTCTCGATCGCCGCGATTCCGCCCGCGCGCTTCAACCATTGAAACACCAGGCCCGCGATGTAGATCGCATACGTGGGCGGCGTGTTGTACATCGAATCGTTGTCCGCATGAATCTTGTAATCGAGCATCGCCGGCAACGCTGGCTTCGCGTGTCCGATCAGGTCGTCGCGAACGATCACGATCGTAAGGCCGGCCGGCCCGATGTTCTTCTGCGCGCCGCCGTAGATGAGCCCGTGCTTCGCGACCTCGACCGGCCGCGACAGGAACGTCGACGACACATCCGCCACCAGCGGAACGTCGCCGGATTCGGGAGTCCAGTTGAACTCGACGCCGCCTATGGTTTCGTTCGCGCAATAGTGCAGATAGGCCGCGCTCGTGTCGAGCTTCCACGATGACTGTGGCGGCACGTACGTGAAGTGCTTGTCTTCGGCCGATGCGGCGACGTTGACGCTGCAATACAACTTTGCTTCCTTGACGGCCTTCTTGGACCACTCACCGGTATTGATGTAATCGGCGGCTGCTTTTCCGCGCAAAAGATTCGCCGGAATCATCGAGAACTGCTGCGAAGCGCCTCCTTGCAGAAAGAGGACCTTGTAGTTCGCGGGAATCCCCATCAATTCGCGCAAGTCGCTTTCAGCCTCGCCCTGAATGCTCATGTATTCCTTGCCGCGATGACTCATTTCCATCACGGACTGTCCCGAGCCATGCCAGTCGAGCATCTCGGCTGCAGCGTGTTGAAGCACTTCTTCTGGGAGAACTGCCGGGCCGGCACTGAAGTTGAAGGTTCGACGCATCGTGATTCGCTGTGTGTGATGAAGAAAAAAGATTACTCGTCGTCGTCGCGCGTGCGGCGCTCTCTGAGTACTTCAAGGGCACGTTCGATGATGATTCGATCCGCAATGTCCTTGTCACGCATGGTTTGCTTGGTCAGAAGCAAGCCTTCGAGGTTGACGATCTTTACGGGAATGCCGTCGAGATCGATCGACTGGGCATATTGGCGCAGTGTGTCGAAGGTCTGCCCGTTGGCGTTGAGCATGATGTCAACGACAAAGGCATCGGCGACCCGGATGTTCTCGCCTTCCTCAAACCATTCCGGCTGGATGTCCTTTGCGACACCATCCGGCAGCACCATCAACGCGGCTTTGATCCGCCGACCGGATTCCGATGTGGCAGGCACAATCACGTCGATGTCGATGGTCGCGCGTTGGTAGCCATGCGCGGCTAGCGCGTATCCGCCGATGAGAAGGTATTCGACGTCATGTTCGTTGAGCGAGCGTAGCAACAGCTTGAGGTCTTCAAGCGTCGCCGGTCTGCTGAACCCTTCCATTACCGGCGCTCCGCCGCCAGCAGGGCCATGCCTCGCACGAGGCAGGTTTGTTGATGGTCGTTCGCGTCCGAATGCGACCTGAAACGATAAACCCCTTTGGGAACGAATGTGCTTGGAGCGAGCCAGGAGACGACTTCATTGAAGCGAGCGCCCGCCATGAGTTGCCGGCCACTGGCTCTCCCCGTGATCGGCGGTTCGCGTCTTGCCCCTACTTGTCTCATTTGAATGCCTGCAACCGGTTCTGCTTTCGTGGCTGCGTTATACCAGCACGAGCCCAACACTTGATATTCGAATAATCAATATAAAAAGCCGGCGAACCGCCGGCTCTTATTGCGATCTTTGAAGCGGAGGCCAAATATTCAAACCGCTTTCTCGAGCAGTTTTTTTAATTCGCCGCTTTCATGCATTTCGCCGAGAATGTCCGAGCCGCCGACGAATTCGCCATTGATATACAACTGCGGAACCGTGGGCCAATTCGAATATTCCTTGACGCCTTGCCGGACGTCATCGTCTTCAAGAACATTGACGGTGACGAGATTCTGGACGCCATTGGCCTTGAGCAATTGAATCGAGCGGCCCGAGAAGCCGCACTGAGGGAATTGGGCGGTTCCCTTCATGAACAAGACGACAGGATTCTGATGCACTGTTTGATGGATGAATTCCTGGACGGTCTGGGTTTCACTGCTCATATTCAATCCTCTCGCAATTCAGTGAAACGGATCACCGCTTCAAATTAAAGAAACTCGATCAATTACTTGTTGACCTTATCTTTCGCCTTGTCGGACATTTCCCTGGCCTTGTCGGCAACCTTGTCTGCGGCTTCCTTCACTTCTTCCTTTACCTTGCCGGCGATTTCCTTGGCCTTCTCGGCCGCTTCCCGGGCTTCTTGTTTGGTCGCATCGGCGGCGTTGCTCACCGCGCTTTTGGCGGAGTCCACAGACGACTGCGCATCGACCTTGGCTTTTTCCATCGAAGCCGACGTGTCTTCCTTCTTTCCGCATGCCACGAGCACGGCGGTCATGAACAGGGCGATGAGCAGGGAACGAGTCATGAAATCCTCACTTTCATTTCGATGTGAGAATCGCTGTTTAGCGAAAATGATCGAAATTGCAGTGCGTCATTATAAGCCAGTGTAGTCATCGTTTCATTTCGCATTCGCTCAGCCAATGCGGCGTTGTGTTCCCTCGGTCACGCGTTCAATTCCCGCGAGATCCCGCGACGACGCAACCCGCGCGAATCCCGATCGAAGAAATAATCCACGCACCGCCACCGCTTGGTCGTAGCCATGTTCGAGCATCAGGCAACCGCCGGACCGCAATCGCGACGCGCTCTCGGCGATGATGCAGCCGATCGCTTGCAGGCCATCGGCGTCGTCGGTCAATGCCATGCGCGGTTCATGACGCAAATCGCCTTCGGACAAATGCGGATCACCTGCTGCGATATACGGCGGATTGGAGACGATCAGATCGAAGTGCGGCCCGCGTTCGGGCGCGGTATCGACGCTGAACCAATCGCTTCGGGCAAACGACACGCTGGCTGCCAGCGCCTGCGCGTTCTGCCTCGCGATGTCCAGCGCATCGGCCGACACGTCGGTCGCCGTGGCCACGATCGCTGGACACTCGAGAGCGAGCGTGATTGCGATGATGCCGCTGCCCGTTCCCAGGTCGAGCACGCGCAAGAGTTCGATCCCGCCCCGCGCTCCCTCGCGCCTGGCGAGCCACGCAATCGCCAGATCGACCAGCAGCTCGGTTTCGGGACGCGGGATCAGCACCCGCGGATCGACCGCAAAATTGCGTCCATGGAATTCGCGATGACCGAGCAGATAAGCCATCGGCTCTCCCGCTGCCCGCCTCGCGATCAACCGTTCGAGCCGGCCGATCGCATCGGCAGCGACGATCGAATCCGGATGTGCGAGCAGAGATTCACGCGACCGGCCGGTCGCGAACGAGGCCAGGCGGAGAAGTTCCGCCCTGGGTATGTGGTCGTGACGAAGCCATTGCGACAGCGCGGTATTCATTCTTCCGAAAGCGCTGCAAGCAATTCGGCCTGATGCTCGGAGACCAGCGCATCGGTCAGCTCATCGAGATCGCCATCGAGAATCAATTCGAGTTTGTAGAGCGTCAGGTTGATGCGGTGATCGGTGACGCGCCCCTGCGGAAAGTTATAGGTGCGAATGCGTTCGGATCGATCGCCTGAACCCACCAGGCTCTTGCGCGTGGCGGCCTCTCTCGCCTGCTGCTCGCGCGTCTGCTTGTCCTTGATGCGCGCAGCCAGCACCTTGAGCGCCTGCGCCTTGTTCTTGTGTTGGCTGCGATCGTCCTGGCATTCGACGACGATGCCGGTCGGCAGGTGCGTGATGCGCACGGCCGAATCGGTCTTGTTGATGTGCTGGCCGCCCGCGCCCGATGCGCGAAAGGTATCGACGCGAATTTCGTCAGGGCGAATATCCACTTCGCTGATGTCGTCGGCCTCGGGCATCACCGCGAGCGTGCAGGCGGACGTGTGGATGCGTCCTTGCGTTTCGGTTACCGGCACGCGTTGCACGCGATGGCCGCCCGACTCGAACTTGAGGCGCGCGTACGGGGCGAGCACATCGGCTGATGCGCCGGCACTCGGGCCCGCGTTCGAAGACGCATTGGACGACGCATTGGAAGAGATGCGTACGATCGCTTCCTTGTATCCACCCAGCTCCGCAGGCGACGACGAAACGATCTCGACCTGCCAGCGGTGGCGCTCCGCATAGCGCATGTACATGCGAAGCAGGTCGCCCGCGAAGAGCGCGGACTCGTCGCCGCCGGTGCCTGCGCGAACCTCCAGAAACATCGCCCGCGAATCGTCGGGGTCTTTCGGCAGAAGCAGGCGTTGCAGGGTCTCGTCGAGCTTCGCGATGAGCGCGCGCGCATGTGCGAGCTCCTCCTCGGCGAACGCTTTCATCTCGGGATCGCCGCGCATTTCACCCGCCCATTCACCGGCCGCGCGTTCGTCGGCGAGTGCGGCCTGATAGAGCGCGTGGCTTTCAACCAACGGGCCGAGCTCGGAGTGTTCGCGCGTCAACTTGCGATAGCGATCGAGGTCGGTAGTCGCCTCAGGGTCCGAGAGCAGGCGTTCGAGTTCGGCGCGGCGTGTGGTCAACTGATCGAGTTTGGCCGACAGGCTCGCTTTCATCCCGTCGTCTTCAGCGAAAGGTTCATGACTTCTCGTCCACGCCGAACAGGCGCGGCAGATATTCGAGCAGATGCGCGCGCACGTCGTCGGGCGCGTCGTGCAACAACTGCGTAGGCCCGTGCAGAAACTTGTTGGTGATGCCGAGAGCCAAGGCCTCGATCACCACCGCGGGATCGTCGCCCTTCGCAAGCCGCCGCCGCGCGCGCTCGAGTTCGATCGCGCGAAATGCGTCTCCGCGAAGATGCAACTCGCGAATCGCAGGCACGGTCTCGCGCCCTTCCAGCCAGCGCATGAACTGCGCGACCTCGCGAGCGATGATCGCCTCGGATGCGTCGACCGCATCCCTGCGTTTCTGCATGCCGGTCGAGACGACCTGCCCCAGGTCATCGACCGTGTAGAGAAAAACATCGTTGAGGCGTCCGACCTCCGGCTCAATATCGCGCGGCACGCCCAGGTCGACCATGAACATCGGCCGGTGACGCCGCGCCTTCAGCGCGCGCTCGACCATGCCCAGACCCACCAGCGGCAATGACGACGCGGTCGATGCGATCACGATATCGAAGCGCGCGAGTTCGATCGGCAGTTCCGACAACAACATCGCGCGCGATGCCACGCCGGTTTCGGCAAGACGCGCGGCCAGCTCCTCACCGCGATCGAGCGTGCGATTGGCGACCGCCATGCTCGCGGGCTTCCTAGCGGCGAAATGTCGTGCGACCAATTCGATCATCTCGCCCGCGCCGATCAACACGATGTGCTGATCGGAGAGGCGCTCGAAGATGCGCTCGGAAAGCCTCACCGCGGCCGCAGCCATCGACACGCTGGCCGATCCGATCGCGGTCGTGGTTCGCACGGTCTTGGCCACCGCGAACGATCGGTCGAAGACTTGACGCAGCGGCGTGCCGAGCGTGCCGACCAGATCGGCTTCGCGCACCGCTTCCTTCATCTGCCCGAGTATCTGCGGCTCGCCCAGCACCATCGAGTCGAGGCCGGTTGCGACGCGACAGGCATGACGCACGCTCTCGCCATCGACATGCCAGTACCAGTGCGGCTGCAAGACGTCGGGCGCTACGTCGTGACGCGACGCCATCCAGCGCGTCAACTCGTCTTTCAGCGCCGACAATTGCGCGGGCTCGAGGCGAGTCGCCGCATAGATCTCGGTGCGATTGCAGGTGGACAGCACCACCGCATGCGACAGCGCCGACGCGAAGCGGCCGGTCAGCGCATGCAGCGTGGCGGCGATCTGATCGGACGGCACGGCCACGCGCTCGCGCAACGGCAGCGGCGCGGTCGAGTGATTGAGTCCGAGAGTCAGAAGGTGCATGGGTTGCGCAAAGCGCAAAATTATACCGTCGCTGTCCCGAGCCTACAGTCGCGCCGCCGGGAGGACGGCGCGGGTCAGGCCTCTACACGATCGAGCCGATATCCGTAGCCATACACTGGCATGATTCGATACCCGCTCGCAGGTCCGAGTTCGAGCTTGGAGCGCAGCCGCGACACATGCGTGTCCATGGTCCTTGACGATACGTCGGCATCGCCGCCCCACACCGTTTCGCGTATGTGATTGCGCGACAGCGGACGCCCCGCGTTTCGAAACAGCAGCAGCCCGAGATCGAATTCCTTTTGCGTCATCGTGACGCGCCGCGCGACGCTTTTCCCTTCGTCCCCGTCGAGCGCAAACGAGACTTCGCAGGCGTCGGAATGAAACGAGAAAGGCGCGAACTCGTAGCGCTCGAGCGTCTCGTTCGGATTCGAGCGACGCAGCAACGCCTGCAAGCGCGCCACCAGTTCGGAAGGTCGCAGCGGCTTGATCAGATAATCGTCGGCTCCCGCGGACAGACCCTCGATGATGTCGTCTTCGCGTCCGCCGGCCACCATCAGCAAGACCGGCATGCGCGTCGCGGCGGCGCGCGCATGGCGCAATACCTCGTCGCTTGCTGCGCCGCGGGCATTCGCGTCCACCTGCCAGTCAAGGATCAATGCGTCGAAGGGCTGCGCGCGCGCCGCTTCGGCGAGCATCGCGGCATCGGTGTAAAGATCGCAGTCGAAGCCCGACTTCCCGAGGGCCTGCACGATCATCGATTGCTCGGAAGGGTCGTCGTCAAAGATCGCGATTCGCATCGTGTCAACCGAGCCATTCAACTAAACTCATCATCATGTTGCGTCGTCACTCTTTCTTTCTGATCGCTCTTCTTGCATCGGGCATCTTGATCGAAGTGTCGAGTACCGCTCGCGCCGCCGACTTCGGCGCGGCGCCGCCTGCCGCATCGGAGCCGGCGTCAACGTCTCGACGCGCCCAGACGCTACCACCCCCCACGCAGGATGCGGACCTCAAGCGCGCCTATGCGGCTTACGAGCGCGATGACCGCGCGGCCGCTTACGCATCCTATCTGCGCGCAGCCAGGCGCGGTCAGGCGATCGGCCAATACAACGTGGCCGTGATGGCGTTCAACGGCGAAGGCACGAAGCGCGACGTGGCCGCATCGCGCCTATGGCTCACGCGCGCGGCCAGCCAGGGCTTCGCACTCGCGCAATACAACCTCGGCCTGCTCTACGAAAGCGGCAACGGATTCGAGCGCTCGCAAAAAAATGCGAGCACATGGTTCCTGCGCGCCGCCGAGCAGGGCAACGTGGACGCGCAACTCGCGGTGGCCACGCAATATCTGCTCGGTCGCGGCATCGAGAAAAGCGACGCACGTGCCGCCGAGTGGTACGAGCGCGCGGCCAAGGGCGGCAACATGGACGCGCAATACAACATCGCGAGTCTCTACGAACACGGTGAGGGCGTCACGCCGGATCGCGACCGCGCGATTCACTGGTATGCCGAGGCCGGCAAGCAGGGTGATCGTGCCGCGATCGAAAAGGTCAAGGTGCTGTCGGCGGCTGCGGCGAAGAAACGGCGTTGAGGGTTTCGCCTTCATTCGCGCTGTGCCCCGCTTTGTAACCCGCGCCGTGGCCCGCAGCGTGCCGCCAATTTAGAATCCCGATCGCATAGCTGGTGTAGTAGCCGGCCAGCACGCCCAGGATCAGCAACGTCAACGGGCTTTGGCCCATCGTCTGAATCGAGGCCGCATCGATGTGTCCGGTCGCCAGATAAATCGCACCGAAGCGATAGATCAGCCGAGCGATCAGAAGCACCGACAGCGCGATACCGATCACGGCATTCGGCGTGTAGAACAATCCCGCTTCGGTCACTTCGAACTTCGTCAGCCGCAGCCCGAACCAAGCGAGGGCGGCGCCGATCACGACACCGCCCGCCAATCCTTCGAGCAAACCGAGATCACGAAATCCCGAGAGCCCGAGCATGACCACGAGAATCGGAAAGAAGATCGCGGTCAACACGAGACGGCGCGTGCGTATCGGTTGACGTCCGATCAGCCGCCGCACCCGGGCGACCAGGCGCCAGCCGATCAGCGCGACGAGCAGGACTGGAATCAGTGCCGAAAGAGAAACGGGAATGGTGGTCATGTGGTCCGTATGTAATCGTCCGGGACCCGACAGCTAGGCACGCCAGACACTCGCCAGCCAAGGTTGCTGATCGCGCGGAAGCCCCGCGGGTCGGTAGTAGTGCTCCAGCTCTGCGAAGCCCGCCGCGGTCATATGGCGGCGCCACGTTTCGAGATCGTGATAGACGCCGAACCGTCCGCGGTTCCAGCCTTCCTGCCCTTCACCTCGCGGGTTGGAACTGAACAAGGCGCCACCTGGTTTCAGCGTGGCATGCAGCGCGCGCAGCACGCGCGGCAGTTCATCGGTCGGCACATGGAACAGGACGGCATTGGCAAACACGCCGTCGAAGCGCGCGGCCGGTAGCTCGAGTGCGAACAGGTTCTGCTCCCACACTTCGCATCCGCTATAGGCACGCGCCATTGCCGCGAACGGCGGCGACGCCTCGAGGCCGATGGCCGTGTGGCCGAGTTCGGTAAAACTCTTGAGGTCGCGACCCGGCCCGCAACCCACGTCGAGGATCGCCGACGGCGGCATGCCTTCCACGTGCCGGAGCAGGGCCGCGATGTTCTGGCTGACATCGTGATCACGAGTGCCTTCCCAGAAGTTTTCGGCGCGCTCGTTGTAGTGAGCGAGCGTCTGGGTGGCGATGTGGTCGAGTTCTTCGGGGGTCAGAGGCATGGCCGCATATTGCCACTGCCGTATCGACTCGAAGCGTAGATGCCGTGGCCGCAATTCCGGTCGCGTCACATCCAAAGACGAAAACGACCTGGGCGAATCGCCAGGCTCTTGGTTGTGCTGTGGTCGGGGCGGAATCGAACCACCGACACGCGGATTTTCATTGTTGGTTGCGGGCCTTCCCGCTTCTTCCGCCACGGCCTGCAAAGGCGTGTTCAGTCCACGGACGCTGGCGCTCCGTGCAGAGGACGCGCCGGCCCCCCAACACGAGCCGGCGCCACAGGGCGTGAGTTCGATGGCGGCGTTCGGTCAATCGCTTCGTTGATCGCAACTTCAGCAGCTCGACGGCCTATCTCGATCGCATCATGACGGTTAGACTCGGAAATACCGTCGCCCTCCAAACCGTTTGCCGTTTCGAACCGCCAGCAGAATCGGTAACGGCCGAAAGCCGTAACGATTACGACGTAGGTCGTTCCGTTCCAAGAGTGCTCGTGGCGCAACGTAGGTGCCTCTTCAGAAGAGTGACTGTCGGGTTCTGCCTATCACCTTGGCTGGCATGGGTCATTAAAACGCCGTAACGTCTTTCAAGGGGATAGGGGCTTCTTCGGCACGAGCTTCGGAAACAAGAGGTCAGCGGGACTCGAAGGCTTGCCAGAAACGCGCTATCAGGCCGCGGAGGATCGGCATGTTCCGTGCGCGTCGGGATGTGACGCGTTCGGTCGGGCACGAATCCTTAGGGGTCCGAACCGCAGACCCCTCAACGCAGGGAGTGCAACGGATGTGCCAAGCGTCTGCGCTCCGCAGGTGATCGTTGTGGCCGAGCTTCCCAGGCAGTCCAACGATAGGCGGGGCCTGTTTACTGCACCAGGGGCAGTCCAACGCCGTCGCCCTCGGACGGTCAAGCAATGCCCTCCCGGCACCGGCGCACTCAGTAATTTGCAACTGCCGGCTTTGTGGAGGCACCTGAATTTTGCCGTACCGGTACTCGACAGTACGCGCGGTCGTTCATGGGTAGATGAGACCGGTCTTGATAGCGCAGCGTACGGCATCGAGGTGGATGATGCGCTCGAGATCGCAGAACAGACCGAGGTGTGATGCGGCGTCGGGCCGGGGAGGGCGCTTCCCGGCCAAGAGCCGACGTCGGAGTCATGTTCTCCATCGCAGACATTTGCGCACCGGTGCCGTCCAAATCGATCGCTGCTTGACCAACACCACTGGACCCGAAATACTCGCGTTCGTATGGGTGAAATCCTATCCTTCGCAGAATCCAATGGTGCATGACCTACTTTTTAGTAACGCGCTGATCTTCGATGACACGGGGAGACCGCCCATGGTGGGTGATGTCGCCGTCATGCACGGTCGCATCGCGGCGATCGGCTCCACCCTCGGCGCGTCGGCGCGCGAGGTGATCGCGGCCGACGGCCTCGCACTAATGCCCGGCATCATCGACAGCCACACGCACTTCGACGCCCAGATCACGTGGGACCCGTATGTCCGGCCGTCGCCCGGGCTGGGAGTGACCACCGCGGTGATCGGCAATTGCGGGTTCACGATCGCGCCATGCAAGCCGGAGGACCGCGACCTCACGATGCGCAATCTCACGCAGGTCGAGGGCATGTCACTCGACGCGCTGCGGCAGGGGATTGCGTGGGACTTCGAGACCTTTCCCGAGTACATGGCACAACTCAGGCGCCACGGGTGCGCCGTCAACATCGCCGCCTACCTCGGTCACAGCAGCGTGCGCACCTATGTGATGGGAGGTGACGCATCGAAGCGCGCGGCCACCGACACCGAGATTGAAGCGATGCAGGCCATCGTCCGTGAGGCGTTGCAGGCTGGTGCCGTCGGTTTCGCCAGTAGCACTTCGCCCGCCCATAACGGCGAGGGCGGCCTACCGATGCCTTCGCGCCTCGCCGACGATCATGAAATGCACGCGCTGGTTACGGCGATGAGCGAATGCGGTCACGCCGTCTACATGCTAACCAAGGGCGGGCACACGTCCGTTCCGTTTCTCGAATCGCTTGCCGCGGACAGCGGCCGCCCGGTCATGATCGCCGCGCTGCTGCACAACAGCACCAACCCGCAGGCGGTTTTCGACGATCTCGACGGAATCGCTGCCGCCAACACGCGCGGGCATGCGCTGATCGGCCAGGTATCGTGCTGCCCGCTTACGATGGATTTCACGATGCAGTCGCCGTATCCGGTGGAGGGGCTGAAGAGCTGGAAGCCCGCTCTGGGTCTGCACGGCGATGCGCTGAAGACGATGCTCGCGAGTCAGACATTCCGCGGCGGCGTGCGCGCCGAATTGGCGACCACGACCAACTTCCGCCTATTCAACGGCGAGTGGAACAAGGTCCAGGTGGTGGAAACCGCGACACCGGTCAATGCGCGGTACGAGCAGCGATCCATCGCTGACCTCGCGCGAACTGAGGGCCGTGACCCGCTCGACGTGATGCTCGATCTGGCAGTCGAAGAAGACCTGCAAACGGTCTTCACGGCGCAATTGCTCAATTCCGACGAAGAAGCTGTCGGCCGCATGCTCAACCACCCGCACAGCATCGTGAGCCTGAGCGATGCCGGTGCGCACCTCACCTTCTTCAACGACGCCGGCTTCGGCCTGCACCTGATGGGACACTGGGCGCGCGACTTGGGAGTGATGCCAATGAGCGAAGCAGTGCGCCGGCTCACCAGCCAGCCGGCGCGGGTGTTCGGGATGCGCGGGCGCGGCGTCGTCCGCGAGGGTTATGCGGCGGACTTGCTATTGTTTGATCCGGAGACAGTGGCACGTGGACCCAAGCGTCGTGTGTTTGACTTCCCCGGTGGCGCGCCGCGATTAACCACTGATGCGGTGGGAGTGCGCGGCGTCTGGGTCAATGGGCAGAAGGTCGCGGATGCGAATGGGGTGATGGACTCGGCGCCGCTGGCGGGGAAGTTGCTGACTGGTTTTTCGGCAGGGAGTGAGCCGTAACAGGTAGCATTGGCTGCATCACGTAGACAGTAGGTCGAGGTATTTGCGTTTCAGGAAATGGACCGCAAGAGCGGCACCCCGCAGAACGACTAGACAATACATCTGCCAAGTCTGCGGAAAATTTGAGCGCAATGAGGGCGGCGTTGCTGGACGGATCGACAGGGCTCTCCGTGCTTGTGCGACTACCACAATGGCGAGACGCCATTTCGCTTGCGAACGACCGCTTTGAAGCGCCGCGAAATGTCCACAAGGGTCGGGTGCTGCCGCATGTCGGGCGGTGCGCGTGCGCGGCCCGAAGGACTGCTCGCGGATACCGCGACGGTTAATTAGTGCCAGACTTCAGCATGGCAGGAGTTTTTTCCTGGCGCGACTACACAGGAAAATTGCACAAAGCATAACGGCCTGCGTGCGCGAACACATGCAAGCCGTTGATATAGATGGTGGCTCGGGGCGGAATCGAACCACCGACACGCGGATTTTCAATCCGCTGCTCTACCGACTGAGCTACCGAGCCAAGGGTGCGGATTATACGCAGCGCGTCGCGGCAGCGGCAAGCGAGTGCGGAGTGACGACGAAGCC
>JBBSEF010000055.1:0-19816 GCA_038240015.1 Burkholderiales bacterium
CACTTGCACCCCTGGCTCGTCGGCATCGCTCGCATCGCACGACGAACGCGAAGCCCTGATCGATCATCTCGAACGCGGCCTGATCGCGATCGGCTATCTCGATCCCGAAGCGCCGAAGAAACTGATGCCGCGCCTGCGCCGCCTGTTCGCGCGCGCCAGGCTCGAGAGCGAAGAAGTCCAATGGTTGCGCGGGATCGCGAAGGCGATGCTGCGCGCGACGAAATCAAAACCATGAACGACAAGAACCGTAAGCTCGTGGACGGCAGCGACCGCGTCAACGATGGCGGCGCCCTTGCGATTCGCGCCACCCTGATGAGAGGCGGCACCAGCAAGGGCGTGTTCTTCGCGTCCGACGATCTCCCGCGCGGCCTGATGCAACGCCCGAGCGAGCGCGACGCGCTGCTGCTGCGAATCATCGGCAGCCCGGACCCCTACGGAAAACACACCGACGGTTTGGGCGGCGCCACGTCATCGACCAGCAAGGTGGTGATCGTTTCGCGATCGCTGCGAGAAGACTGCGACGTCGAGTTTCTGTTCGGCGCCGTGGCGATCGATCGGCCTCTGATCGACTGGTCGGGCAACTGCGGCAATCTCACGTCGGCGGTCGGGCCGTTCGCGATCGCACGAGGCTGGGTCGTCGCGAGCGACCACGATCCACTGCGCTCTGCAACCCGTGCTGCGACCACCACCGTGCGCATCTGGCAGCAAAACCTCGGCAAGCGCATCGTCGCGCACGTGCCCACGCGCGGCGAGAGCGTGATCGAAGCGGGCACATTCCAAGAAGACGGCGTGCCGTTCGGCGCAGCCGAGATTCGTCTTGAGTTTCTCGACCCGGCCGATGCGGGAGAACACGGGCTACTGCCTACAGGCCATGCATGCGACCTGTTGCATGTTCCCGAACTGGAAGACGCGATTGCCGCGAACGGCAAGCACGTGACGGGGATCGCGGCAGGGACAATTCGCGCAACGATGATCAACGCCGGCAACCCGACGGTCTTCATTCGCGCCGACGCACTGAAGCTGACCGGACGCGAGTTGCCCGACGCCGTCAATCGCGATGCGAAACTTCTCGCGCGCCTCGAAGCGATTCGCGCGCGTGCCGCGGTCGCGATGCATCTTGCGAAGACGCCCGACGAAGCGACTCGCCATCGCCCCGCCACGCCCAAGATCGCCTTCGTCGCGGCGCCTGCGTCGTATCGCAGCAGCGCGGGCTTCGACATCGACCAATCCGGCATCGACGTGCTCGCCCGCATCGTGTCGATGGGCAAGCTGCATCACGCGTTCACCGGCACCGGGTCGATCGCGCTCGCGGTCGCAGCCGCGTTGCCGGGCACGATCGTCTCCGAGGTCGCGCGCACCTTGCCCGGCGTGCCCACGCGCATCGGGCATGTATCGGGCGTACTCGCTGTAGGCGCCGTCGTCGAGCAGCGCGAAGGCCGATGGCATGTCGATCGTGCGGTGATGAGTCGCAGCGCGCGACGGTTGATGGACGGGACGGTGTACGCGACGCTTTGAACGACACGCTGCAAGTTAACCGACTGCCGAGGAGATCGCAGTGCCTGCCTACAGCACCCTACGCATAGCCAAGGATTCCACCGAACCGCGCATCGCCCGCCTGCAACTCAACCGGCCCGAGAAACTCAACGCGATCAACAGCGCGATGCCCGGCGAGATCCGTCAGGCCGTCGCGTGGGCGGAGGCCGACGACGAGGTCCACGTGATCATCGTCGAAGGGATGGGCCGCGCTTTTTGCGCCGGCTTCGATCTGGACGAGTATGCCGAGGGCAATCACCCGGCGGCCGATGGCGATCACCCCGGCGAGCACCCGTGTCGACAGGAAAAAACACCGTGGGACCCGATGGTCGACTACGCGTGCATGAAGGGCGTGACCGAGGACATCATGTCGTTGTGGCGCTGCAGAAAGCCGACCATCGCCAAGGTCCACGGCTATGCGGTCGCCGGCGGCAGCGACATCGCCTTGTGCTGCGATCTGCTGGTGATGGCCGATGACGCGCGCATCGGCTACATGCCCACGCGCGTGTGGGGTTGCCCCACCACCGCGATGTGGACTTATCGCATCGGCGCCATCCGCGCCAAGCAACTGATGTTCACCGGCGATACGATAGACGGCGCGCAAGCGGCCGAATGGGGTCTCGCCAACATGGCGGTCCCTGCCGAACATCTCGATGCGCAAGTGCTCGAACTCGCCAAGCGCATCTCGGGCGTCCCGCGCGGGCAGTTGACGATGTTGAAGCTGGTGGTTAACCAGGTCTGGATGGCCATGGGCCTCGAGCAGACGCAGATGTTCGCCAGCATCTTCGACGGCATCACGCGCCACAACCCCGAAGGCATGTGGTTTCGCCGGCAGGCCCAGGTCGAAGGATTCAAGAGCGCGGTCGAGTGGCGCGACAGCGGCCGAGCGATCCCCGAAGGCGACGAAGCCCGCGCTCTGGTCGCCGATCTCGACAAGCGATTGCAAAAAGCGCGATCTGATCGGCCTTGAGCCGGCGTGAACAGGCCCTAGATCGAGATCAGCAGTTGATGCGTCCCCCCATCCAGGGCGACGCGAATCCTTCCTTCGGTTGATGGGATCGGCGATCCGTCGAGGACCGCATGCGAGACGACTCGACCGCGTTGCGATGGGTTGTCCACTCGGATGTCGTAGCGGGTATCGCCCACTTTCAGCGTGGCTTCATAGCCCGGCCATGCGGACGGGATGCAGGGATCGACGACGATGAATGCGCCCTCGCGCCGGATGCCCAGAATGCCCTCGACGCCGGCGCGAACCATCCACGCGGCCGAGCCCGTGTACCAGGTCCAGCCACCGCGTCCGACGTGCGGCGCGACCGAATAGACATCGGCCGCGACGACGTAGGGCTCGACCTTGTAGCGCCCGACTTCCTCGAGTGTGCGAGCGTGGTTGATCGGGTTGAGCAGCGCGAACAAACCGGCGGCCTTGTCGCCCGCGCCCTGCTTCGCAAACGCGAGGACGGTCCACATCGCCGCGTGAGTGTATTGCCCGCCGTTCTCGCGAACACCCGGCGGATAACCCTTGATATAGCCGGGATCGTGAGGCGTCTTGTCGAAGGGCGGCGAGAACAACAGCGCCAGGCCTTCGTCGCGCCGAATCAGATGGGTTTCCAGCGAGGTCATTGCGAGCGTCGCGCGCGCGGGGTCGGCCGCGCCCGACAACACGGCCCACGACTGCGCGATCGAATCGATGCGGCATTCATCGCCCACGTTCGAGCCGAGCCAACTGCCGTCATCGAAGGTCGCGCGGCGATACCACTCGCCGTCCCAGGCTTCCCGCTCGAGCGCCTCGCGCACGGTGATCGCATGCGCACACCAGCGTTCGACACGATCGCCGTCGCGTGCCCTCGTCAGCGGCGCGAACCATTCGATGGTCCGCACCAGCAACCAGCCCAGCCACACGCTCTCCCCCTTGCCGCCCTCGCCCACGCGGTTCATGCCGTCGTTCCAGTCGCCGGCGCCGATCAGCGGCAAGCCATGTTCTCCCGTGAGTGCGAGGCACTGGTCGAGACCGCGCGCGCAGTGCTCGAACAGCGATGCCGATTGGTCCGCGATCATCGGCTGAAAGAACGCGTCGTGCTCGCCGGGCTTCAGCGCCGGGCCTTCGAGAAACGGCACGAGTTCATCGAGTATCGCGGCGTCGCCTGACGATGCGATGTAGGTCGCAGTGGCGAATGAGAGCCACACCCGATCGTCCGAGATGCGGGTGCGCACGCCCTGCCCGGAAGGCGGCAGCCACCAATGCTGCACATCGCCTTCGACGAACTGTCGCGCCGCGGCGCGAAGCAGATGACGTCGCGTCTCGTCGGGCGCGGAGAAACTCAACGCCATGCCATCCTGGAGCTGATCGCGAAAGCCGTAGGCGCCGCTGGCCTGATAGAAGGCCGAGCGCGCCCAGATGCGGCAGGCCAGCGTCTGATAGAGCAGCCAGCCGTTGAGCATGATGTCCATCGCGCGGTCGGGCGTCTTCACCTGCACGGTCTCGAGCACGCTGCGCCAGTGTTCCTTCACCTCTTCCAAAACGACGTCGAGATCGCTCTCGCGATAGCGTGCTATCAATGCGCGCACTTCGTCGGCCGATCCGCACTGGCCGATCAAGGCGACCACTTCGATGCTCTCGCCCGCACCCAGCTCGAACTCGCATTGCAAGGCCGCACAGGGATCCATACCGGCGCCGGTCGCGCCCGATAGAGGCGTAGGTCCGATCATCGCCGCGGGCGCCGACGGGGCCCCATTGCGGCCCAGAAACTCGGTGCGATTCGCGGTCCACGCCGTCTGTCGTCCGGCAAGGTCGGCAAACGCCACGCGGCTGGCGAACACGTTGCTCCAGGGATTGCGCGCCAGCATCGCGCCGGTGGGCCAATCGATTTCGGTCGTGATGAACGGACCGGAAGCGCCGCGAGACGTACCCAGCACCCACTCCGCGTACGCCGTCACTGATAACCGGCGGGTGACTCGTGAGAGGTTGTGTAGCCTCAAGCGCGAAATCTTGATCGGGTCGGCCAGAGCCACGTATTGCAGCAGATCGAGCGCGATCCCGTGGGCCTCGTGCTCGAAGCGGCTGTAGCCGAAGCCGTGCCGCGCGACGTAGGTCCCCGCATCGCGGATCGGCTGCGCGGTCGCGGTCCAGAGGTCGCCGCTGATCTCGTCGCGAACATAGAACGCCTCGCCGACGGGATCGGTGACCGGATCGTTGGACCACGGCGTGAGCTGGTTCTCCTTACTGTTCTCGGCCCAGGTGAAGCCGCTGCCGTCCACCGATACCTGAAAGCCGAATGCCGGATTGGCGATCACGTTGATCCACGGCGCAGGCGTGGTGCGACCGGCGTCGAGGATGGTCACGTATTCGCGACCTCGCTGGTCGAAGCCGCCCAAGCCATTGAAGAACTCGAGCTCTCGCGCTGTCAACGGCGCGCTCTGCCGGGTCGGCATCGCTATCATCGACGGCCTTGGATGCGCGAACGGTGTAGAGCCGACCGACGCCCGCGGCACGAGAGCCAGTTGCTCGGCGATCGACCCGCGCCGCGCGATCAGCGCGACCCGGGCGACCGATCGAAGCAAGGCGCGGCCTTCGGCGCTGATGAGGTCGGCGCGCAAGGTATGAACCGAACCCTGCGCGAGTTCTTCCCCGTAGCGCGGGCGCGATTGACTGCTTCGCACGGCCGTCTCGATCGCGATCTGAAGGTCCTGCACGTAAGACGATGCGCGCTCGTTGACGATCACGAGATCCACTGCGAGGCGCTTCATGCGCCAGTACTCGTGCGCGCGCAGCAGTTGGCGAACCTGCGCGATGTCCTCGACGTCGTCGATGCGCAACAGCACGATCGGCAAATCGCCCGAGATCGCGTGTGGCCACAGGCCCGACTGGCTGCCCGCACCGCGCAGGATCGCATCGGACGGCGCCCGGAAGCGCGGGTCGGCATAGAGGATAGGCGCGGCCATCCACTGAAAGTCGGCGGCCTCTTCGGCGTCGATGTCCAGATGCCGAAGCTGCACCTGCGCCTGGGTCCACGCCAGCGTCTTGGCACGATCGAAGGCGCTGCGATCTCGATGCTTGTCGATCAGGTCGAGCAGCGCGGCGCGCGACGGCGCCACCAGGGTCCAGAACGCGACGCGCGCCACCTTGCCGGGCGCGACGACGACGCGATGCCGGAGCGAGAAGATCGCGTCGAGCACCGTCCCGGTGGTGTTCGACAGCGGTCGTCCTTCCGCGATGACCGCGGCCGTGCCGACCGTACGACCGCGACCGATGAAACGCGCGCGGTCGGATTCGTACTGGATGTCGGTGGTCACCTCGCCTTCGACGACGGCGAAATGCGCGGCCCACAATTGCGCCTCTTCAGACGAGCGCGGGCGACGCGTCGCGATCAGCGCGCCGTACTCGACGACATTCTCGGTCTCGACGAACATCTTCGAGAAAGCCGGATGCGCCTGATCGGCGGCCGTTGGGGCCAACACCACTTCGGCATACGACGTGAGCTCGATCTCGCACGCCCGGCGTCCGCGGTTGATCAACGACACGCGACGCACCTCGCCGTCGTCCTCGCCCGACACCAGCACTTCCATGACGGTCGTGAGCGCGCCGTCGCGACGGATGAATTCGGCGTGGTCCTCGCCGAACACGACCTGCTCGTAGTCGGCCTCGCTTTGAACCGGCTGTACGCCGGCCGACCAGACCTTTCCGTTTTGCGTATCGCGCAGAAAAATGAATGAGCCCCAGTCGTCGCGGGTCGCGTCTTCGCGCCATCGCGTCACGGCCAGATCACGCCATCGGCTGTAGCCCGCGCCGGCCGCGGTCAGCATCACGGCGTAGCGCCCGTTCGACAACAGATGCGTGATCGGTGCGCCGCCCGTCGACGCAGCGACCCGACGCACCATCGCCGTCACGATGCCGGCCTCGACCGTGGATGCCTTCACCTCTTCGGCGCGCGGAGGCGCGATCGGCACGTCGCGCGGCATGCGTTCGGAAAGCAGCAGTTCGCTCGCCCGTATCATCGGTTCGCGATGAAAGCGCTCGCGCATCTGTCCGTCGTGGAGCGTGTTCGCGATCGCAACGATGGTCATGCCCTGGTGATGCGCCATGAAGCTCTTCACGATCGCGACGCTCTCGTCGTCGGGAAGCCGAGAGCGCGTGTAGTCGAGCGCTTCATAGAAGCCGTAACGGCCGAGCGCACCGATATCGGCAAGCCGCATGAAGTTCTTTTGCGCGGCTTGCGGATCGACCATCGTCGCAAGACCGGTCGCATAGGGTGCGATCACCACGTTGTCCGAGAGCCCGCGCTTCAAGCCCAGACCGGGCACGCCGAAGTTCGAGTATTGATAGGTGAACTCGATATCGCGTGCGTTGTAAGCCGACTCCGACACGCCCCACGGAATGCCGAGCGAACGTCCGTACGCCTGTTGACGCGCGACCACCAGACGACTGGTCTCGGAAAGCAGGCTGCCTGCGGGCGCGCGCATCACCAGCGACGGCATCAGGTATTCGAACATCGACCCGGACCACGAGATCAGCGCCGATCCACCGCTCATGCCGGCGCCTGCCCAATCACCGAGCGGCGTCGCGCCCCGGCCGAGCCGAAACCAATGCCGCGTCGACACGTCGCCCTTCGCGATCGCGAACAGGCTGGCAAGCCGCGCTTCGGACGCAAGCAGGTCGTAGCAACTCGCATCGAGCCGATTGTCGGTCAGCGAATAACCGATCGACATCAGCTTGCGTTCGGGGTCGATGAGAAACGCGAAGTCCATCGCCAGCGCCATCTCGCGCGCCGCGTCGGCAAGCGCTTTCAAGCGGGCCTTGTGCGGCACAGGCTCGTGTGCGAACCAGAGTCCGTCCCGCTCGTGCTCGGCCAGCCTCTTCTTGATGGCTTCGATCCAGAACATCAGATCGGCGAGGCGATCGTTTCCCCCAGCTGGACCGAATTGGCCGGCCCACCTCTCGGCTCTTGCGACGAGCCGCTTCATCGCCGCCGATCGGGTCCTGGCCGCCTGCGACACATACAGTTGAACGCCGATGTCGTCGAGGATGAAGATCAGTTGCCGCGCATGCTCGCTTTGCGCATCGGGCAGCGCGTCGATCGCCTCGCGTGCAAGCCGCAGCGCGTCCATCAAGCCCTCACGAACGTCGGTCAGGACCGGTGCGACGATCCACTCCCCGCACGCATTGGCGAGCGCGATCAGATGCCCCGCGAGATTGCCGCTGTCCACCGACGAGACATACACGGGCGCGAGCGCATGCAAGTCTTCGGTTGCGTACCAGTTGACGAAGTGACCCTTGAATCGCGCCAGCTTGTTCATCGATGCGAACGTCGCTTCCAGGCGCTCGATGGTCTCGATGGTTCCCGCCCAACCGAAGTCGCGCGCCGCAACGGCCGACAGCAGATAGAGGCCGAGGTTGGTCGGCGACGTGCGATGCGCGACTACCGGCCGGGGCTGCTCCTGAAAATTGTCCGGCGGAAGCATGTTGTCCGCGGGCGTCACGAAGGTTTCGAAAAAGCGCCAGGTGCGGCGCGCCGTGAGTCGAAACTCGCGCGCGTCCGCCTCCGATACCGGCCTCCCGTACGCAATGCGCGGCGATCGGCTGGCCCATTGGGCGAGCGCCGGCGCGATCAACCACAGCATTGCAAACGGCAGCACGAGTGGCCACGACGACGGCGCATGGGCCAGCGCAATCACCGCAGTCGCGAGCGCGAGCGACATGCCGCCCTGCATCTCCCGATAGAAGCCGCGAACACCGCCGGGCGCGCTTCGCTTGACCTGTGCAGCCGTCGTCCATTCGAGCAGACGACGATGCGTGATCAGTACCCGCACCAGCGTTCTCGTGATCGCGTCGCCCATGCGCCACGCGCGATCGGCAAGCAAGACGATCGAAAACAAGGTCTGCATCACGGCCAGCCGAAGGTCGACGATCAGCGTACCGATGTGATTGCGTATCGTGATGCCGGCGCGCGCGCGGATGTGCCCGGGCAGCAGCGAGAAAAAAACCGGAACGAACGCCGGGATCGCGACGGCCGCGAGCACCAGCAAGCCGGCGGTCACGCGTGCGGGCGCAGGCATCAGCCCGCACAGACCGAGAGCGAGCAACGACAGCGGCGCGAGCAGCGAACGCCTCAGGTTGTCGAACATCTTGAAGCGACCGAGCACCGGGACCGCTTCGCCTTGCGTTCGATGTCCGAACAACCACGGCAGCAGTTGCCAGTCACCGCGCGTCCAGCGATGCTGGCGCTTCGCGGCCACGTCGAAGCGAGACGGAAAGTCTTCGACGACCTCGATGTCCGACGCGAGGCCGGCGCGCGCGAAGACGCCTTCGAAGAGATCGTGACTCAGAAGCGCGTTCTCCGGCACCCGGCCCGCGAGCGCGGCCTCGAAGGCATCGACGTCGTAGATGCCCTTGCCGGTGTACGAGCCTTCACCGAACAGATCCTGATAGACGTCCGAGACCGCCGCTGCATAGGGGTCGATGCCGCTCGGACCGGAGAAGAGCCTTTGGTAGAACGAGCCTTCGCGCCCGACCGGCAAAGAAGGCGTGACGCGGGGCTGAAGAATCGCGTAGCCGTCGATGACGCGCTGCTCGGTGTAGTCGAAGCGCGGCCGATTCAACGGGTGGGCCATCTTGCCGATCAGGCGCAGCGCTGCGTCTCGCGGCAACTTCGTGTCCGCATCGAGCGTGATGACGTATCGCACGTCGCCAGCCACGCGCGGCGCGCGTCCGCCGATCGACATGAAGGTCGTATCGGTCGCACCGCGCAGCAGTCGATTGAGCTCATGCAGCTTGCCGCGCTTGCGCTCCCACCCCATCCACTTGTTCTCGCTCGCATTGAAGAGGCGACGTCGATGCAGCAAGACAAAACGCGGGCCGGCCGGACCGGGACCGTAACGCTGATTCAATCGTTCGATCGCCTGCTCGGCCACGGCGATCAGATGCGCATCGCTCTCGACCGACTCGCGGTCGGCATCGGCTCCGTCGGACAACAGCGCGAAGGAAAGATCTCCACTGGCGCCGGACAAGTGGTGGACTTCCAGGCTGTCGATCTGCTCGATCAGCTCGGCCTCGCTCGTCAGCAGCGTCGGCACGGCGACGAGCGTTCTCAGCGATGTCGGAACACCGGCCGTCAGTTCCAGGCCCGGCAGCAGCGTCGCCCCGAGGCTGCCGGTGATCACGCGGTTCAGGAGCGCGGTCGCGATTTCGGTTGCGGGGAGAAATCCGATCACGGCGAACGCAACGAGCCAGCCGATGTCGAGCCCGCGATTCGAGAGCGTCCACAACGCACCGCCCATCAGCAATGCAGCGAGCAGCACGATCGCTCCGACGTAGCCGGCGATGCCCAGGCGCGTGTTCAAGCGATGGATGCGCAGGCCGAGCGGCGGCCGAAAAGCGATGACCTTCTCGAACGCGCGGCGACCTCCCGCAATCAGGTGGTAGCCGGGATCGCCGGCGCGTTCGACCTCGTCGGCGTCCAGGCTCGCGGCCGCCGCGTGCGACGCTTTCAGCGCAAGGTCGGCGACCTCGAGTTCCGAAACGGGGGAGCCGCGCGATGAGCCGCGCGACAGTTGTTCGATCGCGCTGCGATAGAGATTGCGAGTCGGGAAGTCCATCGCCGCGAACGCGCTCGCTTCGCGCAATCGCGCATCGACCAGGCTCACGTCCTCGAACAGCTTCGACCAATCCATATCGGAAATCAGCCGCATGCTGGTGATGACATTGCGCACCGACACGTTGGATGCGCCTTGCCTCTGTTGCGCGTGCTGCACGACTTCGTCGATCGACGTGCCTTGATGCGCGAGGCGATCTTCCAGCCATCCCAGGCCCGGTGTCGTGAGCGGATCGCGGTCTCTCAATCGCTTCGCGAGTTGCGCGGCGAACAGTTCGGGAAGAGGTCCGGATGTGCGCGCGGCGATGTCCGCATCGAGCGCCGATCGGTCGGCGCCCGATACGAACAGTCGATTGGCGAGCGCCTCGGCATCGGCACGCACGCTGCGTCCAGCCGTGATCTGGTCGGTCAGCCGACGCAGGTTCTCGATCAGCACGATGCGCAGCGTAATCGCAACCGCCCACAATTCGCCGATCGTCAGAGGCTGCACCCGCTGATAGGCCGCGATGAAGCGACGCAGGATGTCGGGATCGACGTGGCTGTCGGTGTGGGCGACGAAGGCCCACGCGAGACCGATGACCCTCGGGTACCCCGCGAACGGACCTTCGGCGAGCTTCGGCAGTTGACGGTAATACTCGGGCGGCAGATCGTCGCGAATCTCGCGGATCTGCTCCTCGACGACGTGATAATTGTCGAGCAGCCATTCCGCAGCGGGAACCACGACGCGGCCGCTCTCGAGTTCCATCGCGCTCGCCCGGTAGGCGGCGAGCAACACCTGGGCGTTGTCGTCGAGCCGTTTGTGCAAAGATAAAACGGCTTGCGGCCTGCTCGTGACCGGCTGTGCCGCAGCGAGGCTTTCGGCATGCTGCTCGAGCCGTTCGATGCCGAAGAGTTCCTCGCGGATCGGAGCGGCATCGCCCCACGGCGATGAGGCAGAGCGACGTCCGAATGCATGGCGAAGCATGAAGTGCATGCCGGACATGCTCGCATATCGGCCAGCGATCACTCGTCAGCAAGCATCCGATATCGCCCTTAGAATGCCGCGATGTTCACGCGCATCTCCGAAGACATCGCAACCATTCGCGAACGCGACCCAGCCGCTCGCAGCAAGTGGGAGATCCTCACGTGCTATCCGGGGCTGCACGCCCTCTTCATCCATCGCATCGCGCATGCGTGCTGGAACGCCGGCTTGCTCTGGCTGGGCCGATGGCTTTCGCATTGGGGCCGGTTCCTCACCGGTATCGAAATTCATCCGGGCGCGAAGATCGGTCATCGCGTGTTCATCGATCACGGACTGGGCGTGGTGATCGGCGAGACGGCGGAGGTCGGCGACGACTGCACGATCTATCAGGGCGTGACCCTGGGCGGCACCGCATTGAACGGCGGCAAACGTCATCCGACCTTGGGACGCGGGGTCGTCGTCGGCGCAGGCGCGAAAGTGCTCGGCCCCTTCGTCGTCGGCGAGAACGCGCGCGTCGGATCGAATGCGGTGGTGGTGCGCGAAGTGCCGCCCGGCGCAACCGCGATCGGGATACCGGCGCGCATCATCACCGAAGACGCGGCCATGCGACGCGAGCAGAACGCCGCGCGCATGGGTTTCTCGGCGTATGCGGTCACGCGCGATGCCGACGATCCGCTGGCTATCGCGCTGCACGGTCTGATCGATCATGCGGCCGAGTTGTCGCAGAAGGTCGAAGCGATGGCTGCGGCGCTCGACAAGTTGGGCGCGTGTCCCGATGTGTGCCGCAACGCAGATCACTTCGATGCGAAGCGCTTGAACGAGATGGTCGATTGAAGACTCAGAGACTCCGATCGAAGCGCGCTTCGACCGTGACGAGTTTGCCGTCCCGAAGCACAAGTCCGCCGCCGCGCGGTGGCGTTGTATCCGCATCCCAATCGGTCAACACCCACCGCTCGCGAGACGCATTGTCGATCGCGTGCAGATGATGCGCGGGCCGGTGCGTGTGACCGTGGATGAGGACCGCATCGGCATGCGCTGCGAGTAGCGCACATACCGCGCTGTCGTTCACGTCCATGATTTGCGCGGCCTTGTTGCGCTTGGCTGTTTCGCTCTGGAGGCGCACACCCGCGATCACCGCACGTCGTTCGGCCCACGGCTTCGCCAGAAAGCCGCGCTGCCACGCAGGTTCGCGGACCATCGTACGAAACTTCTGATAGTCCACGTCATCGACGCAGAGCGCATCTCCGTGTGACAACACGAGGTTGACGCCTCCGATGCACACGTCATGCGGGTCGGCGAGCAGCGTAAGTCCGGCAACTCGCGCGAATACATCACCGATCAGGAAGTCACGATTGCCCGCCATAAAAGCGAGCGCGATGCCACCGTCGGACAACGCGCGCAACGCGGTGACGATGCGATGGGCTAGCGGGTCGTCGCTTGCGCCGTCGATCGCGTCGTCGCCGGCCCAATACTCGAAGAGGTCGCCGAGGATGTAGAGACGATCGGTGCGACCCGCGATCTCTTCTTCGATGAAGCGCAAAAAAGCTTCGGTCGTTGCAGGGTGCTCTGCCGACAGATGCACATCGGAGACGAACACCGCATCCGAGCGTGGCAAATTCGGCGGCGGCTCCCGCAACGACTCCATCAAGCGCGCTCGCTCAAACTCACATCCTCAGACACGCATCTCAAACCACCTCGGCGCGCTCGATCACGACGTCGTCGAGCGGCACATCCTGATGACCGCCTGCGCGCCCGGTCTTCACCCCTTTGATCTTGTCGACGACATCGGCGCCGTCGGTGACCTTGCCGAACACGCAGTAGCCCCAGCCGCTGGACGTGGGCGCGGTGTGATTGAGGAACTCGTTGTTGCCCACGTTGATGAAGAATTGCGCGGTGGCCGAATGCGGATCGCCGGTGCGGGCCATCGCAACGGTGTACTCGTCGTTCTTCAATCCGTTGTTGGCTTCGTTTTCGATCGGCGTCCCGGTTCCCTTTTGCTGCATGCCCGGCGCGAAGCCGCCCCCCTGAACCATAAAGCCGTTGATGACGCGATGAAACACGGTGCCGTCGTAGTGGCCCTTCCTGACGTACTCCAGAAAATTGGCCGCGCTCTTCGGCGCTTTGGCTTCGTCGAGAGCGATCGTGATGACGCCGTGATTGGTATGCAATTTGACCATGAAGCTTCCTCAAGTTGTGGGCAGCAGCACTGCCTTGGTGATGATGACGTTCTCGATCGGAACATTTTGATACTCACCGACCGTATTGATGGGTACGTGCCGGATGCGCTCGACGACTTCCATGCCTTCGACGACGCGGCCGAAGACCGCATAACCGAACACGCGATCGGCCTGGTCGGGCATGACGCGGATTTCCTTGTCGCCGCGCGTCACCGTCACGCCATCGGGCGGGACATCGACATGATCGAGCCGCGGGTTGTCGACGACGTTGATGAAAAACTGCGCAGTCGCCGAATCGATCGCGGCCTCGCGCGCCATCGCGATCGTGCCCAGCCGATTCGACAAACCGTTGTTCGCTTCGTTGACGATAGCTGGCCGCGCGGGTTTCTCGTTCATCCGCGCATCGAGTCCGCCGCCCTGGATCACGAAGCCTTCTACGACGCGATGAAACAGCGTGCCGTCGTAGTGACCATCGGCAACGTAGCGCAGAAAATTCCTGGTGCTGATCGGGGCGTGCGCGTCATCGAGCTCGATGACGATGCGGCCCATCGAAGTCTCGAGCGCGACGCGAGGATCGGCAGCCCATGCATCGACGGCGACCGTGGACGTCATCAACACGGCGACCGCGATGCGCGCGCCGAAGCGGGCGCACGTTTGCATCGGAGCTGGTCGCGTCACGGCTCGGTCCTCTCGCCGGTGACGATCCAGGCGCCCGCGTTCTGCCTCAGGGTCAAGAGCTTGTTGGACACGCGGCGCGGGCTTTTTGCGGTTTCACGAAAACGCGCGGCCGCGGTGTCGCCGTCGACGCGGACCTTGAGGTCATCGACCTGCACCGATCGCGACTGGGCCCAACGCCTGACCGCATCGTTCACGTCGGCGATCGGCCGGGCCTGATCGGCGCTCGGCGCAGCCACAGCACCGGGGCTCGAATCAGCGACCGGCGCAGTCGTCGCCAGCGTTGAAGTTCCGGACGATGCATCCGCGGCAGGCGCATTCGCGATCGCGACGATGTTCGAACCCGATGGGACCGACTTCGCATTCGCGGCAATGATCACATCGGGCGCGGTCGCGCCGACGCCGGGCACGGCGGCCGGCGCACCCGCAGGCGCGGGCAGTCCGATGCTGCGTTGGGATCGAGGGGTCGACGCATTCGGCGAAGGCGACGACGCGGCGCTGCTGATGGGCGGCGAGGTGGCCGATGACGCGGACGACGAGGCGGACGGCGAGGCCGCAGCGCTGTTCCCCAGCAGCAAGCGGGCCGCATTGAGCTTGCGCAGCGCCGCTGCGTTGTTGGCGTCGTTGCGGCGCGCGTTCTGATAAGCCTGAGCGGCAAGCGCCGCATACACGTCGCCCAGATTTTCGTGAGCGGTCGCGTAGTTGGGCGTGATGCGGATCGCCGTTTCGAGCGCGTCGCGCGCCTTGTCGTAGGCGCCGTGGGCCGCGTAGATCACCGCGAGGTTGTTGTACGGCTCGGGCAGTTCGGGAAAGTCCTGAGTGATGCCGACGTAGATGTTGATCGCTTCGTCGCGCTTGCCGCGCTGCGTGAGCACCACGCCCTTCAGAAAGCGCATCTGCGCGTCCTTAGGATTTTTCAGAAGAAAAGCGTCGGCGCGTTTTTCCGCGTCATCGAATTTGCCGTTGGCGACGAGCTTGGAGACATCTTGCAGTTCGTCGGCGCGCGAGACACCCCACGGCGTCGCGACGGATACCAGGGTCGCGACACAGGCTGCCGCAAGAAGTCGAGAGGAGAATCGTGCGAATCGCATCGAGGGTCCGGGGTCGTGGTGTGTGAGGGCTGCGAGGAGGCTCAGGTAGGGCCGGTTGAAGTCGGATCGGCTTGCCTGCAGCAGGAGAAACCGTAGTCGCAGCGCGGTTGCGCCGCAGTTGCGCCACCAGGGCCAACCAGACCGCGATGCTATACTCGCGGCAAATCAAAAACGATAAAAGTTTAACAAACACCCCGACATTCGTCGGACCCTTCAACGGTTGAAGGCGTCCATCAAACGAGTGGTTTGCACCGCATGCAAAGGCCTCGAGCTCGGGATGCATCGTTCGTCTTTCAGCCCGAATCATCCTCTAGCGCAGACCCGCGCGACGGACGTGCGCGTCTGATCGGCTGAAACGAACATCGTTCGAACCATTCCCTGCGCACCGCTCGCATGCTGAAGATCTACAACACGCTCACTCGCGAGAAGCAGGACTTCGAACCGATCGCACCAGGCAAGGTTCGCATGTATGTGTGCGGCATTACGGTTTACGACTATTGCCACGTGGGCCACGCGCGCATGATGATGGCCTTCGACGTGGTGCGCCGCTGGCTGCGCGCATCGGGCTACGAAGTCAACTACGTGCGCAACATCACCGACATCGACGACAAGATCATCCGTCGCGCGCTCGAGAACAAGGAAACGATCGCAGCGCTCACCGAGCGCTTCATCGCAGCCATGCACGAGGACTCCGATGCACTCGGCATCGAGCGCCCCGACCACGAGCCGCGTGCGACCGATCACGTCCCCGAGATGCTCGATATGATCGCAACGCTCGAGAGCCATCAGCTCGCGTACGCGTCCAAAGACGGCGACATGAACTTCTCGGTGCGAAAGTTTCCGGGCTACGGAAAGCTGTCGGGCAAAGCGATCGACGACCTGCGCGCCGGCGACCGCGCCGGCGTCGCGCGCGACAAGGACGATCCGCTCGACTTCGTCTTGTGGAAGAAGGCCAAGCCCGAAGAACCTGCCGACGCGAAATATTCTTCCCCGTGGGGCGAAGGCCGTCCCGGCTGGGCGATCGAATGTTCTGCGATGAGCTGCGCGATCCTCGGCAAGCACTTCGACATCCACGGCGGCGGCGCGGACTTGCAGTTCCCGCATCACGAGAACGAAATCGCGCAAAGCGAAGGGGCCAACCGCGAGCGCTTCGTCAACGTGTGGATGCACAACGGCTTTCTCAACGTCGACAACGAGAAGATGTCGAAGTCGCTCGGCAACTTCTTCACGATCCGCGACGTGTTGAAGCACTACGACGCCGAGGTGCTGCGCTTTCTTCTATTGCGCACGCACTACCGCGGCCCGCTCAACTACTCGGACGCGCATCTCGACGATGCGCGCGGCGCGTTGACGCGGCTCTATACGGCGCTGAAAAACACGCCGCCCGAGGCAGCGGAAATCGATTGGAACGAAACGCACGCGGCGCGCTTTCGCGCGGCGATGGACGATGACTTCAACACACCGATCGCGGTCGCGGCGCTGTTCGATCTCGCGAGCGAAATCAATCGCACGCGATCACCCGCACTGGCTGCGCAATTGAAAGCCCTCGCCGCTGTGCTCGGTCTGCTCGAACGCGAACCGCAAGCCTTCCTGCGCGCGATGCCCGCGTCCAACGACGCCGATGACTGCGCGCTCGAAGCGCGCGTGGCCGACGCGATCGCGGCGCGCGCGGCTGCCAAGCGCGAACGCAATTACGCCGAAGCCGATCGCATTCGCGACGAGCTCGCGGCCGTCGGTGTCGCGCTCGAAGACACGGCATCGGGCACCGTCTGGCGGCGCGCCTGAACTACGATCGATCGCCCAGCCGACTCCGAACCCACGTTCAACAGCGCCGTTCAACATCGACTGCCCATGTCCGCTTCATCCACCCCCACGACCGCGGCGCAGCCGGGTTGCCCCTGCTACTGGGAAGAAGCGCGCGCCGACCTGATCAAGCGCGATCGCATCCTGAGGCGCGTGATTCCCAAGCAGCCCGACGGCTTTCTCATGAGCCGCGGCGATCCTTTCGTGACGCTGGCCCGCGCCATCACCGGCCAGCAGATTTCGGTCAGGGCCGCACAAGCGGTGTGGGATCGCGTTGCTGCGAAAGTCCCGCGCATGACGCCCGCCGCGTTCATCAAGACCGGCAGCGAGCCGCTGCTGGTCTGCGGGTTGTCGCGGCGCAAGAGCGAATACATTCTCGACCTCGCAGCCAAGTTCAAGGAGCGTCAGGTCCATCCCGACAAGTGGTCGTCGATGGGCGACGAGGCCGTGATCGCCGAACTGGTCGGCATTCGCGGAATCGGACGATGGACCGCCGAGATGTTCCTGATCTTCAATCTGCTGCGGCCCGACGTTTTGCCGCTCGACGACATCGGTCTGTTGAAAGCCATCAGCCTGCACTACTTCAGCGGCGAGCCGGTATCGCGGCATGAGGCGCGCGAGGTCGCCGACAACTGGATGCCGTGGCGCACGGTCGCAACGTGGTACATGTGGCGCAGTCTCGATCCGTTGCCGGTGGATTATTGAGGCGGGATTGACAGGAGCAGGAGAGCACGATGGCACTGAAGACCACCTTCCTCGAATTCGAACAACCGATCGCCTCGCTCGAAGAAAAAATCGAGGAGCTCCGTTTCGCGCAGGACGATTCGGCAGTCGACATCTCCGAAGAAATCTCGCGGCTGCAAAAGAAGAGCGATGGGCTGACGAAAGATCTGTACGCCAAGCTCACGCCCTGGCAGGTCGCGCTGGTCGCGCGCCATCCGCAACGGCCGTACACGCTCGACTACGTGCGCGACCTGTTCAGCGACTTTCACGAGCTTCACGGCGATCGCAGTTTTGCAGACGACCTGTCGATCGTCGGCGGCATGGCGCGCTTCAACGGTCAGGCCTGCATGGTGATCGGCCATCAGAAAGGCCGCGACACCAAGGAGCGCGCGGCGCGCAACTTCGGCATGCCCAAGCCCGAGGGTTATCGCAAGGCGCTGCGACTGATGAAGCTGGCCGAAAAATTCGGACTGCCGATTTTCACTTTCGTCGATACGCCCGGCGCCTATCCGGGCGTCGATGCCGAAGAGCGCGGTCAATCCGAAGCGATCGGCCACAACCTGTATGCGATGGCCGAACTGAAAGTGCCGATCATCGCGACCGTGATCGGTGAAGGCGGCTCGGGGGGCGCGCTCGCGATCGCGATGGGCGATTCGGTGCTGATGCTCCAGTACTCGACCTATTCGGTGATCTCGCCCGAGGGATGCGCGGCGATCCTCTGGAAGAATCCCGACAAAGCGCCCGAGGCAGCCGAGATCATGGGCATCACCGCGCATCGTCTGAAGGCGCTCGGCCTGATCGACAAGATCGTCGCCGAGCCGGTCGGCGGCGCGCATCGCGATCCGCAACAGATGTCGTTGATGTTGAAGCGCGCGCTCGCCGATTCGCTGCGTCAATTCCAGGGCATCACTACGGGCGAATTGCTCGCGCAGCGACACGAGCGGCTCGCGGCTTACGGCAAGTACAAAGAGATCGCGCCGCAAGAATAGGGGCGTGACGTGAGAGCGGGTCCGACCCCAGTCGCTCTCGACCGTATCGTCGAGGCCGCAACCGCATCCGCGCTGGGGCACACCTTCGACCCGTTGTTGGCAAGTCCGACGCGCGTGGCGATCGCCTACAGCGGCGGCGCCGATTCGACTGCGCTGTTGTACGCGGCTTCGCTGCTCAGTCAGCGCGGCCTGGTCGATGTCGTCGCGCTGCACATTCATCACGGCTTGATGGAATCGGCCGATGGGTGGCTGATGCATTGTCGCGAGTACGCGGCGTCATTGGGGATCGCGTTCGACAGCGAACGGGTCGTCGTGAATCCGCGAGGCGGATCGACCGAAGCCGAGGCGCGGCGCGTTCGTTACGCGGCCCTCGCGCGACTTTGCTGGAAGCATCGCTGCACCATTCTGATGACTGCGCATCACGCCGACGATCAGGCCGAGACGGTGCTTGTCAACCTGGCTCGCGGCGCGGGCATCGGCGGCCTCGCGGCAATGGCGCGCGTTCGGAAACTGGATGAGGTGCTATTGCTCAGACCGCTGCTCGATGTTTCGGCTGCAAGCATCCGCTCGTACGTCGAGGCGCACGAACTGTCGACGATCGAAGACCCGTCCAATCGCGATCGACGCTTCACGCGCAATGCGATTCGTCACGAGGTCATGCCGGCGTTGCGGCGCATTGCTCCGACGATTGCGACGCGCCTCGCGCAAACCGCCGCTCATGCATCGACCATGCAAAGCCTGCTCGACGAGATCGGCGTCGAAGATCTCGAGAGCGACCTGGCCGATGCCGCCAAGAACGATCATGCGCATGAGCCCAATCTCGACGTCGATCGCCTGCGGTCGCTCTCCCAGGCGCGCGCCGCGAACGCGTTACGCGTGTGGCTCGCGCGCAGCGGTATGCGCGCCCCGACGGCTGCGGCCTTGAAGGAAATGCTCGTTCAATTGCTTCACGCATCGCCCGACGCGCAGATCGCGCTGATCCACGAGCGCCAAACGCTGCGGCTCTATCGAGGTCGTGTCTCGATCGACGCGGGTGGTCCTCCGCGCGCGGGCTATGCACCGCTGGCATGGCGGGGTGAGCCTTTCATCGAGGCCCCGAGTTGGCGGGGCCGTTTGCATTTCCTTGCGAACGCCGAAAGTGGATTCGATGCGACGGCATTGCGGGAAGGACCACTCGCGCTTCACGAGCGACGCGGCGGCGAGCGCATGCGCGTGCGCGTCGACGGACCGAGTCGCACCTTGAAGAATCTTTATCAAGAAGCGGGGATCGCCGCGTGGC
>JBBSEF010000056.1:0-19695 GCA_038240015.1 Burkholderiales bacterium
CCCGGGCGCCCCGGGCCCGGGGGGGCCCCAGCCCCGGGTCGCGAATGGGACCGCGCCGCCTTTGATAGGGGGTCCCGGGCGTGGCGTTCTTTGGGTGTGTGTTGGGGGGTGGGGCCCCGGCGTGGGGGGGCACGACAGCACCCACGCGTTCACTTCACCAGAAACGCCCGAATCGCATCCCCCGCCTTCGCGATATTGAACACCCCATCGAGATGCCCGCCATCGCCTTCGATCACGAACAGCTCGGTCGTCACGCCCTGCTTCTTCAAGGTGTCGAGCATCGCGGTCGTGTATTGCGGAAACAGCAGCAAGTCCGACTGCGCGGGAATCGCGAGCACCTTGGCCTTGATCTTCGACGCGCCCTCTTCGAGCGTTGCCCCTTGCCCGACGCGATAGAGCTGATTGGCGCGAACCAGATAGAGGAAGGAATCTGCGTCGACAGCCGCTGCGCGTGCCGTGCCTGCCTTGTCGAGCGTGTCGGAGACCTTGTACTTGTTGTCCCACGATACGAGCGGATCTGCGCCGTCCTTGGCCCAGGTGCGCTCGAAGGTCTTGTTCGCCCAGCCCGGGGCGCGTGAACTGATGGTGACCATCTTCAACGTGCTGGCGACGCCGCGCAGCGGCTCTTGCTTGCCGTAGTAGTCGCCGCCGTTCCAATTCGGATCGTCGTAGATCGGGATCGCCCATTCATCGAGCACCGCAACCAGATAGGGATTGGCTTCGAGACCGCCCGGGATGACGGGGATCACGCGCTCGACCATCTCGGGATACGACGCGGCCCACTCCATTGCCTGCAGCGAACCCATCGATGCGCCCGTCACCGCGACGAAGCGCTTGATGCCGAGCGAGTCCGCGAGCGCCTTTTGCGTGCGCACGAAGTCCTTCATCGTCACGATCGGAAAGCGCATGCCATACGGCTTGCCGGTGTCCGGGTCGATGGTCGCGGGGCCGGTGGTGGTGACGTTCGGATCCTTGGTCGACACATTCACGAGCGTATCGGCCGACACGACGAAATATTTGTCGGTGTCGAACGGCTTGCCCGCGCCGATGACCGCGTCCCAATAGCCCGGCGCCGCATCGCTCGCCTTGTATTTGCCGGCCGCATGCGAGTTGCCCGTGAAGTAGTGCGCGACGAAGATCGCGTTGGTGCCGGTTGCGTTCAGCGTCCCGTAGGTCTCGTAACCCAGCCTCACGTTCTTGATGGTCTTGCCGCCGATGGTGGTGTAGGTCGGCATCGTGAAGACCTTCTTCTCGACGATTTGATCGTAGGCGTGCGCGGCGGGTGCGCACGTCGCCGCAACGATGAATGCTGCCGCGGACAGCGCAGTCGCGAATCTGAAATGCGTTTGCATCGATTTTCCCCTCTGAGTGACGACGAATGCGGTGCGCCGATTCGGTTGATGGACGCGGCGATCGGTGTGGCAGGGATTCTCGCATCCGGACGGTCTTGCGTGTGCGCTTCGATCACGCCGGCGCAACACCTTGCCGTCGTACCGCGCAAAAAGATTCGATCGAACTCGCGCCGCTTCGCGGTTCACTCCTCGCTCGCCTCGTCGTCGAGGCGACGCAAGTGCTTCAGCTTCTCCGCGATCTTCGCTTCGACGCCGCGCGACGTGGGCTGGTACCAGCGCGGCTCCTGCATGCCTTCGGGCAGATAGTTCTCGCCTGCCGCGTAGCCTTCCGGCTCATCGTGCGCGCAGCGATATGCCTTACCGTAGCCGAGCTCCTTCATCAGCCTGGTCGGCGCATTGCGAATGTGCGGTGGCACGGGACGCGAGCCATCCTCCTTGATGAAACTCTTGGCCGCGCCGAAGGCCGTGTACACCGCGTTGGACTTGGCCGCGCATGCGAGATAGATCACCGCTTCGGCCAACGCCAGTTCGCCCTCGGGACTGCCGAGACGTTCGTACACTTCCGCCGCATCGAGCGTAACGCGCAACGCGCGCGGATCGGCGAGACCGATGTCCTCGCTCGCCATGCGGATCATGCGGCGCGCCAGATAGCGCGGGTCCGCGCCGCCATCGAGCATGCGCATGAACCAGTAGAGCGACGCATCAGGATGACTGCCGCGCACGGCTTTGTGCAGGGCGCTGATCTGATCGTAGAACGCGTCGCCGCCCTTGTCGAAGCGGCGCAGGTTTTCGGAGAGCGCGCGGGCGAGGAGGTCTTCGTCGATGACGAGTGAACAGGCTTGCGATCCGCCGGCGTCGTTGCCGTCTTGCGCGTGTCTCGCCTCGCTCGTGGCCTTCGCGCGTGCTTCGTTGGCATTCGTTTCATCGATGCGCGTCTCGTTCGCGCCCGCGCGCGCGACGATCTCGAGATTGTTGAGCAGCTTGCGGGCATCGCCGTCGGCACTCGCGATCAGGGTCTTGCGCGCGGCGCTGGTCAACGCAACCCCGCGCAATTCGGGCGCGGCCGGATCGTTCAATGCACGCTCGAGCAAACCGCCGAGATCGTCTTCGGTGAGGCTCGTCAGCACATAGACCGCCGCGCGCGACAGCAACGCGCCGTTGACTTCGAACGACGGGTTCTCGGTGGTCGCGCCGATGAACACGAAGAGACCGGACTCGACATGCGGCAGGAACGCGTCCTGCTGACTCTTGTTGAAGCGATGCACCTCGTCGACGAAGACCAGCGTCTGGCGCGCGGACTTCGCACGCGTGAGCTCGGCGCGAGCGACGGCTTCGCGAATATCTTTCACACCCGCGAGCACGGCAGATAACGCGATGAAATCCGCATCGAAGGCATCGGCCATCAAGCGCGCGAGCGTGGTCTTGCCGACCCCGGGCGGGCCCCACAGAATCATCGAGTGCGGCTGATGCAATTCGAACGCCACGCGCAAGGGCTTGCCGGGGCCGATCAGCTGCGGCTGACCGATCACGTCGTCGAGAGACCTGGGTCGCAGGCGCTCAGCGAGAGGCGTGTTGGATGGCGATGCTGCGTCGGCCGCGCGCTTGCGATTTGCGCGCGGCTGTATCGGCAACTGCGCACCGGTAAAAAGATCGTCGCCCGCGCTCATCTCGTTTCAGCAACCTGGACTGCGCTGCAACCGGCGTTGATCGACGAAGCAATATGAATCATGGTCACTTTGATATTCGAAAACCCGAAGACCTTCGTGGCCTCCCGGCAAATACGAATTGTCCATCACATCGCAAGGTTCGATGAGAATCAGCACGTGGCCAACGCAAGTGCCGATGGAGCGTGGTATTCAATCGACATGGAATTCTTCAGGCCGTAGTCTTTGCATTTGGGGTAAGCCATGTCATCTTCAGCGCCATTTAGCATTCGCCAGCTTGCGGCCGACGACGCGGAGCTGATGGAAGCCTTGTTGACGACCTTCGGCAAGGCGTTCGACGATATGGAGGCGTATGCCGCGGCTCGGCCAAGCAAGGCCTATCTCGCGCGCTTGCTCGGCACCGATTATTTCATCGCGCTTGCGGCGTTGAGCAACGACTCGGTAGTGGGCGGCATCGCCGCTTACGAACTCCGGAAGTTCGAGCAGGAGCGCCGTGAAATCTATATTTATGATTTGGCTGTCGCAGCGGAGCACCGACGCGAGGGCATCGCGACGGCGTTGATCCAGGAACTCAAGCGGATTGCCGCTGCGCGCGCAGCCTATGTCATCTTCGTGCAGGCGGACATCGGCGACACGCCTGCCATCGCGCTCTATACGAAGCTGGGAGTCCGCGAAGACGTGCTGCATTTCGATATCGCAGTTGAGGGCGGCGATGGCGCTGCATAACATCGGCGCAATGTCAGCCAGAGAATGAATTTATCGGGAAGATCGTAATTCGGCACTTCAAATCGTTGATTCGAGGTTTTCTACAAGTTCATTGGGCATCTCGTGCTGAGACTGGTAGCCGCCGGTGCACATTGGCCGCTTTAAAAATCGGAGAGAAGTCATGACAAGAGTTTTTCAAGCGACCAAGCGGAAGGTTCACAACCGTGGCGCTCCCCCTGACGCTTTTTTGAATGAATTAGTCGATTGGGGAACATCCGCACCCGATTCGGTTTTCGCACAGAATGACAAATTCGATATCTATTCAAGCATCGCGCCCGAGCTTGGGCCGTGGAGCAGTCTACTTCACAGAAAGGCCGCAATGCTCGAAGCATTGCGTGTTCTTGCAGGCTTCGAAAGCGCTTGGAACTGGAATTTCGGAGTCGATACGACCAACCCGACTTCGAATACGCCGTGTACGGAGGAAGCTGGGGCGTTTCAATGTTCCGGCAATTCGATGGATCTGAGTCCTGAGCTGAAGCAACTTCTCGTCGATTCGGCTGGCGCGAGCACGTGCGAAGTGTTCATCGTTCACACGAAGAGCAATCACCGGTTTGCCACTGATTATTGCGCGCGCTTAATACGCCTGACTACCAACCATCATGGACCGATAAAGCACAAGCACATTAATCCTTGGCTTCGAAGGGACGCTGTACAGGAGTTTAGTCAATTCCTTGCATAACGAGTGTGCGAAAGGAGGTCCAATCCAACTATCGAGCGGACATTTTCGACGGACCTCTACTCCTCCAACTACCGCCCATGTCGATTGGCTATAGCCCGCGCGGTCCGCAGGCGTGAAGCGGCTCGCCTCGCCTTGTTCCTGGCGAGTGACTAGGCCTCTCGTTGCATCGGCAGTATTCACATGATCGGTGGTGGATTTACTGCGGCGTAACGGCGACAATAAAAAGCGTCATTGCGAATATTTGGAAATTTGTAGCGCCCGCGCCGCACCGGGCCCGATGCCGTACAAAACGGGGAGACACTCATGCGTCAATTGGTCAAAGGCAAAGTCCTGGCAGTGCGCGCAATCGGCGGACTGTATGTCGTTACCGTTGCGTGGGATTTCTTGAAAGGACAGGACGCGAAACGAGAGGGACTGCTCGGTTTTGCCATCGAGCGCTCGGAACTCAGTAAAGGCAAGGTGATCGAGCGCTATTTTCTGCGCGGCATCAAACGATTCAAGCTGAAGGATGAAGGCCTCGCGCCGGGGACGCCCATGCCGACGTCCGAGCATCCTGTTCAATCTTTCCAATGGGGTGACTACACCGCAAAACCCGCAACGACTTATCGATACCGCGTCGTCCCGGCCTACGGCAAGCCGAAGCTGATCGAACTCGATGACACGTCAGCAACGACTGTTGAAATCACCACCGAGGCCGAGCAGGGTCGCACCGGCAACAAAGGCCAGCCAGCCCACGATATCTATTTCAACCGGGGCGCTGCCGGTTCCCAAGCTTATGCGCGCAAGTTCAAGACACAGCCCGACGAGACCAAGCCAGACTCCGACCAGATGAAATGGCTGTCGCGCGGATTGTTCGAAGCGCTGACCGGATTCATCGGTATCGCCGCAGGCCATGACGCGGCGGACTACCAACTGCGCGCGATGCTCTACGAGTTTCGTTATCTTCCTGTCGGCCAGGCATTCGGCGCCGCGCGCAAAGCGGGAGCCGACGTGGCGATTCGATATGAGGCCCAGACATACCAGGTCGAGAACGAGGCGATGATCGCCAAGGCCGGCATCAAGGGAATATGCAAGCCGCAGAAGTCGCGCAGCGGGATTCGACACAACAAGTTCATCGTGCTGATCAGGAAGAACAAGCCGGTCGCCGTGTGGACGGGTTCGACCAACATTTCCGCCGGCGGCATTTTCGGACATTCGAATGTCGGTCACGCCATTTGGGACGCGACGTTGGCCCAACGCTACCTCGACTATTGGGAGCGGCTCGCGGCGCCCGACGTGACGAGAATGCCGTTGGTGAAGTCGAACCTCGCGGTAGAGCCGACGCCGGCCCGCAACGCTGCGCCACCGGCCGATCGAATGCTCACCCTGTTCAGCCCGCGGGATGACCAGACAACCCTGGACACGTTGCATTGGTATGCGGATCTGATGGGCTCTGCGCAACAGATCCTCTGCATGACCTTTGCATTCAATCTGGACGCCGTGTTCAGTCAAGTGCTCGAGCGACCCGGTGAAACGCTTCGATACGCCGTCTTCGACAAGAACATCGATTCCGCCGAAGAGACCAAGATCGATCAAACCGGCAACACGGTGATCGCCGTAGGCGCCAAACTCGAAGATGGCGACATGGCGAATTTCATCGGAGAGAAACTGACCGGATTCAACAAGAACCAATACATTCACGACAAGTTCATGCTGATCGATCCGTTGGGCGACGATCCCAAGGTCGTGACCGGCACGGCGAATTTCAGCGGCCCCTCGCAGTTCGCGAACGACGAGAACATGGTGGTGATTCGCGGCAACACCCGTGTCGCCGACATCTACTTCGGCGAATTCATGCGCGTGTTCGATCATCTCTATTCGCGCTATATCGTCGAGAAAATGAAGAAGGCGGGAACGAGCGACCCCGATGCCGGGTTTCTCAAGGAGGACGCCAAGGACTGGGTGCCGCAAAATTTCAAGAAAGGCCGCAAGGAGTTGCGGCGGCGCTATTTCATGGGCGAATAGCGTTCATCGTTTCGGCTTTAAACAGCTGTTGATTCCCGATGCGCATCGCATTTCCTCCGCCAATCAAAGAAACGGAATTAATGTTGCGTCCAATCGATCTCACGGACATCGACGCTTGGTACTCCTATCTTTCATTGCCGCGCGTGCTTGAGCATACGAGTTGGAAGCTTGGAGGAGTAAAAGACCTTCGAGCGCTGATCGAGTGGTACAACTCTGCCGACGAGTCCTCGGCAATCCGATTCGCGATCATCGATCCGAAGGACCGGACATTGGTCGGAACCATCGGCTTCCACACGATTTCAGTGACCAATCGAACCGCCGAGCTCGCGTACGACATTCATCCTTCGTACGCCAACCGCGGGTTTGCCACGGCGTGCTGTCGGGCGGTCACCGAGTGGGGACTTTCGGAACGCGCCTACGTCCGTGTCCAGGCGGCCGCGCTCGAGTCGAATGCGCCATCGATTCGCGTCCTCGAGAAGTCGGCCTTTGTGTTTCAGGGAATACTCAGGAGCTACCGCATGGTTCGAAACGAGCCGCGTGACTTCCGCTTGTACGCGAAGGTCAAGCCCGCTCGATGCCATGACCAACCCTCTTCCGGAGCGCGTCGCACAGCTTGATATCGGGCGGGCATTCCAGGCCGTTGTCCGCCCAGCGTTCGTTCCAATGGCCTCAAACGCTATAGGGGAATCACCATGGCGACATATATCGTTCTGACAACCTTCACGGATCAGGGTATTCGCGGCGTCCAGGACACGACCAAGCGGGCGGACGCCGTCAAGGACATGGCGCAGAAATTTGGAGTCACGGCAAAAGAGTTCTACTGGACCTTGGGAAGCTACGACGTGGTTGCGATATTCGAAGCTCCTGACGACGCGTCCATCACCGCATTCGGATTGGCGATCGGAGCGGCCGGCAATACCCGGACGCAGACCATGCGGGCTTTTTCCAAAGACGACATGAATGGAATCCTCGCCAAGATGGCGAAGGGGAAGTGAAATTTTTCGCCGATTTGCGGAAGGGTGGACGCGCCGCCGAAAGCGCGTCCACCGGTATCCGCAGGAGCTTGGGTTCAGCGTTGGTCAAGAAGCATTGCGGGGCGCAAGCCACGGCCGTCCGGTCAGCTCGAATGCCACCGACAGCGCACCGACCCTCGGCAAGCGTTTGACCAGTCTGCGTGCAAGCCACGCGGCGAAGCGCTCGCGAACCAGCGCGATCGCGGCGCTCTCGCCCATCGTCTGCATGAGTCGCTGTGCGACCACCGCGTCGTTGAGTTCGCCGAGTTCATCCTGCAGTTCGGACAGCGCCTTGCGATAGCGATGTACGTCGTCGCGGTCGTAAAGCGCATCGAGCAGATCGAGCGCGTAGCGCAATCGCTTGACGTCGATGCGCAACCGATGCCGCTCTTCGTCGTCGAGCGCTGCGATGCGTCGCGCGCGATCGACCACGCGGCGTTGATGTTGTTCGAGCCATCGGGGCGCGAGATCGGCAAGCAGCCGACCGCAGCGCTCTTCGAACAGCAGAATGAACCGTTCGATCGCAATTGCGTCGCTGCCGGCGCGAGCCGCATGCAGATACTCGACCAGGCGCTGATGCGCCGCATCTCGTTGTCGTCGCGCTTCCTCGCGCAACACGGCCATCGCCGCCCTGCCCGCGTCGTCGTCGCCGGCGATGCGCTCGATGCGATCCAGGGTTTCGTCGCAGAACACATCCCAGTCTCGCGCACCGCCGAACACCAGGCCGATGTCGCGCAAGATTGCGTTCATCGTTTCGAATCGTCGCTTGCCGAACACCGTGCGAAAGGTACGCAGCGCGCTGCGCATGCGGCGCACCGCCACGCGCGCCTGATGCACGAACTCGGTATCGACACGGTTCTCGATCGGCATCGCGGCATCGCGCGACCCGCGCAGCGCGTGCGCGTTGAGCAGCAACGTGCTCTGACACGCCGCGACCACGTTCGAAAGATGCGCACGAGCCGATGAGTCGGCTCTCGCTTCGGGTAACTCGACCTTGACCGGCGCCCGTTCAATGACATCGGCGAACGCATAGCCGCGTTCGGCCTTGCTGATCGGCAGCGGCAACATCGGCACGTCGTGGACTAGCCGATGAACGAAGCGCAGCAGCGCGCTCGCATCGCCGCTTTTCAATTCGAACTCGACCTCGCTGATGCGCTCGCTTTTGCCCGTCTTGCCGCGGCCCGAACGGATCGTTCCGACGTCGATCGAGAATTCGACCTTGCAGCCATCGGTCAACGACAGCTCACGAATCTCCCGCCTGAAGTTGGTGACGAACACCGGCGCAAGTTTGCGCGCGAGCGTGCGCGGCGATCCCAGCGCGACGAGCGGCGTATTGCGCAATCGGCCCAGCGCGAGCTGCGGTCCAGACAGCGGTATCTCCCATTCGTCGCGCTGACTGAAAGCGGCGCCGCCCGGACCGGCGACCTTCAATGTCTGCATCCATTGCCTGCCGATGCGACGCAGGCGCAATGCCATCTGCGCTTGCGCAAGCAGACGATCGGACGTGTCGAAGTAGCGATTGTCGATGCGCGATATCCGCGCGGGTCCGGCAGCGACCGAGGCGATCAGCGGATGCGCGCGCAGTGCGGCGATTGCTTCTTCATCGATCGCCAACTTGAGTTCGAGCTCGCGCGGCGGCTTCGACTCGTGCTCGGGATAGTCGGCAATCGAATGGTTGTTCATCGTGGTGTGGCACCTGAACCGGTGAGCGGTTCCCCGCAATTGCAAAGCTGTTGCATAGTGGTTCGGGCTCCTGCAAGCTACATCCGCCCGGATTTTTTGCGTTCAACAAGTTGCTCTCCGCAAAAGAAATCATCATGAGCTCGGTACTGAAGATGCATCCCCTGCTTTGGAAACTTCCCATCGTCGTACTGGTGTTCGGCATGATCATCGCTGCTGCGTCGCTGAATCTCTTTCCGAATGTGTCGTTGGTCGCCGCATTGCTCTACGCGATCGCGGGCGGTGTCGCGTTTCTCGGCATGGTGTCGATCGGCATCATCGTCGCTTCGCGCGTCAACGCCTATGTCTTGACCCAAGGCGGCACCGATACGCAGTGGCTCTGGTTCAATTCAGACCCGCAGGGACTCGTAAGTCTTCGCAAGCAAGCCGGGACCAATGACGATGACGCCGTACAAGAACCGGAGCCGCATCTCCGGAATCGTGGCGTATAAAATCGCGCCCGACTCTATTGCGGTCGAGTTCGAAGACGGCGCGATCTATCTCTACACAGAAAAAAGCGCGGGCCGCTCCAACCTCGAGCGATGAAGGATCTGGGCGATGCGGGGCTGGGTCTGTCCACTTTCATCGTCAGCCATGTTCGCAAGGCGTTCAGCATCTGAGCTCATTCGGCGGCCGCTCGCAGATCGGCGTTGCGATGGAAGTGCTGCCGCCCGGCAAGCAGGCCAATCAATCGCACTATCACCTGCTCGAAGAAGAGCATGTCTTCATCATCGAAGGCAGTCTGACGCTGCGACTGGGCACGAAGAGCTACGAGCTCTCATCGGGGCACTACGTCTGTTTTCCGGCGGGGCAGAAAGTTGGGCACGCGCTGATCAATCACACGTCGCAGCCCTGTCGGTATCTCGTACTCGGCAACACGCAAGCGCACGACGTCGCGGTCTTTCCGGAGACGGGGCGGGTCAGCGTCAAACTCATGGGTGAGGGTTATCACAGGTCGGTGACGATGGAGGATTGGGAGGGCGTGGAGGTCGCAGGCAGCGCAGCGCCTCTCGAGCCGTAGACCCGTGGCTTCGCTGCGAAGAGCACAACCGAAAGAGTGTTTAGCCCACACTCCGACCGTCTTCAGAACAATAAGATGGATCCCGTTCATAACCAACAAGGGCGGGCGTCAACATGTTTTTGTTCGCGCCCGGAAGTACTTCAATGAAAAATCCATGGACCAAGAAGAACCCGCTGATGAGCCTATGGCTCAGCAATGCCAACACTCTGGCGAACACGGCGCGAGCCCATGCCACGGTGCAAGCTAAACGGCAGACCGCGACCCTGATGACTCAAGGCGCGAAGCAGGTAAGCGACTTCTGGATGGCCGCGCTTACTGCGAAGCCGGTTGCGAAAAAACGCCGCAAACGTCGTTGAGCAAATCTGCGCTGCGCATTCGGCGTAGGAGCGCACGGATACTCATTCCTGACCCGGCCGTCGAGATGCGGCAGATGGCGGATGCCTTTTTGTATCCCTAATTGCTACTGGTTACTCAGCCACCGTCTTACGAAGATATCGGGTCTGTGCTCTTGTTTGGAAACGGGCCTTGAGCAATCTTCGCTATCTGGCTCAACAACACTTTGGAGACTTCAATGGACGACAAAAAACCTGATCAAGCGAGCGCAAACCGCGATCCCATCACCGGCGCAGCCGGTGCGCATCCGGTTGGCGTCGGGGTAGGCGCCGCCGCCGGCGGCGTGGCCGCCGGTGCTGCTGCCGGCACGCTTGCTGCGGGACCGATCGGCACGATCGTTGGCGCCGCGGTCGGCGCCATAGTTGGTGGACTCGGCGGCAAGGCGGTGGCAGAGCATTTCGATCCGACAGTCGAGGAGCGGTACTGGCGAGAGAATCACGCGCGCCAGCCATACCATCGCGACGGCGTGGCGTATGACGACTACGCTCCTGCATATCGTCTCGGCTGGGAAAGCCGCAACCGCAACCCAAACGAGCGCTTCGAAGATGCGGAGTCGCGCCTCGAAACCGATTACGACGGCATGCGCGGCAACTCGTCGCTCGATTGGAGCGATGCAAAGCCGGCAACGCGCGCTGCATGGGAGCGAAGCGGCTCGGCCTGATCGGTGTCCGGCCTCCCCGTCGCGCTTGCGATCAAGCTCGACGGGGACCGTTGAATTCGCATCGCCACGCTCTAGCTCATGAGTCCGGCGAGTAACTCACGACACGTCGAAGGAGTACCAATGATCAACGCAACCTTTACGAAAGCTTGCGCCGTTGCGGTCCTCGCTGGCGGAGCGTTCTTCGTTCCGGCCGCGCAGGCCAAAGGCTGTCTCAAAGGCGCCGCAGTCGGCGGAGTCGCAGGCCACGTCGCAGGACATCATGGAGTCATCGGCGCGGCGGCCGGGTGTGCCATCGGAAGCCATCGCGCGAAGGTCAAGGATCAGGAGGAAGCGAAGAATCAGGCGGCTGTTCAGCAGACATCAAAGGACGCGCCAACGAACCGGGTGCCCGCGACCGTCAAGTAGGATGCGGGGGGAGCGCTTCTTGAAGGCCCGCAGCGCGTGACGCCTGGCCATGCCTTCGGAAATCCACGACTCACGAACAGCGATTCTTTGGCGGAAGCGGTGAGATTCGAACTCACGGAGGAGTTGCCCCCTCGTCGGTTTTCAAGACCGGTGCCTTAAACCGCTCGGCCACGCTTCCTCTTGCAACAACGCGCGTCATTTTACGCGAGCCGGTCCGTAGAGCTCGCCGCTCGGATCGTCGAAGACGCGCTCGATCGAAATTCGAAACAGCTTCGGGTCTTTCGGCTCGACGTCGATGCGCAGCCATGTACTGTTGCTCGACACATCGGGCAGCGCGATGCGCGTGAAGTGGCTCAACGGCTTGCCGCTCGCATCGCGCATCGGATGGTCGGGTTCCGTCAATGGAGCCGATTGCGGCACGACGTGTCCCTGCACGAGCAGCACCTGACCCTTGAACGATGAGGTCAAGTCGCGCAATGTCGCCTTCCATTCGTAGTACCCATCGCGCTCCGGCGCGCGCGGGTCGGGTGCGCGCATCGGTAGACCGAAACGCGGCGCGGCATCGACGAAGATCACGATGCCTGCAAGACGGCGTTCGATGGCGAGACGAAACGCGCGTTCGAGCCACGCGCGGTTGGCGACGAAACGTTCTTCGAACTCGCCGTTGCGTCCCGCGCCGAAACGAAAGTTGTTGTTGTTGTCGGGCAGATTGAGCACCACGAAGAGCACGTTGCCCATCTGCCACCGCAGGTTCTCGCGATAACGATGAAAGCGCGGCACGCTGCTTTGACGGGCCCAGCGCAGTCGCGACTGTCCAAGCGACTCCTCGCTGCCGAACAGCGCATCGCCGACACGGGCGAGGCGTTCCTGCGGGTCGCTCGCCAATCCACCGCACACGGACCATTCGCTTGCGGCCACTACCGGCACGATCGGCTTGGCGCTCGCATCGAGCGCCTCGCGGCGCCGCTCGATATCGCCCGCGCTGCACGGTGCGCCGGACGGCGGCGACAGATCGAAGTGCACGATGAAGCGCGCGGGACTATCGGCTATTGCACGCAGCAGGGTGCGCGTGCCGCGATCGCTTTCGTTGATGACGCTGCCCGTCGCGGCGAAACTGAATGCGGACGAGGCTTCAGCGGCCGCGCCGGCATCGGCTGAAGAAGCGGGCTGTGGAAACGCGCTCGATGCGAAGCATGACACGGCGATGAACGCGAGCCCGCGCCATTGCCTTGCGGACATCGGCAAGCACAAGCCGCTCGCCCTCATCCCCTCGTCCCGCTTGCCGAGCGCTTCAATCGATAGAGCGCGTCGAGCGCATCGCGCGGCGTGAGCTGATCGGGATCGATCGCCGCGAGCGCGTCGAGCACTTCGATCGCGACCGCTCTGTCGTCCGCATCTTCGTCCGCGTTGTCGTTGACATCGTCGATGAGGGTCTCATCACCCGCAGCCGCGCCCGCACCCGCATCGAACAGATCGCGCTGCGGATTGGCGTTGCGCGCCGCTTCTTCGAGAACCGCCAGCCGCTTCTCGGCGCTGCGTATCACGCTGTGCGGAACGCCCGCAAGACGCGCCACCTGCAAGCCGTAGCTGCGACTGGCAGGTCCCTCTTCGACCGCGTGCATGAAAACGATGTCGTGACCGTGTTCGACCGCCGACAGATGCACGTTCACCACCGCGGGATATTCATCGGCCAGCCGCGTGAGCTCGAAGTAATGCGTCGCGAAAAAAGTCAGCGCGCGATTGTGTTCGACCAGACGTCGTGCGATCGCCCATGCGAGCGCGAGTCCGTCGAAGGTCGAGGTGCCGCGTCCGATCTCGTCGACCAGCACCAGGCTCGAATCCGTCGCCTGATGGAGGATCGCCGCAGCTTCGGTCATCTCGACCATGAAGGTCGAGCGCCCTCCCGCGAGATCGTCGGAGGCGCCGATGCGCGTGAAGATCGCGTCGATCGGCCCGATCACGGCGCGGCTCGCGGGCACGAAGCTGCCGCAATACCCAAGCAGCACGATCAATGCGGTCTGGCGCATGAAGGTGGACTTGCCGCCCATGTTCGGTCCGGTGACGATCAGCATGCGACGCTCGGGGCCGAGCGTGCTGTCGTTGGGCACGAAGCGCTCGGCACTTGCGCCGCTCTTTGACGACGCGGCGCATTGCGCCTCAACCATCGGATGGCGGCCCGCTTCGATCGCGATGCCGGGCTCGTCGACCAGGGTCGGCCGTGTCCACGACCAAGCGGATGCGCGATCGGCGAACGCGCACAACACGTCGAGCGTCGCGATCGCGCGTGCGATGCGTTGAAGCGTCGCGATCGATGGCGCGAGCGCATCGAGCACTTCGTCGTACAGGTGCTTCTCGCGCGACAGCGCGCGCTCCTGCGCGGATAGCGCCTTGTCCTCAAAGACTTTCAACTCGGGCGTGATGTAGCGCTCCGCGTTCTTGGTCGTCTGTCTGCGGCGATAGTCGTCGGGGACTTGCGCGGTGCGACCGTGCGTCACCTCGATATAGAAGCCGTGGACCCGGTTGTATTCGACGCGCAGCGTGGGGATGCCGGTGCGCACCCGTTCGCGCGCTTCAAGATCGACCAGAAAGGATCCGGCGTTTTCGGAAAGAGCGCGCAACTCGTCGAGCTCGGCGTCGTAGCCTTTCGCGATCACGCCGCCATCGCGCACCTGTGCGGCGGGCTCGACTGCAAGCGCGCGGGTCAGAAGATCGAAAGCGTCGGTGGGTGTCGCAAGTGCGGTGATCAGCTCTTCGATCAACGCGGGACGATTGTCAGGACGTGCGTCATCGATGCCGTCGCGCTGTGCCGTCGCAGTTAATCCCTCGCAAAGTGAAGCGAGCCGCGACAACGCGTCGCGCAGACCCGCAAGGTCGCGTGGCCGCGCGCTGCGCAACGCGATACGCGCAGCGATGCGCTCGATGTCGGCCATGCCCGCCAGTCTGATATGCAGTGTCTCGGCATGCGACATCGCGCCCGCACGATCCATCAGCGCTTCGATGGCGAGGCTGCGCTGCGTCGGCAGATCGCGACCGCGCAGCGGTTCGTGCAGCCATACCCGCAGCAGCCGGCTGCCCATGTGCGTCGCGCAGACATCGAGAAGTCCGAACAGCGTCGCCGATCGCGCAGCCGATCCGCCCGACCGAAAGGCCACGTCGCTCGCACTCAGGGCCAAACTCAGGCTTTCGCTGATCTCGAGGTTGCGACGGGTCGCGGCGTCGAGCGCGATGGTGCGGTCGTCGCGCTCCACCGCGAGACCGGTGATGTGCGCGAGCGTGTGACGCGGTGCTTGCCGCGCCGTCTCAAGTTCGCCGTCCTCGCCGTCGAGCGCCTGCGTCTGCCGCAGATACTTCAACAGCGCACCCGCTGCGCCGAGCGCAAGCATCTCGTCGACGAGGCCGAAGGCCGCGAGGTCCGCGACATCGAAATGGCCGCACAGGATGGCGCGCCCTCTCGCGACATCGAAGTCTTCAGCCGGCCGCGCAACCACGCGCATGCCGGTCGGCAGATCGACCTCTGCTTCGCTCTCGTCGACGACCAGCGTCTCGGCGGGTCGCAGACGGTCGAGCGTGCGTTCGAGCATCTCGACCGGACAATCGAGCACACGCACTTGACCGGAAGCGAAGTTGACCCATGCGACGCCGGCCACGGTCGAACGCAAGCCGGCTCGTCCACGCATCGATCGCTTCACGCACACCGCAGCGAGCAGCCGATCGGCCTTGTCGGGCAACAGGCCCGCGTCGGCCAGCGTGCCGGGTGTGACGATGCGCACGACCTGTCGCGCCACCGGTCCCTTCGAGGTCGCGGGGTCGCCGATCTGTTCGCAGATCGCCACCGACTCGCCTTGCGCAATCAGCTTCGCGAGATATTGATCAAGCGCATGGAAAGGCACGCCCGCCATCGGGATCGGCGCGCCGTTCGATTGCCCGCGCGCCGTCAACGTGATGTCGAGCAGTTGCGCCGCGCGCTTGGCGTCGTCGTGGAAGAGTTCGTAGAAGTCGCCCATGCGGTAGAGCAGGAGCGTGGTCGGATGGCGGGCCTTGATGCGCAGGTATTGCTGCATCATCGGCGTGTGGCCGGACAGTTCGGTCTTGGCGGGCGCAGCGCTCTTCACATTCATTGCAGACGAACGAGGTGCATCAAGACAGGAGATCGATGAGAAGCTGAATGCGGACAGGGCAACGAGCAGCGGGCGGCCGTATTGTCGCCGATCGCCACCTCACGATCGGCCGCCCCGACTCATCTCGCGAACGAAATCGCGGGGCGCTATATCGAGGGCGCGTCGGAACATCGTCGAGAACGCGCCGGGACTTTCGTAGCCGAGATCGAAAGCCACCGCCGTCACCGCCGCACCGGCCGACAAACGGCGGATCGCTTCGAGCAGTCGCGCCTGCTGCTTCCAGCGCGCGAAGCTGATGCCGGTCTCTTTCAGGAAGCGTCGATAGACCGTACGCGCGCTTTGCGACACGTGGGCAGCATCGATGCGGTCGGAGCGCCGCTCGCCGAGATCGGCCATCGAGCGTTCGCAGAGGCGCATCAGGTCATCGCTGACGGGTAATGGCAGATCGAACGCGCAGATTTGAAGGCGCCGAATCTCCGCCACGAGCGGGCGCACCATCGCGGCTTGATCGGCGGCTCGATCGGCTGCCTGCGCGATCGGTTCGTCCGACGCGCGCACGATCAATTCGCGCAGCAGCGGCGTGACCTCGAGCACGACGCATTCGGGCCACAGGTCCGCCGCCACGCGGGGATGAAGATAGACGGTGCGCATCTCGACTTCGCCCTGCATCTCGATCTCGTGCACGGCGCGCGACGGAATCCATAGTGCGCGGCTGACCGGAACGATCCACGCGCAGCGTGCGGTCCGCACGGCCATCGCGCCCTTCACGGCGAACAGGAATTGCGCGCGCTCGTGCCAGTGCGGTTCGATGTGAAAGCCGTTGGCGTAGGCGAGGCGTTTGGCTACGATCTGAAGCGATGCGGGGCCGGTTACGGGACGCTCGACTGCTCGTGCGGGATTTTTCATTCGACGCACAGTACGCGACGCCTGATTGCTCCGTCGCTTGGGCCCCGGCCTTCGCCGGGGAGACGGAAAGGGGCGTGTCCATATCTCGAAAGTCAACGGCATAGCGTGCAAAGACGGACGATAGCATCTGCGTGACAATACCCACCATGAGCACGCAAGTCCTTCACATCACCGCCGCCGACGAGCATTCTCGCCTCGTGAGGCTGATGCTCAACATCGGCCACGCGATCGACCACATGTTCCTGCTGGTCTTCGCGGCGGCGATCGGCGCGATCGCAGCGGACTTCGGCTTCGCGCACTGGGAAGACTTGATGCCTTACGGCGTGGGCGCGTTTTTCCTGTTCGGCATCGGCTCGCTGCCGTCGGGACGTCTCGGTGACCTGTGGGGGCGGCGGCGCATGATGCTGGTGTTCTTCTTCGGCATCGGCACGGCGGCTCTCGCGACCGCGCTCGCGCGGAATGCGTGGCAACTCGCGATCGCTCTCGCGGCCATCGGCGCCTTCGCATCGATCTATCACCCGGTCGGCATTCCGATGCTGGTTCAGCGCACCAGGAACCCGGGCGCTGTGATCGGCGTCAACGGGCTCGCCGGCAATCTCGGCGTCGCGGTCGCGGCGCTCATCACGGGTTTCGTGACCCAATGGATCGGCTGGCGTGCGGCGTTCGTGTTGCCTGGTCTGCTGGCGATCGCGTGCGGTGCGGTCTTCGCTTACGCCGCGCCGGTCGAGGCCGAGACCCCGGCGCGTCGCACGACCCGCTCGGCGCGCGCGGTGCCGCCGGGCGTGCTCACGCGCGCATTGGTCGTCATGACCGCGGCCGCAGTGACCGGCAGCCTGCTCTTCAACTTCACGACCAACGGCAACGGGCGTCTTTTGTCCGAACGCTTTCGCGGCATCGTCGAAGACCCTGCCTTGCTCGGCGCCCTGCTCGCCGCAATCTATGCGATCGCGTCGCTCGCGCAGGTCGTGGTCGGCCGCCTCGCCGATCGCGTTCCGCTGAAGCCGCTTTTCTTTTGCATCGTGCTCATGCAGATCCCGCTGCTCGGCCTCGCCGCGATCTCTCAGGGCTGGTGGCTGTTCGCGTGGCTGCTCGGTTCGATGATCTTCATCTTCGCCGCCATCCCGTTCACCGATTTTCTGATCGTGCGCTATGTGGACGATCGGGTGCGATCCCGCGTCGCGGGCATGCGGCTGACGGTGTCGTTCGGCATCAGTTCGCTGGCGGTATGGATGCTCGGACCCGCGGTCAAGGGGATGGGCTTCCAGACGATGATGCTGGTGCTGGCCGCGGTGGCGGCATGCACGACCGCGATCGTGTGTCTCTTGCCCGGCGCCGCGACGATCAGCGCGCCTCGGGCTGCCGCTTCAAATGCATCGGACCCAGCGTAGTGACGAGCTGCGCGAAGATCTTCGGCGTGCCGGCCAGCACGTCGCCGGTGTAGAGATACTCGTCGTCCCCTTGAAAGTCACCGATCAATCCGCCCGCTTCGGTGACCATCAGACCACCCGCCGCGATGTCCCACGGCGACAGGCCGATCTCGAAGAAGCCATCGAGCCGCCCCGCAGCGACATAGGCGAGATCGAGCGCAGCCGCGCCCGGGCGGCGTATGCCCGCGGTCAGCGTGGTCATCGTGCGGAACATCGCGAGATAGCGGTCGAGCACGTCGAGGTTCTTGAACGGAAAGCCGGTGCCGAGCAGCGCCTCGTTCATGCGATAACGCTTGGAGACGCGCAGACGCTTGTCGTTGAGAAAAACGCCGCGGCCCTTGGTGGCGATGAAGAGATCGTTGCGGGTCGGGTCGTAGATCACCGCCTGCGTGACCACGCCGCGCTGCGCGAGCGCGATCGAGACGCAGTACTGCGGAAATCCGTGGATGAAATTGGTCGTGCCGTCGAGCGGGTCGATGATCCAGAGGTTTTCGAACTCCGCGTCGGCGATCGATGTCTCCGCCTTATCGTCGCCCCGGCCGCCTTTCCTGCTTTTCCCCGCGCTTTTTGCACCGGAACGTCCGCTCTCCTCTGCTAGTATCCGATGGTCCGGATAGGCCGTAAGCAAGACTTCGATGATGGCGTTCTCGGCCGTTTCGTCGACCTCGGTGACGAAATCGTTGTGCTCCTTGCGGGTGACCTTGACGCGTTCGAGATCGAGACTCGCACGGTTGATCACCGAGCCTGCGCGGCGGGCGGCCTTGATGGCCGTGTTCAACATCGGATGCATGATGACCTTGCTGGCTGGCGCGACGCGAAAGCGCGGCATTCTATATGACGTGCACGATCGTGGATGAAGAGACCGCGTTCGCCGAAGCCTTGTTCTCGACGGCGAACGCCGCACTCGGCCGCATTCGCATCGTTCTCGTCGAGACCAGTCACCCCGGAAACATCGGCGCGGCTGCGCGCGCGATCAAGGTGATGGGTCTTCTTCATCTCGCGCTGGTTGCACCTCGCTACGCGGACGCGCGCACGGCCGCCGATGCGCTCGCGTTGGCGAGCGGCGCGGTCGATGTGCTCGAGCACGCGGCGGTGCACGCGACACTCGATGAGGCGCTCGCCGACACCATGCATGCGATCGCGATGAGCGTACGCGACCGCGAGTTCGCGCCGCCTCTGCTTACCTTGCGCGATGCGGCTCGCGCAGCGATCGATCTCGTCTCGCACGCATCCGATGGAGTCGTCGCGTTCGTCTTCGGCAGCGAGCGCTACGGTCTGTCCAACGACGACGTATTGCGCTGTCAGGCGCGATGCCGCATCGATACGTCCGATATCTACTCGTCGCTCAATCTCGCGCAGGCCGTGCAATTGGTCGCGTACGAATGTCGGCTTGCGGCGCTCGCGTCGGAGACATCCCCGGACACACCCACTTGCACCCCTGGCTCGTCGGCATCGCTCGCATCGCACGACGAACGCGAAGCCCTGATCGATCATCTCGAACGCGGCCTGATCGCGATCGGCTATCTCGATCCCGAAGCGCCGAAGAAACTGATGCCGCGCCTGCGCCG
>JBBSEF010000057.1:0-19611 GCA_038240015.1 Burkholderiales bacterium
GCGGCGCGAAGCCAAGGTTTGAAGGGAGCCGACGCGACGACCGCGCGTGTGCGATTCTTCGGGCTTCTCGTTCTCGCCCTTTCACGACCATGGACCAAACGGCACTGCGTGGCGAGCGTCGCTCCTATCGCTATTACGACTTCGTGATGGCGGCCTTCGTCTGCGTGCTGCTTTGCTCGAACTTCATCGGCGCGGCAAAGCAGGCGGTTATCGATCTGCCGATCGTCGGACCCACACCCTTCGGCGCCGGCATCCTGTTCTTCCCGATCAGCTATTTCTTCGGCGATATCCTCACCGAGGTCTATGGCTACGGTCGCGATCGCCGCGTGGTGTGGGCCGGCTTCTTCGCGCTCGCGTTCGCGTCGTTGATGTCATGGGTGGTCGTGCAACTGCCGCCCGGACCGTCGGACTACATGAAGACCTATCAGCCCGCACTCGAAGCGGTGTTCGGCAACGCGTGGCGCATCGCGGCAGCATCGATGCTCGCGTTCTGGTGCGGCAGCTTTGCGAACAGCTATGTGCTCGCGAAGATGAAGCTGATGACCGAAGGCAAGTGGTTGTGGACCCGAACCATCGGCTCGACCATCGTCGGTGAAGCGGTCGACTCGTCACTCTTCTACGTGATCGCGTTCTACGGCATCTGGGAAACCAGCGACATCGTCAAGGTCGCGCTGACGCAATATGTGCTCAAGACCGGATGGGAAGTTCTCGCGACGCCGCTGACTTACAAGGTCGTCAACTTCCTCAAGAAGAAAGAGAACGAGGACTACTACGACCGCGGCACCAACTTCAATCCGTTCAAGCTCCAGAGTTGATCGATGAAGCGTTGTACGATCGGCGTCGATATCGGGACGACCAGCACCAAGGCGGTTGTGTTCGTTGCGCACGGCGAGCGCCTTGGGCAAACGCTCGCCGAATACGCGATCGAATATCCGCTCGCCACCCAGGTGCCCGGCGCAGCCGAACAGGATCCCGACCGCATCCATGCCGCGGTCGTCGCGTCGATCCACGGCGCGGTTCATGCGGCGCGTATCACAAGACACGATGTCGCGTGCGTCGCATTCAGCGCGGCGATGCACAGCCTGATCGCGGTCGGCGAACACGACGAGCCGCTGACCGCGAGCATCACCTGGGCCGACAATCGCGCCGCGCCGTGGGCCTCGCGCGTCAAGCGCGATCACGACGGTCTCGCGATCTATCGCCGCACCGGCACGCCGATCCACCCGATGTCGCCGTTGATCAAGCTGTTGTGGTTGCGGCGCGAACGGCCGCAAGTGTGGAAGCGCGCGCGCCGCTTCATCGGCATCAAGGAATACGTGTTCAGGCGCCTCACCGGCGAGTACGTCGTCGATCACTCGATCGCATCGGCCACCGGCCTCTTCAATCTCGAAGCGCTCGATTGGGACGAAGGCGCTTTGCAGCTGGCGGGCATAGATGCGACGAAGCTCTCGACGCTCGTGCCGACCACGCATCGCATGAAGCTGGTCGATGCGCAACAAGCGCATGCGCTCGGCCTGAACGTCGACACTCCCATCATCGTCGGCGCCAACGACGGCGTGCTGTCGAACCTCGGGGTGGGCGCCATCCAGCGCGGCTCGCTCGCATTGACCATCGGCACCAGCGGCGCGATGCGCACGGTGGTCGATGCGCCGCAGACCGATCCCGAAGGCCGCACCTTCTGCTACGCGTTGACCGAGAAGCACTGGGTGGTGGGCGGGCCGGTCAACAACGGCGGCATCGTGTTGCGCTGGGTGCGCGACGAATTCGCCGGGGCCGAAAGCGAGACCGCGAAGCGCCTGGGTATCGATCCCTACGACGTGCTCACGCATATCGCGGAGCGCGTTCCAGCCGGCGCGGGCGGTCTGTTGTTTCATCCCTATCTCGCGGGCGAACGCGCGCCGCTATGGAATCCCGACCTGCGCGGCTCGTTCTTCGGCCTCGCGATGCATCACAGGAAGGAGCACATGATTCGCGCGGTGCTCGAAGGCGTCGTGATGAATCTCTTCACCATCCTGCCCGCGCTCGAAGCCCTGATCGGTCGCATGCATGTGATCAAGGCGACCGGAGGGTTCGCACGCTCGCCGATGTGGCGGCAGATGCTGGCCGATGTATTCGATCGCGACGTGGTGGTGCCCGAGAGCATCGAGAGCTCGTGCTTCGGCGCCGCGATGCTCGGCCTCTACGCGCTCGGTGAATTGCAGGCGCTCGAAGACGTGACCAAGCTCGTCGGCGCCACCCATCGCCACGCGCCCGACCCCGCTTGCGTCGCGGTCTACCAGCGGTTGCTGCCGATCTTCATCGCCCTGCCTCGCCAGCTCGAAGAGCAGTACCGTGCCATCACGGCGTTTCAGCAGGACGCCTGAGCGAGGCGTTCAGGTCGTCAGACGTATGGTCGGCAGAAGGATCGGCGTCGCGTCCGACGCGCTCGTGCAAGGATCGTCATCGAACGCGATGTCGCCGCTCTCATTCGCTTCGCCGCGAGCCCGCAATTTCTCGAACGGATAGATCGCGCGATCCATCAGGTGCGAAGGCGTGACCGCCTGCATCGCCGCCGCAATGCTCTTGATGCGGCCGGGAAAGCGCTGCTCCCAATCGCGCAGCATCGCCTTCATCTCGCGACGCTTCAAGTTCTCCTGCGAGCCGCACAAGTCGCAGGGAATGATCGGGTAATGCTGCAGCTTGGCCCAGCGCGCGAGGTCGCGCTCGCGCACATAGGCGAGCGGTCGAATCACGATGTGCTTGCCGTCGTCGGACACCAGCTTGGGCGGCATGCCTTTCATCTTTCCCGCATAGAAAAGATTGAGGAAGAAGGTCTCCAGAAGATCGTCGCCGTGATGGCCGAGCGCGACCTTGGTCGCGCCGAGTTCGGTGGCCACGCGATAGAGCGCGCCGCGACGCAGCCGCGAGCAGAGGGAGCAAGTGGTCTTGCCTTCCGGGATGAGTCGCTTGACGATCGAATAGGTGTCCTGCCCTTCGATATGAAACGGCACCCCGCGGTGCGCGAGGTATTCGGGCAAGACGTGCGCGGGAAAGCCCGGCTGCTTCTGATCGAGGTTGACTGCGATCACGTCGAATCGGATCGGTGCGCGCTCGCGCAGCTTCAGCAGGATGTCGAGCAGCCCATAGCTGTCCTTGCCGCCCGACACGCAGACCATCACGCGGTCGCCGTCCGCGATCATGTTGAAGTCGCAGATCGCCTGACCGGCGAGGCGACACAACCGCTTCTCGAGCTTCTTGTCGTCGACGGAACGCTCTGCGTGCGCAGCACGGGCGTGTGAATCCCGCACGGGGGGAGCAGACAATTCCTCGATCACGGCGGCCATGCGGTCCTCCGCTTACGCGACGGGGCGTTCATCGCGCTTGAAGTGAAATACTTCGACGCCGACCGCATCGCACTCCGGATAGACGTCGGGCTTCTCGGTCGAGACGCGCACCGCGCGCACCAGCGGATGCGCGAGCAGCGCGTGCGCGATATCGTCGCACAGGGTCTCTTGCAGATTGATGTGTCCGACGGCGATGCGCGCGCGGATCGCCCCATGGATGAAATCGTAGTCGACGACTTCGGTGATCTTGTCGTGGCGAGGCGTGGTGGCCGCGAGCGGAACGAACAGATCGACGTTGACGACGATGCGTTGGGTGCCGTTTTTTTCGTGTTCGTGAACGCCGATGTTGGCGTGCAATTCGAAGTTGCGCAAAAAGATGCGGCGACAGTCGGACAGTTGCGGATGCGAGAGAGAACTGAGCATGGCGATCGCCTTCAATCGGTTTCTTCAACGCGCCGTGAACATGATGTCGCGCTCGGTCGGCACCAGGTGCTGGCCGCCATCGATGATCAGGGTCGTCCCGGTGATTGCCGGCGACTCGGCCGCGAAGCACACCGCAGCCGCGATGTCGGCCCGCGTGCTCGAACGCCCGAGCGGTGTCTTGACATGGGCACGGTTGAAGCTCTTGCCGGTCTGATCGGCCGACGGCAGCGTGATGCCCGGCGCGATGCCGACCACGCGCAGCTTGGGCGCCAGCGCCTGCGCGAGGAGAGTCGTCGCGCATTGCAGCGCGGCCTTCGACAGCGTGTAGGAGAGATAGTCGGGATTGAGATTGAAGAGCTTCTGGTCGAGCAGGTTGATCACCACGCCGCGCTCCTTCGCCCTCAGCGCGTCGTGCATCGCCTGCGCGAGAACCAGAGGCGCTGCGACGTTCAAGCGCATATGGGCTTCGAAAGTTGCATAGGTGATCGTGGTCGCGCCGTCGGCATGGAACAGCGCCGCATTGTTGACCAGGCAAGTCGGGCGAGACAACGCGGACGCGACGCGTTCGATCAAGCCGCGAGCCGCGCGCTCATCGGAGAGATCGGCATCGAGAGCGATCGCGCGGCGACCCAGACGTACGATCGCGGCGACGGTCTTGTTCGCCTCCTTGGCCGACGTCGAGTAGTGAATCGCCACGTTCCAGCCGCGCTCGGCCAGCGCCATCGCAATCGTCGCGCCGATGCGCTTCGCGCCGCCGGTGACGAGCGCAGTGCGGCCCGCGACGGATGACGCCTTGCTTGGTGCGCTCGAACGAGAAGTCATGGTGCCCGTGTTTTGGTAGGGTCTGTGACCCCACCCACCCGTGTTTTGGTAGGGTCTGCGGCCCGACCCACCCGTGTTTTTTGCGAAGCGCGAGTTTAAGCGATCATCAGGCCGCCCCCCGATCATGGACTGCAACGATTGAATTCGCCCGATCACACACGGCTACCTGAGCCTTCGCCTGAAGCCGCAGCCGTCAGCGCGCGGCTTCATGCGCTCATCTGCGACGAGATCGAATCGCGCGGCGGCTGGATTCCTTTCTCGCGCTTCATGGAGCTCGCGCTCTACGCGCCCGGACTGGGCTATTACAGCGCGGGCGCGGCCAAGCTCGGTAGCGATCCGCGCGACGGCAGCGACTTCACGACCGCGCCTGAACTCACGCCGTTATTCGCTCGGGCACTGGCGCGGCCTGTTGCCGAAATTCTGAGAGGCACGAATGCGTCGCTCTTCGAGCTGGGAGGCGGTAGCGGCAGGCTCGCGGCCGATCTTCTGCTCGAACTCGAAGCTCTCGATGCGTTGCCGTCGCGTTACGACATGCTCGACGTATCGGCCGATCTGCGCGAGCGTCAAGCCGCGACGCTCGCGCAACGCGCGCCGCATTTGCAAGACCGCGTGCGCTGGCTCGCTGCGTTGCCCGAGTCTATCGACGGCGTGGTCATCGGCAACGAAGTACTCGATGCGATGCCGGTCGACTGCGTCGTTCGCGCCAGCGACGGCTGGCTCGAACGCGGCATCGCCGTCGATGACCGAGGCGCATTGATGTATCGCGACAGGCCGGCGGCTGCGGCGCTCAAGGGTGCCATCCGGGGCGCCATCCCCGATGCCGGTGCGCTTGCGATCGGATATGCGACCGAGATCCATCGCACCGCATCCGCGTTCGTTCAGACCCTCGTCGCCCGCATGAGCAATCGATCGACGATGCTCTTGATCGACTATGGTTTCCCCGCGAGTGAGCACTTTCATTCGCAACGTTCGGGCGGGACCTTGATGGCGCACTATCGCCATCGATCGTCTCCCGATGTGCTCGCGCGCGTGGGGCTGCAGGACGTGACCGCCCACGTCGACTTCAGCGCCGTCGCCCGCGCGGCGCGCGATGCGGGCGGCACCGTCATCGGCTACACCAGCCTCGCCTCGTTCCTTCTCGATTGCGGAATTCTTCAGTTGATCGACGGCGCGCCCGATGACGTGAAGCGATGGGCGCCGCAAGCGGCGGCGTTGCAGAAGCTGTTGTCGCAAGCGGAGATGGGCGAATTGTTCAAGGTCATCGCCATCGCGCGCAGCGATCATCCTTTCATCGGGTTCGAGTCAAGCGATCGCCGCGCCGCGCTCTAGGCTGTCTGCATCGAGCGCTGCCGAATATTTCAAGATCGCCGTACGTCTATCGGTCGGGAGCAGCCGTATTTACTATTCAAATTTGCATATACCAAGAATAGTGACTATCGATTGGAAGTATTGCTGCGCCGCCCCGATACTTTGTTCGTGGGCGAAGTTGCCGCGTTTCCAAAGCTCTTAGCCTTTCAGTGACTTTCAATAAAGGAAGCATCATGAACAAAACGTCTCTCCTCCTGTCAGCCCTCCTTGGCGTCGCCGCTATCACCGCTCAGGCCGGCGAGCTTTACACGCCAGAGCAGTATCAGGCTCCGGCTGCAAGCACCAACTCGCGCGCTCAGGTGAAGCAATCCGTGTTGAACGCGCGCGCAAATGGCGGTCTCGACCATAACGACGTGGACCTGCCGGCGTATGCGAACACATCGTTCGACAAGTCGCGCGCGGAAGTGAGGCACGAAGTCCTCGCGGCTCGCGCCAACGGAGACCTCGAGCACAACGATGTCGATCTGCCCGCGATCGCCAAGGGCTCGATCAAGACGCGCGACGAAGTGCGCGCGGAATACTTCGCGTCGAGAAAGCAGGGCATCAACGCGCCTGGTCGCGATACGATCAACTATTGATCATTGAACCGGAGCAAGAGAAGGGCGCCGCGTAGGCGCCTTTTTTGCATGCACCTCGTCCGATGACGCCGCGGCGTACACCTGCAGCGCAGCGTGATGGTCGTCACCGGCGATCGTCTGCCACGAGAGCGAGTCGGCGGACAAACCCGCGCTTGCGATCGCACTGCGCGACGCCACGAAACGCGCGCCGCCGACCCGCGTCAACGCGCGCAGGCGCTGCGCGACATCGATGGCCTCACCCACTGCCGTCAAGCTGCGTCCGTCGCGATGACCTGCATTGCCGACGACTACCGGTCCCGCATGAATGCATAGCGAGACGTCGGCCGTAAAGCCGAGCTCGCGCACCAGTCGTGTGTTCAAGCTCCGGAGGCTGCGCTCGATCTGTGCGGCCGCGCCGAGCGCTTGTCTGCAAGCCGCTTCGATGCTGTCTTCGAGACCGAATATCGCCAGCGCGCTTTCGCTCGCGATGCGGCTCTGCACACCGCCTGCCGCGATGATCGCGTCGCCCACCGCTTCGAGGTAGAGATTGAGCGCATGGATCGTGTCGTGAGGCGAGAGCCGTCGATGCGTGGTTCCGGTCCAGCGATGCAGGTCGACGAACAACAAGGCCACGTTCGCTTCACTGATCAGGTCGGGCACATCGCGACTAAGTTTTAGCCACGGCTCGCTCTTGGGCGCCAGCAATGGCACGACCGATACCGCCCCCTGCGGTCGCAATTGACAGGCGAGCCTCACATCGACGTCCGCGTGGATGCGGGACAGCGTACGTTGTTCGTCCTGTTCGGGGGGTGGGCAATGCGCGGCGCCTTCGGTCACGCGAACGCGGCAGGTCGAGCAACGCGCGCGCCCACCGCACATCGACAGGTGCGCGATGCCGAAACTGCGGCTGGCTTCGAGCACCGTCCAACCACGCGGCACGCTGACCACGCGCTGCGGATAGCTGATCTCGACGAGCGCGTGCCGCTTGCGCTCGAGCCACGAGCGCAGCACACGCGCTGCAAGGGTCAGGGCGATCGCGCTGAAATAGACCGCGAGCAAACCGTCGCGGAAATTTTCCAGCATCGCTCCGTGTGTCGGGTCCGGCGGCTGCGCACGGGCGTCGAACCACGCGTGATTCGCACTCAGTTCCGCCAGCTCGCGCCCCATCGCAATGAATCCCAGAGCCGACAGCACCGGCAGCAACAGCGCGACACCGAACAAGGCCGGTCGCAAGCGTCGATAGAGTGCGCGCGTGCCGAATGCGAAATTGATGCCGAGGCAGCCGTGCAGCCAACCGGGCGCCAGGATCGCGAGTTGTCGCCATTGCGCGTCGTTGGTCCAGAGCGCCCACACGACGCGAGTGTAGTCCGCATGCAAGCCGTATCGCTCGAAGGCGAGTCGCGTTCCGACGAAGTGGCCGATCAAGAGCACCGGCATCCACAGCCCGAGCGCGATGCGCAGGACCTGCATCGGTGGCATGCGTAACGTGCGACGTTCGTAGAGCGCGAGAAATGCAAGCCCGATGTGAATCGCAGCCGCGCTGTAAAGCAGGACCGTGCCGGGCAAGCTATGCCAGAGCGCGACCGCGATGCGAAGCCCCGTCTCGGCGACATCGACCGACACCAGTCCGAGCGCGTGGTCGGCGAGGTGAACCGCGACGTAGAAAAAAAGCACCAGCCCGGAAGCAAGGCGGAGATCGCGACGCGTCACACGATAGAAGGGCATTCGATCACTTCGCGGGAGGCTTGCAGTCGTGGCTTGCAATCGGTTCTTGCAGGGTGGCGCGAGCCGTGTCGTTTCGTCGCGTTTCAGTATCGACATCCCATCGGACGTCCCATCGCACGACCGACCGGTACATCAAAAAATTCCGGTAACCCGGCGCCCACGAGCGCGGCACGCGGATACCGGTACCCCGGCCTACCCTTGCAACGCCGCTATGCGCGCCGCGTGCAGCGCGCGCGCGATGCGCGACGGATCGCCTGCTTCGCGCTGCGCGATCGCGCCTGCATCGACGGCGCGCGCGCGTGCGAGATGGCGCGCCAACGCGGGCGCGATCCGCATCGTGGTCTCGTCGTCGCCGGCCACGGCGCGCAACCCAAGCAGCAGTTCCTCGAAGCGCGCGGGTCTTCGAAAGGCATCGCATCGCTCGAACAACCGGACCTGTTGTTCGGCGGTTAGCGATGGCGTTGCAAGCGCCGTGAATTCCCGGGCGAACAACAGCGCGAGGTCGCGGCACGCGACGGGAACGCCGAGTCGGGCGCAAAACGCCGCGATCGATCCGCTCTGTCGAGGATGTCGGATGGCTCGGCCGTCTCTATCGTCAATCGCGGGAGCGATCTCATGCGTGAGCGCGGCGAAGCGCACTGCAAGAGCCGTGTCCAGCGCCGCGGCTCGATCGATCGCCGTCAGCGTGGCGGTGGCAGCGGAGCCATTCGATCCATCGTGCGGCCTTTCGAACAACGCATCGATCTCGGGCAACACGCGAATCAGCGCATGCGCATCGCGCAGGACCTCGATCATGCGCGAGGGCTTCGGTTCCATCAGGCCGCGCGCGAGCTCTTGCCACACGCGCTCCGGCACCAGCGCGTCGACCTCGCCGCGCGCGGCCATCTCGCGCATCAAGGCGACGGTCTCATCGGCAATCGAAAAATCCGCGAAGCGCGCGGCAAAGCGCGCCAGCCGAAGGACGCGCACCGGGTCTTCGACGAAGGCCGGACCGACGTGACGAAAGATGCGGTGCTCGAGATCGCGTTGCCCGTCAAAGGGATCGACCAGACCCTGCGTGGTCTCGTCTTCGGCGATCGCGTTAATGGTCAGGTCGCGTCGCGCAAGATCGTCTTCGAGCGTGACCGAGGGCTCGGCGTGAAAGACGAAGCCCGCGTAACCCGGTGCGACCTTGCGCTCGGTGCGGGCGAGCGCGTATTCCTCGTGCGTGACCGGATGCAGGAAGACGGGAAAGTCGCGGCCCACGGGTTCGAATCCCGCAGCGAGCATATCGTCTACGCTGGCGCCGACGACCACGTGATCGCAATCGCTGACCGCAAGGCCGAGCAGCCTGTCGCGGACCGCGCCACCGACGACGTAGGTCTTCATTGCCGGTTCACGTTTGGCGCGAGCGCGAGCGCGCAGCCGTTCAGGCCCGTCGACGATAAGGTTCGTCGTCCTCGAGAAACTCGCTCTCGCTCTGCGCGGCCGACGCCCATTCCCGCATGCTTTTCAACCCAAGCACGGCGTCGCGATACGTGGCGATGTCGTCGGGCAAGGCGACTGCATAGGTCTTCAGGCGCGAAACGATCGGTGCGAAAAACGCATCGGCAATCGTGAAGCGACCGAACAGCAGCGGCCCGTGATGACGAGCCAGCAGTTCGCGCCACATCGCAACGAGCCGATCGATGTCGTCCTGCACGCCCACGCTCCATCCATATCCGGCGAGGTCGGCGCAGACGTTCATCGGCATAGCCTGACGCAACTTCGAGAAGCCCGCATGCATCTCGGCGCAGACCGAGCGGGCGCGCGCACGGTCGGCCGGGTCATCGGGCCATAGGCGCTTCTCGGGGAAACGCTCGGCGACGTACTCGGCGATCGCGAGCGTGTCCCAGACCGCGAAGCCTTCGGGCGATGCGGCTCGGGACCCATGCGCGCTCACGTCGCTGTCGATCAACACCGGCACGCGGCCGACCGGCGTGTAGCGCGCGATCTCGCGCGCGAACTCGGCCGAGAACAGCGACAGCCGGACTTCTTCAAACGGAATGCCGGCCTCGGTGAGCAACAGCCACGAGCGCAGCGACCACGACGAATAATTCTTATTGCCGATGACGAGCTTGAACATGGCCTTATACCCCGGGTGCTCAGTGATGCGCCCAGTGGCGCAGACGATCGAGATGCGAGCGACGACCCTTGCCGCCCAAGTACACGGCGACTTCGGGCTCGAGCGGGGTCGGGACGATCCCCAGTTCCGACAGACCGGGATACCGGCCGGTCGCGGCGTTGTCGACACGCATCGAATCGAAGTTGTCGCGCGACATCAAGGTCGGGCCGGGCGCGAATTCGAGAAATGCGGCTTGAAGACGACCGAGCACATCGGGCAGCCGCAAGACCGGGCGCGGACGGCCATCGCCACCGGCGCGACAGGCCCCCGCGATTTGCACCAGCTCTTCGAGCGTATAGATGCGCGGGCCGGTGAGCTCATAGGTTCGAGAAAACGATTCGTCATCATCGAGGGCGGCCGCGAACGCGTCGGCGACATCGCGCACCGCGACCGGCTGGAACAAGGTCCCGGCGCGAGCGAGCGGCACGATCGGCAACCAGCGCTGCATCGTCGCGAACAGATTCATGAAGCGATCGTCGGGTCCGAACACGACCGAGGGACGAAAGATGGTGGTCGCCAGAGGCGCCCGGTCGGGCGATGCAATGGCGCCCGCGTCTTCAACGCTCGCCTCGCCCGCCGCCTTCGAGCGCAGATACAGCGACGGACCATCGGTCGCGGCGCCAAGCGCGCTCATGTGCAACAGCCGCGGTACGCGTCCAGCGATGCACGCCGCGACGATTTTTCTGGGCAGACCGGCGTGCGCGGCCTCGAATGCCTTGCCATCGCCGTGCAGGATGCCCACCAGATTGATGACCGCGTCCTTGCCGGCGACGAGTCGGTTCAAGGTCGCCTCGTGCGACACATCGGCCTCGATCACATCGACGGTCGGCAAGAGGATCAATCGCTTGCCCGCCTCGCGTCGGCGCGAAGGCACCGTCACGCGACGACCTTCGGCCGCGAGCGCCGCCACGACGTGGCCGCCGATGAAGCCGCTGCCGCCGATGACGAGAATGTCTTGATGCCGCATGAAGGATCTTATCGAGAATGACGAAATGCGTGAATCGAGCCTGCTAAGGCAGATCGCTTGCCGTGTAGCCTCGCTGCGCGACGAACCCCATGCGCGTCTTCAACGACTGCGACGTGCCGGTCAGCAGCACGGCGTAGTAGGTGGCATTGCTCATCACTTTCTTCACGTAGTCGCGGGTCTCGTTGAAGGGAATCGTCTCGGCGAAGATCGCGCCCTCAATGGGCCTGGTCAATGTCGATCGCCACGCGCGCGGGCGGCCCGGGCCGGCGTTATAGGCCGCCGTCGCCAGGACCGGCAGATTGTCGAGGTCGTCCAGCACCATCCGCAGATAGCTGGTGCCGAGCGTGAGATTGGTTTCGATGTCGACCACGCCGTCGGGGCGATAGTCATCCATGCCGATCTTCTTGGCCACATAGCGCGCCGTCGCGGGCATCAACTGCATCAAGCCCGAAGCGCCGGCCGACGATCGCGCCACATTCACGAAGCGCGACTCCTGACGGATCAAGCCGTAAACCCATTCGATGTCGAGCCCGTTCGCGGCGGCCTTCTCCTGCATCTGCGCCTTGTATGGCGTCACAAAACGAAATGCGAAGTCGTGCTCGTTCTTCGTGCGATCGGCGGTGTTGACCGCGCGATCGAGCAGCATGTTGCGACTGGCCCATTCGGCCGACGCGAGCAGTTCGCGGTCGCTCATGCCACGCAGTGAGAAGTTCCACTCGAGGTTGCCTTCGCGACGCATGTCGAGCCGATAGAAATAGAGGGAGCGCGCGAAACCCGGAAGGACCCTGGCCGCAGCGACCTCGGCGTCGGTGGGCGGCTGCGCTCGCGCGGGCAGCGTGATCTTTCGGCCGAGTTCTTCCGTCGCAAGCTGCCCATAGAAGCCGAACTGCTCGGACACCTGCGCGAACAATGCCTGCGCAGCTTCGTTCTTCTTGTGCGCCTTCCAGGCGCGCGCGAGCCAATAGGCCCACGTTCCCTCCGCAGCTTGCGGCCGCTTCAGGTCGGCTGGCATTTTCTCGATTAGCGCCTCGACCAGTCGCCAATCCTCCGCACGCAAGGCGCCTCGCACCTGCCAGGTCAGAATGTCTTCGGACAAGCCTTCGGCGGCGAGCGATTTCTTCGACCAGTCGTTGGCTTCCGACATCTGCTTCTTCGCCGCCGCTGCGGCGAGCTGGGCGTAGAGATAGGCGCGCTCCGAACCGCTCAAGGATTCGGCCGGCCGACGCTGCAAGGTTGCGGCCGCCTGCGCAGGATCGTTGCGCGCCATCCGCGCGAGCGCGAGCACCACGAGTTCGCGTTTCCAGCGCGCGGCCAGTCCGTCATCGTCGGCGAACCGGGCCAGCCACAGCGCCGGCTTGTCGAGCACGAGGTCGAGCTGCTTGCTGAACCGCGCCGCATCGGCGCCGCGGTCTCCGCCGCGTTCCGTGTCGGAGAGCAAAAGCGCGTAGCGTCGGGCGGCGCTCTGATTGTTCGCATCCGATGCGAGCCGGATCCACGACCAGATGTCGTGCACCGCGATGCGCTTCTCGGCGACGAGGATGCGCGCAAGAGTCGAGCACGCGCCCGCGTCGTTCACATAGTTGCGCGGCTGAGCGATCGCGATTCGCGCCGTGCGCAGAAGCTCGGCGATCGATTCCTTGTTCGCGCCCGCTTCGGTCTCGTTCGCAGATGCATCGTCGAGGCGGGCGGCGCCGGTTGCACGCGCGGACGCCGATGGCGATCGAATCTGGCTGAGTGCGCGCGCGGCGAGATGGAAGCACGTGATCTGTGCGTCGTCGTTCAACACGAACCGGGGCATCTCGGCCTCGAAGCTTGCCCATTCGCCGCGCTTGCCAAGCGCCAGCAGCCAATCGCGGCGCGCGAGATCGGCGACGACGCTGTCCTTGTTGCGCGCGATGAAATCGCGCACCATCCCGTCGGGGACGGCTGCCACCAGCGCGTCCCCGTAATCGCGGATGTTTTTGGCAAGCGCCCAATACGCCAGGTACGAAGCGAGCGGATAGCGTGGATCGAGTGCGATCACGCGTTGCGAAAAAAGGGCTGCTCGTTCCTGATCGCCTGCGCGCACGGCGTCGCGAGCCGCGACGAAGGCTTCGTCGGGATTGCCGATCTGATTGGCGGCTTGCGCCGCGTCGGCCGGCCGGGCTTGAGGGCGGGCCGCATGCGCCTGCGGCGTCAGCGCGAACCCCGCGACAAGGACACAAGCGTATGCACAAACGAGCACGCGCACGAATGACGGTACGCGTGACCGCGCGAGCGACGGGGCAAGTGACGGGGCGGGTGACAGGACGACTGCGCGACGCGGTGGGGACATCGATGCATAACGCACGACGCGAGAACTGGAAGACAATGGAAACGCGCCTCTTGAAACGAAATTACGATAAGACTGGTCCGGCATCAACGGCCGGCATCGCCGGATTACCGGCGATGACTGATGGAGCGACTTAGCATAGCATTCGGCCATGACCGTATCGACTTCGCCCGACCCGGATCGCGACGGGGCGTCCACGATCGCAAGCGATGCGTCGGACGCGCCGTCGGACTACATCTCGGACGCATCGCGCGAAGCCGAGCGCAGACGGCTGCTTGCGATGCGCACCGAGTTGTCCGAGCCGGCGCGTGCCGAGAAGGATCAACGCATCGCCGAGCACCTGCGCATCCTCTTGCGCGACATGCTCAGAACGAGTCGGGCGCCATGGAAGATCGGCGGCTATTGGCCGATCCGCAACGAACCCGACCTGCGCCCCCTGTTTCACGAGTTGACCAAGGGCGGACACCGCATCGGACTGCCTCTCGTCGATCGGGTCCTTCGCCCGTTGACCTTCGTGCATTGGAAACCGCATTCGGCGATGGCGCCCGGTTTCCTCGGCGTTCCCGTTCCGACTTCGGGAAACGCGGTGTACGTCGAATTGCTGCTGGTACCTTGCGTCGGGTTTTCGATCGGACCCGACGGCGTGCGGCATCGCCTCGGCTATGGCGGCGGATACTACGATCGCACGCTCGCGTCGCGCCGCTTCAAGGCGATCGGCGTGGCTTACGAGTCGATGCGCATCGAGAACTTCAAGTCCGGGCCGCACGATATGCCGCTCGACTACATCGTGACCGAGGAAGGCGTCAGATAGTCTGTCCGCGCCACCACGTTTCGAATCTTGCAATTGGCATCGGCCGGGCCGTGAAGAACCCTTGGATCACGTCGCAGCCCAGTCCTTCGAGCAGCTTCATGGTCGCCTCGTCTTCGACGCCTTCGGCTACGGTCTGCAGATCGAAGTTGTGCGCGATATCGACGATCGACCGTACGATCCGCAGATCGCCGTCGCTCTGCGCATCGACCGCAGCGTTCGTTGACGCGCCCAGATTGCGCACGAACAGTTGATCGATCTTCAATTCATCGAGCGGCATGCGGCGCAGATAGGCGAACGATGAATATCCGGTGCCGAAGTCGTCGAGCGACAGGCGCGTGCCGACACGCTTCAGCGCATGCAGTGTTGCGAGCGATCTCTCGACGTCCTGCATCAGCGTGTTCTCGGTGACTTCGAGCGTCAGGCGATCGGGCGCGACGTTCCACAGTTCAAGCGCCTGCTGCACGGTGCGCGGCAGATTGGTATCGGTGAGCATCGAGGCCGAGAGGTTGACCGCGATGCGAAGGTCGATGCCTCGCAGCGTGAACGCGGCCGATTGACGAAGTACGGTGTTGAGCACGAACAGCGTCAGTGCCGGCATCAGACCCTGTTCTTCGGCGAGGGCGATCACTTCGGTGGGCGTGACCGGTGCGACGCCTTCGGGTCGCGGCCATCGGATCAGCGCCTCGGCAGCGTCGAATCGTCGGGTGCGAAGATTGTATTGAGGCTGCAGCCAGACTTCGAGTTGATTGGCTTGCAGGGCCGACTGGAGCGCTCCGGACAGGTTGGCATCGTCCGGCCGATGCTTGCCGCGCTCTGCGATGCGGTACCCCTCTTCGGTGACGCGAGCTTCACGACAAGCGCGATCGGCTGCCTCGATCAAGGACTCGGCGTCGACGCCGTGGAAAGGAAACAATGCGCAGCCGATTGCGGGACGCACGCGCACGTGAAGACCCACATCGCCCAGCGGCTCCTGCAGGATTCGCACGAGCCGAGCCGCGACCATAACAGCGCGCCCTGCACTGTCCACTTCGGGCAGGACCAGCAGCAGATTTTCAACGCCCACCAGCGCGAAGCGGTCTCCCGATCGCAGCAGCTCTGCCGCGCGGCGACAGATGATTTCGAGAACATCGCGTGCGGCCGCGACTCCGGCGAGCGCGCGCGTGCGGTCGCTGCGCCTGAGCTCGATAAAAAAAATGCCGAAGCCGCCGGAGGACGACGACTGCAATTCACGGTCGGTCGCAACACCGGTTTGCAGCAGATCGCCGCGCCGCTTCGCGATCAGGGCATTGAGATACGCGAGCAACTCGTTCACGTCGCACTGATGGGCCTCGTCGAACAGAGCGGGCGCGACGCGAACCTCATGCTCGAGCGGAGCGGAAGCATGCTTCGCCCTCGACCAGAGGTTCATGCGAAATAGAACTGCCGCAGATCGAGCCCGTAAGCGCCGGTCGGCAAGCCGCGCACGATCTTGATCTCGGCGCCGTCGGCAGCTTTCGGTTGCAAGAGAAGATCAAGCGGCATCGGCTCGTGAATCGGCTTCTTCGACGGGTCGGTCAGAACCAGAACGCGCGGCTCGAGACGGCGCACGCGGTTGTGCGCAAGCACGGTCGCGACTTCGCCTGACGACAGCTCGACTAATGAGCCCGCCGGAAAAACGCCGATCGCCTGCACGAATTGCTCGACCAGCGGCGCGTGATAATGCGTGCCGCCCTGCGCATAGAGAATCTTGAGCGCATCGTAGGCCGGCAGCGGTTCCGCATAGGGACGCAACGACGTGAGCGCCGCAAACGAGTCGGCCACCGCCGCCATGCGACCGTAGATGCTGATCTGCGTGGCCGCAAGAGCGTTGGGATAACCGCTGCCATCGAGGCGCTCGTGATGTTGAAGGATTCCATCGCGCACATCGGGATGTACGGTGCCCGACTCCTCGAGCGCGGCGACTCCGAGCTCGACATGGCGCTTGATCGAGATGAACTCGGACGGCGTGAGCTTTCCCCGTTTGAGCAAGAGATCGCGATCGACCTTGATCTTGCCCAGATCGAGCAGCAAGCCGATCGCGCCGAGGTTGCCGAGTTGCTCCGGTGGAAAACCGAGATGTCGACCCAACTGCAGCAGATAGACCGCGACCTTCACGCCATGCGCATACGTGGCCGAGTCCTCGGTCCGTATGCGCGCGACCCACATCAAGGCATCGGGGTTGGCGATCGCGCTCTCGACCATGTTCTCGACCGCGCCGCCGATCGCTTCGAGATTGACCTTCTCGCCGCCGGCTACTTGCCTCGCGATCAGATCGAGCGTTGCATCGGTGCTTCGATAGACGTCTTCGGCGCGCTCGATCTCGGCGTCGATCGGCTTCATCTCGCTGTAGATGGTTGGCGTGATGCCCTGAGGGATCAGCCCCAGCGCCTCGCGATCCCGGGCGACGTCTTCAGACGCCTGGCCGAGCTTTCCGAAACGGTCACGTACGCGCTTGAGCCATGCCAGCGCATCGAAGCGCCGCTCGGCGACATGCAGGTCGGGCAGGTGCTCGAATGACCCCAGGGTCGAATGTTTGGGATCGATCGTGATGCTCTTGCATTCCTTCTTCAGAGTGTCGATGTCCGATTGATCGGCGACGCGAAAGCCCTGGAGCAGGAAAGGCGTTTCCCGCCACGCGCGATCGAGCTCGGCGATGAACATGCCGACGCGAACCTGGTCGACGGAAATTTGAAGACTTTTTCTAAGCATGAGACGAGGCGCTGGGCAGACGAGGAAAACCGACGCAGTACGGCCCCTATGTCGGCAGCTGCCGCCAAATCTTGATCGGCCCTGTCTCGATTTCTCCTGCGACGCGATGCGCGCCGTTGCGTCTGCCGTCAGACCTGCCAGCCGAGACGATTGCAGATCGAGATCGATGCGCCCGACTGATTGAGCGTATAGAAATGCAGGCCGGGCGCGCCGCCTTCGAGAAGTCGTTCGCACAAGGCGGTGACGACGTCGAGCCCGAAGGCGCGAATCGACGCGGCGTCGTCGCCGAATGACGCGAGCTTGAGCCGGACCCAGCGCGGAATCTCGGCGCCGCAACCGTCCGAGAAGCGAGCGAGCTGCGTGAAGTTGGTGATCGGCATGACGCCCGGCACGATCTGCGCGTGGATGCCCAAGGCGCTGGTCGCATCGATCATGCGGAAGTAGGCGTCGGCGTTGTAGAAGTACTGCGTGATGGCCGAGTCCGCGCCGGCCTTGAACTTGGCCGCGAGATGGGCCAGATCGTCGGCCGGAGACTTCGCTTGCGGATGCATCTCGGGATAGGCCGCGACGTCGATATGGAACCAGTCGGCGGTTTCGGCACGCACGAACTCGACCAGGTCGCGCGCATAGCGAAAGTGCCCGCTGCCCGAGGCGCCGCTGCCGGAAGGCAGATCCCCGCGCAGCGTGACCAGGCGCTTGATGCCGATCTCGCGGTAATGCAAAAGGGTATCGCGCATCTCGTCTCGCGATGCGCCTACGCACGACAGGTGCGGAGCGGCGGCCACGTGTTCGCGATGCATCTCGGTGATCGTGGCCAACGTGCCTTCGCGCGTCGAGCCGCCCGCGCCGAACGTGACCGAAAAGAATTCGGGCGAGAAGCTCGAGAGTTCGCGACGCACGATGCGCAGCTTCTCGGCGCCCTCCGTGGTCCTGGGTGGAAAGAACTCGAAGCTGATGGCGCACTCACGCGCCGAAAAAACCTTCGAAGAACCGGCGAGCGCTTCAGTCATTGCGCAACAGGACCGCGGACAACAACCACGAGATCATTGAAAACACGATCGACCCGAACACCCCGGCCCAGAAGCCGCCGACATGAAAGCCCGAGAGGATGTCGCCCACGAACCAGAAGAGCAGCCCGTTGATCACGAAGATGAACAAGCCGAGCGTGAGCAGCGTCACGGGCAATGTGAGGATCACAAGGATCGGCCGCACGATCGCATTGATCAGGCCGAGCACCAACGCCGCGATCAGCGCGGTCGTGAAGCTGTCGACGCTGATCGCCGGGATGACATAGGGCACCGCGAGCAACGCGACCGCGTTGATCAGCCAGACGAGGATCAGGCGCATGAGGACTCCGAAGAGAAGATCGACGGGTGGAGGCCGTCGGTCGTTCGACCGCGGCCTCCACGCTTCACGGCAGGTCAATACCGATACGTGTCCTTCTTGTAAGGCCCCTCGCGCTCGACGCCGATGTAGCCGGCCTGCTCTTGCGTGAGTTCGGTCAGCATCGCGTCGAGTTTCTGCAACTGCAAGCGAGCGACCTTCTCGTCGAGATGCTTGGGCAGCACATAGACGCCGACCGGATAGTCGGCGTTCCTGGTCCACAACTCGATCTGCGCGATCGTCTGATTCGCGAACGACGAACTCATCACATAGCTCGGATGACCGGTGCCGCAACCGAGATTCACGAGCCGACCGCGAGCAAGCAGGATGATTTTCTTTCCATCGGGAAACGCGATGTGATCCACCTGCGGCTTGATCTCGTCCCATTCATATTGCTCGAGCGAAGCGACGTCGATCTCGTTGTCGAAGTGGCCGATGTTGCAGACGATCGCCTGGTTCTTCATCTTGGCCATGTGGTCGTGCGTGATGACTCTGTAATTGCCGGTCGCGGTGACGAAGATGTCGGCCTTGTCTGCGGCATAGTCCATCGTCACGACGCGATAGCCTTCCATCGCGGCCTGCAATGCGCAGATCGGATCGACCTCGGTGATCCACACCTGCGCCGACAGCGCGCGCAGCGCCTGCGCGCTGCCCTTGCCCACGTCGCCGTATCCGGCGACGACCGCGACCTTGCCGGCGATCATCACGTCGGTGGCGCGCTTGATGGCATCGACCAGCGACTCGCGGCAGCCATAGAGGTTGTCGAACTTCGACTTGGTCACGGAGTCGTTGACGTTGATCGCGGGGAACTTGAGCTCGCCCTTCTTGTGCATTTCGTAGAGGCGATGCACGCCGGTGGTGGTCTCTTCAGTGACGCCCTTGATATGCGCCAGACGCGTCGAGTACCAATTCGGATCGGTCGCGAGCTTGGCCTTGATCGCTGCGTAGAGTTCGGTCTCTTCTTCGCTCGTGGGTTTCGCGATCAGCGACGCATCCTGTTCGGCGCGCGCACCCAGATGCAACAGCAGCGTGGCGTCGCCGCCGTCGTCGA
>JBBSEF010000058.1:0-19552 GCA_038240015.1 Burkholderiales bacterium
ATAGGTCCAGATCGGCCACGTGGTGTCGTACAGATCGAGGGCCGGCGTGATCGCGGTCAGGTCGATGTTCGATTCCCAGTACGCGTCGACCGTGCCGACGTCGCGCCAGTAGCTCTCGGCCTCGTGGGTCGAACGCACGCAAGACGCGGCGAAGCGGTGCGCGACGGCCTTGCCCTCGCGCACGATCAGCGGGATCAGGTCGCGGCCGAAGTCGTTGCTCGAGTCGGGGTTGGCGGCGTCGCGCTCAAGCAGGTCGAAGAGATAGCGCGTATCGAAGACGTAGATGCCCATCGATGCCAGTGCCTTGTCGGGCTTGCCGGGGATGGCGGGCGGGTCGGCGGGTTTCTCGAAGAAACTCTGTATCACGTCGTAGCCGTCGATGTGCATCACGCCGAAGCCGCTCGCTTCCTCGCGCGGTACCTCGACGCAGCCCACCGTCACGTCGGCGCCGGTCTCGACGTGCTGCTCGAGCATCAAGCCGTAGTCCATCTTGTAGATGTGATCGCCCGCCAGCACCACGATGTACTTCGGCGCGTAGCTCTGCACGATGTCGATGTTCTGGAACACCGCATCGGCCGTGCCGCGGTACCACAGGTCTTCGGACACGCGCTGGCTGGCCGGCAGGATGTCGAAGCTCTCGTTACGCTCCGCGCGCAGAAAGCTCCAGCCGCGCGTGAGGTGGCGGATCAGGCTGTGAGCCGTGTATTGCGTGGCGACGCCGATGCGGCGGATGCCCGAGTTGAGCGCGTTGCTCAACGCGAAATCGATGATGCGGGTCTTGCCGCCGAAGAACACCGCGGGCTTCGCGCGATTGTCGGTCAATTCCATCAGCCGGCTGCCGCGACCGCCGGCCAGCACGAAGGCCATCGTCTCGCGCGTCAGATGCGCGCTGGAGTGTTGAGGAACCACGCGATCTCCAGGTTGTTCGATCGCGACCAGCGACCGGTCTTGTTCTTCGACAGCATGCAAGCGGCTCGCTGCAGGAAGATTCGATCGTGCGCGAGACGCAACCAGTGTAATGCCCGAAGGGCGTGTGTAAGATCGGCCCTGATCCATGCGCGCCTCTTTCTACCGCTACGCCAAGCAGATTCCGCTCGTCGCCGGTTTCATATTTGGCGTCATAGGCTCCGTATGGTCCTTCGTCGTTGTCGGTCGACATGCTGAAGAATTGAAACACCTGTCCGAACAGAAGGCGCGAGTGAACAGCCAGGTCCAATCGCTGGGCAACATCGCGTCCGAATACTTCATCGCCAATCAGCAGGGCGATCTGATCTTCGTGCTGGCTCAGCAGGGCGCGGCGCGCCGCGACGTGGCGGGCCTGATCTACAAAGGTAATCTGCTCGACCGCGCGACGCCGGTGCGCAACATGATCGGCGCGCTGGCTATCGCGAAGGAAGTCGACTATCGACAGACATACGGCGCCTACGAAAAACTCAACGACGCCGCCCGGCTCAATCTCACTGCCGAGCTCTTCTTCGAGCTGAAGCAGATGGAAAAAGAAATCATCGCCAAAGGACAGGAGCGCGTGCCGGTGTTGATCAACAAAGGTTTCGAGATCGATCAGAACATTGCGGTACTCGAAGCCGCGCAGAAGACCAATCACGCGATCGGTCTTGCATCGTCGATCCTCGGGAGCTTCCTGCTGCTGTTGGCTAACCTGATCGCCAAGAGATCGCCGGAAGGGAAATGACGGTCAACGACGTACGATCACAACGCCGAGTTCAATCGCGCCGATCGGGTGGGGCGTCTGAACGTAAGGCGGTGTAGGCCAATTCCATCGCGTCGAGGGCAGCAACGCGCGCATTGCATGGATGTCGCAGTGGTAGGGCGGGCCCTCAACGAAACCTTCAGCGGCGCCGGGACGCAGCTTCTGCATGAACATCGCGAGCTGACGCCCACCGGGTCTCAACCATGCATGAAGGCGTTCCCCATAACGAATCCAGTCGTCCGGATGCAGCGCACACAGGCAGGTCTGTTCGAAGATCGTATCGACGGGTCGAGGGGGTGACCACTGCAGCACGTCGGCCTGCACGACATCCGCATCGAGGCCCCGCTCACTGAGCAGAGCGCGCGTCCGCTCGATCGCAGCGGGCGCGTAGTCGATGCCGGTGACGATGGCGCCGAAAGCAGCGAGCGCGGCGACGTCCCATCCCGATCCACAGCCTGGCACGAGGACCGTCATGCCGGAATCGATCGCCGGTCGCATCACGTCAGCGAGCCACGCCATCAATTGCGGACTCGGCCCGCCCCGATCCCATGGCGTGGTTCCCGTCTCGAAGCGCTCCTGCCAGAACTCGATCGTCGGGCCCGCCATTGCAAATCCTTTCGAGCACGCGCGGCGGCGCGGGCGCTGTCAGTTGCCGCGTCGTCTGACGAGCACGACACCGCCCTCTTCGAACAATCGATCGACCTGTGCGTCTCCCGGCAGGCGATCGATGCGCGTCAGGCCGAGCTGCCCCACATCCGGCGTGCCGAGCGGCGTCACGCGCTCGCGATAGACCGCGAAGCTGGGCATGTGGAAGTTCCACGTCACGGCCTCTTCGGTCATCGTGCGTGCGACGAGCGCCGCACGCTTGACCGGCCCCTGCAGCACTTCGCCGAGCAACGGCGCACCGATCAGACACAGCAGCAGCGTGGCGATCAGCGACGCGCCCGCGATTCGATCGGCCACTTGCACGGCCCGCGAATGCGATGCGCTGCGGCGTAGCGGCAGCGCGATCACCAGCAGCGCAAGCGCCGCGCCGGTCCACGCAATCGATCGATAGAAGTCCGGAAGCGCGGATTGCGCACGCGCGGCCATCGCGCGATAGAACGCGTCCTTGATCCATCCCGCGTTCGCCGCGTGCACGAGTCCATCGGGCAGCGCGATCACGCCGGCGATCAGCAATCCGACCGGAATCGCCGCGAGCCATTTGGTGCGCACGCTCTCGTATTCGATTGCACACAATACGAACAGCGGCGTGCATCCATACAGCGCGTAGTGCGGCAGCTTGGTTCCCGACAACGAGAAGAAGACGATCACGAACGCGCACCAGATCCACAGGAAGCGGTGGAGCGGCTGCATCGAACGCACGCGCAGATCGCGCCATGCCGAAGCGATCGCCGCGATCAGCCACGCGAGCCACGGCCACATCAACAGCGGCGCCATCAACACATAATAGAACGCGCTACCCGAATGCCCTTGCAGCGTGCCGGTGAAGCGCTCGACGTTGTGCTTCAACAGGAAGCCGTCGATGAAGTCTCGGCCGTGAATCACCAGCGCGGCGACATACCAGGGCGCCGCAACAGCAGCGAGGATCGCCCACCCGATCGGATTGAAGAACATGCGGATCGCATCGCGCAGCGTGAATCCCCCCGGGGTTCCGCGCGCTTTGCCGCCGCGTCCCACCAGTGCGTACAGCCCGACTGCGGCGACCGGAATCAATATCGCAACCGGCCCCTTGGTCAACAAGCCGAGGGCGATCCACAGATAGGCGCGATAGAGCGCGGGCTTCGCCAACGCGGCGTTGAGCGGCGCGTCCAGCGAGGCCCTTCCCGAGACGCGTTCGATCACGCGCCACGCATCGAAGAGCGCGAGCGCGAGGAACATGTTGAGCAAGGCATCGGCAGTCGCCGCGCGGCCGATCACGAACACGCCAAAGCTGGTCGCTGCAATCGCGCAAGCGAAGAGCGCGCTCCTGCTTCCGATGCGCGGTGCAGCGAACACCGCGACCGCCTGACACCACGCGGCGGCGGCGATCACGGACGGCAGGCGAAACGCGAATTCGTCGACGCCGAACGCGAGCACCGAGAGCGCCTGCAACCAATAGATCAGGATCGGCTTGTCGAAGCGCGGCGCGCCGTTCAGATACGTCGAAAGAAAATCTCCGCGCGTGAACATCTCGCGCGTGGCCTCCGAAAACGCGCCCTCATCGACATCGAACAGCGGCGCACCGCCGAGCCGGATCGACAACAGCGCAAGCGGCAGCAGAAATGTGAGCCAGACGGCGCGACGACCGAGAGGCGCGGGCGCTACGTAGCGCGCAGCGGTCTCCTCATCGATCGCGCGGCTCATGCCAGTCTTCGTGATCGTCGACCGTGTCGGGATGACGCACCTGATACTGATCGGCCGCGCCCGACTCGAAGTAGATGCGCGCCAGCGTCTCGGCGAGCACGCCGGTCGAGACGAATTGCGCACCGGCGATGAGACAGAAGAATCCGAACAACAGCAACGGCCGCGTGCCGATCGCCTCGCCCAATCCGAACTTCACGAACGCGAGCCACGCGAGGATCGCGCTGCCGAGCGCCATCAACACCATGCCGACGCCACCGAAGAAATGTCCGGGCCGCGCGCGGTAGCGCATGAAGAAGAACACCGAGATCAGGTCGAGCATGACGCGAAAGGTGCGCGAGATGCCGTACTTCGAGACGCCGTGCACGCGAGCGTGATGCGTGACCTGCTCTTCGGCGATGCGTCGCGGCGACGTGACGGTGGTGAGCCATGCGGGAATGAAGCGATGCATCTCGCCATACAGGCGAATGCTTTTCAGCACGCTGGCGCGAAACGCCTTGAGGCTGCAACCGTAGTCGTTCAGGCGCACACCGACGACACGCGCGATCAATCGATTGGCGATGCGTGAGGGAATCGTGCGCAATAGATTGTCCTGGCGGTCCTTGCGCCAACCCGCGACGCAATCGAGATCCTCGTTGAGGAGACGTCCGACCAGCCGCGGAATATCGGCGGGATCGTTCTGCAGGTCGCCGTCGAGCGTGACGATCACGTCGCCGCGCGCGGCGTCGACTCCGGCCTGCATCGCCGCGGTCTGATTGAAGTTGCGCATCAGTTCGAGCGGCCGCACCTGCTCGCCCCATTGCGCACGCGCGCGGCGCATCTGTGCATGAGTAGCATCGATGCTGCCGTCGTCGACCAGGATCAACTCCCACGGACTCGGATAGCCCGCCAATGCCTCGTGCACGCGTGCGACGAAGGGCGCGACATTGTCGGCCTCGTTGTACATCGGCACGATGATCGAGAGCCGGTGGGGAGGCAGCGTCGTGGAGACGACCGCGAGGTTCGAACCAGACTCGTCCGTGGCCAGGGGCGCGAGCGCTGAAGGCAAGGTGCTCGCGGTCGCAGTGGTTGAAGCGGACGCGGACGCGGACGCAGACGCAGACGCGGGCTCGGTCAGCGGTGCGGAGAGCGGTGGACGCGGATCGTTCATCGATGAAACCGTGGAGGACAGCTCGGCATTTTGCCCGATGCGCCGAGCGGCGACAGAATCACTGCTCCCGTTTTGCGCGCGGCCCGGGTAGCAGCACCGCGCCGAGACCGCCCGCAATCAGCGCAAGTGCAAGCACCACCGCGTGAAGCACGAGAGCGGCTTCGACCCCGCTCGCCATCGCCACGCCCTGCGTCGCCATCAGCGCAGCAGCGCCAGCCTCGAAAGTTCCGAAGCCCGCGACACCCTGCACCGGGAGGATCGCGGCGAGCTCCGCGCCGATTGCGCCGAGTGCGGCGCTGCCCGGTTCGTAATAGTTTGTGGGATTGCCGAGCTCTGCTTGCGGCCCCAGCGCGAGCACGAGGAGCCACGCTTCGGCAACGAGCTTCACGCTCCAGTTCGCGATGGTCCACATCCAGCCGCTCGCGTTGCTTCTGGTCGAGCGCGCCAGCAATGCGCGCAGCTTCGCGAGCTTGCCGTCGTTCGACTCGCCGGGCGATGCGCTGCGCGACGTGAAGCGATGACGTCTCGCCCACGTCGGCACGGCCAACGCGCTGCCGATGATGACGACGAGCGCGACCAGTCGCCACGCGATCGGCAGGCGGGGCCATGCGATCGCCGCGAGCACGAACACCACGCACGCGTCCTGCGCGCGCAGCCACAGCAGCGCGACCACCGCACGGCCCGTAGCGATCCCGAACCAGCGCGTCAGCAGCACCGGGAACGCGACTTCGCCGCTGCGAAACGGCAGCACGTTGACGAGCGCGTTGTGAACCAGCGTGAGGCGAAGGACGCGAAGATAACGACGCGCGGCACTACCGTCGCGACCGAGTTCATCCTTGAACTCGCCGTAGATGCGCGCACCGCGCATCGCGTAGCTCCCGGCGAACAACAGCGCGATGCCGACCAGCGCACCCGCATCGATGCGCGCGAGCCGCTCGGAGACGCCCTGCCAGCGCGCATCCGCAACCACCCACCACAACAGCGCCAGCGTGATGACGATCGCCAGCGCGCGAAGCACGATCGTGCGCATCATCGATCCGCTCGATCGACCACGGCGCGATACGTCAGTAGCGGATCGAGGCGCGGCCTTGCGATTGCGACGATCCCCGACGCCATCGCGATCACTCCCGCGACGTACTGAAGCGGCAGCGCAAGCGGATAGCCGAGATCGACGACGAACAGCGACCCGCCGATGCCGAGCGCGATCACGCCCATCGCGCGCACTCCGGCTGTCGTGTTCCAGATTCGCCAGCGCGCCACGATCACGACGCCGAGCGCGCCGCACACCCATCCGCCCGCCGCGCCGGCCGCGATGTCGGCCGGCCAGTGCGCGCCGACCGCGATGCGCGAGAACGCGATCAGCACCGCGATGGGCAGGGCCCACAATGCGGTTTGCATCGGCTTTCTCGACGCGAGCACGAGCAGCGCTGCCAGCGTGAACGCGGTGACCGCATGCCCCGACGGAAAACTGTTGGCGTGCAAGGTCTCGCCGATGACGTGCAGGCGCGACGGATCCAGCACCGAAGCCGGTCGCGGCAACGCGAAGACGCGCTTCATCCCGTTCGAATAGAGTCCCGCGAGCGCCGCGGCCGCGAGCGCTGCAGCGAACCAGCGCGGTTGCCACGCGAGCGTGGGCGACAAGAGCGCGAACGCGACCACGCCCGTTCCGCAGATCGTGAGCATCGCCCACACGGTGTCGGGCGCCGCGCGCGCGATCGACTGGACGGCGATGAAGCCATCGACGTTGAGCGTGCCGCCTTCGAGGAACACGACCGCGAGCACGATCAGCACCACCGCAACGATCGCGAGCGGCCACGCGGCGACCGGCTTCAGGGCATCGGTCGATTCGACCAGCGTCGCAAGCGAAGACGCGTCGGCGATCTGAGTCGACCCCCGCTCCGGCGAGTGCAGGGGCGAGGTCACACGTACGCGATCATGCGACCGGCGACCAGGATCGAGATCCACAGCGCGATCGAGACCGCCGCGAAGACGCGCGTCGATCGGCGCGGCCGCGTTTCCGGCGCCGCATCGACCTCGGCACGATACGGCCCGACATGAAACATCAGCGCATTGGTGGCCGCTGCGAACAGCAGCACGAGCTTGACGATGAACGCGCGATTGCCGATGAGGTCGTTGGCATGCGCGGCGAACAGCAGCAGTCCGCTCGGCACGACCAGCAGCAGACATAGCAGCGTGGTGGGCAACACAAAACGCAACAGCGGCGCGAGCGCGACGTCACGGCGCATGCCGAGCAGACGCAGATCGACCACGAAGATCGACCCGACCAGCAACGCGAAGCCCACGATGTGGATCGTCTCGACCATCGGATAGACCCACGTCGATTCGCGCAGGGCGACGCCGAGCGCCGTGTTGGCAATCGCGTCGCCGAGCCGCGCGACGGGGCTGGCGTCGATCACGATGCGACGGCAGCCCGCAGGGGCCGCGCCGCGTCGGCACAATACATGGTCCTTGCCGTCCGACGACGGCGCAGACTCAACGCAACTCCACCGTCTTGTCGGCCCCCGCGTCCTTGAACAGGATGCGCTCGGCGCGCACTTCGCCTGCATGCGTACGGCTCGGGTAGCCGACCACCGTGATTTCCTTGCCGACCGCGACGGCTTCGCGCGACGCACCGCGACCCTCCATGCGCGAGACGGGCGCGAGGATCACGGTATAAGTCTTGTTGTCGGCGTCGAGCGTGAGGGTCGCGTGAGGGTTCTCGTAAGCGCTCGCCTTGATCTTGCCCTTCAACGTGAGCCTGGTGTCGGCGTCGTAGTCGCTCCAGCCGTGATGCGCGAATGCGGGTGTTGCCGTGGTAACGAAAGCGACCAGCATGGCTGCGAGCGCCCATGCGATGCGGTTCTTGTGCGAGGCCATGTCGACCTCCTTTGAAGTGGAATCGGAATCGCGATTATCCCATCGCGACGCGTGCCGCAACGATGTGGCCCATCCGCAAGAAGCGCCGTCATCGAATGCCGCACCTGCTCAAGCTCCGAGATGCGATCATCTGCGTCCGACCTCGCAGGGCTTCCCGATGACGTCTGCCGCAGCAGTCTCCACCCCCGCAGCGGCCGGGCATCCGGTCCGAGCCGCGCTGCTTTTAGGCGCGCTCGGCGTGGTGTTCGGCGACATCGGCACCAGTCCGATCTACGCGTTCCGGGAATCGTTGCGCGCCGCGAGCGACGTGCAATCCGAAGCGACGATCCATGGCGTGCTGTCGCTCGTCTTCTGGGCGGTCGTCCTGATCGTCGCACTCAAGTACGTCGTGCTCGTCATGCGTGCCGACAACCAAGGCGAAGGCGGGACCATGGCGCTGCTTTCGCTCGCGCTGCCCGTCTGTGGGCGGATGCAAAGCGTGGTGTTGTTCGTCGGTCTGGCAGGCGCTTCGCTTTTCTTTGGCGACGCAATGATCACTCCAGCCATTTCGGTGTTGAGCGCCGTTGAGGGGATGGCGATCGTCACGCCGGCGGTGACGCCTTATGTGGTTCCGATCGCGGCCGCCATTCTCGTCGTTCTCTTCGCCATTCAGAGTCACGGCAGTGGAAGAGTCGGCAAGTTCTTCGGGCCGGTGATGGCGGCGTGGTTCGCGCTGCTCGCGGTGATGGGCCTGATGCAAGTGATCAAGCATCCGGGCGTACTCGTGGCGCTCAATCCCGCTTATGCGATTGCCTACCTGACGCATGCAAACGGCTGGATCGCATTCACGGTCCTCGGTTCGGCGTTCCTTGCGCTCACCGGGGGAGAGGCGCTGTATGCCGACATGGGGCACTTCGGACGCCACGCGATTCGTATCGACTGGTTCCTCATCGTCATGCCGGCCCTGGTGCTCAACTATTTCGGGCAGGGGGCGTTGGTCCTGGCCGACCCGGCGAAAGCGGCGAACCCATTCTTCCTATTGTTCGATGGATGGTTGCTGGCCCCGGCCGTGTTGCTCAGCACGGCTGCTACCGTGATCGCCAGTCAGGCCGTCATTTCAGGCGCGTTCGCGCTGGTCCAGCAAGCCATCCAGCTCGGCGTGCTTCCGCGGCTGACGGTCAGGCAGACTTCCGATGAATCGCCCGGGCAGGTCTACGTGCCCCAGGTCAACTGGCTTTTGGCAATCGCGGTACTGGGACTGGTGTTCGGTTTTCGAAGCTCCGATGCGCTGGCGAATGCGTACGGGATCGCGGTAGCCGGCGACATGCTGGTCACGACCGTGCTCGTGGCAACGGTCGCTCGAGGCGTGTGGCACTGGCCTTGGGCGGCTCTCGTTCCCGTGATGGGCGCGTTCCTGCTCCTCGACATCACCTTCGTCTCCGCCAACGTGCACAAGATTCCCGCCGGAGGATGGTTCCCCCTGCTCGTGGGCGCAGTGGCGCTCTCGATGATGTTGTGCTGGCGTCGCGGTCGTGAAGTCGCGTTCGCCAAACGTGACGAACGAGCGGTCAAGCTGGATGACTTCCTTGCCGGCCTGGCCGCGTCGGACGCTCCTATACGCACGCGCGGCACGGCCATCTATCTGACGCAGATGGACGGCATCGTTCCCGAAGCACTCGCCCTCAATCTCAAGCACAACGGAGTCGTGCATGAGCAAGTGGTGATGCTGCAAGTCAGAACCGACCGCGCACCGCGAGTCGCGGAAGGATCTCGTGTGACGGTTGCCGATCTGCCGTCTGGTTTCAAAAAAGTCGAACTGCTTTTCGGCTTCGCCGAAAAGCCCGATGTTCCCGCCGCGCTTGCTTTGCACCGCGAGGTCCTGGGCTTCGACGCCTCGAGTTCGTCCTACTTCCTGGGCCGCGAAACACCGGTGCCCTCGCTGAAGCCCGATCTTCCGCGCGGGGTGGAGCACGTTTACGCCTTTCTCGCACACAACGCGGTACGGGCGCCGGACTATTTCCTGATCCCTCCCTCACAGGTGGTTGAACTCGGGACGCGCGTGGAGATGTAGGCGCCTGGGGTCGAGCTCCCAACGGCCCGCAGCTCGCTGTCAAACATCCACCAGCACATCGTCCTCGACGCGAGCGACGCCGACGCGCACGAGATCGGCGATCGTGCGATGCGCGAGGTCTTTGTACGGCAGCTTGATATCGCGAATCGCGTGACCGATCGCCGGCACCTCGCGAAACATCGCGACGACATCGGCTATCGTCATGCGACGCTCGTCGAGCAAGCGGTACTTGAGCAGCACCTTGACGACGTGCCGCCCGTTGACGGCGCGGTCGGACGACAGATGCTTCATGCGGCTTCGCGCACGCACCAGCGCACCATCGACATCGGTGAACGGACGTCCGTGCCCCGGAATCACGACGCGCACAGCCAGCGTTTCGACCAGGCCCAGCGTTTCGAATGCGGCGCCGAAATCCTCGTCCAGCGTCTTCGGATTCGCGCTCGGAAAGATCGCGCCGCTGCCGTCTTCCCACAAAGCATCGCCCGAGATCAGGATGCCTTCGTCTTCGCAGTGGAACATCAGCGAATCGACATCGTGACCGGGCGCCGCGAGCGCCTCCCATTCGAGCCCGCCCAACGTCAACACGTCGCCGGCCGACAACGTGTCGGTGAAGTCGAAGCGCGCGCACGGCTGGCCTGTCGATTCGAACGTCAGCAGCCGGTGGTCCCAGTGGCGTACCGCATAGGAATTGCCTTCGGGGACGACGATCTCGCAGTGCGTGCGCTTGGCGATCAGCGCGTTGCCGCCGCAGTGGTCCGAGTGCAGATGCGTGTTGAGGATGCGCCGCAACTTGGGTGTGCGATGGCGCTCGAGCGCGTGCAGGACCAGCGCCAGGGTCTGCTCTGCATGCGACGTGTAGCCGCTGTCGACGAGAGTTGCACCGCTGTCGTCTTCGAACAGCACGCAATTCGACGAAAGCCAGCCGCGCTCGAACACCTGCAAGCCGGGCGGAAGCGTGATCGTCATCGATGATTCTCGACCGCGAGGCATCAGGCCGCCCTATTGCGCGCCGCCTGCGGACGCCCGGGACCGGCCGGCAGGCGCTCGGCCTGTTTCATCGCGTCGCTCGCAAAAACGCTTGCGTCGTTCACGTAATCGAGCAGCATCTCGGTCGCATCGAACCCCCAGAACGTCTGTCCATCGACGACCGCGGTCGGAACGCCGAACACGCCCGCAGCCAACGCATCGACGCCGTTCGCACGCAGAGCGTCCTTGACGGTATCGGCATTCAACGAACCCTCTGCGACCCCGAGCTCGTCGAGCAACGCCAGCCATGCATCTTGCTGGGTCGGCAGGTGCCCGTCGACCCACACATAACGAAACAATCGGTCGACGACATCCGCATGATTGCCTTTCGCAACCGACAGGCGCAGCAACGGCAGGGGGTTGAAAGGATGCATGCTCGGCATACTCATCGGTATGTCGTGTCGATGCGCGAGCCATACGCAATGGCGGAACGTCCATTCGCGCTTCGGCGGGATTTCCGCGGGACCGAGATGACCCCAATGATTCAGGAGACCACCGAACAACACGGGTCGCCTTCGAATCTGTGCGTGCGCCGCCACGCGATCGAGCACGGCGTTCTGCAGATACGAATAAGGCGAGATGAAGTCGAAGAACCAGTCGAGTTTTTTCATGAGCGGTCGTTGACGATCGATGCAGCGTTCGGACCGGGTAGGAGAAATATTCGAAACCGTATCTTCCCTGTGTTCATCGGAATGACCAATTGTTATGCGCCGGCCTCTTTGCGCAACTCGATCAATTGCCTGATCGCACGCTTCCGGACCGGCGTCGCGCGTCCCCATTCGATGATCTCGTCGAGCGTGCGCAGGCAGCCTGTGCACAATCCGCCTGCCGCACGTTCTTCGGCCGCGCCCAGTGACGGATCCATCTTGCAAATCGAGATGCAAGGCGAAGGAACTTCGTCTTCGTCGAGCATCTCAATAGCCGCGTTCGCGATCGACCACACCACCGACCGGCTCGCCGCGTTCCAGCCGCCCGATCTTCTCGGCGATCTGCGCGAGCGTCGCCTTCCTCTGCGTGAGCGCCGAGCAATGCGGCGTGATCGTGATGCGCGGCTCCTTCCAGAACGGATGATCGGCGGGCAGCGGCTCTTCGCGAAAGACATCGAGCGTGGCCGCGACGATGCGGCCTTCGGCGATAGCAGCGAGCAGATCGTGATCGACCAGATGCCGCCCTCGCGCGACGTTGATGACATACGCGTCGGGCATCAGCTTGCCCAGCGTGTCGCGATTGACGATGTTCTCGGTGTCGGGTGTGAGCGGCAATACGCACACGAGAATACGCGTGGCCGCGAGGAAGGAATCGAGTTGCTGTGCTCCCGCGAAGCAGCGCACGCCATCGATCGTCTTCGCAGTACGCGACCAGATCGACACCGGGAAGCCCTGCGCGGCAAGCGCATCCGCGACCGGTCGTCCGAGTGCGCCCGCGCCCATCACGCCCACCGGATAGTCGGCTCGATCGGTCGGCTTGCGAGGCGCCCACAATCCCGTGCGACTGTCGGCTTCCATCACGCCAAGCTCGCGCGCATAGCGGAGCGCCGCCTGCACGACGTACTCGGCCATCAGTTGCGCCATGCCCGCGTCTTCGACGCGGATCACCGGCACGTTCGACGGCAACGCCGTTGTGCTCATCAAGCCATCGACACCTGCGCCAAGATTGAAGATGGCTTTCAGGCCGGGTTCGCTCGCATAGAACGCATCGGGCGGAGCCCACACGATCGCGTAATCAGCATACGCGGCGGCCCGCGCAGAGGCATGCGAAGCGGTATGCGCGCCGTCACGACCTCGATCCGGGGAGCCCGACGACGCATCCGCCCACGCATAGGTGTCCGCGTCGGGCAGCAACTCTTTCAAGCCGCGCAACCACGGCTCGGGCTTTGCGCCCGGCGCGCAGAAAATGATGCGGGGTTTGCCGCTCATGAATTGCGGCGCGATGGGTCGAGCTTCGCGAACAAGCGCGCGATGAAACGCCAGATTTTCGGAAGCAGCCAGATCGCAAGCGCGATCAGCAATCCGAGCATCCCGAAGAATACGTACGGATGCAACACCGCGAGCGCGAGGCCGCCAGGCACCAGCAGGTCTTCACCGAACGACATGCCGATATTGGAGAACGGCTCGGGCGACGTGTTGACGAGCGCGCGCGTGCCGCTTTTGGTCAGATGCGCGCCTGCCGCAAGCGACCCGCCGACGATCGCCGCGGCAAGCGTGCCGGCCGCGCCGCCGTGCGAATCGAGCGCGCCGAAAGCAGCCGCAGTGAGGAGCGCGCCTGCCGGTACGCGAATGAAGGTGTGCACCGTATCCCAGAGGCTGTCGACCCACGGAATCTTGTCGGCGACGAACTCGATCACGACCATCAGCCCCGACGCGACCAGCACCATCGGATGCGACAGCAGGTGCAGCCCCTCGGGCATCGCGACCCAGCCCATGCGATCGACGATGCCCACCAGGAACAGCACGAGGTAAAGGCGAATGCCGCTCGCCCAGCCGAGCGCGGCTGCGAGCGCGACGATCTGCGTGGGGTCGAGGCTGTTCAGCATGGTGGGTGCATCAGGCGTTCTGTTCCTGCTGAAGCATGTACACGAGATCGAGTTCGGGCGCGAGCGTGCGGCCAGCTCCCAAGCCGCTGATCGCTGCCGTGATCTGACCGCGATGATGCGTGCCGTGATTGAACACGTGGCCCAGCGTGGCTGCGAACGGAAGGGTTACGTCGTTGCCGCGCATGGTTCGATAGGCCAGCTTCTCGACATGGCGCGAGATCGGAATCGACGCGACGAGCGCCTCCCATCGAGCCGCCGCCTCGCGCAGCATCCGTGCGACCTCTACGCGATCCGCGCTCATTTCGGCATCGAGCGCGACGACCGGCGAGCGGCCTTCCGCGAATCGCGCATGCCACAGGTCTTCGGCGACGAGCAGATGATTGAGCGTGCCGTGGATCGAATCGAAGAACAGGCCGACATCGCGGCGATAGTCTTGATCGGGAAGCGGCGCGATCGCGTCGAGCAGGCGCGCGGTCGCCCAGCGGTGATAGCGCGCGAGCGTCGCGAAGTATTCGGCGAAGTGATCCATCGTCGTCGAGACGGCCTCAAGGCGCGAGGTCGGCTTCCACCATGCCGACAGCTTTCATGTCGGTCTCGCGAAACGGCGCGTCGGTCTCCATCAGGAACTCGTCCAACTGCGGCGGCGCGACCGAGCTGCCCGACAGCAGCGCGTGCGCCTGGCCGCGATGGTGGGTCTGGTGCATAAACAGATGTGCGAGCGTGCGATCGATGCGGTCTAGCGGCCTGCCGCGCGCACCGCGGTCGAAGGGTACGCGGCGAGCGAGAGCGTCGTCACGATCGTCTTCAATGCAGAGCCGCTCGCAGAAGGCGATGAAGCGATCATCGGCGAGTTGTTGCTCGCGCGCGAGTTCGGACATCGTCGCGCACGGCATCTCGTTCGCGAAGCTCGCTACGCCGCGCCCACCTTCTTCGAGCGCGTCGAGGTAATACCAGTCGACGATCAGGATGTGGTTCAAGGTCGCCGCGATGCTCGGGAAGAAACTGGTTCGCGGTGCGACCCACTCGTCGTGCGTGAGTTTCATGCAAGCCGCGTCTAGCCGATGATTGGCGAGCCGATTGGCGCGCGCCATCACGAGAAAGTGTCGGGCCAGTGCGCTCATGGTGAAGCCCTAAGCCGCCTTCTTCGGCAACGGATGCCCCGGCATCAAATCGTAGGGATGCTTCCAGCGCGGCTCGGCCGCGATGCGCTCGGTCCACGCGGCGATCGCAGGAAAGGTCTTCAACTCGACGCCGAATTCGTTCGGAAAATAAAGATAGCCGATCAGCGACAGATCGGCCGTCGTCAATCGATCGCCGACGACGTGGCTTCGCTCTTGCAGATGCACGTCGAGTGTCTTCAACGCGCTGGCCGAGCGTGCGCGCAGGTAGGCGATCACGGCGGGATCGATGCTGCCTTCGGGCGCGAAGTTGAGCATCCATCGCAAGGTCGCGATCGGCGAAGTGAGCTTATGGTTGTCCCATAGCGTCCAGCGCAGGATCTCGCGTCGCTCGTCGTCGTCCTTCGGCCCGAAGCGGTCGAGCGTTTCAGCGAGATAGTCGAGCATCACGCCGCTCTGCGTGAGCGTGCGCGTTTCGCCGCCGCGGCGGTGCTGCAACACCGGCACTTCGCCCATCTCGTTGATCGCCTTGAACCCGGGCGCGCGCGTGCCGCCGTTGAAGAAGTCCACCCACAACGGTTGCCAATCGGCGCCCGCGAGCTCGAGCATCAAGGCGACCTTGTACGCGTTGCCCGATTGAGCGAAGCAATGCAGACGATACTCGGCGGAAGCTGTGGATTCGGTCATCGTGTTTCCAAGGGGTTGGCAATCGCAGTCATCTCTGCAGTCGTCTCCGCAGTCATCCGTTACGCCAGCGCCCGCCCGATCAGAATCCTCTGAATGTCGCTGGTGCCTTCATAGATCTGGCACACGCGCACATCGCGCCAGATGCGCTCGACCGGAAAGTCACTTACGTAGCCATAGCCACCGAATACCTGTATCGCGTCGCTACACACGCGCTCGGCCATCTCGGACGCGAACAGTTTCGCCATCGCCGCTTCCTTCAGGCAGGGTCGGCCCGCGTCGCGCAAGGTCGCGGCATGCCAGATCATCTGGCGCGCGACTTCGATCTGCGTGGCCATGTCGGCGAGCCTGAACTGCACGGCCTGGTGATTGAAGAGGGTCTGTCCGAAGCTCTCGCGCTGTTTTGCGTACGCGAGCGCGGCTTCGAACGCGGCGCGCGCCATGCCGACCGCCTGCGATGCGATGCCGATGCGCCCGCCTTCGAGTCCCGACAAAGCGATCTTGTAGCCCTGCCCTTCGTCGCCGATGCGATTCGCCGCGGGCACGCGACAATTCTCGAAGACGATCTGCGCGGTGTCGCTCGCATGCTGGCCGGTCTTGTCTTCGAGCCGCGCGACGATGTAGCCGGGCATCTTCGTATCGACGATGAAGGCGCTGATGCCCTTCTTGCCTGCGGCCTTGTCGGTGATCGCCATCACGAGCGCAACGTCGGCGTTCTTTCCCGAAGTGATGAATTGCTTGACGCCGTCGAGCACGTAAGCGTCGCCCGCATCGTCGATCACACGTCGCGCGGAGGTCCGCAGCGCCGCCGCGTCCGAACCCACATGCGGTTCGGTCAGGCAGAACGCGCCCAGCATCGCGCCGCGCGCGAGCGGCTTCAACCATGCTTCCTTCTGCGCGTCGCTGCCATAACGCTCGAGCATGCTGCAGACGGGACAGTTGTTGACCGAGACGATGGTCGACGTCGCGCCGTCGGCGGCGGCGATCTCCTCCAAGATCAGCGACAACGATAGCGTGTCGAGGCCCGCGCCGCCCCACTCTTCGGGCACCGTCACGCCATAGCAGCCGAGCGCGGCGAGACCCTTCAACGCTTCGGCGGGGAAGGTCGCGTCGCGATCCCATTGCGCCGCGAAGGGCGCGATGCGCTCGCTCGCGTAGGCGCGCACGGCGTCGCGAATCATTTCGTGTTCGGAGGTCAGCAACATGAAGTCGATGCGAGTCGATGCAATGGGGTTTACGCGACCGGTGGGTTCACGCGACCGGTGCGATGACGAAGGGCAAAGGCGGAGTCGGCGGCAGCGTCGATGCAGTCGATGCACCCGACCCGCCGACGGCCGGCTTGTCCGCACCGCAGTTCGGGCAATAGTGAAAGAAGGCGTTCTTGCGGCTCTTGCACACGATGCAGTCCTCGAAGAGCTTCATGCCGCAATGCATGCAGTAGTTGGTCTGGCCTTCGTGGACCTTGAAGCCGCGCTCGCAGCCGGGGCAGACGCCGGCGCCCATGCTCTTGATCGCGTGCTCGTACGAAAGCGACTGGCGGCGGATCGCTTCGCTCTGTTTTTCGGCTGCACGCTGGCGTTCCAGATAACGTTGCATCGCGACGATCGCATAGCGTCCGACCGCGATCGTGATGGCGATGCCGACCAGGTAGCGCACGTAGCCGCCATAGCTGGGCAGATAGGGAACGAGCTCGACGAAGAAAGTGAAGGCCGCGAAGAAGATGAAGCCCCACACGAAAGGCCAGTAGCGCGATTTGCGCTGCTTGACGAACAGCCACCCCGCGATCGCGAGCGGCGGCAAGGTGATCGCGAGGCGGATCAGGAAGACGCGGAGCTCCATCTGCCGAAGCGCATGTTCGTATGAGCCGCTGGCCGCTTGATCGAGTGCGTTTCGCGCGGTGCGCAGTTCCGCGAGCTTCTGCTCCTGCGCTAGTCGGCTCGCGCTCGCTTGCTCTACACGGGTCTCGGCGCGCCGCGACGCGGCCGTGAGTTCGTCGAGCTCGTGCGTGCGCTTGAGCACCTCGGGGTCCTGATCGGACCGTGCGGTGCTCTGTCGCGTCGCGACCCAGTTGGCAAACGCACTCCTTGCAGACGCATAGGCCGCACGCGCCGATGCGAGTTGGAGGGACAACGACGCCAGCTCGTCGTCATTTTTCTTCGCGTCGGTTTCCAGCGAACGAACCGAAGAGTCGAGCGCTTCGGCCTTGGGTTTGTCGACGAAGTCCGACAGCGCGATGCGATCATCGACCGTCGGCAGATCGCGCACCACCAGCGACCCGAGGCCGATCAGAAAGCCCGCGAAGATCACCGCGACGATCCACAACACCATGCGAAACACTCGCTCTGGCGAGCGCAGGGTCTTTTGCGTCGCGCTCATCGGCCACCGCCTTCGCGCGGCATCACGGCGCGGGACGCGGGATGCGCGCCGTCACTTCGATCTCGATCTTCATGCGCGGATCGACCAGGCCGACGATCATCGCAGTCGCTGCCGGTCGCGCGGTCGCGAAATATTTTCCGAAGAGTGGCGCAATGCGTTCGAAGTCCGCGGCATCGACCAGCAGATAGCGCGCGCGCACCACGTCGGCCAATGTCAAGCCGGCTTCATTGAGAGCGGCTTCAATGTTGCGAAAGCACTGGTGCGTCTGTTCGACGACGTCGTCGACGATGGTCATCGTCGCGTAGTCGAAGCCGGTGGTGCCGGACACGTGGACGTACTCGCCGTCGACGAGCGCGCGGCTGTAGCCGGCTAGCTTCTCGAAGCTCGAGCCGGACGAAATCGTGCGGTGTGTGGTGTCGTGCATGGTATGAGTCGTGTGGTGCATGGTGTCGCGCATCGTTTCGCGCCGTTTCGATCAAGGCGTGGCGAGAACGCGTTTCATCAGTTCGGCCGCGAGATACAACCTCGCGGGAATGCGGTCGACGAGCACGTACTCATCGCTGTTCGAGTGCGCGCCGAAGCCGGGCAGCCCCATCGATTCGACCACGGCCTGGTTGGTCTGCGCGGCGTACGCGGCGTCGGTCGCGCCACCGGTGCCTTCGGACTCGACGAGCCTGAGCCCGAGCTCGTCGTAGATCGCTTGCGCCATCGCGACGATGCGACGCGAGCCCGCCGTGGGCACCATGCCGGGCCGACCCGGCGCAGCATCGACGGTGAGGATCGCGTCCTTCAACCGTTTCTTGGCGACGCGCTCGTCTAGCTTCGCGAGCGTGGCCTTGAGATCTTCATCGCGCTTGTAGCGGACATCGGCCTGCACGATGGCGCGGTCTGGAATGACGTTGGCGACGTCGCCGGCGCGCTCCAGGGTCCAGTTGAAGCGCACGCCTTTCGGATCGTCGAGGTCTTGCGTACGCAGCACCAGATCGGCCGCTTCGACCAGCGCATTCACGCCGCGCTCGGGCGCGACGCCCGCGTGCGAAGCCTTGCCGGTGATCGTCACCGTCACGCGCGTGACACCCGACGTGCCGCTGCGTATCGACTCCGGGTTGGCGCCGGTGCCTTCGAACGACAGCACTGCATCGCTCTGGGCGGCGAGCGTCTTGATCAACTCTCGAGAGCCGCGAGAGCCGCGTTCCTCATCGGCGTTGAACAACACCGTGATGCGCGCGAAATCGTTGAAGCCGCTCGCCAGCAACAGACGCGTCGCGTGCAGCACCACCGCGATGCCCGCCTTGTCGTCGGCGATGCCGGCGCCGTAAGCCTTGTTGTCGTCGATATGAAACGGTTGCTTCGCAGCGGTGCCGTCGAGATAGACGGTGTCCATGTGCGCGAGCAGCAGCAGTTTCTTCGCGCCCTTGCCTGCGATGCGCCCGACCAGATTGACGCCGGCCGATGGCTTGGCATCGACGCGCTCGGTCGCGAAGCCGATCGCCTTCAACCGCGCCTCGGCGATGTCGGCGACCTTCTTCACGCCGTCGCCGTTCATCGTGCCCGAGTCGAACGAGACGAGCTCCTTCAGCGTGTCGAGTGTCGCTTTCTGTTCGGACTTGGCCGCGGCGTACAACGCTTCATCTCGCGCGAATGAACCACTCGCGGCGCAGAGCAGGACGATGCACGCCGCGATGCG
>JBBSEF010000059.1:0-19126 GCA_038240015.1 Burkholderiales bacterium
CAGCGGCAGCGGCTAGGTGGTGGATGCGATGGATCATGGCAAGAACCTCGGTGGATGTTGGATGATGAAGGTGTGCACGACAAACGCCGCGCAATGTGCTCAATCGTTCAATGCATGCTCGATCACGCCTTCGATCGGATCGGTCGGTGCATGCCACGGCGAGCGTTCGATCATTCGCCGCGTGTCGGCATACCCGGCCTCTCTTCGCGCGCCTATCCCCGATGCAGTGAAGTCGATGTCCTTGGTGTGGTCCTCGCCATCGATCCGGGGCGCGATCAGATGGGCGACGTGCATCGTCGTGCCGCAGCCCCAGGTCGCCAGTTCCTGCACATGAGGATCGGCGCGCCGGCTCGGCGGCAGTTCCTTGGTCAGCTCGCGGATCACGTGACGCAGACGGTGGATCTGCTTCTGCTTGGTGATGTGGTTGTCGGCGCGGCTCGCGTATTGAATGTCCTTCTGCCTGCCCATCACCTGCCAGATCGATTCGGGCTCGGGACCGGTCTGGTGCCACACATTGACGGCGAAGATCAGCGAATCGCGCCGCGGGTGATCTTCGAGCACGGCCTCGATCGGCGTGTTGGAGTAGATGCCACCGTCCCAATACGGATGGCCGTCGATGCGCACGGCCGGGAAGGCGGGCGGCAGAGCGCCCGACGCCATCACGTGATCAAGCGCGACCACCTCATCGCGACTGTCGAAATAGCGCATCGCGCCGGTGCTGGCGTTGACGGCGCCGACCGTCAGGCGCGTGGGCCCGGCGCGCAGCGAGTCGAAGTCCACCAGCTCGCCCAGAGTCCGGCGCAGCGGATCGGTGCTGTAGTAGGCCGCGTTCTCGATGCCCACGAGAGCGCGCGTGCCGCGCAGCGCAGCGAGGTTGGGTTCGAAGAAGGCCGGGATGCCGCGCATCACGGTGGTCATGTTGCCGACCACGTTGCCAATCCCGAGCCAGTCGAGGGGACCTGCGATTGCCGCCGGCGTCTCGACATGACTCCAGAAAGCATCGAGGCGATCGAGCCGATCGTCGTACGCGTTGCCCGCGATCAGTGCCGCATTGATCGCGCCGATCGACGTGCCGATCACCCAGTCGGGATCGATGCCGGCATCGTGCATCGCCTGATAGACGCCGACCTGATAGGCGCCGAGCGCACCGCCTCCCTGCAACACCAGCACCACCTGTCCGGGAAGGCCGGTTTTCCTGGCGGCGCTTGTGGCTTTGCCGGATGTCGTCTTGCTGCGAGTCGTGCTCATGAAATTCCTTCGGGCGTTGTTGTTCACGGATCGTATCGATCGCCTGACAGCGCGAACGCCGGGTCTCACATTATTTTTTCCTTCATCGTCTCGGGCTTCTTGTCGTTCACGATGTCGGCAATCGTCAGGTCCACCGGTTGCGCGCCGGAGTTCTTCCACCAGTGCCGGGTGCCGAGAAATTCACGAGCGGTTTCGCCCGCCTTGTGCAGGATCGGCACAGCGCACTTGCTGTTGTTCTCATAGATCTCGCCACGGTTGACCATGATCAGCGCGGGCCGGTCTTCGTGGCTGTGGAGCGGCACGATGCCTCCGGGCGCGATCGTCATGTGGCGCAAGCGCAGCCGACGCTGATCGAGCTTGACGTTTTCCTTCGACAGGTCGATGGACGCGAGCTCGGTATCGACGATGCCTACCGGTGCGCTCGGCGCATCCGGCAGCGCATTGGCAATGACCTTGTCGGCCGGGCATTCGCCCGCGCGCGCAACCCCTGCGAATGCCAGCGGGACCACGATCGACAAAACGGTGAGGCAGCGATGAAGCGATTGGGTTTTCATAATGAATCTCCGAAGATGAATGAAAGCAAAGAGATAGGCCAGGGCGGCCTCGACACTTACTGCGCGGTCCAACCGCCTTCGATGGGAAGCACGGCGCCGGTGATCGATGCGGCATCGTCGGAACACAAGAAAGCGGTCAGTGAAGCCACCTGTTCGACGGTCACGAATTTCTTGGTCGGCTGCGCTGCCAGCAACACGTCGCGAATCACCGCTTCGTTGCTGATGCCGCGCGCCTTGGCGGTATCGGGGATCTGCTTTTCGACCAGCGGCGTCAACACGTAGCCCGGGCACACCGCATTGACGGTGATGCCCGCCTCGGCGACTTCGAGCGCGACCGACTTGGTGAAGCCGGCCACGCCGTGCTTGGCCGTCACGTACGCCGACTTGTAGGGACTGGCCACGAGTGCGTGGGCAGACGCGATGTTGACGATGCGTCCGAAGCCTTTGCGTTTCATCGCGGGCAATGCCAGCCGCACTGTATGAAAGCCCGCCGACAGGTTGATCGCGAGAATGGCGTACCACTTCTCGACCGGAAACTCGTCGACCGGCGCGACGTGCTGGATGCCGGCATTGTTGATCAGCAGATCGACGCAACCGAACTCTGCGAGCGCCTTTTCCATCATCGCTTCGATGGCGTCCGGGCGACTCATGTCCGCGCCGTCGTAGCGCACCTCCACGTCGTGACGCTCGGCCATCCCGGCGCGCAGGCGCTCGACCTCGCGCGCATCGCCGAACCCATTGAGAATGACGCTCGCGCCCTGGGCGGCCAGCGTCTGCGCGATGCCGAGGCCGATACCGGAGGTAGAGCCGGTGACAAGTGCTGTCTTGCCGATGAACATCACAATCTCCTGGTGGTTCGGTTGAAAGTCAAACGCGATTTCGAAACAGACGTCGTGCTTGCTGAACGTTTGATAAGCGTCGCGGCGCAGCGTCGGTCTTCAGCGCCCAGGAGCCTTTGGTCTTGCGTGGTTGTTGCTGTCATGGCTTACTCCACGTTTGACGTAAGCGTAGGCAACTGACCCAGAACGCGGAAATCACATGATTTCATCGGCCGATGCGCGCCGGTTATCGCGCTCTTTGTAAAGTTTCAATCTCGACTGCGACGGGCTTGACCATGGAGCTGTACCAGATCCGATACTTCCTGGCCGTGGCCGACACGTTCAACTTCACGCGCGCGTCGGAGCGCTCCTTCGTCTCGCAGCCCGCATTGACCAAGGCGATCCAGCGGCTCGAAGAAACGATCGGCGGGAGACTGTTCGACCGTACCAAGAATTCCGTGCAATTGACCGAGCTCGGACGCGCGATGCTCCCCAATTTCCGCCAGATCTACGAGAGCGCGAACCATGCTCGCGACGAGGCGCGCCGACTTACCCGCGAGCAGAAGGAAGTCGTACGCGTGGGCGTGATGTGCACCATCGACTTCCATCAGGTACTGCCCGGATTCGTCGAGAGCCAGGAGGGTCGCAACGAAGTCGCACTCATATTCAGCGAAGGCAACCTCGAAAGCCTGACCGACGCGCTCGACCAGGGCGATGTCGATGTCGGGATCATGTGTTCACCGTACGAGATTCCCAGGCGCTTCCACGCGACGCCGCTGTTTCGGGAGGACTATGTGCTCGCCATCGGCGACGATCATCGCTTTCACGGGCGCGAGGCCGTCGAGATGGCGGAGCTCGATCGCGAGCGCTATTGCGAACGCGTGATGTGCGAGTTCTCGGTCTATATCGAGCGCCTGCTGCGTGCGCAGGGCGTTTCGCTGGAGGTGGTGCAGAAATCGGCGCGCGAAGATTGGATCGAGGCACTGGTGCGCGCCAACTTCGGCGTCGCCTTCATGCCGATGTCGATCTCCAGAGCGGCGAGGCTTTCCTTCGTGCGCATCGCAAACGTGCCGATCGTGCGCGAGGTGAACGTGCTGGTCCAGGCCGAAAGGCCGATCAGCGTCGCGCAGCGGGCGGTGATCGACTCGCTCGCCGCGTATCAGTGGGAAGGCTCGTCGGTCGAATGGGCGAATTAGGCGCACGGGGTTGGGGGGACGCGCTGCCGGACTGCTCCACCGCGCGAGCCGCCAGGCGCTTGCGCTATAGTCTTCCGATGACTTCGGCAACCCGCTTCTGTTCTGTTTGCGGCCACGCCATCACGATGCGCATACCACCCGGCGACAACCGCTTGCGCGCGTGTTGCGACTCGTGCGGCGCGATCCACTACATCAATCCGCGCATGGTGGTCGGCACGATTCCCGTGTGGAGAGAACGCGGGGCAGATCGCGCGGGAGAGCGCGTGCTGTTATGCCGCCGCGCGATCGAGCCGCGGCGCAACTACTGGACCTTGCCCGCGGGATTTCTCGAGGCTGGCGAGACCACGGCGGCGGGCGCTATGCGCGAGACCGATGAAGAGGCCGGCGCACGTATCCTGATCGGCCCTCTCTTCACGATGCTCGATGTCGTGCACGTCAATCAGGTGCATCTGTTCTATCGCGCCGAGCTGATCGACACCGCGTTCGAGCCCGGAGAAGAAAGCCTCGAAGTGCAATTGTTCGACGAAGCAGACATTCCCTGGCACGAGCTTGCGTTTCGTACTGTCTCGATGACCTTGCAGTATTTTTTCGAAGACCGTGCGCGCGGCCATTTCGAATTGCACACCGGCGCGATCGAGGTGTCCCCTCGAGCACGGGCGCCGGATGTCGTGTCTGCGAGTGCGGCGCCTTGATTCATTGGTTGTCGGATGACGAGCCCTTCCCCTCCGTGTCGACCGCGCTTCGATCGCCCTCGGGTCTTCTCGCCGCGGGCGCCGATCTCTCGCCCGCGCGGCTGATCGACGCTTATCGTCACGGCATCTTCCCGTGGTTCAACAACGGCGATCCGGTGCTGTGGTGGAGCACCGACCCACGCATGGTGTTGTTCGTCGACGAGTTTCGCGCCTCGCGTTCGTTGACCAAGCGGCTCGCGCGAGCGAGCGCCGATCCACGCATGGCGATCCGCTGCGACAGCGCATTCGAAGCCGTGATTCGCGCGTGCGCCGCACCGCGTGACTCGCAAGGCGGCACATGGATCGTCGATGCGATGGTCGACGCCTACATCGAATTGCATCGCATCGGCATCGCGCATTCGGTCGAGACGTGGATAGACGGTACGCTCGCAGGCGGACTGTATGGCGTCGCGATCGGGCGCATGTTCTTCGGCGAGTCGATGTTCGCGCGTACCACCGATGCGTCGAAGATCGCGCTCGCGCATCTGGTCGCGTTCGCGAAAAGCGAAGGCATGCCGATGCTGGACTGTCAGCAGCAGACCGCACACTTGGCTTCGTTGGGCGCGCGGCCGATTGCACGCGAGGACTTCGTCCAAAGAGTCGCCGCATTGGTCGAACGACCGGCGATCACGCGATGGCCCGACCGTCTTGTGTATGCGTTTTGATTTGATCCGCGACATCGACCGCGCCATCGTCCGCGTCATCGTGTAAATTCACTGCATGACGCAACTGAAAGACCTGCCGTTCGCCACCTTGCAGTTCTATGCGACGGCGACCTATCCGTGCAGCTATCTGCCGCAGCGGCAGGCGCGCTCGCAAGTGGCGACGCCCGGGCATCTGATCAACGCGGACGTCTATAGCGAACTGGTGCGCTCGGGTTTTCGTCGCTCGGGCTTGTTCACCTATCGGCCGCATTGCGATGGCTGCCGCGCGTGCGTGCCGGTGCGCGTGCGCGTCGATGATTTTGCGCCCAATCGCAGTCAGCGCCGCGCCCTGCAACGGCACGCTGATCTGTCAGCACGCATCTGCGCGCTCGCGTTCGACGCCGAGCACTACGCGCTCTATCTCGATTACCAGAACACGCGCCACTCGGGCGGCGGCATGGATCACGACAGCCGCGAGCAGTACAGCCAGTTCCTGCTGCAGAGCAAAGTCAACACGCGGCTCGTCGAGTTCCGCGATGCGAGCGGATCGCTGCGCATGGTCAGCATCATCGACGTGCTCGCCGATGGACTCTCGTCGGTCTATACCTTCTACGACACGAGCGAAGAACGCGCGAGTTTCGGCACCTGCAATGTGCTCTGGCAGATAGAGCAGGCCCGCGCGTTGAATCTACCCTATGTGTATCTGGGCTACTGGATCAGCGGCAGCGCAAGCATGGCGTACAAGGCGAACTTCAAACCGATCGAAGCCCTGCGCGGCGGGCAGTGGGATCGGTTGTGCGACGCGTGACGTCGGGTGGCGTTTTGTACAGAGCCCGACTGCATTGACGCTCGGTCTTCTCTACCCCTTCGCGCGCGAAGCGCTGTTCGCACTCGACGCCGAGACCGCGCATCACCTCACGCTGGCCAATCTCGAGCGCGCCCGCGCGTGGGGGCTGAGCAGGCTGATCGTCTCGCCGATCGCAGACGATCCTTGTGCAGCGATGGGCCTCACGTTTCGCAATCCGGTCGGACTCGCCGCCGGCATGGACAAGGACGGCGCGTACATCGATGCGCTGGCGAGCTTCGGCTTCGGCTTCATCGAGGTCGGCACCGTGACGCCGCGGCCGCAACCGGGCAACGCGAAGCCGCGCATGTTCCGCATCCCGGAGGCCGATGCGCTCGTTAACCGCATGGGCTTCAACAATGCGGGACTCGATGCCTTCATCGCGAACGTGCGCGCATCGAATTTCCGCAAGCGGCATCGCGGCATCCTGGGACTCAACATCGGCAAGAACGCGGACACGCCGATCGAGAACGCGCTCGACGATTACCTGATCGGCTTGTCGGGGGTGTATCCCCATGCCGATTACGTGACGATCAATATCTCGTCGCCGAACACTAGGCAATTGCGCGAGTTGCAGGATGCCGATCACCTCGGCGCGCTGCTCGGGGCGTTGAAGAAACGGCAGGCCGAACTTGCCGATCAACACGGGCGCTACGTGCCGCTCGCCGTCAAGATCGCTCCCGACCTCGACGTGACGCAGATCGACGCGATCGCCGATGCGTTGATCGCGTATCGCATCGACGGCGTGATCGCGACCAACACCACGCTGTCGCGCGATGCGGTCGCCGGCATGCGAAACGCGAATGAAGCCGGCGGGCTGTCGGGCGCACCGCTCGCGGGCGCGTCGAACGCGGTCATCGCCGCGCTTCATCAACGCCTCGGCGACGCGATTCCCATCATCGGCGTGGGCGGCGTCATGAGCGGAGACGATGCGCGCGCAAAGCGCAGAGCGGGCGCCGCGCTCGTGCAGGTCTACACGGGCCTCGTCTATTGCGGCCCCTCGCTGGTTGCCGAATGCGCGCGCGCATTGCGCGAAACCTCGCGCGAAACCCAGCGCGACCCATCGCCATCGCGCTGAGCGCAACGGCATGCGCATCGGCGTTCCGCGCGAGAAAAAACCGGGCGAGTCGCGAGTCGGACTGACACCCGAGGTCGTCGCGGCACTCGTCGCCCGCAATCACGCCGTCGTCGTCGAACGCGATGCGGGTCTTGCGGTGGGCCTCACGGACGACGCGTATCGCGCAGCCGGCGCGCGCATCGGCGATCGCGCCGCCGAGGTCTTCGACGTCGATCTCGTCGTCAAGGTCAAGGAGTTGCAGGCCGGCGAATACGGGTTGCCGCAACGCGGGGCGATCGTGATGGGCTTCCAGCAGTTCGCGGTCGAACCCGCATACCTCGATGCGGCGCTCGCGAGCGGTGCGACGTTCATTGCATGTGAAACGATTGAATCCGCAACGATCGCGTCTGCACCCAGCGAGTTGCCGGTGCTCGCCGCCATGTCGCGCATCGCCGGCACGCTTGCGCCGCAGATCGGCGCGGCAGCCTTGATGCGCGGGCTGCTGCGCGCAACCTCCATCGCGTCTCCGACGCCAGGCGCAGGAATTCTTCTCGGTGGCGTCGAGGGCGTTGCGCCCGCGACCGTCGTCGTCATCGGCGCCGGTGCGTCGGGCGGCGCCGCGGCGCGTACCGCTTGTGCGATGGGCGCGAACGTCACGGTCTTCGCCTCATCGCAGCGGCGCTTCGATGCGCTGCTATCTTCGTGCGGTAGGTCGTCATGCAACGCGCAGATAACGACCGCCGTGTTCGATGCCGACGCGCTGCGCGCGATGCTGCCCGCGACCCATCTGCTGATCGGCGCTGTGCTGATCCCGGGACGCACCTCGCCCTGTCTGATCGATCGCTCGATGATCGCGTCCATGCCGGCAGGTGCGGTGTTCATCGGCATCGGCATCGACCAGCGCGGCATCGCGGAGACGTCGCGCATGAGCCGCATCGACGATCCGTTCTACGTCGAAGAAGGCGTCGTGCATTGCTGCATCCCGAATCTGCCCGCGCTCGTTCCGAAGAGCGCGACGCAGGCTTATGTCGCGGCGCTCACCCCGTATGTGACGGCGCTGGCCGACTACGGACTCGCAGCACTCGAACGCGACGCCGGTCTCGCGCGCGGAGTGCAGGTCCACCGAGGCAGCATCGTCGACGCGCGCCTTGCCGCAGATACGCGTGGCTTTATCAAGTAAGGGAAGCCGGCTTCAGGCCGGATCCCCGTGATTCCGGTTTTACATCCGTGACAACGTCCCGTTGCCCACGTGAACCCGCTCACCCTGCTTGAAGTTCGGATCGCTGGTGAAGTCGACGTCCTGCGTCGTTCCGTTGTCCATCCTCACCTGCACCGACCAGATTTTCTTGCGGGTCAGCTTCTTGCCGATCACGTTTCCGGCAACCGCACCACCCACGCCGCCCAATACCGTCGAGGTCGTGCTGTGTCCGAGCACGTTGCCGGCGACCGCGCCCCCGACGCCGCCGACCACGGTACCCGCCGTGCCCGAACCCTTTTCGTCCTTGCGGTTGGTCGTGACCACGGTGCCGCAGTCGGCACAGGTTTCGACACGTCTCTTCGCCGAGGCCATCGGCGCAAACGCGACCATGGCGAACGCCAACACACCGATCACCATGGCGCGGACACTTCTTACTATCATCGCAGTTTCCATTGCATGCTCCTGTTGATCTCGATCGATTTGCAGTCCGGTCGGACTCTACAGCGCGGACCGCGCAGCGCCACCGCAATAAGATGGGCGCATGGCATCGCGGTTCCCCTGAGGATCGAGTGCGGTCCGACACCTCGAAAGCGCAGTCTGGAATCTCCGCGAACACCGCTTCCCATGACGCTTCCCTCTCCGAAGACGGTACCACGTAGCGCGAGCATTCAGGTCATCGAGCGCATGCTGACCCTGATCGACGCGCTCGCGAAAGAACGCGACCCGGTCAGCCTGCGGCAGCTATCGCAAACCACTGGCCTTCATCCGTCGACGGCGCATCGCATCCTCAACGACATGGTGCTGGCGCGCTTTGTGGACCGCACCGAGCCCGGCAAATATCGCCTGGGCATGCGGCTGCTCGAACTGGGCAATATCGTCAAGTCGCGGCTGTCGGTGCGCGACGCGGCGCTAGAGCCGATGCGCGACCTGCACAAGAGCACCGGGCAAACCGTCAACCTGTCGGTGCGACAGGGCGACGAGATCATCTATGTCGAGCGAGCCTACAACGAGTTTTCCGGCGTGCAGGTGGTGCGCGCGATCGGCGGTCGCGCGCCGCTTCATCTGACGTCGGTGGGCAAGCTGTTCCTGTCGACCGATGATCCGCGCCAGGTGCGCAGCTACGCGATGCGCACGGGTCTCGCTGGTCATACCGAAAACAGCATCACCGAACTCGCGCGCCTCGAGAGGGAGCTGTCGCAGGTTCGAGCCCGCGGCTATTCGCGCGACAACGAAGAACTGGAGATCGGCGTGCGCTGCATCGCCGCCGCGATCCGAGACGACGACGGCAAGGTAGTAGCCGGTCTGTCGCTGACCGCGCCCGCGGATCGGTTGAAGGACACGTGGATCAGCGACCTGACTGCGACCGCCGCGCGGATCTCGGCGGCAATCGGGGCGCGCTCGGGTTGACAGAAAATCGTGACCGGGGATCACGCTTTACTCGCACTGCCGAATATCGGGGCGTGCGCATCGTCAGCCCGCGGGACAATCTAGCCGCGACGGAAAATTGATCCATCAAGGCACCGACTATGCCTTCGGAACGGTCTCTCGAAACGAAGGACGCTCGGCCAGCTTGTCGGACAGTCGCGCGAGATTGGGATATTCGTCGTGCCATGCGATGTCCAGGAACCGGAACGCGATCCAGCCGAGCGCGCATCCGACCGCGATGTCGGCCAACGTGTAATGCGACCCATTGCACCACGCGCCTTCCCCCAGTCCGGTGGACATCGCGTGCATCCCGGCGTCGATCTTGGTGCGTTGACGCGTCAACCACTTCGCACTGCGTTCCTCCGGCTGGCGCTGCGTCTCTTCGAGGCGCATCAGGATGCCTGCGTCGAGCAAGCCGTCGGCCAGCGCTTCCCAGCATTTCACCTCGGCGCGTTCGCGGCCGCTCGCGGGAATCAGTTTGCCGACCGGTGTCAGCGTGTCAAGATATTCGACGATGACGCGCGAGTCGAACACCGCGCCGCCATCCTCCATGATCAGGCAAGGCACCTTGCCGAGCGGATTGGATTCGCCGATGGTGGTTGACTCGCTCCAGACGTCCTCGAGCTCGTACTGGTAGTCCAGCTTTTTTTCGGCCATGACGATGCGCACCTTGCGCACGTACGGGCTGGCGTTCGAGCCGATCAACTTCATTTTTGGGGTGTGGGTCTGGCGATAAGGGCGGCGCAGTATAGCATCGGCATCGTGTCTTCGAGGCGCCCGAAGCGGCTCGAATGGCTTGCTGCGCGCGGCTCTCCACGGGTCCAGTGCCACGCGGGCGCGATGCTAAACTCGGCCGCCGCCCGCGCCTGAAAAACCGGCGCGATGCGATGCCGAAGCCACGGCCGCGCGGTATTTCTGTTCCCTCATTTTCCGATGCCAATCGATTTGCATACCAGGGAAGCGTCCGCAAGCGACTTCGCACTCGATGCGTTGTCGCCGCTTGATGGCCGCTACGCGAACAAGGTCGATCGCTTGCGCCCGTTGCTATCCGAAGCCGCGTTCATGCGTCATCGCGTGCGCGTTGAAGCGGCCTGGCTGATCGCGTTGTCCGAAGCCGGCCTTGCCGAACTGCCTCGCTTCTCGACCGAGACGAAAGGTTGGCTCGCCGATCTCGTCGCGAATTTTTCCGGCGCCGATGCGGCGCGCATCAAGGCGATCGAGGCGAAGACCAATCACGATGTGAAGGCGGTCGAGTACTGGATCAAGGAAGCGATCGCGGCGACATCGTCCTCGGTTTCGTCGGCAGTCGAACGCGAAATGAAGAAGGCGAGCGAGTTCATCCATTTCGCATGCACCTCCGAAGACATCAACAACACGTCGCACGGCCTGATGATCAAGGCCGCGCGCGATGAGGTGCTCGTTCCCACACTGCAAGCGATTCACGCACGGCTCGTCGAACTCGCGCATCGGCACGCCGAGGTCGCGATGATGTCGCGCACCCACGGCCAGGCCGCAAGCCCGACCACGATGGGTAAAGAGATAGCCAACGTCGCGGCAAGACTCGCGCGTGCGATCAGGCGCATCGCGCAGGTCGAGGTGCTCGCCAAGATGAACGGCGCGGTCGGCAACTACAACGCGCATCGCGTCGCGTATCCCGATCTCGACTGGGAAGCGTTGTCGCGCCGCGTCGTCGAGGACGACCTAGGTCTGGTCTTCAATCCCTACACCATCCAGATCGAGCCGCACGACTGGATGGCCGAACTGTTCGATGCGATCGCGCGCGCCAACAACATCGTGCTCGATCTCGATCGCGACCTGTGGGGCTACATCTCGCTCGGCTACTTCGGGCAGAAGATCGTGGAAGGCGAGATCGGATCGTCGACCATGCCGCACAAGGTCAATCCGATCGACTTCGAAAATTCCGAGGGCAATCTCGGGCTCGCCAATGCGCTGCTGCGTCACATGTCCGACAAGTTGCCGGTGTCGCGCTGGCAACGCGACCTGACCGATTCCACCGTGCTGCGCAATGTCGGCGCGGCCTTCGGCTATTGCCTCGTCGCGTGGAAGTCGTGTCTCTTCGGACTGTCGAAGCTTCAATTGAATCGCTCGCGCATCGATGCCGATCTGGAGTCCGCGTGGGAAGTGCTGGCCGAGCCGGTGCAGACGGTGATGCGTCGCTACGGCATCGAGAATCCGTACGAACAACTCAAGGCTTTGACGCGCGGGACCGGCATCTCGAAGCACGCGCTGCGGACTTTCATCGTGGGTCTTGCGATACCAGAAGATGAGAAGCAACGACTGCTTGCACTCACGCCGTCGACCTACATCGGCGACGCCGCTCGCCTCGCCGCGCGGATCGCATAGCCATTCGATCGGGCAAGAAGGCATCGCGCGGCACACGCCTGCCCTCTTGCCTTGCTTGAAAAAATTCCTTTCGCGTTTCCAACGCGATTCGCTTCCCGCTCCGAAGTGTCGACAAATTTTACGTTCGCGCATCTGAACGAAAGCGCGCGCGCCCCTAACCCACGGAAAGAATGACCTTCTTCATTGCTGGCATGTTTATCGCTTAGATCGCGTTTCCGAAGAATAAGTCGGCACACTCTGAAGCGCCGCGCGGAAAACGTTGCTTTGCGAAAACAGGCAGGCCGCGAACCTCGCGGTCCACAGGGGGAAAAAAATGAATCGTCAGGGACGCGTTGGTGCGGTGCGTAGTCGTGCGCGACTGCTGTGTACCGCAGTACTCAGTTCGTTGGCATTGGTGGCGAGCGCGGATGTTTTCGCAGTCCTGATCGTCGGGCCGAACGTCAACATCAGCCGTGCACCCGGCTATCAGGCCGAAGAAGCGATCGCCATCAATCCCACCAATCCGATGAACCTGTTCGCGTTCTCGAACAATCAACAGTCCAACGTGGGAGCCGGGCTGTTCGGTGCGACCAGTTTCAACGGTGGGCTGACCTGGACCACCCGTCTAGTCGCGACCGGAGCGGATATCACGGCCGCGTGCTGCGACCCGAGCGCGCATTTCGATCGCTTCGGCAACCTGTTCATTACCTACATCAACAGCGCCATCAACAGCGTCGTCGTGGCCAACAGCATCAATGGCGGCACGACGTTTTCCAACGTGGCCTCATTCGCTGCGGCGGACCAACCGACCATCGTGACCGGCCCCGGCAGCGTGCTGGGACAGAGCAATACCTGGATCACGTACCTAGGCACCAATAACCTGGTCAGCGCCCGAGGTGCTGTAGTGACGGGCCTGGGCGTCATCGGCGCTTTCTCGGCACAGCAATCGACCAACGCCGGAAACTTTGGCGACGTGGTCGTTGGCCCGAACGGCAAAGTGTTGGTGACTTATCAGAACCCGAGCGGTGGCGTGGGGCCGTCGACCATTTTTACGAACCTGAATACGACTGGCGTGGGTGGCACGTTTGGACCACAGGTCGTGGCGACAACCACCAACGTCGGCGGCTTCGCCCCGATTCCTGCCCAGGCCCTGCGCACCATCGATGCCGAAGCGGGCTTGGGGTACGACACGAGCGGCGGCGTCCACAACGGGCGACTGTATATGGTCTACACCGACCGGCCGAGCGTGGCGAGCAGCGACACGAACATCTTCGTTCGCTTCTCCGACAATGACGGCGGCACGTGGAGCGCTCCGATCAAGGTCAACGACGACAACACGACCCGAAGCCAGTTCTTCCCGAAGATCTCGGTCGATCCCGTGACGGGCGACATCGGAATCTTCTGGTACGACGCACGCAACGATCCCCTGAATACCAAGGTGCAGGTGTTCGGCACCGTCAGCTTCGATGGCGGCCTGAGCTTCGTTGCAAATCAATTGATCAGCCAGGGTTTCTCGGATGCCACCTTGGTGGCCAATGGCAACCAGTTCGGCGACTACATCGGCCTGACATCGTTCAACGACGTGTGGTATCCGACTTGGGGAGACAACTCGAACTCGACCGGCGACAACCCGGATGGTACGAAAAATTTCGATTTCTATACGGCTCGAGTCCAGTTTCAGAAAGCGACGGTTCCGGAGCCCGCCACGCTCGCGCTTCTCGGCCTCGGTCTTGCCGGATTCGCATTCTCGCGCCGACGCAAGCAGGCTTGAACGCGCGGTAGCCGTTTCGCCATTCTTCGAACCCCCGAACCATCGGGGGTTTTTTTTGGGAACCGGACCTCGCTCAGGCGGGGATTGACGCCCGCATGCAATAGTCGGCAATCGCATCGAGAACGTCGTCGTCCTCGCCCGCAGCGGCAGCCACGCTGATCGTGATCGTCGGCAGACGGTCTCGAAGTTTCTCGACGAGCAGCGGCAGGTCGCGCCGCAGGTGCGAGCCCTGACCGAAGAAGATCGGAACGATCGTGAGCGCCAGGCATCCTTCGCCAACCAGCACATCGGCTGCGCGGTCGAGGTCGGGCTCCATCAATTCGAGAAAGGCCAACGCGACGCGGGCATCGTGCGCATCGACATGCGCATGGACACGCGCACCGAGTCGCGCACTGACTCGATCCCGCAGCCGCTCGAAAGGTTCAGCCCATCGCGGGTCGCGCGCGCCATGCGCGAACAGAATGATTCCCTGACGTCGACCAGGATTCGTCGGCGCCGCGGTCATCGTCTTTCTACCCAGCGCAACGCGAGCAGAGCCGCGGCCAGCACCACGATGCTCGGCATCGCCGCCGAGAGTATCGGCGGCCAGGTGTTGAGCAGGCCGACGTGCGAGAAGAGATTGTTGAGCAGATAGAAGCCGATGCCGATCATGATGCCCGCGAAGATCTTGAAGCTGATGCCGCCGCTTCGAAAATGCAGATACGCGAACGGCAACGCAAGTGCCATCATCACCAGCACCGCGAACGGATAGATGATCTTCTTCCAGAACGCGATCTGATAGCGCTCGGCGGTCTGCTTGTTGTCTTCGAGATGGCGGATGTAGGTGTTCAGATTGCGCGCGGCCATGCGTTCGGGCGTGACCGTCAGCACTGCGAGCAATTGCGGATTGAGTTCGGATTGCCACAGGCGGTCGGGCGCCTTCGTGACCTCGACCTGATCGGGAGCGCCGCTGCCGCCGGTGTTGATCAAGCGCGTCTCGGTGACGTTCGACAGCCGCCACGAGCGTGGCGGCAAGAATCTTCCGCGATCGGCGAACGCGATGTTCTGCAGCCGCAGCGCCGAATCGAATTCATACACCTTGACGCGCTCGAGGCTGTTGTCAGCACCGACTGCGCCGATGTTGACGAAGCGCACCAGCACATGGCCGTCGGGCCCGCGCGCGGTGTCCTTGACCCAGAGGCCGCTCTTCAAGCCGCGCGCAACCGGACCTCCGCTCGCTTTCAACCGCAGTTTCTGCGTGAGCGTTTCGACCTGCGGCGTCACGACTTCTCCGATCAGAAACGTGAACGCGACCAGCAACACACCCGGCACCATCACCATGCGCACGGCGCCGCGGGTGGACAGGCCCGCAACGCGCAGGATCGTGAATTCCGAATGCGAGGCGAGTTGCGCGAGCGCGTAGATGGTGCCGATCAAGGCCGCGATCGGCAGGAGCTCGTAGGCGCGCGCAGGAATCTGCAGCAGCACGAACAGCGCCGCGTGTTCGATGCGGTAGCCGTTCTTGCCCACATCGTTCATCTCGTTGATGAAGTCGAACGTGGTGTAAAGCACCAGCAGCGCCGCAAGCACCAACATGACCGCAAGCAGAATCTCACGAGCGAGATAGCGCTGGACGATGCCGATTCTCATGACGCCACGGTTGGGGGTGAGGAGTTCGCGGACGCGCGGGCGTGCCGCAGCCGCGATCGCCACGACTGCGGCACGCGATTGCGCCACGCCAGCATCGCGACCGCGAGCGCGAGCACCAGCAGATGCACCAGCCACCATGCGATCGCGAAGGACATGCGGCCGCGGGCGGTCGAACTCTGCACCACGTTCATCGCATTGTTGTAGATGAAGTACACCAAAAGCGCGACGATCAGATTGGCCGAGCGACCGGCGCGCGCATTGACGAACGACAGCGGAATCGCGAGCACGGCGAGCGCCAGCACCGACAGCGCGAGGCCGATGCGCCAAACCAGTTCGCCTTTCGCGCGGGGGGTCCATTCGGTGAGGAGGTCCATCGTCGACTTGATGCGTGTCGAGTCGTCGCCTGAAAAATCCGGAGACCTCGATTCGATCCGCACGCCGTAGCGCTCGAACTCCATGATCTTGTAGTCGGGTCGGCCCGGCGCGCCTTCATAGCGGCGGCCGTTGTTCATGATCAGGAACTCGTCGCCATTCGATTGGCGCTCGATGTGGCCGGTCTTCGACACGATCACGCTGATCTTGCCGTCCTTGACGGTATTGACGAGCACGTTCTGCACCGTTGCCGTGGAGGCATCGAAGCCTTCTACGAAGAAGACCTTGGAGCCATCCGCGGACTCGCGAAACTGTCCCGGTGCGACACGAGCCACTTCATTGCGCTGCTCGTAGCGCGCCTTGAATTCGCTGGCCTGACGATTGGCCCACGGCGTGATGAAGAGACTGGTGATGCCCACGACCAGCGCGACCGGGATCACAAAACGCATGACCGGCTTCAACCAGCGCGTGAGGCCGAGGCCCGACGACTGCCACACCACCATCTCGGAGTCGCGAAAACTGCGCGTCAACGCGAGCAGGATCGTGATGAAGACCGTGAGCTGCAGCAGCACCGGCAGATTGTTGAGCGATGCGAACATGATCAATGCGAGCACCGCGCCATTGTCCACCTGCCCGGACGCGGCCTGCCCGAGTACGCGCACCAATGCGATCGTCAACACGATGGTGAGCAGCGCGATGAAGATCGCGCTCGCGGTGTTGAAGAGCTCGCGCACCAGCGAGCGTTCGAAGATCATCGGATGAAGTCCGCGCTGATTGCAGACACGAGCGGCTTCGACCAACGCCGCATGCGAAGAAGAGCGATCTCCTCGGCCTCTTTGACTAACCGGGTCGGCACCCAGATAATCACGGGTTGGCCACATACCCACAGGACAGGAAACGCGAATGGAATTTAGCACGAAAGCCGGAACCCCGGACCGCATCAAGAGCGGCTGCGTCGTCGTGGGCGTGTATGCCGACGGCAATGCCGATAAGAAGCTCACGCCCTCGGCAAGCCTGATCGATGCGGCATCGAACGGCGCGCTCGCACGTGCGGCCAAGAGCGGGGACCTGCCCGCAAAGCGCGGCGGCACGCTGATGTTGACGAACTTACCAGGCATCGTTTCCGAACGCGTTCTGGTCGTGGGTCTCGGCAAGCACGCCAATCTCAAGGCCAAGGGCCTGGCCGAAGCGGTTCGCGCCGCCGTCAAGGCGCTCGACACGACCGGCGCGGGCAATGCGCTCTTCACGCTCGCCGAAGCGCCCATCGCGAACGGGAAGACAGCAAGCAGTACGGCCGACAACGTCAAGACCTTGATCCTCGCCGCGCGCGAAGCGGTGTTTCGCAGCGATGGATTCAAGAGCGAGAAGGAAGATGCCGGCACGCTGACGAAGATCATCATCCCCGAGACCGACCAGGCCGACGGCGCGTCCGCGGCATCGTTCTCCATCAAGACCGCGGTGTCCGAAGCCGTCGCACTCGCCAACGGCTGCGAGCTCACCAAGACTCTCGGCAACCTGCCGTCCAACATCTGCACACCGACCTATCTGGCCGACACCGCGAAGAAGTTGGCGAAAGACTGGAACCTCAAGGTCGAAGTACTCGATCGGAAACAAATGGAAGCGCTCAAGATGGGCTCGCTGCTCTCGGTCGCGCAGGGCTCGGAGGAGCCGCCCAAGCTGATCGTGCTCACCTACGCGGGCGGCAAGGCCAAGGAGGCGCCGGTGGTGCTGGTCGGCAAGGGCATCACCTTCGACACCGGCGGCATTTCGTTGAAGCCGGGCGAAGCGATGGATGAAATGAAATACGACATGTGCGGCGCGGGTTCGGTGCTGGGCACGATCCGCGCGATCGCCGAGATGGGGTTGAAGCTCAACGTCGTGGGCGTCATTCCGACCTGCGAGAACATGCCGGCCGGCAACGCGATCAAGCCGGGCGACATCGTCACGAGCATGTCGGGTCAGACCATCGAGATCCTCAACACCGATGCCGAAGGCCGCTTGATCCTGTGCGACGCGCTGACCTACAGCGCACGCTTCAAGCCTGCGGCCGTGGTCGATATCGCAACGCTCACCGGCGCCTGTGTGATCGCGCTGGGCAACGTGAACTCGGGCCTGTTCTCGAACGATGACGCGCTGGCCGACGAGTTGCTCGCCGCGTCGAAGAGCGCCAATGATCCCGCGTGGCGCATGCCGCTCGATGACGACTATCAGGAACAGTTGAAGTCGAACTTCGCCGACATGGCCAACATCGGAGGACGTCCCGGCGGCAGCATTACCGCGGCGTGTTTTCTTTCGCGCTACACAAAGAGCTACAAGTGGGCGCATCTGGACATCGCGGGTACCGCATGGAAGAGCGGCCCGGCGAAGGGAGCGACGGGGCGTCCCGTGCCTCTGCTGGCCGCGTTCCTGAAGGCTCGCGCGGGTTAACGATCTACCGCCGTCTTCCGGGCGAACCGCCTGCCGGGGGGACGCTGGCGCCCGAATCGTCGCGACGCGGCTTACGACCCGCTATCATCGACGCATGACGCAGATCGACTTCCACGTGAATGCGCCGGGCAAGCTCGCGTACGCATGCCGGCTTGCTCGCAAGGCTTATGCATCGGGAAGTCGCATGGTGTTCTACGCGAGCGATCGCGCGTCGCTCGATCGATTCGATCGCGACCTCTGGACGTTCTCGGCGCTGGCTTTCATTCCGCATTGCCATGTCCGCGACGAGCTCGCAGGCGTGACGCCGATTCTTCTGGCCGGGCCTGCGGATGCCGACTCCTGCGCGCATCACGAGGTGCTGGTCAATCTCGATCGGCAGCAGCCTGAGTTCTTCAGTCGCTTCGACCGCATGATCGAAATCGTCGAGGCCGACGCCGCGGACCTCGACGCCGGCCGCGTCCGCTGGAAGTTCTACAAGGACCGCGGCTATCCGTTGACGCGTCACGATCTCGCGATGCCCGCCACAGGAGCGAACTGACCGGAATGGACGACAAAGCGGCTGACGACGCAAACGACGACCTGCCGGTGCTCACGCAAGTTCTGCGCATCGGCAGCGGCGGCGTGCGCGCGATGCTTGCTCCCGCACCGAATGCGGCCGCGAACGAAGCTGCACTCGAAGCTGCAACCCACGACGCATCGGAATCGCCATTCGACGAAATCCTGTTGACCGACCGACTCGTGATCGGCCCCGACGCGCGGCGTGCCATAGAGCCTTATGTCGCCTTGACGACGCCGACCATTCAGCCGGTGGTGCACGACGACGCGCGCGATGACGTGCCCGATGCGCAATTGCTGATGCGGACCGATAC
>JBBSEF010000060.1:0-18255 GCA_038240015.1 Burkholderiales bacterium
CCCAATCGCAATAGGTGTTCGACAAATCGATGCTTTCCGACGACCGCGCGCCCGCCTTCGCCGCATGGACGGTGAAGCTCGCGGTGTACGAAAAGAGATTCATGAAGCGCTTGCCTTCTGCGCGGGCCGCCACCATCGCGCGCGTTTCGCGATGATCGAGAAACAGGCCCGTGTCGAGATAGCCGTGCAGGTTGACGAGAAAACAATGGCCGCCTTCGCGCACGATCAGGTCGGCTTCGTCGCGACCGGTAGGCAGGTGCTGCGCAGGCTTGTCGCCCTTCGCGCGCTGCCGCGCCCGATGCTTGACGACGATGCGATCGCGCTCGACTTCGAACGTTTCGGCCGTTGTGTCGATCACATGAGCGATCCACTCGTGATGCTCCGCGGGCGATTGCTGCCAGCCGGTATCGACCTCCTGCAGTTGCAGCCAAGTCGTCGTCGTGCCGGGCTCTTGGATCGTCGCTGCATCGAAGCGATCGATGATCAGCGGAAACTCGGGTATGTCGCGATCGTAGACGCGATACGCGTGAATGTTCGAACGTTTCGCCCACTTGCGCAGATGGCGCGCGTTTTTCGCAAGACGGTTCTGAAAATGTGCAAGGTCGGTCACGGCGCGATTGTACGAGCGGGTCCGCGCTTCGAAGCCGAACGCGATACTTCGATGCGCGACGAAACATCAACGTCCGTCGGCGCGCGATGATGAGGCCGACGCATCACGCATAGATGAACAAAGCGAGACAACGATGAAGACCACTCCCGAACCCCGCTTCGCGCGCATCGCCGCGATGATGGGCGATCCGACCCGCGCGCGCATGCTCGCGCATCTGCTCGATGGTGCGCTTGCCACCGCAGGCGAGCTTGCGCGCGCCGTCGATGTGACGCCGCAGACCGCGAGTGCGCATCTGGCCAAGCTGCTCGACGCCGAATTGGTTTCGATGCGCGCGCAAGGCCGCCATCGCTATTTCAAGCTCGCCGACGGCGATATCGCGCATGCGCTCGAAGCGTTGGCGATCGTTGCCGAGCGCAACACCACGGGGGATCCCGCTCGAGGCAAATGGTCGCTACCCGCCTATCGACCGCTACGCGAAGCGCGCAGTTGCTACGGCCATCTGGCCGGCCGCCTTGGCGTCCATCTGCACGATGCGTTGATCGCGCATGAAGTGCTCGCACTCGACGGCGACCGGTTCCAACTCGCGCCGTCGGGTGAACGACGTTTGAACCAGCTCGGATTCGAAGTTGACGGCATCTCGTCTTCACGCGCACGCGGCATCGTCTACCCGTGCGTCGACTGGTCCGAACGCCGCGACCACTTCGCCGGGCCACTAGCCGTCGGCCTGCTCGACCACTTCATCGCGAAACGCTGGATGGTGCGCGTACCCGACTCACGCGCGCTGTCGGTCAGCGCGCAGGGTCGACGCGCGTTGAGCGATCTGTTGGGCCGCGGCTTCGATGGCATGGCTTCAAAGCGGGCGTGATCACCCCATGTGCAGTCCGCCGTTCAACGAGAAGTCCGCTCCGGTCGCATAGCCGCCTTCATCGGACGCGATCCACGAGACGATCGAGCCGATCTCTTCGGGCAGACCTAGGCGCTTGACCGGAATACCCGACACGATCTTGTCGAGCACGTCCTGACGAATCGCGCGGACCATGTCGGTGCCGATGTAACCCGGCGACACCGTGTTGACGGTCACGCCCTTGGACGCGACCTCCTGCGCAAGAGCCATCGAGAAACCGTGGATGCCGGCCTTGGCGGTCGAGTAGTTGGTCTGGCCGAACTGACCCTTCTGACCGTTGATCGAACTGATGTTGATGATGCGGCCCCAGCCGCGCTCGACCATGTCGTCGATCACCTGCTTGGTCACGTTGAAGAGCGAATTCAGATTGGTGTCGATCACCCCACTCCAATCGTCCCTGCTCATCTTGCGGAACATGCCGTCCTTGGTGATGCCGGCGTTGTTGACGAGAATATCGACCGGCCCGTGATCGGCCTTGACCTTCTTGAATGCTTCGACGGTGGAATCCCAATCGCCCACGTTGCCCGCCGACGCATGGAAGGTGTAGCCCCCAGCCTTCTGCTCGGCGATCCATTTGCCATGGTCGCGGCTCGGGCCGCAGCCTGCGACGACCAGATAGCCGTCCTTGTGAAGCCGCTGGCAGATCGAGGTCCCGATGCCGCCCATCCCGCCGGTCACGTATGCGATGCGTTGTGCCATGTTGTCTCCGTATTTTTGATTGTGTTGCGGTCTAACCGTGCATCACGCGCGTTCGACGCACATCGCAACGCCCATGCCGCCGCCTATGCACAGCGATGCGATACCCTTCTTCGCATCGCGACGCTGCATTTCATAGAGCAACGAAACGAGGATGCGGCATCCTGATGCGCCGATCGGATGGCCGATCGCGATGGCGCCGCCGTTGACGTTGATCTTCGAGGTATCCCAGCCCATCTGCTGATTGACCGCGCACGCCTGCGCCGCGAAGGCCTCGTTGATTTCCATCAGGTCGAGCTGATCAGCGCTCCAGCCGGCTTTGGCCAACGCGCGCTTCGACGCGCTGACCGGACCCATCCCCATGATGCGCGGCTCTAGGCCGGTGGTTGCGAACGACGTGATCTTCGCCAGCGGTTTCAGTCCGAGTTCTTTCGCCTTGGTCGCAGTCATGACGACGACCGCAGCGGCGCCATCGTTGAGTCCCGACGCGTTGGCCGCAGTGACCGAGCCGTCCTTCGAGAAGGCGGGCCGCAAGCCCGAGAGCGCATCGAGCTTCACACCGTGACGAACGAACTCGTCGGTCTCGAACGAGACCGGGTCGCCTTTCTTCTGCGCAATCGGCAACGAAAGGATTTCGTCCTTGAAGCGACCGGCCTTCTGCGCGGCCTCGGCCTTGTTCTGCGACGCGACGGCGAACTCGTCTTGCATTTCGCGCGTGATCGAAAATTCCTTCGCGACGTTCTCCGCGGTCGTGCCCATGTGGTACTGGTTGTACACGTCCCACAGGCCGTCGACGATCATCGTGTCGACCAGTTTCCAGTCGCCCATGCGCTGACCATCGCGCGAATTGGGCAGCACGTGCGGTGCGGCGCTCATGTTCTCCTGACCGCCCGCGACCACGATCTCGGAATCGCCATGCGCGATCGCCTGCGCGGCAAGCATCACGGCCTTGAGGCCCGAGCCGCACACGACGTTGATCGTCATCGCGGGGATCGCCGCTGGAATGCCCGATTTGATCAACGCCTGGCGCGCCGGGTTCTGCCCCGAGCCCGCGGTCAGCACCTGACCCATGATGACTTCGGACACTAGGTCCGGGGTGAGCTTGGCGCGTTCGAGCACACCCTTGATCACGTGCGCGCCGAGTTCGGGCGCAGGAATTTTTGCAAGCGAGCCGCCGAATTTTCCGACGCCGGTTCGGCCTGCCGCCACGATGACGATGTCGTCCATTGTTGGTCCTGTGATTGAAGCGGTTTGAATACGGAATGCGAATATCAGGTCGCACGGACCTGCACGTAACGACCCGGTGCTGCTTCGGTGGGCTTGAACTGCGCGTTTCCGTAAGCCGCCTTGACCTTGATCTTCTTGCCCGCATGCTTCGCGAGCCATGCGTTCCACTCGGGCCACCAACTGCCGGGGGTCTCGGTCGATGATGCAAACCATGCATCGGCGTCTTCGGAAAACTTGCCGCGCGGCGGATCGAACGTCCAGTGGCTGCGCTTGTTCTTCGAAGGCGGATTGATCACGCCGGCGATATGGCCCGACGCGCCGAGCACGAATTTCTTCGGACCCTTGAGGATCTGCGAACTCGCATACGCGGCCGGCCACGGCACGATGTGGTCCTCGCGCGAGCCGTAGATGAATACCGGCGCTTGAATCTTGCCGAGGTCCAGCGGCACGCCGCAGACCTCGGTCGCGCCCGGCCGCATCAGCTTGTTTTCGAGATAGGTATTGCGCAGATACCAGACAAAGAACGGACCGGGCAAATTGGTGCTGTCGGCGTTCCAGTACAAGAGATCGAACGGCGGCGGCGGTTCGCCCTTCAGATAATTGCTGACGACGTAGTTCCACACCAGGTCGTTGGGACGCAGGAACGAGAACGAGGTCGCAAGATCGCGCGCCGGCAGCAGACCGACCGCACCGCCGTTCTTGCCGCCCAACGTCGCCTCGCGTTTCTGCACCGCGGCTTCGTCGATGAACACGTCGAGGATGCCGGTGTCCGAAAAATCGAGCAGCGTCGTCAGCAAGGTCAGCGAAGCCGCGGGTTGCGCATCGACTCCCTTCTCGCGTCCTGCGAGCACCGCGAGCGCCGTCGTCAACATCGTGCCTCCGACGCAGAAGCCGAGCATGTCGATGGTCTTCTGCTTGCCGATCGCGCGCACCACGTCGATCGCGCGAATCACACCGTCCTCGATATAGTCGTCCCACGTCAGACGCGCCTGCTCCTCCATGGGATTGCGCCACGACATCAGGAACACGGTGTGCCCTTCGGAGACCGCATTGCGCACCAGCGAGTTCTCCGGTTGCAGGTCCATGATGTAGAACTTGTTGATGCAAGGCGGGACCATCAGGATCGGCTTCTCGAATACCGTCGCCGTCAGCGGCTGGTATTGAATGAGCTGGAAGATTTCGTTCTCGAAGACCACCTTCCCTGCGCTGGTCGCGACATTGCGGCCGACTTCGAATGCGGCCTCGTCGGTCATCGAGATTCGGCCTTTCTGCGCATCGGCGAGGAACTGCGTGAGGCCGGCACGCAGGCTTTCACCCTGGGTATCGACGAGCTTCTTCAACGCGTCCGGATTGAGCGCGAGATAGTTGGACGGCGCCATCGCATCGACCCATTGCTGAACCGCGAATCGGATCTTCGCGCGGGTCTTCGCGTCGCCCTGGACAGCCTCGGCGAGTCCGTTGATGAAGCGCGCATTCAACAGATAGAGGTCGGCGATGAAACCGTGCGGTCCGGTCCATGCCGCCGAGCCGAAGCGCTTGTCGCTCGAAGGCGCATGCTTGCCTGCGGCCCACGCCGTCCACAGCGCGGACCATTCGCGCGCATAGTCGTTCTGCAATTCGAGCAAGCGCGCCGGGTCGATCTGAAAGGCGGCAGCGTCGAGGCCGCTGCCGCTGTCAAAAGCGACGGTCGCGTGGCCGCCTCCGGGAAGATGAGGCGCGCCGATCGACATCCCGGTCATCGCGCCGGACCAGGGCTTCAACCATTGCTGCATCCACTGCGAAGGATCCGAGAAGTCCATGCGCATGGCCTGCAGATCAGGCATGGGCCACCCAAAAGTTGATGCTTCCATATCATCTCCAAAACCCACGTTTTTTTTTGCGGCGACAACGACCGAACCGATTCTGCGTTGGGTACTATCGAGTGTCGAACCAGCGCGGCGCGAGGGAATCGATCATACGCTCGCACAACAAAGTGCCTTCATGTACATCGTTGCGATCGGTTGGATGTTCGTGGTCGTCTGCATGGCCGCGGTCGAAGCGACCACCACGTCGCTGGTCGGCGGCATGGTGACGCTTTTCTTCTATGGCCTGTTGCCGCTCGCGCTCTTTCTCTGGCTGGTCGGCACACCGCAACGGCATCGCAACCGGATGCGAGGCAATTCGAAGCGTCCGTCCGGCGCGAGCTTCGGATCAGCGCAAGCTGCATCGAAAGACGACCCCCATGAGGATCAATGATCGATCCAGATCAGCGCCGCCATGCGGCCCGTGACGCCATCGCGCCGATACGAATAGAAGCGCGCCGCATCCGACGCGGTGCATAGCTTGCTCTCGAAAACATCGACCACGCCGGATGCATTCAAGCGCATGCGCGCGAGGGTCGGCAGATCGGCCAGCCACTTTTCTTTTCCGTGCCGTTTGAATGCCGTTCCACAAGCCGGGACGTTCGCGATGAACGATACCCGCACGTCGTCGCCGACTTCGAAACGCGTCGGGCCGATCGCCGGTCCGATCCACGCGATCGTGTCGCGAGGCACGAGACCGCTCGCAGCGAGCGTCGCTTCGAGCACACCCGCCGCAAGACCGCGCCATCCAGCATGCGCTGCGGCGACGCGCGAGCCTTGACGATTGCAGAACAGGACCGGCATGCAGTCGGCGACCAGGACGGCGCAGACCACGCCGCGCTGATCGGTGAATGAAGCATCGGCCTCGACGGCGGCATCGCCGACTTGCCCCGCATCGACGACGCGCACACCGTGCACTTGCTTCAGCCACGCAGGTTCCGAAGGCAGATGAGCGCGCAGGCGCGCGCGATTCGCGAGGACCGCATCGCGCGCGTCGCCCGAACTCATTCCGAGGTTGAGTCCACCGTCCGACGCTTCACCAAAAGCCCCCAGGCTGACGCCGCCGCGCCGCGTCGTCATCAGCGCATGAACGCTCGACGGCGCAGGCCACGACGGTGCGATCAGGTCGTCGGTCCTCAAATCGCGAACGGCGGCGCACATGACGTCATTCGTTCGCGTCATCGTTCTCCCCATGCGAGGCGTAGTGCGCCAGGTCGCGCGCGATGGTGATTCCCAGTGAGTCCGCGAGCACCACGAGATCGTCGGGAGTTTTCGCGGTCCAGCCCATCGCGACGCGCGTCGATGGATGCACGAGCTTCAACTTCCACGCGTGCAATGCCTGACGCGCAAACACGGGCGCGGCACGCTTGCTTCCATAGGTCGTGTCGCCGATCAGCGGGTGGCCTATCGCCTGCATGTGAACGCGAATCTGATGCGTGCGTCCGGTCTCCAGTTTGCAGATCACGAGCGAGACCGTGCCTGCGTTCACCGTCTCGACCGACGTCAGCGTTTGGAAGCACGTTGTTGCCGATTTGGCTGCGGTCTTCGACGAGGCGTGCGCGGCGTCGTTCGGCGTGAACGCAGCCATCCGCGTGCGTTCTCGCGGGTCGCGTCCGATGGCGAGATCGACGCGACCGCTTCCTGGCGGCGTTCCGTGAACCAGCGCGACGTAGGTACGACCGACACTGCGCGCCTGCAACTGACGTACCAGATCGGTCTGCGCGATGACGGTCCTGGCCACGACCATCAATCCGCTGGTGTCCTTGTCGAGCCGATGCACGATGCCCGCTCGCGGAACCTGCGCGAGCGCCGGCGCGTGATGCAGCAAGCCGTTGAGCACGGTGCCGCTCCAGTTGCCGCTCGCGGGGTGGACCACCAACCCCGCGCGCTTGTCGATGACGATCAGCGCATCGTCTTCGTAAACGATCGCCAGCGGTACTGCCTCGGGTGCGAACGCGGTCTCGTCGTCGGATGGCTGCGGCGCCACCGTCACTCTGTCGCCGGCCCACAATGCGCGGCGCGTCCCCGCGACTTCGTCGTTGACTTGAACGTGGCCCGCGGCGATCCAGCGTTGCAGGCGCGCGCGCGAATAGTCGGAAAGGCGACCGGCGAGCCACTTGTCAAGACGCTCGCCATTGGCACTCTCGTCGGCGATCAATTCGAGCGTCGCCGGCGCTGTCGAGCGTTCACCGCCTTCGTCCGCGGCCTCGGCAGCCGACCCCTGAGAGTCGAAGTCGTCATCGTCCCATCGGCTATACTCGTTCGCTTCGCTTGAAGTGGATTGCGGCATGAAGGACGAAGCTATTTTGAATGAAGCGCATCGCGTGGATGCGATCGCAAATCAGCCAACCCGGCCGACGCGGCGAAGGCAATCGGTACGCCGACTCGCTGTTGCCGGCATGGTCGCGCTGGCGACCGCGCTCATCACCACGCTGGGCGGCTGTGGATTGTTTTCGGGTGGAAGTACCGACAAAACCGCAGGCTGGACCGCACAGAAATTATATTCGGAAGCCGAAGACGAATTGTCCGCGGGCGGATATGGCAACGCCATCAAGCTCTTCGAGACCTTGCAGTCCCGCTATCCGTTCGGCCGCTATGCGCAACAGGCGCAGATGGAAATCGCCTACGCGCAATGGAAGGACGGCGAGAAAGATCTTGCGATCGCCGCGGCCGATCGCTTCATCAAGCAATACCCCAACAGCCCCAACGCCGACTACGTCTATTACCTGAAGGGGTTGATCAGCTTCAACGACAACCTCGGCATCCTCGGTTCGCTCGCGCGGCAGGATCTCACCGAACGCGACCCGAAGGCGTTGCGCGATGCCTTCGATTCCTTTCGCGAACTGGCGACAAAATTTCCAGAGAGCAAATACAAGCCCGACGCGATCGTGCGCATGAAGTATCTGGTCAATGCACTGGCCGCGCATGAGGTCCACGTGGCGCGCTACTACCTGCGCCGCGGCGCCTATGTGGCCGCGGCCAATCGCGCACAGATCGTGGTTCAGCAATATCAGCAGGCGCCCGCGGTCCACGAGGCGTTGCAGGTCATGGTCGCGGCTTACGATGGGCTGGAGATGCCGGAACTGCGCGACGACGCGAAGCGTGTGCTCGACAAGAATTTTCCGATCGACGCCAACCCGGTCGCTGAGAAAAATCGGTGGTGGAAGTTCTGGTAGTCGCGCGTTATCCATCGTCTTCAACGATTGCCTCTTCGCTTGAGGGATCGCTCGTGTCGCCGCCCCGATCGAAGAAACTCGTAGCCACCAGCGCGTCGCGCGTCCTTCGAAACGGCGGCAGGCTCTGCCAGATGCGTCGGCCGTAAGGCTTCGTGACCAGGCGCGGATCGCAGATCATCAGCACACCGCGATCGGTTTCGTCGCGGATCAATCGTCCGGCGCCCTGCTTCAGGCTGAGCACCGCAGAGGGCAACTGATAGTCCATGAAGGGATTGCCGCCTCGTTTTGAAATCGCATCGAGGCGCGCGGCGAGCACCGGATCATCGGGCGGCGCGAACGGCAGCTTGTCGATCACCACCACCGACAGCGCGCGCCCGCGCACATCGACGCCTTCCCAGAAGCTCTGACTGCCGACCAGCACGGCATTGCCGGCGCGACGAAAGCGCTCGAGCAATTCGCTGCGGCTGCCGTCGCCTTGCACCAGCAGCGGAAAGTCGAGCCGCTCGGCTTCGATTCTCGCCTTGAGCCATTCGCCTGCGGCCTTGACCGCGCGCAAGGTCGTGCACAGCAGGAAGGTGCGGCCACCCGCCGCGCGAATCACCGGCCACGCCGCTTCGACGACCGCGGTCGTGTAACGCGGCGACATCGGATCGGGCAGGCCTTCGGGGAGATAGAGCAATCCTTGGGCGTCGTAGTCGAACGGGCTCGGCCAGCTCTTCGCGGTCGCGCTCGACAGTCCGAGCTGCGCCGCGAAATGTTCGAAGTCGTTCTTCACCGCGAGTGTGGCCGACGTGAAGATCCACGCGCGTGCATGGCTGTCGCGTTCCCGATTGAAGACCGCGGCGACCGACAGCGGCGTTCGATGAAGCTGAAGACTGTGCGCGTAGGCTTCGATCCAGCGGATCGTGGCTGTCATTTCAACTGGGGCATCGGCAGCGGCGGCATCTTCATCGTCATCGCCGTCCTTCCAGCGCGCGAGGCGCTCGGCCAACTGCATCGCGCGGCGCCAGCACTGCTCGAGCGTCTCGGCGCGCTCGGCCTGCCGTTCGAGAATCGCAGCGAGTGCCAGCAACTCGCGATGGCTGTGCTCGATCGCGCCGTGCAACGGACTCGACGGCGCGATCTGATTCAGGTTGCGCCGCTGCACGTCGCTGCCGAACGCCAGGCGCAAATCGCGAGCGGCCTTCTCGAGCGGCGCGATGGTGTCGGCCCACTGCATCGCGTCGCGCGCATGGGTATGGCCCTCGGCCAGTACGTCGCGCGCGAGTTCGAGCAACTGCGACGTCGAGACCGTCTCGCCGAAAAATAGTGTCGCGGTCTCGGCGAGCTGATGCGCTTCGTCGAAGACCACCGTGTTCGCGGTGGGCAACAGATCAGTGATGCCCTCGTCGCGCAACACCAGATCGGCGAAGAACAGATGGTGGTTGACGACCACCACGTCGGCTTCCTGCGCCGCGCGGCGCGCCTTCATCACGAAGCACTCGCGGTAGTGCGCGCACTCGGCGCCCAGACAATTGTCGCGCGTGGAAGTGACCAGATTCCACACCGGCGCCTGCTCGGGAACCTCAGACAATTCAGCGCGATCGCCGCTCGCACTCGCCTTGGCGAAACGTGCGATCGCTCGCAGGTGGATCGCATCCTGTCGTGAACTCAGACGACCGTTGTCCTGCGTGCGCTTGAGGTATTCGTGGCACACATAGTTGGCGCGGCCCTTCAACAAGGCGACCGTGACCGGCGCGCGCAATGCCGAGCGCACAGTGGGAATGTCCTTGCGGAACAACTGGTCCTGCAGCGTCTTGGTGCCGGTCGAGACGATCACCTTGCCGCCCCACAGCAGCGCCGGTACGAGGTAGGCGAAGGTCTTGCCGGTCCCGGTGCCCGCCTCGGCGATCAGCGTGCCGCAGTCGTCGATCGCCGCAGCGACCGCGACGGCCATTTCGAGCTGCCCGTCGCGCGGACGATAAGCCGTGACTTGTTCGGCCAATGGCCCGGCCTCGGAAAAAATTTCCGCAAGCTGTGCGATGCGGTCGGGAGGGGATGAAGACAACGAGGCTGAAAGTGAGAAAAAAATTTGAATTCGCGAGAGATGGGCGTGCAGGGTGTGAGAGCCGATCGTGCCGCACTCGCGACGCGATGCACTTCGATGCATCGATCAGGCGGGAATGTCGGGAACGAGCTGAACTTGCAATTGAAGGATCTGATCCTTGATCTGCAGCTTCTTCTTCTTCAGGCGGCGCAACTGGAGTTCATCGTGGCCGGCCAATGCGGTGAGCCTGTCGATCACGTCGTCCAGATCGCCGTGCTCGACCTGGAGTTCGACGATGCGTCGCTGAATCGCTTGTTCATCCATGTTGACGAAGGCCCGGTGTGAAGAAGGCCCGGTGACGCATGCCATAATGCGCGAGAACCTATTGTAAAGCCGCAACGGCGATGCTCGAACGACCACAATCCGAAACCGGCTCCGCATCAGAGCGCTTGCGTATCACCGCCTGCACCGGTCAGCACATCGGCGACCGGGTCGAGCAGCAGGATCGAGTGGGAATTTTCACTTCGCGCCGCCTCGCGGACTCCGCGTTGTTCGTACTCGCCGACGGCATGGGCGGCAAGACCGGCGGCGCAATGGCCGCTCGACAGGTGATGAGCACCGCGAAAAATATTTTCGCGGAATACTCGGTGGGCGATTCGATCCACTCCCTTTTGACCGAGATCGTCAACGAGGCGCATCTCGTGATTCGCCTGTCGGCGCTAACGACCGAAAAAGAGCCTCACAGCACCATCGCCGCGATGGTGGTCCAACCCCATCGGGCCGACTGGGCTCATGTGGGCGACAGCCGCATCTATCGATTTCGGGGCGGCAAGCTGATCGGCCGTACCACCGATCATTCCTACGTAGAACAACTGGTCAATCAGGGCAAGCTCGATCCTCATGCCGCGCATGCGCATCGACTCTCCAATCTGCTCACTCATGCGCTGGGCACCAGCAAGCAACCGTCGATCGATTTCGGCAACGTCGATTCGCTTACCTTGGGCGATACCTTCTTGATGTGCAGCGACGGGCTGTGGCACTACTTTTCCGATGCCGAGCTCTCGGCGGTGATGGGTACCTATTCGCCTCGCAAGGCTTCCGAGCGCTTGATCGAGCTCGCGCGTCAACGCGCCGAGGGAGGCGGGGACAACTGCACCCTGGCCATCGTGCGGCTGGAGCCTGTTGAAAGCGGCGACGATGCCGACAGCGAAATCCCCGCGCCGGCGCCGGAGAGAGCGCCGCGCTTCTGACGAGGGTCGCGCGGGCAGCGCGCGAGCCTGACTGCACCACCGACCGTACGCGTCAAGGCCTGGGGATCGGGACCGCGGGAACCACGGGGACCGCGCCCGCACTCTTTTGCGCGGCCAGGCTTTCGGTTTCTTTTTTTGCTTGCTGCTTCGCGCGTCGCGCGCGCTCGGTTTCCTTTTGTGCATGACGACGCGCGAGTTGATCGCGATGAACGGCCGCGTCCCTGATCTTGTCCGCCTGCCCGGTCGCATTCTTCGCGCGCTGCTCTGCGTTGGCCTCGGGACTGCCGGGCTTCGGGACCTTGACCAGCGGACGGTGCGTGGCGGTAGGTCGACCTGCGCGCGCGGCTTCCGACCGCGCGCGTTCGGACGAGTCGCGTTTCGCCTGCGCGCTCCGGTCTTCGAAGTTCTTGCTATTTCTCGCACGCACGTCGGCATCCGTTTTGGCGTTCGCGGAGCGATCGGCCTCTCGTTTTGCTCGTTCGGCTTCGATGCGATCGGCCTTGTCACGACGCCTGAAGCGATTGGCTTCGACCTCTACCGCGTCGATCTCGGAGAGCCGGTCGTGCCGCAGCGTGCGCGCCTGTTCGATACAGTCGTTGACCGCGAACTTCTTTTGGCACTCGTGCGCAGCGGCCTTGTAGTCTTTCTCCGCGCGCTGCTTTGCACCGCTCGTCACGGCGAGCGCGGCGTCGGCCTTTTCGTTGGAGGTGATCGACGATGGAGGAAAACGCTCGCGAAAGTTGTCGGGGCCCGCCGCCATCGCAACCACCGCGAAGGTTGACGCCAGAAACCACGCGAGGCACGCGAGGCCGGTACGACAAACGGTGCGGATGAAAGCGGACATGGCGTGATTATCGACGATCACGAATCGCTCACAGCTCATTTCACAAATCCAGGCGCGCGGCGCGCCGTTCAGCGCGCAGGTATTCGACCGATTGCATTTCACGGATCCGACTGACCGTCCGTTGAAACTCGTTGGCGAGCGCGCCCGACATGTAGAGATTTTCGGGCGCAACGGCTGCCGAGATGATCAACTTGATGCGACGGTCGTAGCACACGTCGATCAGCCACGTGAAGCGTCGCGCTTCGGACGCCAGGGCCGCGCTCATCTGCGGCACGTCGGACACGAGCACGGTGTGAAAGCGATTGGCGAGTTCGAGATAGTCGTTCTGCGAACGCGGTCCGCCGCACAAGGTAGCAAAGTCGAACCACACCACCCCGCCCGCGCGGCGCAACGCGCGTATCGTGCGCGTCTCGATTTCGAGGCACGGATCTTCGTCGTGAATCTCGGCGACCGCATCGAAGGCCTTGCGCAACCCGCGATCGGTTGCCGCACCGAGCGGCGTGAGATACATGCGCGTCTGTTCCAGCGCTCGCGTGCGGTAATCGACGCCGCCATCGACGTTGAGGATGTCGAGCTTCTCTTCGATGAGGGCGATCGCGGGAAAAATGCGGTTCCGATGCAGGCCATCGGGATAGAGCATGTCGGGCCGATAGTTGGACGTCATCACGAACACCGTGTCCAGCTCGAACAAGGCCGACAGCAATCGATGCAGGATCATCGCGTCGGCGATGTCGCTCACATGAAATTCATCGAAGCAGATCAGACGATACTTTCTTGCGACTCTTCGCGCGACCTCGTCGAGCGGATCGGCCATGCCCTTCAACTCATCGAGCTCGCGATGCACGCCGCGCATGAATTCGTGAAAGTGGATGCGCGTCTTGCGGCGAAGCGGGGTCACCGAATAGAAGCTGTCCATCAGGAAACTCTTGCCGCGCCCCACGCCGCCCCACAGATACACGCCGCGAGGCGGCGGCGTGTGCAGCACCGACGAGTCGAGCGCCTTCATCAACGCGTTCGAGCGCCGCGCCTTGAACGCGACGAACTCTTCGTAGAGTTGTTGCAGACGATCCACCGCGACCCGTTGCGCGTTGTCGGCTTGAAAGCCGCGACGCGCGATCGCTTCTTCATAGCATTCGCGAACATCCATCGCGCTACCGGCTTCCCGATGGGGAACACGCGCGGAACACGCGATTGATCAAGGGCTCAGAAGTTCAGCGCGCGTTTATCGACCGCGAGCGCGGCTTCCTTGGTCGCCTCCGACAACGACGGATGCGCGTGGCAGATGCGCGCAATGTCTTCGGATGAAGCCCTGAACTCCATCGCGACCACGGCTTCGGAGATCAGCTCGGACACTTGCGGCCCGACCATGTGGACGCCGAGGATCTCGTCGGTCTTTGCATCCGCAACGAATTTGACCAGACCGGTCGTGTCGCCGAGTGCGCGTGCGCGGCCGTTGGCCATGAACGGAAAGCTGCCGGTCTTGTAGGTGCGGCCCGATGCCTTGACCGCCTGTTCGGTCTGACCGACCCACGCGATTTCGGGATGCGTGTAGATCACCCACGGCACGGTATTGAAATTTACGTGCGGCTTCTGCCCGACGATGCGCTCGGCCACCGCCACGCCTTCCTCTTCGGCCTTGTGCGCGAGCATCGGCCCGCGCACCACGTCGCCGATCGCCCACACGTAGTCGAGGTTGGTCTTGCAGTCGTCGTCGACCGCGACGAAACCGCGCTCGTCGCGCTTCAAGCCCACCGCATCGCCATCGAGTCCATCGGTGTTGGGTACGCGGCCGATCGACACGATCAGCTTGTCGACGCTCACCTTCTGCGGCTTGCCTTCGGCGTCGGCGTATTCGACGGTCACGCCATTTTTTTCGCTCGTCACCTTGGTGATCTTCACGCCGAGCGTGATCGACAAGCCCTGCTTGTCGAACGCCTTCTTCGCTTCCTTGGCGATCTGATCGTCGACGACACCGAGAAAGGTCGGCAAGGCTTCGAGCACCGTCACTTCGGAGCCGAGACGACGCCATACGCTGCCCATCTCGAGCCCGATCACACCGGCTCCGATCAGGCACAGGCGCTTGGGGACATGGCCGATCGCAAGCGCGCCCGTGTTCGACAAGATCTGCTTCTCGTCGAACGGCGCGTCGGGCAATGCGCGCGGGTTCGAGCCCGTGGCGACGATGACGTGTTTGCCGACGACGGTTTCATCCGCGGTCCCTTCCCGCGCGACCTTGATCTCGTAGCCGCCATCGACCTTCTGCACGAACGATCCCGTGCCGAGCATGGACGTGACCTTGTTTTTCTTGAACAGATAGGTGATGCCGTCGTTGTTCTGTTGGACCACCTTGTCCTTGCGCGTGAGCATTTGGGCGAGGTCGAGCTTGAGGCCTTCGACGACCACGCCGTGCTCCGCAAAGCCGTGACCCGCGTGCTCGAAATATTCCGACGATTGCAAGAGCGCTTTCGACGGAATGCAGCCGACGTTGGTGCACGTGCCGCCGAGCGCGGCGCCGCCCTTGGCGTTCTGCCAGGCATCGATGCACGCGACCGACAGCCCTAACTGCGCCGCGCGGATCGCGGCGATGTAACCCCCGGGCCCGCCGCCGATGACAACGACGTCGAAGTTTTTGCTCATGAGTTTTTCGAAAGGAAAGCGATCAGCGCGAGCCCTCGGGCGGCACGAAGATCCACAGCAGGATGTAGGGAATGAAGCCAAATCCGCCGAACAGGATCGCGACCACGAACAGGAGACGATAGATCCAGCTCTCGACGCCGGTGAGTTTCGCGAGGCCGCCGCACACGCCGCCGACCCATCGATCGTTGATCGATCGACGCAGCGTATTGATGGCCGTGTCATCGCCGAGTCTGCCGTCGGACCCCGCTTGGGGTCCGCCCTCGGCGAACAGTCTCGCCTTGGCCGCCTCGAACTCGGCATCGGTGATGCGGCCCGCGTCGCGCTGCGCGGCGAGTCGTTCGATGTCGTCGGCGATGCTCATGGTCAGTAGTCCCTATTGAAATCGCGCATCAAAGATCGAGAAGAATGCGCGCCGGATCTTCCAGCGCTTCCTTGATCGCGACCAGCGACAGCACCGCTTCACGGCCATCGATGATGCGATGGTCGTACGACATCGCGAGATAGTTGACCGGCCGGATCACGACCTGACCGTTCTCGACCCACGCGCGATCCTTGGTCGCGTGCACACCGAGGATCGCCGACTGCGGCGGGTTGATGATCGGCGTCGACAGCATCGAGCCGTACGTGCCGCCGTTGGAAATCGAGAACGTCCCGCCGGTGAGGTCTTCGATCGCGAGCTTGCCGTCTTTCGCTTTGGTCGCAAACTCGGCGATCTTCTTCTCGATGTCGGCAAAGTTCATCTGATCGACGTTGCGCAGAATCGGCACCACCAGGCCGCGCGGCGAGCTGACCGCGATGCCGATGTCGAAGTAGCCGTGATAGACGATGTCGGTGCCGTCGATCGAGGCGTTGACGATCGGATACTTCTTCAACGCATAGAGCGCGGCCTTGACGAAAAACGACATGAAGCCGAGCTTGACGCCGTGCTCCTTCTCGAACTTGTCCTTGTAGCGATTGCGCATGTCGATCACCGGCGCCATGTTGACCTCGTTGAAGGTCGTCAGGATCGCAGCGGTCGATTGCGATTGCACCAGGCGCTCGGCGACGCGCTGACGCAGGCGCGACATCGGCACGCGCTGCTCGGTGCGGCCGTCGAGCGTCGCATCGGCGACGAGGTGGGCTGCGACCGCCGGTACAGGCGCGCGCGTCGAGGTGAGGTTGGCCGGCTGTGCGGGCTGCGGCTTGGCGGCGCCCGACGCAACGGCTCCGAGCGCGTCGCCCTTCGTGACGCGTCCCCCTTTGCCGGACCCTGCGACCTGATCGGCCGACAAGTCATTCTCGGCCATGATCTTGGCGGCGGCGGGCATGGCGATCGGCGCTGACCCAGCGGCCGCCGGCGGCGCGTCAGCCGCAACGACAGGCGCCGGCGCCGGCGCCGCAGCAGCTTGCGTAGCAGACGCCGCGGGTGGGGAGGCGACGCCCTTGCCTTCGGTATCGATCTTCGCGATCAACTGATCGGAAGCCACCGTGCTGCCGTCGGGCTGCACGATTTCCGTCAGCACGCCGGCCGAAGCGGCCGGCACTTCGAGCACGACCTTGTCGGTCTCGATCTCGACCAGCACTTCATCGCGCGCTACCGCATCGCCAGCCTTCTTCTTCCATTGGAGCAGCGTCGCTTCGGACACCGACTCCGACAGTTGCGGGACTTTCACTTCGACGAGGGCCATGCAGTGCTCCGGATTTGTTCGATAGGGGAACCGTCATTCCCGCGTGCGCGGGGACGAGGGGCGCTTCATTTGCTGAGCACCAAGCCACGCGCGCGACCGAAGGCCGCTTGAATCAACGCCTTCTGCTGCTCGTTGTGCTTCGCGTAATAACCGACCGCCGGCGACGCCGCTGCGGGTCGACCCGCGTATGAAAGCTTCTGGTTGTCCTCAAGGTTCTCGAGCAGGTTGTGCTGAATCTGGAACCACGCGCCCTGGTTCTGTGGCTCGTCCTGACACCACACGATCTCGACCGCATTCGGATATTTTTTCAGCTCGGTCGAGAACGCCTTGTGCGGGAACGGATAGAGCTGCTCGAGCCTGAGGATCGCCGTGTCCTCGCGCTCGCCGCGCGCGGTGCGCAATTCGTAATAGACCTTCCCCGAACAGACGATCACGCGCTTGATCTTCTTCGCGTCGAGGTCCGCAGTCTCGCCGATCACGGTCTGGAAGCCGCCGCGTGCGAGATCGTGCAGATCGGACACCGCCTCCTTGTGACGCAGCAGCGACTTGGGCGTGAGGATGACGAGCGGTTTGCGAAACAAGCGAATCATCTGACGGCGCAGCAGATGGAAGATCTGCGCGGGCGTGGTCGGCTGACAGACCTGCATGTTGTTGTCCGCGCACAGTTGAAGGAAGCGCTCGGGACGCGCCGACGAGTGCTCGGGACCCTGCCCTTCATAGCCGTGCGGCAGCATCAGCACGAGCCCGGACACGCGACCCCACTTGACTTCGCCTGAGGAGATGAACTGATCGATCACAACCTGCGCGCCGTTGACGAAGTCGCCGAACTGCGCTTCCCAGACCACGAGCGTGTTGGGCTCGGCCGACGAGTAGCCGTATTCGAAAGCGAGCACCGCTTCTTCGGACAAGACCGAGTCGATTACTGTGAAGGGGGCCTGCCCGTCCGACACGTTCTGCAGCGGGATATAGGTTCCCGCATCCCAACGCTCGCGGTTTTGCGCGTGCAACACCGCATGTCGATGCGTGAACGTGCCGCGCCCCGAGTCCTGACCCGTGAGCCTCACCGCGAAGCCTGACGCGACCAGTGTCGCGAACGCGAGGTGCTCTCCCATGCCCCAGTCTAGCGGCTGCTCGCCGCGCGCCATCTTGGCGCGATCGGCGATGACCTTCTCGACCAATGGATGCGGCGCGAAACCCGCCGGCAACGCGGTGATGCGCGCGCCGATGCGCTTCAATTCCGTGATCGGCACGGCGGTGTCGGCCGAGTCGGTCCACTTGCGATTGAGGAACGGAATCCAGTCGACCGCGTACTTGCTCTTGAAGTTCGAGATCACCGGATCGACCGTGTGCTTGCCCGCGTCCATCGCCGCGCGGAAG
>JBBSEF010000061.1:0-17636 GCA_038240015.1 Burkholderiales bacterium
CAGCGTGTTCGGCGAGCCGCCAGGCAGCGGCACGAAGTCGGTGTCGGCGATGTATTTGTCTCGATCGGAATAGGCCAGACGCTCGGCTTCGGAAACCAGATGCACGCCGAGCACGGTCGGCTTGCCGCCATCGCGATCGAGCGCAGTCGGCGCGTATTGCGCGAGGTTGAAATTTTCCAGAACGCCGAGCGCGTATTCGACCGTGATGCCGCCCGACGATGGCGGTCCCATGCCGCAGACGAAATAGACGCGATAGGTCGTGCAGACCGGATCGCGCCGCTTGGCCTGGTACGCGGCGAGGTCGGCTAGCGTGGTCTTACCGGTGGTGATGTCGCCGGTCGTGTCGTTGACCTTGTCGATGATCGCCTGTGCGATGGCGCCGGTGTAGAAGGCCGCTGCGCCGCCGTTGGCGATGGTCGTGAAGGTGGCCGCGAGCGCGGGGTTCTTCAGTACCGTACCTGCGGCCTTGCCGCTTCCGTCCGCGTTGAGAAAGTAGGCCTTGCTGTCGGGATCGCGCGCGAGGGGGACCTTGTCGAAATCGATCGACGCGGCCATGCGCGGACTGATGTTGAAGCCGTTGGTGGCGATGTCGATGCCCGGCTGAAACAGGTCTTTCCACGGCAGACGACCGTGGTCCTGATACGCGAGCTCGAGCATGCGCAACACGCCCGGAGTGCCGATCGATCGACCGCTCAGGCGCGCGTTCGGCTTGGGCAGGGTCTGGTTGGTGGCGTCGTCGATGTAGCGAAGATAGTTGGGCGTCGCCGCCGCAGGCGCGGTCTCGCGCCCGTCGTAGGATTGAACCTGCTTGCTCGCCCCGTCGTAATAAAGCATGAACGCGCCGCCTCCGATGCCCGACGATTGCGGCTCGACGAGGTTGAGCGCCATCTGCGCTGCGATCGCCGCGTCGACCGCGGTGCCGCCCTTGGCGAGCACGTCGCATGCCACGCGAGACGAGATCGGATTGGCCGTGACCGCCATCACGGTGCGCGTGGTGACGGGGTCCTTGCTCGCGAAGCCGGTCGCGATTTCGGGGCCGCCGGTGGGCAGGCCCGTACCGCTGCCGGGGATCGCGGTACCCGAGCACTGCAAGACGGCAAGCGGCGGCGCGGGGGGCGGCGGTCCGCCGTCATCGTTGCAGCCCGCGAGGATCAGCGCTGCGAGCACGCTGGTCACGAGTGGCAGGCATCGAGCCCAGCAAGGCAGATGGGGCTGGTTCATGGTCTTCCTTCGAAATGGCGGTAGGGATCGACTGCGAGGTCGGGGACGAATTCGGTATCGCGAGGCACACGATGAACTTCAAATCACTCTGCGGTCAATCGAATCTTTCCCGCATAGAACCCGCGGAATGAAGTACCGGACGATTCGGCCTCGTGCGCGAATCTCCTGCGCAGACCTCGCGCGCAAACGCGCGCGCTTCGAGTTCATAGCGATTGGCCGCGTAGCCGCGTCGCGCCGACTCGCGCAAATAGCGCCACATCGTCAGCGTCCCACGATTCCATTGACGAACGACGTGGAAGTATTCGTGCAAGACGAGTTCGAGATCGTTGACGAACGCGTCGCCCGAGCCCGACAGATAGATCGCATTTCTTCGCGTGGTCGCGGTCACGTGCCGTCCATGTAAACGCGCGAAGCGCGAATGCTCGATCACTTCGATGCGAGCGATGGATTCACGCGAGACCTCGAAGACGTGAGCGAGCCAATCGCACAGGCGATCAGGAATCACGAAACGCCGCGTATTGAAGCGACTGCGGCGGCGACTTGAAAGTGAATCAAACATCCTTCGTCATTGAAACGCCTGTATGCCTGTCTGCGCACGCCCGAGGATCAGCGCGTGAATGTCGTGCGTGCCTTCGTAAGTGTTGACGACCTCGAGATTGACGAGATGGCGAATCACGCCGAACTCATCCGAGATGCCGTTGCCGCCCATCATGTCGCGCGCGACTCTTGCGATGTCGAGCGACTTGCCGCACGAGTTGCGTTTCATGATCGACGTGATCTCGACCGACGCCGTGCCCTCGTCCTTCATGCGGCCCAGACGAAGACATCCTTGCAGTCCCAGCGTGATCTCGGTCTGCATGTCGGCGAGTTTTTTCTGGACGAGTTGATTGGCCGCGAGCGGACGTCCGAACTGTTTGCGATCGAGCACGTACTGGCGCGCGCGATGCCAGCAGTCTTCGGCCGCGCCGAGCGCACCCCACGCGATGCCATAGCGCGCCGAGTCGAGGCAGGTGAACGGCCCCTTCAATCCGCGCACTTCGGGGAACGCGTTCTCTTCGGGGCAGAACACGTCGTCCATCACGATCTCGCCGGTGATCGACGCGCGCAGGCCGACCTTGCCGTGGATCTTCGGCGCCGACAGTCCCTTCATGCCCTTGTCGAGGATGAAGCCGCGGATGGCGCCTTCGTCGTCTTTCGCCCACACCACGAATACGTCGGCGATCGGTGAATTCGAGATCCACATCTTCGCGCCCGACACCGAGTAGCCGCCGTCGACCTTCTTCGCGCGCGCGACCATCGAGCCCGGGTCCGATCCGTGATCGGGTTCGGTCAGGCCGAAGCAGCCGATCCATTCTCCGGTCGCGAGCCTGGGCAAATATTTTTGCCGTTGCGCTTCGGTGCCGAATTCGTTGATCGGTACCATCACCAGCGACGATTGCACGCTCATCATCGAGCGATAGCCCGAGTCGATGCGTTCGACTTCGCGTGCGATCAGACCATAGGCTACGTAATTCAGACCGGGGCCGCCGTATTGCTCGGGGATGGTGGGGCCCAGGAGACCGAGCTCGCCCATCTCGCGAAAGATCGCGACATCGGTGGTCTCGTTGCGAAACGCATCGAGCACGCGCGGCGCGAGCTTGTCGGTGCAATAGCGCGCGGCCGCTTCACGCACCATGCGTTCGTCATCGGTCAACTGCGCGTCGAGCAGCAACGGGTCTTCCCAATGGAAGCGCGCTTTGAGTTTGCGGGACGTATCTGGTGCGTTCATGGGGACCTCGTGAGCTGGGCGTTGATCTCGACCTTACATCAATCCGGAATCACCGCAGTCGCCTCGATCTCGACCTTCGCGCGGTCCTCCATCAAGGCGGCGACCTGCACAGCCGTCATCGCCGGATAGTATTTGCCGATGACCTCGCGATAAGCGACTCCGATCGCGGGATACGCATTCACGTACTCGTGCTTGTCGATCACGTACCACGTCATTCGAACGATGTGCTCGGGCCGGCCTCCGGCTTCCGCGAGGACCGCCACGATGTTTGCCAGCGCCTGGCGCGTCTGCGCCGCGAAGTCGTCGCTCTCGAATGCGCACTGAGTGTTCCATCCGATCTGCCCCGCGATCGAGACCAACGTGCCGCGCGCGGCCGTGCCGTTGGCATAGCCGCGCGGTTGCGCCCAGCCTTGCGGTTGAAGAATCTTCACGAAGGAATTCGACATGGGTGATGGCATTCAAAGATCGGTGCGGACTTTCCACAACTCGGGGAACAGCACGACGTCGAGCATCTTGCGCAAGTAACCCACGCCCTCGGTACCGCCGGTGCCGCGCTTGAAGCCGATGATGCGCTCGACTGTCGTCACGTGACGAAAGCGCCATTGCCGAAATGCGTCTTCGAGATCGATCAATTCTTCGGCGAGCTCGTAGAGACGCCAATACTGTTCGGGGTTGCGATAGACCGTCAGCCACGCGGCTTCGACCGCTTCATCGAAAGGTCGCTGCGAAGTCGCGTCCACCGGCACTGGATCGACCGCAAAGCCGTTTCGCGCGAGCAAACCGATCGCTTCGTCATAGATCGATGGCGCGCGCAGCGCCGCCTCGAGATGCGCGCGATGTGCATCTTGATTCGGGCCATCGTAACTGCGCAGGTGCCTCGTACTCTTGTTGCCCAGAAGAAATTCGACCTCGCGATATTGCGGCGATTGAAATCCCGACGAGGTTCCCAGATGCGCCCGCACCGCGCTGTACTCGTTGGGCGTCATGGTCGCCAGCACGGTCCACGCCGACACGAGCTGTTCCATGATGCGCGACACGCGCGCGAGCATCTTGAATGCGGCAGGCAATGCATCGTTGTGCAGGTTCGCAACCGCCGCGCGCAGTTCGTGCAGCATCAGCTTCATCCACAACTCGCTGGTCTGATGCTGAATGATGAACAGCATCTCGTTGTGATCGGGCGAGCGCGGATGTTGCGAAGACAACAGGGTGTCGAGCGACAGGTAGTCGCCGTAGGTCGGGGAGGGGTTGGTCATGTGGTCACTTCACGTTACCGCCGCCCACGTCTGAAAGCGTGGGTCGCGCCAGGCCTCGCTGATGAGCGCATCGCCGATCGCTTCGGCCGCGTCGAACGCATCGACATAGCGCAGATACGCGGGCGCGAAACCGAATCGCAGGATGTCGTCGTCATCGCCGCTGGCGCTGTGGCCCTTGCGGAAGTCGCCGATCACCCCGCATTCGCTCAGCGCTTGCATCAGCGCGTAGCCGTGACCGGCGAGCGCGCCGCGCGCGAAGAACGAAACCTGGCTGCCCCGTCGCGCCGCATCGCGCGGCGAGGCCAATGCGAGCGCATCGCCGCAGCGGCTTTCCACCTGTTCGATGAAGAGCTCGGTCAGCGCGATCGACTTCGCGCGCAATGCGGGCATCGCGGAGGACGCTTGATCGAGATTCTTGAGCGACGCGATTCCGCATTCGAGCGCGGCCATCGAAAGGATGGCCGGCGTGCCGCACAGGAAGCGCTCGACGCCGGCTGCGGGCGCATAGGCCGAATCGAAAGCGAACGGCGCGGCATGGCCCATCCATCCCGACAACGGCTGCATGAAGCGCTCGACATGGCGCGGATGCACCCACAGAAAAGCGGGAGCGCCCGGACCGCCGTTCAGGTACTTGTATCCGCATCCGATCGCGAAGTCCGCATCGGCGTCGTGCAGATCGACGGGCACGGCGCCGGCCGAATGCGCGAGGTCCCACACCACCAGCGCGCCCGCGTCGTGCGCCGCGCGCGTGACCGCCTTCATGTCGTGCATCGCGCCGGTTCGATAGTTGACGTGCGTGAGCATCAGCACGGCGGTCGATGACATGAGGGCCGTGGCGATCGCGTCTTCACTCACATCTTCATTCCTGTTGCCCGCGGTCGCCGGCACGAGCTTCAACCTCGCGCCGTCGCCGCGCGCAGCCGATGAATGCCGCAGCACGCCTTCTGCGATGTAGAGATCGGTGGGGAAGTTGTCTGCCTCCGAGACGATCACGTCGCGCGAATCGTCGTCTTCGCCCGCAATCCGCAGCGCGACCGTCAGCACCTTGAAGAGGTTGATCGACGTCGAATCGGCGACGACGACTTCGCCTTCACGCGCGCCGATCAACGGCGCGAGCGCGTCGCCGATGCGGCGCGGCGCGGCGATCCAGGCCGCGCTGTTCCAGCTTGCGATCAGATCTTCGCCCCACTGGCGGGCGATCACGTCGGCCACGTGCGGTGCGGTCGCTTTCGGCAGCGCGCCTAGCGAATTGCCGTCCAGATAAATCACGTCGTCGGGCAACGCGAAGCGCTCGCGCATTGCAGCGAGAGGATCGGCCACATCGAGCGCGGCGCACTCCACGCGCGTGCGCGCGCCAAGGCTCACGCCACGCGGCGACTCGACGACCGAAGTTTGCGTACCCATGAAATTATTTTAGACTTAAAGTAATTTTGTGCCAACGCCGCGACGCGTTGTCCACTCGCTGCGGATTGAACCTTGGACGCGACATGAACATCGACATCATCGGCGCCGGCCCGGCCGGCCTCTATTTCGCGATTCTCGCGAAGAAGAGCTTTTCGACCGCGCGCATCGAGGTCACCGAGCGCAATCGCGCCGACGATACCTTCGGCTTCGGCATCGTGCTCTCGGACGAAACGCTCGCCAACCTCCAGTGCGCCGACGAGCCGACCTACCGCGAGATCGCCGCCCACTTCGCGTACTGGGACGATATCTACACGCACTTCAAAGGCACGGTGTCGAAGTCATCCGGCCACGGCTTCTCTGGCATCCGTCGCCTCACGCTGCTGCAGATCTTGCAACGCCGCGCGATCGATCTCGGCGTTGCGATCCGCTACGGCGTCGAGGACAAGGGACTGGCTGCGCACGCCGACGCGGACCTAATCGTCGCGGCCGACGGCATCAACAGTCCGATCCGCGAAGCATTGAAGACGTACTTCGCACCCGAGGTCGATGTGCGCAGCAATCGCTTCACGTGGTTGGGCGCGCGCATGAACCTGCCGGGATTCACGTACAGCTTTCGCGAAGACACGATCAGTCCTCGCGACCGGAAGCATCCGCCGGGCATCTGGAATATGCATGCTTACGAATATACGGTTCGTGAAAGAGAAAGTGATGCGGGCAGCGACCCCAACGTACCCGTCGGCGAATGCACGATCGTGATCGAGACCACCGACGAAGCCTTTCGCGCATCGGGCCTCTCGCCGACCGACGAGGCCGCAACCGCGCGCTTCGTCGAACGGCTCTTCGCTGAAGAACTGCAGGGCCACAAGGTGCTGACCAATCGTTCGCACTGGCGGCAGTTTCCGACCATCACCTGCAAGACCTGGCACCACCGCATCGATCGCGGCAATGGCAAGTGCGTGCAAGTCGTGCTGCTGGGTGACGCCGCGCACACCGCCCACTTCTCGATCGGCTCGGGCACCAAGCTCGCGCTCGAAGACGCGATCGCCTTGCACGCGGCGATCAGGAGTCAGGCCGATGATGCGCAGCCCAACGATCTGCAACGCGCGCTCGCGCACTACGAAGCCGATCGCCGCGACGAAGTCGGCCGCATCCAGCACTCGGCCAACGTCAGCCTGGTGTGGTTCGAGAACGTGCGGCGCTTCTGGGAGATGGAGCCGATCCAGTTCAACTATTCGCTCCTGTCGCGCTCCAAGCAGATCACGCACGAGAACCTGCGACTTCGCGATGCACCGTTGGTTGCCGAGGTCGAACACTGGTGGAATCGCGGCGCCGCTCGCGCTGCCAGTGTGTCGTTGCCCAGGTCGTTCACCGCGCCGCCGTTGTTCTCGCCATTCGCGCTGCGCGACATGCAGGTCGTGAACCGCATCGTGGTCTCGCCGATGGCGCAGTACTCGGCGATCGACGGCATGCCGAACGAGTGGCATTTCGTGCACTACACGACGCGCGCATTGGGCGGCGCCGGCCTCGTGTTCATCGAGATGACCTGTCCGTCGCCCGACGCGCGCATCACGCCGGGATGCACGGGCTTGTGGAACCGCAAGCAGGCAGCGGCCTTCAAGCGCATCGTCGACTTCGCGCACCGGCATAGCGATGCCAGACTGTGCATGCAGATCGGTCATGCGGGCCGCAAGGGCTCGACCCAGGTCGGCTGGGAAAAGATGGACGACCCGCTCGACGAGATGCTGCACGGACCCAACTGGGATCTGGTTGCGCCTTCCCCGCTCTCGTATCGCGAGGGCATCAACGCACCGCCGCGCGCGATGACGCCGGATGACATGGCTCGCATCCGCGACGAGTTCGTGGTCTCGGCGCTTCTCGCCGACGAGGCCGGCTTCGACATGCTCGAACTCCACATGGCGCACGGCTATCTGCTGGCGAGCTTCATCTCGCCGATCACCAATCGTCGCGAGGATGCGTACGGCGGCAGCCTCGCCCATCGCCTGCGCTTTCCGCTCGAGGTGTGGGACGCGGTGCGCGCGGCGTGGCCGAAACACAAACCGATGAGCGTGCGCGTGTCGGCAACCGACTGGATCCCCGGCGGCACCACCGGCGCCGATGCGGTCGAGATCGCGAAGACCTTCAAGGCGCACGGCTGCGATCTGATCGATGTCTCGACCGGCCAGACCGACCCTGCGTCGCGTCCGGTGTACGGCCGCATGTATCAGGCCACGTTCGCCGAGCAGGTGCGACTCGAAGCCGACATCGCGACGATGGCGGTGGGCGCGGTCACGAGCGCCGATCAGGTCAACACGTTGCTGGTGTCGGGCCGCGCCGATCTGGTTGCGCTGGCTCGTCCGCACCTGGCCGACCCGTATTTCACGCTGCGCGCCGCGACCGAGGCCGGCTACGAAGGAACCACTTGGCCGGCGCAATATCTGCCCGGCGCACAACAGGCTTACACGCTCGCCAAGCGTGCGAAAGAGGACGCCGCGAACAAAGCCGTCGAAGCCGCACCCGCCCCCGGCGCACGTCGAATTTTGTGACAGCTTCGTGTGGCGCAGGAATTATTCCGTCGGTAAGCTGCCGTCATCACGAGCAGCCCAAACGCCCATTCTGGACAAAACGTCCAATTCAGCTAGAATAGCCAATACACGCAAACCGGAGTTCCTCATGTCCACGCTGACGTTTCGCAACAATCAGGGCGAGCTGGTCGACGTTGCCAGCATCGCGTCCACCGATGCGAAGAACAGCTTCGGCACGATGCTCGATCGCGTGGTGGCCGGCTCGCCGGTCGCGATCACCCGTCACGATGCGCCGCGCGCCGTGCTGATCTCGTACGAAGAATTCCAGTCGCTCGCACGCGGGCGCACGCAGGCGCTCGACGCGCTCGACGCCGAGTTCGACGAACTGCTCGCGCGCATGCAGACCGCGAAGGCGAAGAAAGGCATGTCCGATGCATTCGCCGCAACGCCCGCCATGCTCGGGCGCGCCGCGCTGAAGGCCGCACGCGTCGTCAAACCGGGACGCGTCGTCCCGATCCCCAAGGTCGCTCGCCGCGGACGTTGAGAAGCCCCCGGAGCACGTACGCAAGCCGCGCGTGAATATCGCGTGAAGCTCCATCTCGCGACATCCGCGCCGCGGCTATCGAACGGCAACGGGGCGAAGAAGCCGGCAGCCGTCCCGAATATCTATGTGCTCGCCGGCGTGAACGGCGCGGGCAAGAGCAGTATCGCGGGCGCCGCGTTCCGCGCGTACGGCGCCGACTATTTCAATCCCGATGAGGCCGCGCGCCGCCTGATGAGCGCCAACCCGCGCCTCGATCAGACCGAAGCCAACGGACTCGCATGGCAGCAGGGCAAGAGGCTGCTCGAGCGCGCGATCGCCGAGCGTCTCGATCACAGCTTCGAGACAACGCTCGGCGGGCACACCTTGCCGCGTCTGCTTGCCGAGGCCGCAAGCGCGGGCATCGCGATTCACGTCTGGTACGCGGGTCTATCCAGCCCCGAGCTGCACATTCGCCGCGTGCGCGCGCGCGTACAACGCGGTGGGCATGACATACCGGAAGAGGCGATTCGACGCCGCTATCAGCACAGCCGCTTGAATCTGATCGAACTGATTCCCCGTCTGACCGCTCTACGTCTTTACGACAACAGCATCGAAGCCGATCCCGCGGCGGGCGCCGTGCCGCAACCCCTGCTGCTCCTGCATCTCGACCACGGCCGCGTCGTCGCGCCCGCCGATTTGTCCGCCACGCCGGACTGGGCGCGGCCGATCGTTGCGGCCGCGCTGCGCCTGTCCGTCCTCTCGACGAAAGAAAACGCACGTTGAAAGTCGTCCCGATCCGCAAGTCCATGCTCGACGCGTCCGAAGATGCGCCGGACGACGCGCGCACCGAGGTGCCCCTTGCGCCCGAGCGTGGAAGCGCACTCGACGGCGATGGCCCGAGGCGTTACGACCGCATCACCGTGCGCGCGATCACGGTCGCGCTCGTGCTCTCGCTATTCATACACTTCGCCGTAATCTTCATACCGTTCCTGCAGAACCAGCAACCGTTGCGCACGTCCGGCGAAGAGCTCGGCCCGCTGTCAGTGAAGATCGATCCATCCAAGCCGCAGCCGCAGGCCAGAGCCGACGAGCCGGTGCAGCCGACGCCCACGCCATCGAAGCCGCAAGCGCCCAAGGCTGCGATACGGCCGCCGTCGCAAAGGCCCACGCCGCGGATCGCGATCAATAAGCCCTCGACCGGCTTCGTCGTTCCGGCGCCTGCCCCGGCGCCGCCGCAGGAGGTGGCGCCGACGCCGCAGCCCGCGCCCGACACTGATCAGGCTTTCTCGGACCTGATCGCCCAACGCCAGCGTGCGCGTCGCGCGCAAAACGGCGGTGCGCCGGACACGGTGATCGAGAGCGACGACGACCGCGCCAGGCGCATCGCGACGGCCAACGTGCAGTCGCAGCAGCGCGCCGCAAGCCCCGATCAGGATCCGAACGCGGGTGGTGGCCTGTTCCAGTTGCAACGCGTCGGCCTGCACGAAGCGCAGTTCCTGTTTCGCGGCTGGAACAAATCCTTTCGCCGCAACTGGTCGCAGCAGGTCGAGGTCCAGCAGGGCAACAACCCCGACATCCGCATCGCAATCGTCCGCAGCATGATCGCCATCATCCGCGAGCAGAAGCCCGGCGACTTCGAATGGGAGTCGCATCGCCTGGGCAAGGTCTTCACGAAGTCCGCCCGGGCAAAGGATCAGCCGGAGCTCGAGACGTTCTTGATGAAGGAATTTTTTCCGGATGATGCGAGGGCGCGGTGAAGGGCGCGAGGTCGCGGGCTCATTGCAACAGGACCATGCCGAGTTTTACGGCGCCTTTGTCGAAGGTCACGATCCGTGAACAACCGGCGTCGATCGCATGATTTGCAATCAACGCGTCTGCAAAGTCGGTGGGATCATTGCTCAGATTCGCGATGGCGCGCGCGACGACCCGCCTCTGCTCGATGACCAGTTGGCGCGCATCCAGAAGATCACGCATGGTTTCGCGTAGCTCAGCCACCGAGTAGACGCCTGGACCAGCGTGAAATTAATGTTGTCACGCCGGACGGCAGCTGCAAGTCGGCGGCAATCAATCGGAACTGTTCCAACGCAAGAGGGCCGAGGTCCAGCTTCATCGCTTGTTCTCCATTGCATGTGACGCTCGATTGAACGCCCGCAGTATATTGGCGGCCCATCGCGGCACCACCCAATGAGCTCCACCAACGCATCCGACTCTTCACGCCCATCCCGTCTCGACGCATCGACGCTCACGCTGTTGATCCTTCCTCCCCTCTTCTGGGCGGGCAATGCCATCGTCGGCCGCCTCGCGGTCGGCACGATCGCGCCGATGGCGTTGAACGCGTTGCGCTGGTTTCTGGCGTCGCTGATCTTGTTTCCGTTCGCGTGGCGCGGGCTGGTCATGCATCGTGTGATGCTGGTGCGCGAGTGGCGTGTGGTCGCTGCGCTCGGTGTGCTCGGGGTCGGCTCCTACAACGCGCTTCAATATCTCGCGCTCACGACTTCGACGCCGAACAACGTGACCTTGATCGCAGCATCGACGCCCGTGTTCACGTTGATGTTCGGCGCGCTGTTCTTCGGCGAGGAGGTCGGCGTTCGTCGATCGATCGGCGCTGCAGTTTCGATCATCGGCGTGTTGCTGGTTCTGGTGCGCGGCGACATTTCACGCTTGCTGACGTTGAGCTTCGTGCTGGGCGACCTCTTCATGCTGGTCGCGGCAATCGTGTGGAGCATCTACACGTGGATACTCAAGACGCGACGCCCCGATGTGCCGCTCGCAGTGCTGCTGTTCGCGCAGATCGCGACGGGCCTGTTGTTCGCGCTCCCTTGCGTGTGGATCGAGACCGCTTTCTTCGATGTGCCGTCGCACTTCGATACGCCGCGCGCGTGGCTGGTGCTGGCCTACGTGTCGGTGCTGCCGTCGCTGGTCGCGTATTTCTGCTGGGATCGCGGCGTGTCGCGCGCGGGGGCGACGTTGCCGGTGTTCTTCCTCAATCTCACGCCGGTGTTCGCGGCGGTGCTGTCGGCGTTGTTGCTCGGCGAGTGGCCGCAGTGGTATCACGCGGCGGGACTGCTGCTGATCCTCGCGGGGATCAGGCTCGCGGGACGCTGAGAGTCCGGCTTTTGAAGTTCAAGCCGGATCGACGTCCGCGGACATCAGACCAGCAGCGTGTGCGTCGCGGAGCGCGCGGCCTTCTTGTCGAGCGTCAGCACACTCGCGCAGCCTGCCGCCGATGCGCGTACAGCAAGCAGATAGTCGGAGAAGTCGGCCGGCTCTTTTGCGAAGAGAGATAACGCTTGCACGACCTGATGGGGCGCCTCGACCTTCAACTGATCGAAATCGAGCAAGGTCCGAATCGCTCGATGCACCTCTGAACGTGGGTAGCCGTAACTGCGTTCAAGACCCCATGCCAATTCGCACAAGACGATGTGGTCCACATAAGCCGGACTCTGCGCGGTTGCCTGCTCATGCAACCAACGCTCGACCTTCACGGATTGCCGTGCGTCGTCGTTGGTCAGCAACCTGACAAGCAGGTTGGTAGCGAGCGCGATCACTTCCGGCGACCGCGCGGATCATGCTTTTTGCCCAGGTGCGTCGCGACGCCGCGATCCATTTCCTCGACCGTCAGTGCCCGCGACGGACGGCCGAGCATGCCGCGAAGCACGCTCAACGGCGCACCCGAACGGCGCTTCAACAGGATCGTGTCCGCATCGACGATCGACACCATCAACTGATCGCCCGCTTCGAGTCCGAGTTGAGTACGAACCGCAGTCGGGAGAGTCATCTGGCCTTTGGATGTCAGCGTGGTTCTCATGCGAGTCTCCTTACCAAGTCGTAAGGATGGTACATCAACCTTCGAATGCCGTATTCGCTCGAACCGGATCGATCAGCTTCTTCAACGCGCTCTTCAACGATGCGGCCTCGCGCGCGCTCAATCGCGCGACCGCAGCGCGCTCGTGGCGCTTCGATCGCGCGAGCAGCGTGCCGAGCGCGGTGCGACCCGGGCGCGTGATGCGCACCAGCGACTGACGGCGATCGACTTCACCTTCGCTGCGCGCGATGCGGCCATCGGCTTGCATGCGGCCGAGTAGTTTGGTCACGGTCGATTGTTGCGCGAGCGCGATCGATGCTAGCTCGCCGACCTTGCGCGCACGTCCGTCGGAGAGCGTCGCGAGCACGCGCCATTCGAGCACCGTGAGGCCCGCGGCGCGCACCTCGCGATGAAACTCGGACGCGACCATGTGGCTCGCGCGCGCGAGCAGATACGAAAGGTAGTCATCGACTTCCCAGCGCGTGGCATCGGTGACGAGTACGCGGGCACGACCAGCCATCGTCATCACTCCGGCTCGATGCCGAGCGCGACCAGAAAGCGCGACACCATGTTATAGGCGGCGATCACGCCGACCAGCTCGACCGTGGCCGCTTCGCCGAGCTGGGTGCGCAGCGTATCGAAAGTCGCATCCTCGACCTTCACGCTCTTCGTCATCTGCGCGCTCAATGCGATCGTCGCGTTCTCGAGTTCGTCGAAGAGCGATGCGTCGATGTCGTGTGAAGACATGCGATGCACGGCGGCGATCTGCTCCTGCCTGCCGCCCGCTTTGATGAACTCGGGTGCGTGATGCACGTACTCGTACTCGGCGCCGTTCAACACCGCGACCACGCACATCGCGAGTTCGCGCAATTTGGGGTCGACCTTCAACTCTTTGCGGACCGCGCCGAGCAACGCGTTCCAGCCCTGCGCGAACGCCGGGCTGTAGAGCAGTTGACGATCGAGGTTCAAGAGGCCGCCGCCGCGGCGCTGGCGGATCGCGGCGACGAGCGGAGTGTCGCCGGCTTGTTGATCGGTGATGTAGGGGAGTCGGGGCATGGCGTGGCAAGTTCGAAAGATTACTGGAATGCAACTTGGACCCCGGCCTTCGCCGGGGCGACGGTGTCACTTGGGCCCCGGCCTGCACCGGGGAGACGGTGATCAGCGATCGGGATGCGGCTGCGTCATGTGATAGCCGCCGGCCTGGAAGATCAGCGGCTCGCGGTCGGCGTAGCCGCAACGTTCCACTTCGCCGACGAAGATGACGTGATCGCCTTCTTCATAGCGGCTGCGGTTGAAGCATTCGAACCAGGCGCAGCAGCCTTCGAAGACCGGCGCGCCGCGAAACCCTTCGCGCCATGCGATGCCTTCGAAGCGATCGAACGCGATGCCCTCGCCGGACTCGATCCGATCGGCGCGCGAGCCGAAGCGGCGCGACAGTTCGATCTGATCGGATGCCAGCACGTTGACCGCGTAATGCGTGTTGTCGCGAAAGATCGCGAGGCTGCCGGCCGCGCGCGACAGACTCCACAGGACCAGCGGCGGAGCTAGCGATACCGAGTTGAACGAGCTGGCCGTGAAGCCGACCAGGTGCGGCTCGCCATCGGCATCGACGGCGCGCGTCGTGATGATCGTCACGCCGGTGGCGAACTGGGCGAGCGCGCCGCGAAAATGCGCGCTGTCGAAGTCGGGCGAACGCGGCGTGTCGTCCTCGCGCGGTTGCGCGGTCAGCGGATCGGCCATCGATTGATCGTCATGAAGCGCGCGATACACACGGTCGCGTGCATGGTCGCGGATGTTGGATATATATGAAAATTCATCTAATATCGGCCGCAGGATAGCTGGCGCGCGGCGTGCTTGCAAGCCGGGTCGGGCAACCGGCAAGGCGTATCTTCGCGCATTCGGGCGAGCGCATGCGATTGCGCGTTCGCCGCAATCGAGCGCCCTTGAAAGGAACGTGCATCGTGCTCGTGGAACGCATCGAAGCCCGCTGGATCGCCGCCTTCGTCGCGGTGCTGCGCCGTTGCGTCGTCACGAGCGGCGATACGGTCGCGATTCTTTCCGAATCGCAGTCGCGCCGCGTGCTGGTCGAACTCGCCGATCTCGCTGCTTCCCAACTCGGCGCGCGTGTCTTTCATCTGGTTGTGCCGACGCCATCGCCCGTGGCGTCGATTCCGATTCGCTCGACCGGTGCGTCGGACGCGATCGGCCAACTCGCGCCGGTGGTGCGGGCGCTCGCCGCATCGACGCTGGTGATCGACTGCACGGTCGAAGGTCTGCTGCACGCGCCCGAACTGCCCGAGATCCTGAAGGGCGGCGCGCGCCTCTTGATGGTATCGAACGAGCATCCGGAAATCCTCGAGCGCTGCGTGCCCGACGAGCAACTCGAAACGGTCGTGCGCAGCGCGATGAAGAAACTGCGTGCGGCATCGACCATGCGCGTGACCTCAGCCGCCGGCAGCGATCTCACTGTGCAATTGCAGGGCGCGAAAATCGGCGGGGTCTGGGGCTACTGCGCGAAACCCGGACAGGTTGCGCATTGGCCGGGCGGTTTGTGCCTTGCGTTTCCCGCAGCAGCGAGCGTCGACGGCACGGTGGTGCTCGCGCCCGGCGACGTCAATCTCGCCTTCAAGACCTATCTCCGCGATCGCATCGCGCTGACGATCGAGAACGACGGCATCGTCGCAATCGACGGCGACGGCGTCGATGCGGATCTGATGCGCGGCTACTGGAAATCGTGGGAAGAACTGGAAGGCAATCGCAACGCGTACGCGGTTTCGCACGTGGGCTGGGGATTGAATCGCGACGCGCGCTGGGACGCGCTTGCGTTCTACGACAAGCGCGATTGCAACGGCACCGAGCTGCGCGCCTTCGCGGGCAACTTCCTGTTCTCGACCGGCGCGAACGAAGTCGCCGGCCGTCACACGCTCGGTCACTTCGACCTGCCGATGAGAAATTGCACGATCGCGCTCGATGGTGTCGTCGTCGTCGAGCGCGGCCTTGCTCTGACTTGAGAGACCATCACCTCATGATGACCACACCCGTCACCGCCGTCCCGTACTTCGACGAGGCCGTGCCTTTGGCCCCTGCGGGCGACACCACCGTACTGATGCTCCACGGAATCGGCGGCGGGCGGCAGGCGTTCGCGCGGCAGATGGCGCCGCTGGTGGATGCGGGCTTTCATGCGGTCGCCTGGGACATGCCGGGGTACGGGCATTCCTTGATCGTCGATCCGTACAGCTTCGAGACGCTGGCCGACGAGTGCATCGAGTTGATCGACGTGCTCGCGCCCGAGCGCCTGGTTCTCGTCGGGCACAGCATGGGCGGCATGGTGGCGCAGGAAGTCGCGGCGCGCGCGCCCGAGCGCATCGCCGCGTTGGTGCTCGCCGGGACCAGCGCGGCATTCGGAAAATCCAATGGCGACTGGCAACGCACCTTCATCGAAGAGCGCACCGCGCCGCTGGACGCCGGAGGTTCGATGCGCGAGCTCGCAACCCGGCTCGTTCCCGACATGCTCGGTCCCAAAGCGTCCGACACCGCACGCGACGAGGCCATCGAGGTGATGGCGCATGTGCCGCCGCAGACCTATCGCCTCGCGCTGCAGGCACTGATGGGCTTCGATCGTCGCGAACGACTCGCGCAACTGACGATGCCGGTCTTGTTGATCGCGGCCAGCGACGATCGCAATGCGCCTCCCGCGATGATGCAGGGCATGGCTGCTCGCATGCCTAACGCGAGCCTGGTCGAGATCGGGCGTTGCGGACACCTGATGAACTTAGAGAGGCCGGAAGCCTTCAACAGCGCACTGATCGGCTTTCTGCAATCGATCGCCGATGCGATGGGGAAAAAACCATGACGAGGTCCGCATGAGCGCGGCAACGCTACTCCGTGATCCGCCGCTGGCCTTCGTGCCGGCGATCGGCGACGCACCGCTCGACGCGAAGCAGCGGCGCCTGATCGCATTGGCGCACGAGCTCGGAGAGATGCGGTTCGCGTCGCGTGCGCACGAGTGGGACGACACCGCGACCTTCCCCTTTGCCAACTACGACGACCTGCGCGAAGCCGGCATGCTCGCGCTCTGCGTCCCGGAATCCGCGGGCGGTCTCGGCGCCGACTACGCGACCTATTGCATGGTCGCCGCAGAGATCGGCCGCTACTGCGGCGCGACCGCGCTGACGTTCAACATGCACAGTTGCTCGACCTTGTGGATCGGCGATCTCGTCGATGCCTTGACGATGACGGACGAGCAACGCACCGAGCATGCGCGCCGCCGCGCGTTGCACTTCGCGCGCGTGGTCGAGGGCGGCAAGCTGTATGCGCAGCCGTTCTCCGAAGGCAGCGCCGCGGCCGCGGGTCGAGCGCCCTTCGGCACGACAGCCAGACGGGCTGTACGCGATGAGACGCGCGACGGCGTATCGGGCTGGGTGATCGACGGCCGCAAGATCTGGGCGAGCCTGTCGGGCGCCGCCGACTACTACGGCATCCTCTGCACCGAAGCGCAGGACGATGTCGATGGGCAAGCCGCGCCGCTCGACATGCGCGACACGCTCTACATCGCGGTGCCCGCAACCAGCGAAGGTCTGTCGATTGCGGGTGTATGGAATCCGATGGGGATGCGCGGCACGGTGTCGCGCAACCTCACGTTCAAGAGCGTGTTCGTTCCAGACGACGAACAACTGATGCCGCGGGGCATGTACTTCAAGGCGGCGCAGACCTGGCCGCACATGTTCTTCACGCTATCGCCGACCTATCTGGGCATTGCGAACGCGGCCTACGACTTCACGGTGAAATATCTGCGCGGCGAGGTCGAGGGCGAGCCGCCCGTCAAGCGCCGGCAATATCCGACCAAGCAGATCGCGGTTGCGCAGATGCGCATCCAGCTGGAGGCGATGCGCTCGATGTTCTGGCGCGCGATCAACGAAGCCAAACCGAATCCGTCGAAGGACGAGCGTCTGCGTCTGTATGCCGCGCATTACACCGTGATGGAAGGCGCCAACGACATCGCGCGCCTCGCACTGCGCACCTGCGGTGGACAGGCGATGATGAAGCATCTGCCGCTCGAACGTCTCTATCGCGACAGCCGTTGCGGCGCGCTGATGCTGCCGTGGACCGCAGAACTCTGCATGGATCGCATCGGGCGCGA
>JBBSEF010000062.1:0-17154 GCA_038240015.1 Burkholderiales bacterium
AGCCACGACCCGAGTCCGCGCAACGGCACCGTCCATCCCAGCGTGTCCTGCGTCAATGCTTCAGGGGTCGCGCCTTCGACCTTGCGACCGTCGCGAAACGCGATCGATGCATGCGCCGCATCGGAGCGGATCAGCGCGACCGTCTGCCCGAGGGGATCGAGCAGGCTCAATTCAATCGGATCGCTGTTGCGCGCCGTGCGTTCGGAGCCATACGACGTTGCCGCTTCAGTCCCGCTCGCAGGCGCAGATTGCGTCCATGTGAAGCGGCCCGACAACGCGTCTTCCTTGCCGCTGGCGATGTCCTTGTAGCGAACCGACAGGCGGCCTTCGATCACGCGCGCGCCTGCGCGGCGCGCCTCGTCGGTCGAAGGCATGGCCGCGCAGCCTGCAAGAAAAAAAAGCAACGCGGTCGCAAATTCTTGCCGGAGCCCGCGCTCGAGAGCCTTGCGCAAACGCATAGGCCGTCAGCGCTTGCCCATATGGACGTTGAACCTCGCAAGCGTCTGCCGCAACGCCGCGTTTTGCGGTTCTTTCGTGCTCGCTTCTTTCCACGTGCGCTCGGCGTCGGCTTGACGGCCGGAGATCCACAGCACTTCGCCCAGATGCACGGCGATGTCGGCATCGCTTCTCAACTTGTACGCCCGCTCCAGGCTTTGCAGCGCTTCGCGGTTGTTGCCGAGCCGGTACTGCACCCACCCCAGGCTGTCGAGTATCGAGGCATCGTCGGGCGCGAGCGCATTCGCCTTCTCGATCAGCACCTTCGCCTCATCGAGCCGCTCGTTGCGATCGGCGAGCGTGTATCCCAAGGCGTTATAGGCCTGCGCGTTGTCGGGCCGCACGCGAATCACGGTGCGCATGGCGCTCTCGAGCACGTCGAAGCGGCCGAGCTTCTCGGCCGTCATGCCATAGTCGTAGAGCAGTTCGGGATTGTCCGGCTTCTTGTCGATGGCGCCGGCAAGCAGATCGAAGGCCGCCTGATTGCGGTCGGCATCACGCAGCATCTGCGCTTCGGCCAGCGTCAATTGAATCGCCGCGGCCGGCGTGCTCGCGGGCAGGGCGTGCAGTTCGGCGCGCGCGACATCGAGCTTGCCCTGGCGCGCGAGGATCAGCGCGCGACGGATGCGCGCGGCTGCGTATTCGTCACCGTCGCCGACCTTGGCCAGCCAGTCGAGAGAACGCGGATAGTCCTTCGCGTCTTCGGCGATCTGCGCGAGATAGAGATAGGCACGCTCGGCGCCGCGTCCCGATCCGTCGACCGCGGCGTCGCTGACATTGTCGCTGTCGTCGTTGTCGCCGATGTCGTCGTTGCGCGCTCCGCTGTCTGCGGCTGCGGTCCTGACGTCCGGACGTCTCGTGCGCAATTCCACAAAGCGCTTGAAGTAAGCCTCGGCATCCTTGGGCTTGTTCGCCTGATAGGCGAGCAGACCGAGCGTGTAGATTTTATCGGCGTCGTTCGGCACGTCCTTGCGTATGCGCGCGAGCTGTACCGCCGATTCATCGTATCGCCGCTCGCCGTTGAGAAAGCGCGCATACGCCATGCGCATCGCAACGGACTTGGGATTGCGCACAATGAAACCCGACAGCAGCGTGTCGGCTTCCCTGGGCGCATCGAACAGCAGCAGTTGCGCCAGCATGATGGTGGCAGGCTCAGAGTCGGGCGCGAGGCGAACCGCGGTTCGCGTCTCTTCGACGGCGGCCGTCTTGTCACCCGCCGCCTGTGCAGCTTGCGCGACCACGAGATGTCCTTCGGGCAACGACGGATAGCCGCCCGCGAGCTTCCTGGTCAACTCGTATGCCTGCTTGTGCTGCGGGCTTTGCGCGAGCAGACCATAGACTTGCGCGAGCGCCTGCGACTTCGAGGACGCGGCATCGATCCTGGCGCTCAAGAACGGCTGTGCCTCGTCGAGCCGGCCCGAAAGAACCAGCAGCGTGACGAAGGTGTCGGACGCGACGCGCGAGTCGGGACTGAGCTCGGTCCACAAGCGCGCGGCGTCGACCGCAGCCGCCGGCTGCCTGGCCTGCACAGCGAATTCGGTCGCGCGGCGCGCGATGCGCGGGTCCCGTGTTTCGCGGGCGAGCTTGAGTTCGGTTGCGTAAGCCGCATCGGGTGCACCGCGCTGCGCGGCGATCTCGGACATCATCAACTTGAAAAGCGTGGCGGTAGTCAGCGTGTTGTCAGGCACGGGGTCGTTCACGCGGGCCGATGAGGGCGCAACCGGATGCGCTGGCGCCTGCTGCGCCGATGCACCGGGCAACACGAGCATGCTCGACAATGCGCCGGCAAGCACGGGCGCGAGCGCGAGCGCGACGGCCTTTGTATGGAACGCGCTTGCTTTCGGTGTGCCGCGCCCCAAGCTCTTGCCCTCGACCTTCGCATCACCGCATGAAATGTTCACGACTGCCCCGCTCAAAAAAAATTCGTTGCTCGATGGTAGGTTGAAAGGCCGGGCGCCCGCAACCGATGAACTTGCCTTTCGCCCCGCCTCGAGCACATGGGGGTCACCTCCCCGATTACATCCCATCGAGGAGCAGCGTCGTGCCTGAACTTCCGGAAGTCGAAGTCACGCGCAGAGGCATTGCACCCGGGATCGTCGGAAAGCGCATCGATGCGGTGATTATTCGCCACACCGGACTGCGCCGTGCGGTACCCGCGACGCTCGCCGAATCGCTCACGGGGCTGCAAATCGAGACTGTCGATCGCAGGGGAAAGTTCATTCTCATCGGTTGTGTCGCGCCTGAGTCGCACGCAAGCGCGGCGCTCCGCCTTGCACCGATCGAGCCGTCGACCCCGGCGCGCCGCGGGACGCTGCTCGTCCATCTGGGCATGACCGGCACCTTGCGCGTGATGCGGGCCGACGTTCCGCTGCGCGCGCACGACCACATCGATCTGATACTCGGCGCATCCGTCCTCAGATTCAACGACCCGCGTCGCTTCGGTCTCGTGCTCTGGCACGAACTTCGCGATGGACCCGTGCTCGCGAGCAAACATTTTGAGAAGCTCGGCGTCGAACCCCTCTCTGAAGACTTCGATTCGACGCGAGGCGGCGTTCTGCTTCATCGACTCTCGCGCACGCGCGTGGTATCGATCAAGCAGTTCCTGCTGGCCGGCGAGGCGGTGGTCGGCGTGGGCAATATCTATGCATCCGAGAGTCTGTTTCGCGCCCGCATCGATCCGCGCACCGCGGCGGGCCGCATCTCGCTCGAAAGATACCAACGCCTCGCCGACGCGATTCGAGAGACGCTCGCGGCTGCGATCGCGAAGGGCGGCAGCACGCTGCGCGACTTCGTGGGCGCCGATGGAGCGGCCGGATATTTTCAGCAGGACTACTTCGTCTACGACCGCACGGGACGGCCGTGCCGCATCTGTGCGACGCCGATCCGCATGATTCGGCAGGGTCAACGTTCGACGTTCTATTGCAGGCAATGTCAGCGTTAGTGCCGACGCTGGACGAGCAACTTTAGCCGATCGGTCGGCGCGCGCCGACCGACGGCGTGAGGCCCGGCGGCGCTGTGTTTACCGTACGACAGGCGCGTGGATTCCCGCTTCGCGCGCTATCGAGCGGCAAGACGAAGCCTTATGCTGGCCGCGCGCAATTGGTCACACGCTTGGCCGCATTTCCCCGCGATTCGCATCATGAACAGCCTCGTAGAAAAATTTCAGGAATACAGCACCTGGCGCTTCTCGTTGACGCGCGCCATCGAGGGCTATCGCCTCTGGTTGCGCACTAGCCAGTTGATCGATCGCGATGTCGACACGCGCATCACGCGCTTGCTCGGCAAGCTCGCCGAAGATCGACTGACGATCGCCTTCATCGCCGAGTTCTCGCGCGGCAAGTCCGAACTCATCAACGCGATTTTTTTCGCCGACTATGGCAAGCGCATCCTGCCTTCGTCGGCCGGCCGCACGACCATGTGTCCGACCGAGTTGTTGTACGACGAGAGCTTGCCGCCATCGATACGACTGTTGCCGATCGAGACGCGCGCGAATCACGCGACCACCGCCGACTACAAGCAAATGCACGACGAGTGGCACGTTTCTCCGCTCGACACGCGCTCGGGCGACGGCATGCTCGAGGCATTCAAGCAAGTCAGCATGACGCGTCGCGTGCCGGTAGCAGAGGCCCAGCGTTACGGCCTTCACGATGCCGACGATCCCGAGAGCAAGACCCTGGTGGACGAGCACGGCATGGTCGAGATTTCGATGTGGCGCCATGCGGTCATCAACTTTCCGCATCCGCTGCTTGCACAGGGACTCGTGATTCTCGACACACCGGGCTTGAACGCGATCGGTACCGAACCGGAGCTGACGCTCAACCTGATCCCGAACGCGCATGCGGTACTGTTCATCCTCGCGGCCGACACCGGCGTGACGCGCACCGACATCGAAGTCTGGCGCCAACACATCGGCGGCGCGGCGGTGGGAGGGAAGGGACACGGCCGCATGGTGGTACTCAACAAGATCGACAGCATGTGGGACGACCTGACTTCGCAGGACGACACCGACGCGATGATCGAGCGTCAGGTCCGCAGTTGCGCGAAGACGCTCGAGATCGATGCGTCGCACATCTTTCCAGTGTCCGCGCAAAAAGGTTTGAGCGCTAAAGTGCACGGCGACGAAGCGTTGCTCGCGAAGAGTCGCTTGCCCGCGCTCGAGCGCGCGATGTCGGTCGATCTGATTCCTCGCAAGCAGGAGATCTTCCGCGACATCGTGGAGCGCGAGATGGCCGAGCTGATCGACGCGACGCGCGGCGTTCTGCAGGCGCGCAGCAACGGTCTCTCGCGGCAGAGCTCGGAATTGCGCGCACTGCGCGGCAAGAACGCGAGTGTGGTCACGCATATGGTCACGCGCGTGAAAAGCGAGAAGTCGGCTTTCGATCGCAGCCTGATGACGTTCCACGCCTTGCGGTCGGTGTTCGCCCGAGCGTCGGCCGAATTGTTTGCCGAACTCGGAGTCCGCCCGCTGCGCGAAGAGATTCGGACCACGCGCGAGCAGATGGTTCGCTCGTGGTTCTCGACCGGTCTGCGCGGCGTGATGGAAGGCTTCTTCACGAGCTCGCGCTCTCGGCTCGCGCGCTCGCAGGCCAAGACCGACGAGATCGCCGGCATGGTCAGCGTGATGTATCGCAAGTTCTCGAGCGAGCACGGCATGATGCTGGCCGCCCCGATGAAATTTTCACTGGGGCGCTACGCGGGCGAGGTGGTGCGGGTCGAAGGCGTGTATCACGATCGATTCGGACTCGTGACGATTTTCTCGAACGATCAACTGGTGCTCACGCAAAAGTTTTTCGAGTCGATCGCAAGCCGAGTGCGCGAGACTTTCGAAGCGGCCAACCGCGATGTCGAAGCGTGGCTGAAGGCCGTAATGGCCCCACTCGAAGGCCAGATCCGCGAGCATCAGAGCCAGTTGCGGCGCCGGATCGAATCGATCAAGCACATCCAGGACACCAGCGAAACGCTCGAAGAGCGGCTCGATGAAACGTCGTCGCGCGAGGCCGAGATCGCCGACCTTCTGCACGAGTTGCGCGACATCGACGAAGGCTTGCAGATGACGCTGCATGCGCGCATCGATGCCGAACAGGGGGCGTTGATCTTTTGACGGAACGCGCATCGAATCGCGCATCGACCCGCGCATCCATCCGCCCATCGACCATTGCCGATCGCTTCGCACCGACCCTGGTCGCGTGGCAACGTACTCACGGTCGTCATGCGTTGCCGTGGCAGCAAACCGAGAGCGGACGCGACTCCGGGCGCGATCCCGCGCGAAACCCCGCGCGAAATCCCTATCGCGTCTGGGTTGCGGAGATCATGCTGCAGCAGACGCAGGTCGCAGCGGTGATTCCTTTCTATCGACGCTTTCTCGATCGCTTTCCCGACGTGACTGCGCTCGCCGATGCTTCGCTCGACGACGTGATGCGTTGCTGGAGCGGGCTGGGCTACTACTCGCGTGCGCGCAATCTGCACGCGGCAGCGCGGCACGTCGCGTACCGATACGGCGGCGTGTTCCCTGACGATCCCGGCGCGCTTGAAAGTCTGCCGGGCGTGGGCCGATCGACCGCCGCCGCGATCGCGGTTTTCGGCTTCGGGCGACGTGCGGCGATTCTCGACGGCAATGTCAAGCGCGTGCTCGCGCGCGTGTTCGCGATCGAAGGCGTGCCGGCAAGTGCCGCGACGACGCGCCGCATGTGGAGCCTCGCCGAAGCGCTTCTTCCTTCGCACGACGTCGGCCACTATATCCAGGGACTGATGGATTTCGGCGCGACCGTGTGCACGCCGCGCAATCCGGCATGCGGTTTGTGCCCGTTTCATCGCGACTGCATCGCAAATCGTGAAGGACGCGTCGCCGAGCTGCCGCATCGCGCGCGCCGCAAGATCCTGCCCGAACGTCGTGTCGCGATGCTGCTCATCACGCGCGGCAACGACGTGCTGCTGGAGCGGCGCCCACCCACGGGCATCTGGGGCGGCCTCTGGTCGTTGCCCGAAGCCGTGCGTGCGGATGATCCGGGAGAGCTCAGGTCTCGCATCGAGCGTTTCGGCGACGTGATGTCACTCGCGAGCGAGCCGGGGTTCACTCACGGCTTCACGCACTTCGTGTTGCAAGCCGATGTCGTTCATGCGCGCTTGAGAGAAACGTCGCCCGGAGTGCAGCCGACGCATCTTGCTTCGCCTCCGGAACCGATGCGGTGGGTGGATCGGGCCGACGCCGTCGAGCTGGGCTTGCCCGCACCGATCCGAACGCTGTTGCGCAGTCGCCTTTAGACAAAGCTTAAGCCAGCCACTCGATCCAGCGGCAATGCGCCTGCGAGCGCGCCATGGTGCGCACTTCGCATGCACCTTTGACATTGCGCGTCGTGAGGTGCCACAAGGTCGCCTCGCGGCGCTCGGGAGCAGCATCGTCGGTAAGCGCAGGCGCGTCCAGACCGGGGACGACACCGGCCGACTCGGCCGAAATCCACACGCCGTCGCGCTCGATCACGATCGCCCGCACCGCTTCGACAAATTGCGTTCGCGCGGCGCGCTCGAAGTACGACACCACCCACGAATGAAACACCACCGGACGCACATCGCGATCGAGCCGGTCGACGATCGCGGTCAGGCGATCGGTGGCGTCACCGCGATGAAGTTCGATACTTGCATCGCGCGCGATTGCAATAGAGCCGGCGAGCCGCGCATGGCGCTCGACATCGCTCGGCCACACGCAGGCGCGAAGCCAGCGCGCATCGCGTGCGTCGTGCACATCGAGAGGTGCGAGGTCGATGCCACAGCGCTCGACGATCGCGGGCATCGCCGCACGACCGAAGGGGAATGCGTCGGCCTCGAACATGGCGGCAATCTCGACGGGCGACTCGGGGCCTACGGCGCGAACGCTCTTATCGTTCAACCGATAGCTGAAGCGATAACGATCGACCAGCAGGTTCAGGCCCGCGCTGCAACCGACGTCGATCAGCGCGATCGGCGTATCGCGATCGAGACCTGCGAGCAACAGTCGAAGCCCCGCGCAACGGCCGACCTCGTTGGTCTGCGTGGTGCGTTCGCGCAGCGACGCAAGCAGAGCATCGCGCCGCTGGCCGCAGAAGTCGGCGAACGCGGCGAACGCATGCTCGACACTCATTGACGCAAGACCGCGAACCTCGGCGTCGTCGGTCACGCTGCGATAGAAGCGCGAGAGCGGATGCTCGACGCCGGCAAGCAGCAGGTCGTGCGTTGCCGCGAACAGCAATACCGGGCGACGTTGCGGGTAGGGCGCTTCGAGCAGCAACTCGAGGATGTTCCGGTCGCTCGCGATCTCGCGCGACAACGCGGCATACAGCGGCTCGCCCGCGCAGTCCGCACTGGCGAACACGCGAAAGTTCTGTGCGAGCGATGCGGCGTCGATCGGACGTTGATACGCGGTCATCGGCTGGCGTCGGAGATTCGATTCGGACTTTCGGTTCGGACCTTTAACACGGCCCTCAGATGAGGCCGTGCTGCTTGAGGTATCGCTGCACGATCGCAAGCCGCGCCGGCCCATCGGTCAACGCCATCAGCTTCTGCTTTGCCGACAGCGACACCGGCAGCAATTCGCCCAATCGATTGCCCACCCAGGTGGAATCGTCGAACCGATGAGGCTTGGCGATAGCAGGCCGGTTGACTGTGTCGGGATCGGATGACTGCTCGCTCGCTTCCCATTGCGACAAGATGCGTGCGAGCAGCGCGGCGCACGCCGCGGCTTCCTCGGGCAAGGGTGCGTAGGTTTCAGGCTCGAGCGGTTCGATGTCCGCAATCATCAGCCCATCGGTCTGCACGGCGTGCGAGACGATCCGAAAGCGCTCGGTGCCGGTGGTTGCGATCTGCAGCACGCCGAGCTGTTCCATGTTCCAGTCGTCGATGCGTGCGCGGCATCCGATCATCTCCGTCTCGACGTCACGTTCGCCGACCTCGTACCCCTTCCTGATCAGGCACACCCCGAATTCATTCCCATCGCGCATCGCGCTGCGAACCATGTCCATGTAGCGCGCTTCGAAGATGCGCAGCGGCAACACCCCGCCGGGAAACAATACCGTGCCGAGCGGAAAGATCGACAGCGTGGTGCGATGTGTGCTCAACGAACAGCCCCGATGGAATCAGGCCGCCGCAGGAGAAGCGGGCGTCTCGGCGAGTACGCGCGCCGTCATCCACGCCAGCGCGCGATGCCGAACCAGCACCGGATGCACGCCTTGCAAACGAAGCGCGAGGGCTTCGACGCAATACACCGAGCGGTGCTGGCCGCCGGTGCACCCGATTGCGACGGTCAAATAGCTGCGGCTGTCGGCCGCGTAGGCAGGTAACCAACGGGTTACAAAATGCTCGATGTCGTCAACCATCCGGCCGACTTCGGGAAGAGCGGCCAGGTAGTCGATCACCGGCTGATCGAGACCCGTCAGCGGCTTGAGTTCCGGCACGTAGAACGGATTGGGCAGGCAGCGCACGTCGAATACCAGGTCGGCGTCGGCCGGCACACCCTGCTTGAATGCGAAGGATTCGAACGACAACGTGAGCGCGGCGCGCTCGCTGCCGATGAAGTCGCGCACCCACAGGCGCAGCGCCTGCGCGGGCAGGCGACTCGTGTCGATCAGATGACCGAGTCCCTCGAGGGGATCGAGCAGACGCCTCTCTTTCTCGATGCTCTCGGTCAGCCCGGGCGCCCCCGCCGATACTTCGGTCGCCCACGTACTGGTCGACAAGGGATGGCGTCGACGAGTTTCCGAATAGCGCTGTACCAGAGTCGGCGTATCGGCCGTGAGAAACAACAACTGCGTGCCATGGCCGCGCTCACGCAGCACCGGTAAGAGGTCGGGCAGTTCGGTGACGGCCTCGACGCCTGCGCGCACGTCGATGCTGACCGCTGCGCGCTTGACGCCGCGTTTTTCGAGATCGACGATCAGGTCGATCAAAAAGCGCGCCGGCAGATTGTCGACGACGGCATAACCTGCATCTTCGAGCACATGCAGTGCGATCGATTTGCCGGACCCGGACATGCCGGTGACGAGGATGACGCGCATAACCGAAGCTCAGACGAATCTCGAACGAAGCTCGAACGAAAACAAAAACGGGCCGCTCGGGCCCGTTGTCGTATGCATCGATCGCAGCATCGAATCCCTGCGATCAACCCTTAAGGCAGTCGCTCATGAAGGCCTTGCGTTCGTCACCCTTCTTGCCAGTGGCGTCCTTGTTGCACATCTTCATCTTGTCTTGCTGCGACATTTTCTTGGCCGACAGGCAGGTCTTCATGAAGGCCTTGCGGTCGTCGCCCTTCTTGTCGCCCGCGTCCTGATTGCAGGTGGCCATCTTGCTTTGTTGACCCGACATGGCCTTGTCGGCAGCGAAGGCGGAAGTACAGATGAACGGTGCTGCGATGCAGAGCGCACCGACAAACTTGATCGCGTTTCTCTTCACGGCATTCTCCCTGGATGGTCGAAAAATATTCAATGAGACGGTAGCGTGGGCCGACAGTGCGAACCAACGGTCATTTAAGCACAAGGGTTCCGTTTGCGCATCCGTCGGATGCCGTTGTCGCTTTGGAGTACACGGCCGGGCAAATGCATCTGCACAACTCGCTTGCTGCGGACGTCACTCCGACTCGGGTTCGCTGTTCTCGTGAACGGCGGCCGATTGTCGCGCCATGAAGTCGCCCATCGTATCGACGCCGCGCAATTGCAGGATGGTGTTGCGCACCGCGGCCTCGGTCAGCACCGCGATGTTGCGGCCCAGGCCGACCGGAATCACGACCTTGCGCACTTCGATCCCGAGGACGTTCTCGGTGAGCACGTCGAGCGGCAGACGCTGGTATTTTTCTTCGAGCGTGCTGTGCTTGACCAGATGCACGATCATGCGCAGCCGCATCTTGCGACGTACCGCGGTCTCGCCGAAGATGGCCTTGATGTCGAGCAGACCGAGGCCGCGCACCTCGAGCAGGTTGGCGAGCAGATTGGGGCAGTGACCTTCGATCGTATGCGGGCCGACGCGCGCGAGTTCGACGACATCGTCGGCCACGAGGCCGTGGCCGCGCGAAATCAGTTCGAGCCCGAGCTCGCTCTTGCCCAGACCCGACTCGCCGGTAATGAGGATGCCTACGCCGAGCACATCCATCAATACGCCGTGCATGGTGCAGCGGTCGGCGAGCTTCTTGGCCAGATAGATCCGCAAGGCCTCGATGATGTGGACCGCAGGAAAGGTCGATGCGATCAACGCGATGCGCGCCTTCTCGCATGCGTCGAGAAATTCCGTTCTGGGGTAGAGGCCGTCGCCGTAGATGATGGCCGGAGGTGGCCGGTCGCCGAGATCGACGATCCAATTGCCGCGGCGGCGGTCCGAGAGAGCCCTGAAATATTCGACCTCGCGCGTGCCGATCACCTGAATCCGGTTGGGATGAATCAGGTTGTAGTAGCCGATCAGGTCGGAAACCGCGAGATGCGCGTCCTTCAACGCGTTGTCGGTTTGGGCGCGCACCTCCGGATCGGCCTCGACCGCTTCGTCGACGATCCACGAAAGGCCTAGGGCCTCGCGGTTGTCGTCGAACAGTTGGCGAACGGTGGACATCGAGGCGGCGCAGCGTCAGGACAAGGACGCAGCGGGAGCGGCGATCAGGCGGCGGGCCTGAAGGGTTCCCACTCGACGAGCATGCGATGCACAGCGCCGGCATCGGGCGCCGATGCGAGCGACTCGCGAAAGGCCGGGTCGGAAAGCATTTGCGCGAGCTCGGAAAGTATTTCGAGATGCGCCTGCGTGGCCTGCTCGGGCACCATCAGGAACACCAGGATGGATACCGGCTTGCCGTCGGGAGCGTCGAAGGGTATCGGCTCGGCCAGTCGAATGAAGGCCGCGACCGGCTCGCGCAATCCCTTGATGCGACCGTGCGGGATCGCGATCTGTTGCCCGAGGCCGGTGGAGCCGAGACGCTCGCGCGCGAACAGACTGTCGAACACCTTGCTGCGCGCAAGACCCTGGTTGTTTTCGAACAGCAGCCCGGCCTGTTCGAACACGCGCTTCTTGCTCGACGCTTCGAGATCCAGCACGACGTTGGCCGGCGGGAGCAGCTTGCAGATGAGATTCATGAACACTGCGGCAGAAGGTCGCTGGAAAGCCCGCGAATGGAGCGGGTTCCGGCGACCCGCCGGATTGGAAAAGCGCGGATTATAGACTTGCCGCAGATCCCGCTGCGGTTCACCGGGCGGATCAGGCCGTGGCCTGACGCTTGAGCGGCTCGGCGTTGTGGGCCTTGATGCATTCCTTGTGCTTGACGACTTGCCGATCGAGCTTGTCGATCAACAGATCGACGGCCGCGTAGAGATCCTCGTCGGTCGCTTCGCAATGCAGATCCTTGCCGCGCAAGTGCAGATTGATTTCGGCCTTCTGTCGCAGCTTCTCGACCGACAAAACCACGGTCACGTCGATCACCCGATCGAAGTGTCGCCTCACCCGTTCGAGCTTGTTCATCACGTATTCGCGAATCGCCGGCGTTACGTCGAGATGATGTCCGCTGATGGTGAGGTTCATGGTCACTCCTTTCAAGGGCACTGCGGGAATGTGGACTCGGGCCGTGCCGGTTGCAACGGCAACGGTCGCGGGTCCGCGTCAAAGCGTCTTGCGAAGACTGACAGGCGGTATGCGCAAAGATTCACGGTATTTTGCAATCGTACGCCGAGCCACGACGATGCCTTGCTCGCCCAGCATTTCCGCGATCTTGCTGTCCGACAACGGCTTCTTCACATCCTCGGCGCTGATCAATTGCTTGATCAAGGCGCGAATCGCCGTCGACGACGCCGCGCCGCCGGCATCGGTCGCTACGTGGCTGCCGAAGAAGTACTTGAGTTCGAACACGCCGAAAGGCGTGAGCATGAATTTTTGCGTCGTCACGCGCGAGATGGTGGATTCGTGCAGGCCGAGCGTGTCGGCGATCTCGCGCAATACCAGCGGGCGCATCGCGACCTCGCCGTGCGTGAAGAAATTGCGCTGCCGTTCCACGATCGCCTCGGAGACGCGCAGGATGGTGTCGAAGCGTTGCTGCACGTTCTTGATCAGCCAGCGCGCCTCCTGCAAACGCGAACCCATGTTGGCCGCGCTGTCGGTACCGCGCTGCTCGCGCAGCACGCGCGCGTAAGCCTGATTGATCGAGAGCTTGGGCATCACTTCCGGATTGAGGAAGGCTTGCCAGTGATTGCGGACTTTCTTGACGACCACGTCGGGCAGCACGTAGTTCGACTCGTGTTTTGCGAATGATCGGCCCGGATGCGGGTTCAGGCGCCTGATCAGCGATTGCGCATCGCGCAGCAGATCGTCGCTGCACTGATAGATGCGACGCAAGCGCGTGAAGTCGCGTGCGGCGAGCAGCGCGAGATTTTCCGTGACGAGGCGCAGCGCAAGAGCCCGCACCGAGGGATGCGCGTCGCGGGCCGGCCCGCTTTCTTCGCGCCGCAATTGAAGGGCAAGGCATTCCGAAGCGCTGCGTGCTCCGATGCCGACCGGGTCGAAGCTCTGCAAGAGCCGCAGCGCCGTCGACAACTCGTCGGCCTCGATCTCGAGTTCTCCGTGGAGCATCGCGAGAATGTCTTCGAGTTCTTCGCCCAGGTAGCCTTCTTCGTCGAGCGCTTCGATCAACACCGCAACCAGCCCGCGATCGCGGGCGCCCAGTTTTTTCAACGCGAGCTGACCGAGCAGATGCTCGCGCAGCGTGACGGTCGCGGTGTTGGCTTGCGACAGGTCATGGTCGTCTTCACCTCCTTCGCCGCGCCGTTCGCTCGAATTCCAGTCGGTGGCCGCGAGATCGTCGCCGCGACGCTCGCCGCCCTCGAAATCCGTGATCACCGCGCTGTCGGCGCCGTGATCGCGTGCAGCGTCCGACGACACGTCGCCGGTGTAGTTAGAAGACGACGCATCGAAGGTGTCGTCGGCGAGCGACCGCTTCAACGTGCCATCAGCAGCCAACTGAACCACCGAACCCATCGGGTCGTCGCTGCGTTCGAGCAGCGGATTCTCGGCCAGTGCGAGCTCGATCTCCTGATTGAGTTCGAGCGTCGAGAGCTGCAAGAGCCGGATCGACTGCTGAAGTTGCGGTGTCAGCGCAAGATGCTGCGAGACGCGGAGTTGAAGGACTTGCTTCATCGATGACGAATCACATCCGAAAGTGCTCACCAAGATACACGCGCCGGACGCTTTCATCGCCGACGATTTCTTCAGGCTTGCCGGCAGCGAGGACCGACCCCGCGTTGATGATGTAGGCGTGATCGCAAATGCCGAGCGTTTCGCGAACGTTGTGATCGGTGATCAGAACGCCGATGTCGCGAGACTTGAGAAAGCGCACGATGCGCTGGATCTCGATCACCGCGATTGGGTCGATTCCCGCGAAGGGCTCGTCGAGCAGGATGAAGCGAGGCGACGTGGCGAGCGCACGCGCGATCTCGACGCGGCGTCTTTCACCGCCCGACAGGGACAGGGCGCTGTTGGTTCGCAGATGCGTGATCTGCAAATCGGCAAGCAGCGCTTCGAGCCGCGCATCGATCGCGGACCTGGGCATGGCGCGCCCGTCGGCGTCGCGCTGCAGCTCGAGCACCGCGCGCACGTTGTCCTCCACGTCTAGCTGCCGGAATACCGACGCCTCCTGCGGCAGATACGAAAGTCCCAGACGCGCGCGTCGATGGATCGGCAGCCGGGTCAGCGACGTGCCGTCGAGCGTGATCGAACCCGCGTCCGCGCCGACCAGGCCGAGCATCATGTAGAAGCAGGTGGTCTTGCCCGCGCCATTGGGCCCGAGCAGTCCGACCACTTCGCCGCTTCTGACCGTGAGCGAAACATCGTGAACGACAGTCCGCTTGCCATAGGTCTTTTGCAGATGCGCCGCCTCGAGCGTCGATATCGATGCGCCCGCGCGCGGGTATGCCGGGGCAACTGCGGCGGCGTCCGGCAGCGAGGTCTGGACGGTATCCATCATGACGCCGGCTTCTTCTCGATCGCCGTCTGATTCTTCAGCTCGATCGATGCGGCAGGATTTGCACTGGCCGGCACGCCATCGGAACCCGGCGAAGTGGACGTACCAGACGACGCGCCGGGTTTGATCTTCGGCTGAAGAATGACCCGCACCCGCGAGTCCTTGCCGCCGGCCGCGTTGTTCGACTGCGCGTTGTAAATCTCGGTGCGGCTGTTGTAGTCGATGCGGTCGCCGCGAATCTCGTCGGCGTCGCGGCCGGCGGTGAGGCGCTTGACCACGGCGCGACTGAAGAGCTTGACGGTATCGGACTTCTCGTCGTACTCGATGCGCTCGGCCTGGCCTTCGATGTATTCGTCCACGCCTTCGCGCTTCTGCTTGAAGTACGCGAGCTTGCCCGGCTGGGTCGAGATCGCCGTGCCGTAGCTGTAGCCCTCGGGGTCCTGGCGCGTGGTCAACTGGTCGGCGCGCAACGCGATCGTGCCTTTCGTCAGCACGACGTCACCTGTGTAAACCGAAGTTTGATTGAGATCGTCGCCACTGCTTTTGTCCGCGCTGATGATGACCGGCTTGTCTTTATCGGCACGTTCGGCGAAAGCTTGCGGGGCAGACGCAAAAAACATTCCGGCTGACGCAAGAAATGCGATGCCGATCCTGGAGAGGCCGGAAGGCACGGCGGGTACTGACCGAATTTTCATGAGGATTATCTGGAGGGCGCCGAACCGGGCGGCGAGGGGGACGGGGCCGCGGCCGCAGTGCTTCGGGTGTCGCGCGTAGCGCGGGGCTCGATCACCGCGTGGACACGACCGCTCTTGCCGCCATCGAGTTGCAGCTTGCGGAAACCGTTATCGTATTGCATCCCGTTGGCGGTGATGTGCGACCCGCCTTGCGTGACGGCGATCGCCTGGTCGGTCTTGAGTATTTCCTGTTCGGGCAAAGCGAGCATGTAAGGTCCCTTGGCAATCAGCTCGGGCGCGCCTTTCCATGGCGCGCGCGTCATGACCACATTGCCGTAAAGCCGCACTTCTTCGCCTTCGCTGGTGGTCTTGCCGAGATCGGCGCGCACGCGCATTCCGGGCCGGTCGGCCTTGGTGCCGGCCAATCGGGGCGCGGTCAATTCGCCGCTATCGTCGTCGGCATAGTGAACGAGCTGCTTCGCGTCGATCACGTATTGCGCGCGGCCCTTTTCATCCATGCGCGTCAACGTGATGTCGCTGGCGGTGTAGTCAACATCGTGACCGCGGACCTTCGGTGCGGCATCGGACAGCCGGGCCTGCTCGGCAAGCCAGTACGAACCGACAGCCAACCCGCCGAGCAGCGCCACCGAAAGGACCAGCGTACCGCGCTCACGCATGGTGTAATCGATGGCGCGAGCGCGCAGCGATCAGCAGGTCGCAGACTTCGCGAACCGCACCTGCGCCGCCCTCGCGACGACTGACCCAATGCGCGAACTCGGCCACGCCGTCGGCTGCGTTGGGAACGGTCGCAGCAAACCCTACGCGCTGCATGACGGGAAGATCGATCTCATCGTCACCCATGTAGCCGCACACCTCGGCAGTCTTGCCGAGCGCGTGGCGCATCGTGTCGAACGCGGCGCCCTTGTCGACGATCCCTTGCGCGACATGCCTGATTCCGAGTTCGGCGCAGCGGCGCAAGGTGATCGGCGATTCGCGTCCCGACATCACAGCGATGACGATGCCCGCCGCCGACAAGGCCTTCAGTCCGGTCCCGTCCAGTACGTGGAAGGCCTTCAACGCTTCTCCGTTGACGCCGAAATAGAGCTTGCCATCCGTGAGCACGCCATCGACATCGAACACCATCAGTTCGATTTTTCCGACACGCTCGAGCACGTCCCTGGAGAGGCGGCGCAGCGACGAAGGGCGGGGAGCGTGCATCAGGCTTCCTCAGATCACTTTCGCATTGGTGAGGTCGTGAATGTGCAGCGCGCCGACGAGCTTGCGGTGTTCATCGACGACCAGAAGCTGATTGATACGACCGTCTTCCATCAGGTCGGCCGCTTCGGCCGCGAGGCGATCGGGTCCGATGAAGCGGGGCGAGCGATGCATCACATCGGCCACGCGCACATCTGAAAAATTTTGCGTCTTCTCGATCAGGCGTCGCAGGTCGCCGTCGGTGAAGATGCCGGCGACGCATCCGTCACGGTCCAGCACGGCCGTCATCGCCATGCCCTTCTTCGAGATTTCGAGGAGGGCGTTCGACAACGACGCGGCGATGTCCACGACCGGAATCGCGTCGCCGACACGCATGATGTCGCGCACATGCGTCAGCAGACGACGACCGAGCGCGCCGCCCGGATGCGAGCGCGCGAAATCTTCCTTGCCGAAGCCGCGCGCTTCGAGCAGCGCCACAGCGAGCGCATCGCCCAATGCGAGCGCCGCGGTGGTGCTCGCGGTCGGCGCGAGATTCAAGGGACAGGCTTCCTGATCGACGTGCGCATCGAGATGCACGTCGGCAAGCGACGCGAGCGTGGACCGCGGACTGCCGGTAATCGCAATCAGCTTCGCGCCTTGGCGCTTGAGGACAGGAACGATCGCGAGCAACTCATCGGTCTCGCCGGTATTGGAGAACGCCACGAAGCAGTCGGCCTCGGTCACCATGCCCAGATCGCCGTGGCTGGCTTCGGCCGCGTGCACGAAGAACGCGGGCGTTCCGGTCGATGCGAAGGTCGCAGCCGTCTTCCTTGCGATGTGACCGGA
>JBBSEF010000063.1:0-16641 GCA_038240015.1 Burkholderiales bacterium
CGTGTCGGTCGTGAATCCGGCTCAGGTGCGTTCGCTGGCCAGGGGGTTGGGCATGCTCAGCAAGACTGATCTCATCGACGCCGTGCTGTTGGCGCAGTACGCTCGCCTTGCCGAGCCCAGGCAGTGGCACCCGACGAGGCCCGAGCTGCAGCAGTTCATCGCGATGCTGATGCGCCTTGACTGCCTCGAAGCAGATCTTCGGCGCGAACAGAATCGTCGTGAACAAGCCGTGGTTCGAGGCACTGCCGACTGTGTCCTGACCTCGATCGATCAATGCATCGACTTCCTGCGAGGTCAATCGCTGCGCAAGACCATCGACGCGCACATCGAGGCCAACACGCTCTTGAGTGTGACCATCACCCGCCTGCGCACCATCCCCGCTGTTGGCGAGAAGACGGCCAAACGAATGGCAGCGGTGCTTGGAGCGAACTCCTTTAGAAGCTCCAAGGAGGCCGCCGCGTTCCTTGGCCTGATCCCGATCAAGTCCGAATCGGGCACGAGTGTGAAGGGGCGCGCGCACCTGTCGAAGGCCGGCAATCCTCGAGTTCGCGCCTCTCTCTATATGGCCGCCGTCGTCGCGAAGAAGATCAATCCTGAGGTCAAAGATCTCTACGACCGGCTGTGCTCGCAGGGGAAGTCCAAGATGTCCGCTTTGGGTGCTTGCATGCGCAAGCTCGTCCATCTCTGCTTCGGGGTGCTCAAGTCGGGCGAGAACTACTGCCTGCCCAACGTTCGCAACGCCAGGAAGTCTTGACATTCAAGACGGTATCTACATGAAGATCAGCGGCCAGTGGAAATAGCTGTACCGGGCGGTCGACCGCGACGGCGACACCGTCGACTTCCTGCTGCGCGCCAACCGAGACCACGCCGCGGCGCGGGCATTCTTCGCGCGCGCTATCCACCTGCACGGTGTACCCGAGAAGATCACCGTCGACAAGAGCGGCGCGAATACGGCAGCGATCACGAGCATTCAGGCCGACAGCGGCCTGCCCATCGAGATGCGCCAGTCGAAGTACCTCAACAACGTCATCGAGCAAGACCATCGAGCCGTCAAACGCATTACCCGGCCGATGCTCGGCTTCAAGACCTTTCGCTGCGCCCGCATTCTGATCGCCGGCATTGAGGCCATGCACATGATCCGTAAAGGCCAGCTCGGCGATATCAAAGACCGAGCCTCGTCTGCAGCGAACCAGTTCTACTCACTGGCTTTCTGATCGGTGTCGCCCTCGCAGCAATGCTTGGCCTCATCGCGCTATTGCGACAGAACATTGTGGTTCGCTCAGGGCAGCTAGACGTCTCTCGATCAACGGACACATCCCATTTCATGCATCGCCGGGCCCCGTCCTTACTGTTGCGCTCAGCATGGCTGTCTGCACCGCGGCGTAAGGTGAAAGTCGACTGTTCTAAAACAACGCGCCCTGTTTTCTGCGCGTTTGTCGCAGTGTCCCATTCGCTTGGCTTAAAGATTGCGGCTTCGCGTCACCAGCACCAAGATGCGCGGACGGTCCGGGCGAGTCTGTGAAACCGCAACGGTGATGTCAACGCGCCAACGGAGGTGCGCCTCCGCACCACGCGTGCACGCCCAGCGGCGCTACGCATTGCACTGAAACCCGGTCGAGCCCTATGTAGCGTTTGCCCTCTTCGCCGAAGAGCTTCAGCGTGGTGGCGTCGCTGCGAGCCACGAAACGCAATGTGCAGGACATCGACTGCTTTGCGGTCGGGGACGGATTGAAAGGACACGACGCGGTGACATAGTCGATTTCGTCAGCCGCCGAACTGATACGTGCGCGAACGGCGATCGGGCCGGAGTAGCTCGGCACCGGGGAAACCATGATGTCGTACTCGAGTTCGTAGGGCACGCCCTTGGCGGTCGGGAAGGCTTGCTTGATGCCACCGAAATGGCCGTTATCCGCCTTGTCAAGGGTGCCAGTAAGGTCCACGAAATGAGTGCCGTCGGTGGCTCCGTCGGGGACAAAGCCATTCGCGTTCTGAACCCACGCCACGTCTTGGCCCGAACTGGCGAGCACGGTCCATGCCGGCATCGTAGTGCTGTTCGGCGGCAGCGACATCAGGCCAAACTGCGGCTTGAACGGGCCGCCTGGCTGTGTGCCATCCTCGAAGCTGCCATTGGCCAGTACGTTCACCCCATCGCCAAAACCCACGAGGGTCGTGCAAGCGCTCAAGCACGCCACGGTCGCCGCAGCAAGAACGCCTGCGAGCCCCCTCTTCGACAAGGACTGGGATGCCATTGCTTCTCCTTCCGTAGTTAATGAGTCGACGACTCCAAACGACTGACTGCGTGCCCGCGGGATTTATTCACCCGGGCGGCAACGACGTTCCAGCTTGCCGGTATCCACCCCTGGAGGAACTTTTAGCCCACTCTTCCCTCGATCTTGCGAGCAGTCAAAGTGCGTAAGTCAGTGCGGCCAGCTCAGATGCGATGCATCCGCCGTGACTGTGGGCATGTCTGACGCACATGCCGACAGAAGCCGTCCGGCGGTCGCATCAGCGACTGAAATGCCGGACGGCCGGGCTCGGGATCAGATCTCTGTCTGCTCCGAAATCTCCAATGCGTCATCCACCTCAATGCCGAGGTAACGCACTGTCGACTCGAGCTTGGAATGACCCAACAGCAGCTGCACTGCTCGCAGATTCTGTGTTCGCCGATAGATCAGCGTCGCCTTGGTTCGGCGCATCGAGTGTGTCCCATACTCAGCCGGGTCAAGGCCAAGGTTCTCGACCCAGCCTTTGAGGCTTCGGGCGTACTGGCGCGTCCCCAAGTGTGGTGAGTCGTGAATGCGGCTCGGGAACAGGAAGTCGCCAGACTTCAGCCCGCTGACCTCAATCCACTTCTGCACAGCATCACGGGCAGCTTGCGTGATCTCGAACTGAACGGGTCGCTGGATCTTGTGCTGCATCACGATGGCTCGAGCGGCAACTTGACAGCCGTGGCAGACGTCGCGGACTTTGAGCGCAACGAGGTCGCACCCCCGGAGTTTGCTGTCGATCCCCAGGTTGAAAAGTGCGAGCTCACGCACTTTTCCTTGCCCTCGAACCGATATTTGAATCGCCACCAGCGCCCGCCAGCGGGTGAGATTTCGAGATAGAGCCCGAAGGCATCAAACAGGCGCCGCGCAGTCTCGCCGGGCTTGGCGTTGCGAATCGCGGTAGCGATCAGAGGCATGGGGGCAACTCCGCATGGTTTGGGGCAACACCCCCGGAATGTTGCCCCCGGTTGCCCCCGGATGTCAACGAACGAATCCGGCCCTTCCTGAACCTCGGAACGTCGCTTCTTCTATAATACTCCGGGTTGCTGCGGACTTGCTTGGACGTTGCCGGATGCGAAATTGGCGGTGGTGGCAGTCACAAGCGAACTGCTCTCCGGCCGAAAATCCCATTATCAGGGAAATTTGCAGGGAACAAAGTTGGGCTGCAGTAGCTCACGAGCGTGCTAAGCCCGGTAGCACGGGGCTCTAGTCGCAATGAGCCCTCGACTCGGCTGAAAGGAACAGGGAATTTGTTTCGCTGAACAGCGAGCGCAAGACGGCGGTTCAGGGAGGTGCATCAACAATTTAGTGATAAGCGCGCGCAACAGGCCCAGGTTTCCCATGCTGTGCGCAACGGGGATGGACGACGAGGATCGGCCGTTTGATGGCGTCTCTCACGTTGATACCGGGCCTTTGACCATTAGCCCCGGCGCACGATCGAATCGTAGGTAGAAGATGTGCTTGGCCCATTCGCCGAAGCCGATGTAGAGCACGACGATCACGGCGATCGCCGCGAAGTAGGCCGGCGGCAGTGGCGTGAAGCCGAGAAGCCCGGCGACGGGCAGGTAGGGCAGCGCCATCGCCACGAGGCCGACGCCGAGGGTGGCTCCGACCAGACGGCGGCCGGGTTTGCTTCGGAAGAAGGGGCGGCGGCTGCGCACGACGAGGAGGATCAGCGACGCCGAGATCACCGACTCCACGAACCATGCCGTACGGAACCGATTGGTATCGGCGTGGAAGACGTAGAGCAGCATGCCGAACGTCAGATAGTCGAACACGGAGCTCAGTACGCCGAACGTCAGCATGAACGAGCGGATAAAGCCGATGTCCCAGCGTTGTGGCCGAGCCAGCATTTCCTCGTCGACGGTGTCGCCCGAGATGTTTATGGCCGGAAGATCGGTGAGCATGTTCGTCAGCAGGATCTGTTTGGGCAGCAGCGGCAGGAACGGCAGCAGCAACGAAGCGCCAGCCATGCTGAACATGTTGCCGAAGTTGGCGCTGGTCGCGATCAGCACGTACTTCAGTGTGTTCGCGAACGTCACGCGGCCCTCGCGCACGCCATCGATGAGCACGTTCAGGTCCTTCTCCATCAGGACGATGTCGGCGACCTCCTTGGCCACATCGACCGCGCTGTCGACGGAGAGACCCACGTCGGCCGCATGCAGCGCCGAGGCGTCGTTAATGCCGTCGCCCATGTAGCCGACCACGTTGCCGGCCTTACGCAGCGCGCGGATGATCCGCTCCTTCTCGTTCGGCTCGATCTCGGCGAACACGTCGACCTTGCCGACGCGATTGAGGAGCGCCCCGTCGCTCATCGATTTCATCTCCGTGCCCGACAGCACGTCGGCGTCGGCAAAGCCGATCTGTCGACCCACCGCCCCGGCGACCAGGGCGTTGTCGCCGGTGATGACCTTCAGGGTTACGCCGAGCGCCCGCAGCCGCTCAATGGTCGCCGCGATGTCAGGCTTCAGCGGATCGGAGAAAAGCACGAAGCCGATGAAGCACATGCCGGCCTCGTCGACCTTGCCGATCGTCGACGTCGAGCCGAGCTTGCGGCGCGCCAGGCCGAGTGTGCGCTGGCCGTTCCGGCTGTATTCGACGAAGCGCGCGTCGATCTCCTTGCGCACGGCGGCCAGCGGCTGCTCGCTCCCGTCCGGCATCTCGGCGCTCGTGCATACCTCCAGCACCTGGGCCAGCGCTCCCTTAGTGATCATGAGGTTGCCGTTCGGGCCAGCAGCGAGCACCGTGAGGCGCTTGCGGAGGAAGTCGTAGGGGATCTCGTCGAGCTTCTTCCAGGCAGAGATGTCGATCGTGCAGTGATCGCGCACGGCGGCGTCGATCGGACTCGCGAACCCCGTCTCGAACGTTGAATTCAGATAGACGCAGAGCAGGGCGTCCTCGCTCTCATTGCCATCCAGACGGGTCACGGACTGCAGCTTGACTTCGCCCTCGGTGAGGGTGCCGGTCTTGTCGGTGCAGAGCACGTTCATGCTGCCGAAGTTCTCGATCGACGAGAGCCGCTTGACGATCACTTTCTTGTCCGCCATCCGTCGCGCGCCGGCCGCCAGGTTGATGCTGACGATGGCCGGCAGCAGCTGAGGCGTCAGTCCGACCGCCAGGGCCATCGAGAAGAGGAAGGCGTCTAGCACGGGGCGGTGCAGGTAGACGTTGAACGCGAAGATCCCGATGACAAGTAGCAGCGTGACTTCCATCAGCAGGTAGCCGAAGCGGCGCACGCCGCGCTCGAAATCGGTTTCCGGCGGCCGCAGGTTCAAGTGTTCCGAGACCTTGCCGAATTCGGTGTCCTTGCCGACGGCCACGACGAGCGCCGTTCCGCTTCCGGAGACGACATGCGTGCCCAGGAATACGACGTTCGTTCGTTTGGCGAGCGGCGTGTCCGCCGACAGGACCGAAACCGACTTCTCCGCCGGAAAGGTCTCGCCGGTCAGCGTCGCCTCGTCGGCGAACAGATCGCGCGAGTCGAGCAGCAGGCAGTCGCCGGGAGCGGTGGCGCCGGCGGAGAGAACGACGACGTCCCCGGGAACCACGTCCCTGACCGCGACGTCAACCGGGGCGCCGTTCCGAAGGACCTTGGCCTTGACTTCGACCAGCGAAAGCAGCTTCTCGACCGCTCCTGCAGCGCCGCGCTCCTGCCAAAAGCCCAGCAGGCCGCTCGCCAGGACGATCGCGATGATGATCGTCGCGTCCACGGCATCGTGCAGGAAGATCGAAATCACGGCCGCGGCGATGAGCAACAACACGATCGGGCTGGAGAACTGGCCAACCAGCAGCCCGAGCGCGTCGGTTCGTCTTTTCGCAGCGAGTTGACTGCCGGCGTAGCGCCCCTTTCGGGCGATCGCCTCCGTGGTCGTCAGGCCTGTGCCGGTCGTGCCCAGGCTTCGCAACACGTCGGCGGCCGGCAGGCTCCAGGCAGGTGCGGGTGCATTTTCCATGGATCGGGTTCGGTCGGGCCTTCGGCAACGCTTACAACGCGTGCGTCACCAGCTTGAAGTCCGGATCATCGGCATACGGCTTCACGGTGAAGCCAAGTTTCTTCATCAGCTTGAGCATGTCGGCGTTGTTGGCCAGCACCAGCCCGTCGATCTCGGTCAGCCCTTTTTCCCGCGCGACCTCCATGATGCTTTCCATCAGTCGCGAGCCCAGGCCCTTGCCGTTGAAGTCGTCGGCCACCACCAGCCCGAACTCGCAGCTCGACTGGTCGGGATTGGTGACGTAGCGCGACACGCCAACGATGCGGTCGGTCTCGACCGCCTCGCCGGTCTCGTCCGTGCTGCGTTCCTTGACGACTGCCACCAGCGCCATCTCGCGGTCGTAGTCGATCAGCGTGAAGCGCGCCAGCATCGAGGGCGGCAATTCCTTGATGGACGACACGAAGCGGAAATAGCGGCTCTCGTGCGAGAGGTGATGCATCAGCACCTGCAGCATCTGCGCATCGTTCGGATGGATCGGACGCAGGGTGTATTCGCCGCCGCCCGGCAGCGGCCACACCTGCTCGTAATGCGCCGGGTACGGCAGGATCGCGAGGTGGTTGTAATGGTTGGTGCGCCCGCTGACGGGCTGCGCCGCGTTGTCGATCACGATGCGCGCGTCCACCGCCACGGCGCCGAACTCGTCGACGATGATCGGATTGATGTCCATCTCGCGCAGCTGCGGCAGTTCGCACACCATCTCCGAGACGCGCAACAACGCCTGCTCCAGCGCGTCCATGTCGATCGCACCGGTGCCTCGCCACTCGCCCAGCGTCTCGGCAACGCGCGAGCGCTCGATCAGGCGACGTGCGAGAAACTGGTTGAGCGGCGGCAGCTCCATCGCGCGATCGTCGATCAACTCGATCATCGTCCCGCCGGCGCCGAACACGATCACCGGGCCGAACGGGTCGTCGGTCACCAGGCCGATGTAGATCTCGCGGCCGCGCTTTGCACGCGCCATTTTCTGGACGGTGACTCCGTTGATGCGCGCATCGGGCTGCTGGCGCTTCACGTGTTCCGCCAGGTCGTTGAAGGTGTCGCGCGCGCTTGCACCGTTCATGATGTTGAGCGCAACGCCCTGAACGTCCGACTTGTGACTGATATCGGCCGAGTCGATCTTGAGGGCCACGGGAAAGCCGAGTTGCGACGCGATCATCATCGCCTCGTTGGCACTGCGCGCGAGGATGGTCTTGGTGATCGGGATGTGGAAGGACGAGAGCAGTGCCTTCGACTCCATCTCGGTGAGCACCTTGCGGCGCTCCGCGAGCACGCTCTCGATCACCAGGCGCGCACCTTCGATGTCGGGCTTGGCCAGCGTCGATAACGGCGTCGGCGTCTGCTGCAGCAACTGCTGATTCAGGAAGAACGACGCGATATTGCCGAAGGCGCCCACCGCGGCCTCGGGCGTGCGAAAGCTCGGGATGCCGGCGTCGTTGAGGATGCCGCGCGCACCACCGACCGAGGCATCGCCCATCCAGCAGGTCAGGAGCGGCTTGCCGATCGCGGGCTTGATCGCGACCAGCGCTTGCGCGACCTCCGATGCATCCACACCCGTTTTCGGCGAGAAGATCGTCAGGACACCATCGATCTGTGAGTCGCTCGCGGCCGTTTCGATCGCCGCGATGAAATGCTCGGCGCGAGCTTCTTCGGAAACGTCGATCAAATCCGACAATGATGCGAGCTTGGGCAGGCGCGGCTTCAAGGCGCTGACGGACTCGGCCGACAGCGTGCCCAGGTGCAGCGAGATCTCATTGACCCAGTCGGCGGCCAGCACGCCGGGTCCGCCACCGTTGGTCACAATGGCCAGGCGTGGGCCGACCGGCCGGTAACGCGAGGCCAGGCACTTGGCTGCCGAGAAAAGTTCGACGAACGAACGCACCCGTACCGCGCCGGCCCTACGCAAAGCGGCATCGAACACTTCGTCGCTGCCGACGATCGCGCCGCAGTGGGTCTGCGCGGCTTGATTGCCGGCCGGTTTGCGACCGGCCTTGAGCACCACCGTCGGCTTCGCGCTCGCGGCCGAACGCAGGGCGCTCATGAATCGTCGCGCGCTGGTGATCCCTTCGACGTAGACGATGATGCTGTGGGTCTGCGCATCGCTGGCGAAGTAGTCGAGCACCTGCGCGATATCGACCGACGTGTTGGGTCCGAGCGATACCACCGAGGAAAATCCCACGCCGTTCTCGCTGGCCCAGTCGAGCATCGACGAGGTCAGCGCGCCCGACTGCGATACCAGCGCCAGCAAGCCTGCCTTGGCCAGCGGTCCGATCGCGCTGGCATTGAGATTCAGTTTCGGACGCTGAAAGCCCAGAGAGTTCGGGCCGAGCAGGTAGACGTTCTCGCGGCGCGCGATTCGCTTGAGCTCGGCAGCCTGTTCGGCAATGATGCCGCTGGAGATCACCAGCGCCGACCGGCAAGCCATACGGCCGGCAACTTCCAGTGCAGCCGCGATCTCCTGCGGCGGCAACGCGATGATGGCCAGATCGGCTCGTGCCTGCGCCAAGTCCGCGAGCGTGCCGCTGGTGTGGATGTCCAGGAACTGCATCGTGCCGCTGTAGCGCTGGGCGCGGATCGCCTCCAATAGCGACCGGGCCTGCGCCGTCTGGGTGGAAGGGTCATCCACGCTACCGGCGAAGACGACGATCGAGTCGGGAGAAAACAGCGGAGTGAGAAAGTGTTTGTCCATGAGAGTCAGTCTGCACCGATCAGCACCTTGACATGTGCCGCGGCACTGCGACCGAGCGCGCTGAGGTCGTAGCCGCCTTCGAGACAGGAGATGACACGGCCCTGACAGTGACGCCCCGCGACAGCCATGACTTGCCGGGTGGCCCAGGCGTAGTCGGCCTCGACCAGTCCGAGATTTCCCATGTCGTCCTCGCGGTGCCCATCGAATCCCGCCGAAAAATAGATCAATTCAGGCCGGAACCCATCCAGTGCCGCAATCCAGCCGTCCGCGATCGCCTCGCGGAATTGTTCGCTGCCTGATCGCGAAGGCAGCGGGACCGCGATCATGTGGGGCCCGTTGAGACCTTCGGTAAAAGGATAGAGGCCATGCTCGTAGATCGAGCACAGGAGCACGCGGTCATCGTCGCGAAAGATGTCCTCGCTGCCGTTGCCGAGGTGCACGTCGAAGTCGACCAGCGCCACGCGCTGCAGGCCATGCACTTTCAGCGCATGACGAATGCCTACCGCCACGTTGTTGAAGAAGCAGAAGCCCATCGCCGCAGCACGCGCGGCATGGTGGCCCGGCGGTCGCACATTGCAGAAGGCCGAGGGCGCTTTACCCGCAATGACCAGGTCGGTCGCAAGGACCGCCGCGCCGGCAGCGCGCAGCGCCGCCGTAACGGTGAATCGATTCATGCAAGTGTCGGGGTCCACCTGTAGATAGCCGTCGGCTGGTGAAGACGCGATGATTTCCCTGACATAGGACAACGCGTGCGCCCGACCGAGTTGTGCCTCCGTGGCCAACGGAGCGACGTACGTTTCCATGTAATCGAGCAGCCCCTTGATCAGAAGCTGATCGTGAATCGCCCCCAGTCGTTCAGGGCATTCCGGGTGGCCGGCACCCATCTCGTGGAGAGCGCATTCGGCATGTGTGATGTATGCGGCAAGCAATCCGTCACCTCGAGTTCCGGCGAGTACGGGCCAGATTCTCAGGACAGTTTAGGCTTGCGCGAACCGATTGCATTTTGGAGGCGGGGGTTCTTTCGAATTCTTGGTGGAAGGCGTTCGGTTGTTCGGGCGTTCACCATCGTCGCCTCCTTCAATGTGTCACAGCATGGAGACGTGACACGCGACTCGGGGCGATCAGGTCAGCGAGCTTCAGCAGTGGTTCGGTCCCAACAAGTGCGAGGTGTTAGGGTCGGCAGATACGAATTGACCCGAAAACGATGATCGATGCATTGCGCCCGGCGATCAAGCGCCTTCACTATCCGGTGAAGATCATGCTGGTATGCGTGCGCTGGTAAGTGGCTTACCCGCTGAGCTTGCGCCAGCTCGAAGAGATGAGGGCCGAGCGCGGCGTGTTGGTCGATCACTCGATGTTCACCGCGGACGGGCGGGCCCGAGGGGCATTTGGCGCGGGACCTGCGTGAGGACGGATCCTTTTGCGCAGGGTCGCACCGCAGCGAATCTGCGAAGGCGCTAAGCCTCGATAATTACTTTGAGCGCCTTGGTCTCTGCGGCGCGGCCAAAAGTGTCGTAGGCGTCGAGAATCTGGTCGAGCTTGAACCGATGCGTGATCAGACGAAGCGGGTCGAGCGTTCTGGCTTGCACGGTCTTCAATAGCATGGGCGTTGAAACCGTATCGACCAGCCGGGTGGTGATCGCGATGTTCTTTGACCATAGCACTTCGAGGTGAAGGTCGACCTTCTGGCCATGTACACCGATATTGGCGATGGTGCCGCCCGGCGCGATGATTGCCTCACACATCTCGAAGGTGGCCGGAATACCCACCGCCTCGATGGCAATGTCGACACCGCGCATGCCGGTGATCTTCATAATCGTTTCGACGGCCTTGCTGTCGGTACTGTTGACGGTTGTCGTGGCGCCGAAACGTTTCGCAACTTCGAGGCGATTCTCGTCGAGATCGACCATGATGATCTCGGCAGGCGAATAGAACTGCGCTGTGAGCAAGGCGGCCAGACCGATCGGCCCGGAGCCTACGATCGCAACCGTCGAACCCGGCGCGACCTTTCCACTGAGTACACCGCATTCGAAGCCGGTCGGCAAGATGTCGCTCAGCATGACCAGCGCCTCTTCGTCCAATCCATCAGGAATCGCGTATAGGCTGGTGTCTGCGTGCGGGATACGGACATATTCGGCTTGCGTGCCATCGATCTCGTTGCCAAGAATCCAGCCCCCGGTCGTGCAGTGCGAGTACATGCCGCGCCGGCAGTAGTCGCACTTGCCGCAGGAAGAGATGCACGAGATGAGCACGCGGTCGCCTGGGTGGAACGCGGTCACACCAGCGCCGACGGAATCGACGAGTCCAACACCCTCGTGTCCGAGGATGCGACCCGGTGCGCAGGTGGCGACGTCGCCTTTGAGGATATGCAGATCGGTGCCGCAGATGGTTGTCTTCACCATCTTCACGATCGCGTCGCCGGGCGCCCGGATCTCGGGCGTCGGACGGTCTTCGATCGCCTTCAACCCTGGTCCGCCGTAAACCAATGCCTTCATATGTGCTCCAAAAAATTGATGGGCGCACAGTGCGCCCTATGTGGATCGCTCAGCGACCTTCCGATCCATTGCGGCGATGGGGGCCCCACGCACTGGCGCTCATGAACGAGGCTAACGCTCCCGAACAGCTGCGCCCAACCAATATCGGAAGTCAGGCAAATACTCATGATGACATTGCGCAAAGAGACCTTGGACGCGCAACTTGACGAACTGCCATTCCGCGTCAGGAACCATCCCTGTCAAATGACGGCTTTGGACGCGGAGACGATAGAACGCAACAATAGAACCGGGATCGGTGCAGTGCGAACAATGTTCTCAGCATCGCTGCCCATGAATAGGCGCCCGACAGCGCCCCACACGCCCGCTTGAGCAATGACGAGGGCGCACACGCGCCGAGCCAAAGTGTCGCTCAGCACGGTGTCGACTTTCAGTCCGTTGGCCTGCACACGCGTCTGCGCCTCATTCAGGATCTCGCCGCCCGCGTTGCGCAGCGCGATTAGAATCTCACCCGAATTCGCGAAACCATCGCCCACGCTAAACGCAAACGATAGCTCATCGATTACGTGGATCAGCCGCATTCGGTGCCTTCCATCATCATCGACGACCGCCATCTGATTCCAGGGTGGACAGCCGTTGGACGAGTTCGAACGCGCCTTGCGGCAGATTGACAGCGGCAGCTTGCATTGGGAAATCGAAAAGCATTGACAAAGCGACTATTAATAACAAATGTTGAAAAACTGCGAGTTTCTTTGGACGGTTTCCATTGAGTGATCGTTAAAGGTCGGAACGCACCCAAAGAACGAGGCAAGGAACCTAGACCGCAATAATTTGCATTACTTTAAATAGCGAAATACGGCGGCAATTTTTTCGAGCAGCTTTGCACTGCCGTCGCCGACTTCTTCGCGCGCTTGGTGATTTTCATTCGACCAATTTTCCCTTATTAAAGTGAGACTCGCCTTGGAAAGGACCACGCTCTGCTCGTCAGCCAATCGCGCCGCGGCCGCGTTGTATTCGCTCGCCTCGTGGCGACAACTTCAAGGAGAAACTAAAGATGTCTTTGCTGCGGATGGAACGTCGGCTTCGGTTCGGCTGCAGCCCGACACGCTGATCTAATGAGTGAATGGTGGCTGAGACCGGGTTCGGCATAGCCAGCAGGGACACGGAGACGTCGATCACCTCAGCGAAACCCACACGGGTGCGTGGTCGCTCGAAGCCTCGCGGCCTCGCACGGCGCTGTCTACGTTAGCTGCAACGAGACGCTTCGCTAACCGGGGACCAAGCAGAACGTGGTCGATTTGCGAGCCCAGCGATTTCGCATGTAGTCCCGAAACGTGTAAATCGACTCGCGCGGGTGCTTCGTGCGCAGGGCATCTTTCCAGCCCTGGGCTACGAGGCGATCAAATGCGTCGCGCGACGCGGGCTGCAGCAGGGCGTTGTCGTCATATGAAGTCGTCGGGTAGATATCGTGGTCGGGTAGATATCGTGGTCGGTCGGGACCACATTGAAGTCGCCCAGCAACGCGACAGGAATATCGGCGTCGAGCATCGACTGCGCGTGAGCGATGAGTCGTTCGAACCAGTTCAGCTTGTACTGGAACTTGGGCCCGGGGCAAGGGTTGCCGTTAGGCAGGTAGATCGACGCGTAAAGAACGCCTTCGATTGCGGCCTCCACGTACCGTGCTTGCAAGTCGTGGGGGTCTCCAGGAAGGGTGCGTCGCACTTCAATGGGTTGGCTTCCCTTGGCCAGCAACGCTACGCCGTTCCAGGTCCGCTCGCCGACGACGAGCGAACCATAGCCTGCATCTGCCAAGCGACGATGTGGAAAATCATTATTGGTGATTTTTAATTCCTGCAGCGCGAGTACATCAGGAGATGTTTCGTCAAGCCACTGGACAAGAAGCTCAAGGCGCTTGTTGACGCCGTTGATGTTCCAGGTCGCGATCTTCACTTTATTGTTCGCCATCGTTCGCAAGCCGAGCGAGATTCAGCGGGCAGTGGTGGCGGCGAAGTTGCCGATTCTTACGCACGGAATGCGTGCCGATCAGAGAGGCCCATTGGCCGCTGTGAACGTTGGCGAGCGTCGCATCTAAACGTGGTCGGGCTACTCAATTGGGTTGTGCCAAACGGGAAGCGCCTTCTGACGCATCCGTCCATCGAAGCCGCCGATTCGCGCGAACAGCCAGCCTACTCCGTTGCAATACCTGCACTGCCGATTGTGCGCAATGCCAGTGGCCTCGCATCTGTGGCACGCAGCCCAATCGTCCGCGGTAATGGTCGGCTGATACACGCCGCGCTTTGACCGTGGGCCGGGGCACTTCGAACAAATTTCAGCAACGCGGGAAAGACTGTATGTGGCGTGCGTGCACAGCGCACAGACGCCCACGGGCTTATCCTTTTGACTAGAAGTCATGAAGATCGTTGTGCGAGGCCGCGCCAGCGCAAGATGCCGAGTCCGCATTCGCTCATCTCGCCGGCCATCTGGAACCAGTGTCCGCTATGAAACTTCATGCGATCGATGACGCGCACATCGTCGTCCCAATGTGGCACGCGCTCGACTTCGTACTCGCCTTCGCGAATGGGCACAACATTCGGCGAGAACCAACCCGTCGTCGGCGTGATCTTCGGATATTCAAAATGGGTGCGGGTTCGCTGCTTGGCCATGATCGATTCCAGGTAAGCCCGCGCGGTTTTCGTCAGCTTATGACGAGATTCGTCGGGCATGACTATTTGCGGGGTCGCCGTGACGCCCTGACTGGAATGACGAGCAAGGAACGGGCCGCACGACGCGCGCCTGAAGCGCCGTCAGGATGTTCAATTGAAATCATGGGATACGGTAGTGCAAGCCATCCCCGTTACGTCGCTGCAACGCGATGGCTACTGCCCCGGCTTGGGATCAGCACCGAACCCGGCGAGCTCTGTGGGGTTTTTTTCGATCAGGCTAACTGTCCTTGTGTACGGCAATGCGAAGAGCCTTTATGAGCTTGCTGCCCTCGTTTTTCACGACCAAAGTGCGCGAGGCATATGACTTGATCCAAGTCATCTCTGACAAGGTGGTTCCTCGCACGATCAATCCCTCTTTCTCAAATCGCGGTCAAGCCTCCGTCGACCGCGAGGATTTGTCCGGTAATGAAACCGCATGCATCGGACGCAAACAGCGCCGTGATGCCCTTGAGGTCTTCGGGTCCACCGACACGATTCATCGGCGCCATGCTCGCGGTCTTGTCGGCGCCCAACGCCGCGGCGATCGGCGCCGTCATCTTGGTCGGGAAACAGCCGGGCGCGATCGCGTTGACGTTGATGCCCAGCGGCGCCCACTCGGCTGCGAGCGTGCGCGTCATGTTGACGACCGCGCCCTTGCTCGCGTTGTAGGCCAGAGTCGGCATGCCCTCGGGGTAGGTACCGGTCAGGCCCTGGATCGACGCGATGTTGATCACCTTGCCTTTCTTACGCGGCACCATGCAGCGCCGACCGACCTCCTGCGTGACGACGAAGATCGCCGTTACGTTGAGCGTGATCACCTTGTGCCAGCCGTCGAGCGGATGATCGACGGTCGGCGCGCCCCACGAGGTGCCGGCGTTGTTGACGAGGATGTCGATTGGTCCAAGCGAGCTGATGACCTGCTCGACCATCGCTGGAATCGCCGCTAGGTCGCCCATGTCGCAGACCAGCGGCAGCGCTTCGATGCCGAGGCCTTTCAGGTGCTCGGCGGCGGCGTCGAGCTCGTGCTTCCTGCGCGCCGTGATCGCAACCTTTGCACCGAGTTCGCCGAGCACTTCGCCCATCTGCAGCCCGAGGCCGCGCGAGCCGCCGGTGACGAGCGCGACACGACCGTGCAGGTCTTGAAGCTGAGCCAAACTCATGTGGTCTCCTGTCAGGGCCGGTTGCGTCCCAGTTCGTCGGTCGCCGAATGCACGATCAGGGTGATCTGCTCATGAGGCTGGAAGGGGTGCTGCAGGTGCGGCAGCGGCGCCTTGGAACGACCCTTCAGTCACGTCATTTGCCTCGTATCCTCGATTGACGTCCAGGCCGGTGACGCGCCAGTCGTGCGCCGGCAGCGAGATCGGATGCACGATTCGTTCGAACGAGCGCATCGGCCACACCACGCCGAAACGGCGCTCGTGCTCGAAGGTGTCGACCTCGGCTACCGCGCCTTGCGTGTTGACGAAGCCTTCGAGCGTGAAGCGCATGCGACGCACAAGACTGTCGACGCGGTCGATGCAGAGCGCGACGCGATCGGTTGCGACTCGGCCCAAGCCGGGCGACAGCCATACATTGACCACGTCGCAAATGCGACCGTCGACGCGCTCGGTGCCGCCCATCTGCGTTTGCAGCCGGCGATCGACCAGCCACAGCGGCCCGAGCAGGAACAGACCGTAGCTCTCGGCCACCAGCGCGGCAGCGCTCTGTGCGGCCTCGTCGTTGCTGCGCACGCCGTTGAACCAGACTGCCACGCGGCCCATTTCATCGGGCATGCGGCCGCTGCGCCGCCACACCACCTGCTTGCGACCCATCGGCCCGCTGTATGACTGCGCGACAATTCCGGCTCCAGGCATCAGCCGTTCCTGCGAGCTGCCCCGGAAGCCTGCGTCGACGACCTGGGGCTGAATGCGGTTCACGAGCGGCCGCCATTCGCCGCTGTAGCTGACGTTGATGTCGTTCAATTTTCTGTATGCGTCTAAGCCGTGTGCCTGCGCGCTGTCCCGAAGGCGCGAGTCGGCTTCGGCGTCGCGGGCCGGCGCTTTCACCAGCGGCAACGGCGAACTGCAGCCGGCCATGAGCCAAGGCAGCGCGAACGCTTTCAGCAACGATCGGCGGGTCGGAGAATGTGCTGTCATCGTGAAGTTGTCTTCGTAAGTGTGTGTGGAGGTTCTGTCGCAACAAGCGCGAGGTGTTAGGGTCGGCCGATGGCGAATCGACCCGAAAACCATGATCGCGGCCTTGCGCCAGGCGATCAAGCGACTTCACTATCCGGTGGAGATCATGCTGGTATACGTGCGCTGGTATATCGCCTACCCGCTGAGCCTGCGCCACCTTGAGGAGATGATGGCCGAGCGCGGCGTGTTTGTCGATCACTCGACCATTCACCGCTGGGCGATCAAGATGTTGTCGGTGCTGGCGGCGGTTTGCCGTCGGCGCAAGTTCTCGGTCGGCATGAGCGGGCGGATGGACGAGACCTACGTCAAGGTCGGCGGCCAGTGGAAGTAC
>JBBSEF010000064.1:0-16270 GCA_038240015.1 Burkholderiales bacterium
CCAGGCGCCGACTCCTGTGTCCGACCTGAATAACCGCGCAAAGACCAGCCTGGGGCTGGGCCTTTTCATCGTCCGCGAAATCGTGCTGGGCCATCACGGCACGATCGACGTGAGATCGTCGGTCGATGCCACCGTATTCACCATTCGACTGCCGCGTACCGCTCCCACCGTAGACGGATACAACGGGTCTTGAGTCGGGCCGGCCTCGACGTCGACCCGGTGTCGGCATCAAACACGCGCGACGGTCGCGAGCGCGGTGGCAACCAACTTGGCGTCCCCGCCTAGAATCGCGAACACGTCGGCGCGCCTCCGGCATTTGTCATTGCCCGACTGCTCGGGCACGATCGCCGAATGAACCGTTCACCGAACACCTCCGGGATCGATCCTTCCGCCGCGTTATCGAACTGGGTCGGCCGTACTGAAACAACGAGCGACCTGGTGACGTCAGTACCGGTCGCCGCGATGTCGGCAACGCTCGATCGCAACGACCCCGCGCCGAAGACCGGCGATGCTTTGCCGCCACTCTGGCACTGGCTCTATTTCCTTCCGCGACCGATACGATCGGCGATCGGACCCGATGGACACGCCGAGCGCGGCGGTTTTCTGCCGCCGGTCGCTTTGCCGCGTCGCATGTGGGCCGGAGGTCGTCTCGCATGGCACGCTCCGATCCGCATCGGCGATGCGCTCGAACGCGTCTCTCGCATCGAGTCGGTTTCGAAGAAGAGCGGCAAGAGCGGCGATCTGGTGTTCGTGCTGGTGAAGCACGCGCTGTCGAACCACGCGGGTCTGGTGCTGACCGAGGAACACGACATCGTCTATCGTGAAGCGCCCGAGTCCGGCGCCAATACTGCGACACCGCCGCGTGCACCGACCGATGAAGCATGGAGCGAGCGCATCATGCCCGACGATGTGCTGCTGTTTCGCTATTCGGCGCTGACCTTCAACGCGCATCGCATTCACTACGATCACCGTTATGTCACCGAGGTCGAGGGCTATCCGGGATTGGTCGTGCACGGTCCGTTGATCGCCACGCTGCTGGTCGAACTGGTGCGCAAGCATCTTCCGGATGCGACGCTCACGGGCTTTTCGTTTCGCGCGGTCAGCCCGTTGTTCGATGTCGCTGCCTTCGATGTGTGCGGCCGGCCCGATGCCGATGGCATGACCGTGCATCTGTGGGCGCGCAACATCGACGGCGGCCTCGCGATGCAGGCGACCGCGGAACTAACCGATCTCGATCAGAAAGCCTCGCGATGAAGAACGAACTCCCACATCCCGATCGCTATCAGGACATGCGCGAAGCCTTGCGCGGATTGACCGGGCGCTTCGACTCGGCCTATTGGCAGAAGGTCGATATGGCGCGCGGCTACCCCGAGGAATTCGTCGATGCGTTGACCGCGGCCGGCTGGCTCGCCGCGCTGATTCCCACTGAATACGGCGGCTCGGGTCTGGGTCTCGCTGAAGCGTCGGTGATCATGGAAGAGATCAATCGCTCCGGAGGCAATGCGGGAGCGTGTCACGGCCAGATGTACAACATGGGGACGCTGCTGCGGCATGGGTCCGAACAACAGAAGCGCTCGTACCTGCCGCGCATCGCATCGGGCGAATTGCGACTGCAGACGATGGCGGTCACCGAGCCGACCACCGGCACCGACACGACGCAACTCAAGACCGTGGCCGTGAAGAAGGGCGACCGTTATGTGGTCAACGGGCAGAAGGTGTGGATCTCGCGCATCCAGCATTCGGACCTGATGATCCTGCTCGCGCGCACCACGCCTCTTTCCGACGTGAAGAAGAAGTCCGACGGCATTTCGATCTTCCTCGTCGATCTGCATGAAGCGATCGGCAAGGGCATGACGGTGAGGCCGATCGCCAACATGGTCAATCACGAGACCAACGAGGTGTTCTTCGACGAGCTCGAAATTCCTCTCGAGAACCTGATCGGCGCAGAGGGCAAGGGCTTTCGCTACATCCTCGACGGCCTCAACGCCGAGCGCACCTTGATCGCGGCCGAATGCATCGGCGACGGTTGGTGGTTCGTCGACAAGGCGCGCCGCTATGCGAACGAACGCATCGTGTTCGATCGACCGATCGGCAAGAACCAGGGCGTGCAGTTTCCGATCGCCGAGAACTATATCGAACTCGAAACGGCGAACTTGATGCGTTTCAAGGCGTGTGAGCTGTTCGATGCCGGCAAGCCTTGCGGCGCCGAAGCCAACATGGCGAAGTACCTCGCCGCGAAGGCGTCGTTCGAAGCGGCCAACGTGTGTTTGCAGACCCACGGCGGCTTCGGCTTCGCGGCCGAGTACGACGTCGAACGCAAGTTTCGCGAGACGCGCCTGTATCAGGTCGCACCGATCTCGACCAACCTGATTCTTTCGTATGTGGCTGAGCACGTGCTCGGCCTGCCGCGATCGTTCTGACCATGAACCTGCCTCTGTCGGACATCACCGTCGTCTCGCTCGAACACGCGATCGCCGCGCCCTTCGCGACGCGCCAGCTCGCCGACCTCGGCGCGCGCGTCATCAAGATCGAGCGGCCCGGCGTCGGCGACTTCGCGCGCGCTTACGACGAGCGCGTGCACGGGATGGCGTCGCATTTCGTGTGGGTCAATCGCGGCAAGGAAAGTTTGACGCTCGACCTCAAGCAACCCGCGGCGCTCGACGTGCTGATGAAGCTGATCGCGAAAGCCGACGTGCTGGTGCAGAATCTCGCGCCCGGTGCGGCCGCGCGCATGGGCTTGTCCGCTCAGGCGTTGCGACCCACGCACGAGCGACTGATCGTCTGCGACATCTCGGGCTATGGCGCCGATGGGCCCTATCGCGACAAGAAGGCCTATGACCTCTTGATCCAGAGCGAGGCCGGCTTCCTGTCGGTGACCGGTTCGGAGGATGAGCCCGCGAAGGCCGGCTGCTCGATCGCCGACATCGCGGCCGGCATGTATGCGTACACCAGCATCCTGGCCGCGCTCTATGCGCGGCAAAAGGACGGCATCGTGTCGCACATCGATGTCTCGATGCTCGAAGCGCTGGTCGAGTGGATGGGCTATCCGCTCTATTACGCGTTCGACGGCGCGCCGCCTCCCGCGCGCTCGAGCGCCGAGCACGCAACCATCTACCCCTATGGCCCCTTCGTTGCGGGCGACGGCAAGACCGTGATGCTGGGTCTGCAGAACGAGCGCGAGTGGGCTGCGTTCTGCAACCAGGTTCTCGGCGCGCCCGAGCTTGCGAGCGACCAACGCTTCGCATCGAACTCGCTGCGGCATCTGCATCGCGATGCCTTGCGCGCGACCATCGTCGAGGCCTTTGCAACGTCGACGGCCGAACAGATCGTCGAGCGGCTGGACTCGGCGCAGATCGCCAACGCGCGCATGAACACGATGGATGAGGTGTGGGCGCATCCGCAACTCGAAGCGCGCAGGCACTGGCGCGAGATCGAGTCGCCCGAGGGGACGATACGCGCGCCGCTGCCGCCGGGTCGGCACGATCGCTTCGAATATCGGATGGGCGCGATTCCGGCGTTGGGTGCGCACACCGATGCAATTCTCGGAGAGCTTGGATTCGACCGATCCGGCATCGCGCGATTGCGGAGTGCAGGTGCGGTGTAGTCGTGTCGTCGCCGGAAAGACGACAGCAGTTAGGGCAAACTCCCGATGTACCGCGGCCCCTGAAATCGGGTTCAATCGACATTCCCACTTGCCGGCGCCACTGGAATTGAGATGATCGACATGTCTTCGAGTCTGCTGACGGCGCGCAGTTTTCTCTTCGTTCCCGCCGATCGCGTCGATCGCTATGCCAAGGCGCTCGCGTCGGGCGCGGATATGGCCATCATCGATCTCGAAGATGCGATCGCGCACGACAACAAGGACAAGGCCCGCGCCGCGCTCGACGCCGCATGGGGAAGTTTCGATCACGAGGACCGCGTCGTGATTCGCATCAACGGACTCGACTCGCTCGATCTGGCGGACGATGCCGCGCTCTGCGCGTCGCTGTCGCCCGCTGCGGTGATGGTTCCGAAGGCCGAGAATGTCGTTGCGCTCGAGGCCCTGTATGCGCGGCTCGGCGAGATACCGCTGGTGCCGATGATCGAAAGCGCATTGGGCTTCAGCCGACTCGCCGCGATCGCACGCGCAAACGGTACGGCACGTCTCGCGTTCGGACATATCGACTTTCAGGCCGATCTGGGCATGGTGGCCGATGACGAGCAAACCGAACTCGCGCCCGCGCGCTTCGCGATCGTCGCGGCATCGCGCACGGCGGGCATCGCGGGGCCGATCGACGGCATCACGCTCGAGACCTCGAGGATGAGCGAGATCATTCACGCGACACGGCGCGGCATCCGCTTCGGTTTCACAGGGAAGCTGTGCATTCATCCCGATCAGATCGCGCCGGTGCACGAGGCATTCGCACCGAGCGCGAAGGACGAGGCCTGGGCGCGGCGGGTGGTCGAAGCCGCCGAATCGTCGAAGGGCGCGGCCGTCAAGATCGATGGCCGCATGGTCGATCGTGCCGTGATTCTGCTGGCCGAGCGCGTGCTCGCACTGGCATCGCAGACCAATGAGCGCGGCCCGTGATGCGCGCATCGTCCTGCAGATTGTCAAGGCGCCGCTGAGCGCCGCATCGTATCAACCAAACCGGAGAATATCGATGAAGAAAGTTCTTGCCATGCGCGTCGGATCGATACGCGCAGCGATGATCGCGGCGACCATGGCAACCGTCGCCGCGTCGTCGATGATCATTACGGCGTTTGCACAAACGCCGATCGTGATCAAGTTCAGCCACGTGGTCGCGAACGACACGCCCAAGGGCAAGGGCGCCGAGCGCTTCAAGCAACTCGCCGAAGAGCGCACCAAAGGCCGTGTGAAGGTCGAGGTCTATCCGAACTCGACGCTCTACAAGGACAAGGAAGAACTCGAGGCCCTGCAACTCGGCGCGGTGCAGATGCTTGCGCCTTCGGTATCCAAGTTCGGACCTCTGGGCGCGAAGGAATTCGAGGCGTTCGATCTGCCGTTCATCTTTCCCGACAAGACGGTGCTCGCCCGCGTGACCGAGGGGCCGATCGGCGCGTCGCTGTTTCAGAAGCTCGACAGCAAGGGCATCAAGGGCCTCGCGTACTGGGACAACGGTTTCAAGGACATGACGGCGAACAAGCCATTGCGTACACCAGGCGATTTCAAGGGCCAGAAGATGCGCATTCAATCGTCGAAGGTGCTCGAAGCGCAATTCCACGCGCTCGGCGCGTTGCCGCAAGTGCTGGCCTTCTCGGAGGTCTATCAGGCGTTGCAGACGGGCGTGGTCGATGGCACCGAGAACACGCCGTCGAATATCTATTCGCAGAAGACGCACGAAGTGCAGAAGTATCTGACGCTCTCGAACCACGGCTACATCGGCTATGCGGTGATCGTCAACAAGAAGTTCTGGGAGGGACTGCCGCCCGACATTCGCACCGCCCTCGAAGGCGCGATGAAGGACGCCACGCGCTACACCAACGCAATCGCCCAACAGGAGAACGATGAGGCGCTCGCGAAGATCAAGGCCGCCGGACGCACCGAGATCATCACGCTCACCGACGCGCAGAAGGCCGAATGGAAGAAAGCCCTTCAACCGGTCTATACGGACATGGCTTCGCGCGTGGGCAAGGAGCTGATCGACGCAATCCGCAAGGAAGCATCGGTGGTCGGGTCCAAGTAGAGCCGCGAAGGGCGGAGCAGGGTTCCCGCGTCAGCGGGATGCGACCCCGCAGCGGCTCCGACATGAAGCGGCCTCGGCGGCCGGTTCATGTCGCTCTCGCATACCAAAGAAAATAATGACGCTCACTGAATTGCGCTACGTCGTCGCGGTCGCGCGCGAGCGCCACTTCGGTCGTGCCGCGGAGTCCTGCTTCGTCAGCCAGCCGACGTTGTCGGTCGCGGTCAAGAAGCTCGAAGAAGAACTGGGCGTCACCCTGTTCGAACGCGGGGGCGGCGAGATCGGCGTCACGCCGATCGGCGCGCAGATCGCGGCACAGGCCGAGCGCGTGCTCGAACAAAGCGCAGCGATCAGAGAGATCGCCACCGGCGGCAAGGACCCGCTTAACGAACCGCTGCGCCTCGGCGTGATCTACACGATAGCCCCCTACCTGTTGCCGCCTCTGGTCAAGCGCATCATCGACGATGCGCCGCAGATGCCGCTGATCCTTCAGGAGAACTACACGGGCAGGCTGCTCGAACTCTTGAAGCACGGCGACATCGACGCGGCGATCATGGCCTTGCCCCTGCCCGATTCGGGACTGATGGTGCAGCCGCTGTACGACGAGGACTTCATCGTCGCGATTTCGCGCGAGCATCCGTGGAAGACGCGCGAGAAGATTTCGGCCGGCGACCTGAAGAAGGAAACCATGCTGATGCTGGGCGCAGGCCACTGCTTTCGCGATCAGGTGCTAGAAGCGTGTCCGGAAATCGCTCCCTTGTCGATCGCGTCGTGGATGCCCGACAGCGGCATGCGCAGAACCTTCGAAGGCTCGTCGCTGGAAACCATTCGCCACATGGTGGCAAGCGGAATTGGCGTGACGATGCTGCCGCGCACGTCAATTCCGCAGCCACTGCCGCGCGACAGCCTGCTGCGCTATCTGCCCTTCGAGGATCCCGTCCCTGGTCGTCGCGTCGTGCTCGCATGGCGCAAGACCTTTCCGCGTCGCGCCGCGATCGACCTGCTGCGCAAGGCCATACTCGCTTGCGATCTTGCGGGAATGAAGAAGCTCGCGCTCGATGCGTTCGTCGTTTGAGCGAAGCACCTCGTGCATAGCGCGTTCGCTATCGAGTCGTTCGAGCGAATCGATTGGCCGTCCGCTTCACGCATCGCTACCATCTGCTCTTTGAAGAAGGAGCCAGCCATGGCCAAGAAGAAATCCAACGCGGTCGTTCCGACCGACGCCTCCTCGATTCACATCGGCATTTCGGCCCCCGATCGCGAGCATGTCGCAAGAGGATTGTCGCATCTGCTTGCCGATACGTATTCGCTTTATCTGCAGACCCACAACTTCCACTGGAATGTCGAAGGTCCGATGTTCAACACCTTGCATCTGATGTTCGAGACGCAGTACAACGAGTTGTGGCTCGCAGTCGATACGATCGCCGAACGGATACGCTCGCTCGGCTTTCATGCCCCCGGGACTTATGGAGAACTCACCAAGCTGACTTCGATCGAGGAAGTTGCGGGCAGTCCCGCCGCCATGGACATGGTGAGTTATCTCGTCAAGGGTCATGAGGCGGTCACGCGTACCGCGCGCACGGCTTTTCAAACGAGCGATAAGGCGGGCGACGAGTCGAGTTCCGACATGCTCACGCAACGATTGCAGATTCACGAGAAGACCGCGTGGATGTTGCGCAGCCTGTTGAAGTGAACCCCATGGCGTGACGCGATTGAACGTGCGGGAATCCTCACCCACACGCGGTCCTGCGTGGCTGCGCGAGCGTCTCGCGCTGTATGCGCATCTGGTGCGCATCGACAAGCCGATCGGCATCCTGCTTTTGCTCTGGCCCACGTTGTGGGCCTTGTGGATCGCGTCCGACGGACGACCGCCGCTCTACGTGCTTGCGGTCTTCGTAGTCGGCACGGTGTTGATGCGATCGTCGGGATGCGCGATCAACGACTGGGCCGACCGCGATTTCGATCGTCACGTCGCGCGCACCGCAGAGCGGCCATTGACGAGCGGTCGCATCGCAGGATGGGAAGCCTTGATGGTCGCAGCCGTGCTGGCCGCCGTCTCCTTTCTCATGATCCTGCCGCTGAATGCGCTGACGATCGCGCTGTCGTTCGTCGCTGTGTTCGTCGCAGCGAGCTATCCGTTCACCAAGCGCTTCTTCGCGCTGCCCCAGGCTTATCTGGGCATCGCATTCGGCTTCGGTATTCCGATGGCCTTCGCCGCGATCGAGAGCCGCGTGCCGCCGGTCGCGTGGACCCTGCTCGCGGCCAACGTGTTCTGGGCGCTGGCCTACGACACCGAGTACGCGATGGTCGATCGCGACGACGATGTGAAGATCGGCATTCGCACCGCGGCGATCACCTTCGGTCGCTACGATGTGGCCGCCGTCATGGTCTGCTACGCAGCCACGCTCGCGCTGCTCGCGCTCGCGGGTGCGATGGCGGGACTGACGTGGGCCTATGACGCGGGCCTGATCGTCGCGGCGGGCGTCGCGCTCCATCACTATCGTTTGATTCGCACGCGAACACGCGAAGGATGCTTCGAGGCTTTCCGGCACAACAACTGGTTGGGCGCAGCGGTGTTCGCAGGACTCGTGGTCGACCGGCTGCTTATGCACCACGCATGAAGCCGTGATGACGTCGAGCCTGGATCAAGGGTTCGCTACGCATCGCGGCCGAACTCGTCGCCGAGTTCGGCCGATCGCTTCGCGGCTGCACGCACCGCGGCCACGATCGCCGAATTGACGTGGCGTTCCTGAAGGTGAATCAACGCCGCGTGCGTGGTGCCGCCGGGTGATGTGACTCGTTCGCGCAGGACCGCGATCGGCTCCTTCGATTCGTAGGCGAGGCGACTCGCGCCGACGAAAGTCGCCACCGCAAGGCGGCGCGCATCTTCTTCGCCGATACCGAGTTCGCGCGCGCCTTCCTGCAAGGCTTCGATGAACGCGAACACGTACGCGGGGCCGCTGCCCGACACCGCGGTGATCGTATCGAGCGTGCTCTCTTCATCGACCCACAAGGTCTGGCCGACCGCGCCCAGCAGCGTCTGCGCGAGTGCGCGCCCGTGCGCATCGACATCGGCGGTTGCAAAAAGGCCGGTGATGCCTGCGCCGATCAGGGCCGGCGTGTTGGGCATCGCGCGGACGATGGCGCGATGCGCGTGCTCGGCGCCCAGCCAATGCGCGATCTCGCGCGTGCGGATGCCGGCGGCGATGCTGATGACGAGCGGTTGCGGCGTCGTCTGCTGGGTCGTGTGCGGCGATGTCTGCGGCATGGGCCGCGCCAGCCATCGTGCAGCCGAAGTCGCGGCTTCGCGAAACTGCTGAGGCTTGACCGCGAACACCACCGCGTCGCATCCCGCGAGGTCGGCCGAAGCTACATCGTGCAACGCGATGCGATGCAGCGTTCGAAGAAGCGTTTCTCGTGTTGCCGCATGCGGCTCGACCACCACGAAGTCCGCGTCGATGCGCTGCGCGACCATGCCGCTTATCAAGGCCTGTGCCATGTTGCCGCCGCCGACGAAGCCAATTTTCATGGGGGTTGCTCCTGGGGGATGTTCAAGACGCGTCGCGGTGTGCGCGCGCCGAAGATCGCCGTGCCCACGCGGACCATCGTCGCGCCTTCGGCGATCGCGGCTTCGAGATCGGCCGACATGCCCATCGACAATTGGTCGCAAGGCAGACCCGCTTTGCGCAGATCTTCGGCCAGCATGCGAAGCCGCGCGAAAGCCGCGCGCTGTGCCGCGTGATCGCTGCGCGTTTCGGGTACAGCCATCAAACCGCGCATGCGCAAATGCGGAAGGGTGACGACCGCGCGCGCGAGCGCATGCAGATCATCGGGCGCCACGCCGCTCTTTGTCGCTTCGCCGTCGAGATTGACTTCGAGCAGAACGTTGAGAGGCGCGCGCTCGCGATCACGCTGCATCGACAGGCGCTCGGCGATCTTCAGACGATCGACGCTGTGCACCCAATCGAAATGAGTCGAGATCGCCTGGGTCTTGTTGCTCTGGATGGGACCGACGAAGTGCCACTCGGGCGCATGGCCCAGATGCCGCTCCCCGTGCGCAGCTTCGACCTCGCGCATCTTCGCGACCCCCTCCTGCACATAGTTCTCGCCGAAGGCGAACTGTCCTGCCGCCATTGCCTCGAGCACGCGGCAAGCGGGGAAAGTCTTAGTGACGGCAATCAGTTTGACCGCATCGGGCGCGCGTTGCGCGGCTTCCACAGCTATCCGGATGCGTTGGAACACGCCTTGCAGGTTATTTGCCGTTGCGGACATAATCGGTCGAGAAAACAAGGCGGGCCGCTCACCGGCTCGCGCGATGCTCCACAGGTCGCCTCGGGCGCGCTCCCTCCGATCGACGAATCAACTTTTCTTTGCGTGGGTCGATAACAAAGGGTCGAGGTCGCGAAGTTGCGAGGGTGGGACAAACATAACATGGGGTCGTCGCGCGGCTGGCTTTCATCCTGAACCTCGCACGCGCTCGCAGCCTGACCGCGCGTTGAGCCAATCAAGCACTGCCCTTCAAGGATATGGGATGGACATTTCGGAATTGCTGGCCTTCGTCGTCAAGAACAAGGCGTCGGACCTGCACCTCTCGGCGGGATTGCCGCCGATGATTCGCGTGCATGGCGACGTGCGCCGTATCAACCTGCCGCCGATGGAACACAAGGATGTCCACGGCATGATCTACGACATCATGAACGACGGTCAGCGCAAGTTCTACGAGGAGAACCTCGAGTGCGACTTCTCGTTCGCGATTCCCGGTCTTGCACGCTTTCGCGTCAACGCCTTCGTGCAGAACCGCGGCGCGGGCGCCGTGATGCGGACCATCCCTTCGAAAGTGCAGACGCTCGAAGAATTGAATGCCCCGAAGATCTTCACCGAAATTTCCAATCAGCCGCGCGGCATCGTGCTGGTCACGGGTCCGACCGGCTCGGGCAAGTCGACGACACTGGCCGCGATGGTGAACCACATCAACGAGAACGAGTACGGGCACATCCTCACCGTCGAAGACCCGATCGAGTTCGAGCACGAGTCCAAGAAGTGCCTGATCAATCAGCGCGAGGTCGGACCGCACACGCTGTCGTTCAACAATGCACTGCGCAGCGCGCTGCGCGAAGACCCGGACGTGATTCTGGTCGGCGAATTGCGCGACCTTGAAACGATACGCCTCGCATTGACGGCCGCCGAGACCGGGCATCTGGTGTTCGGCACGCTGCACACGAGTTCGGCCGCCAAGACCATAGACCGCATCGTCGATGTGTTTCCCGCGGCGGAAAAGGAAATGGTGCGCACCATGCTGTCGGAGTCGCTGCGCGCCGTGATTTCGCAGACGCTGTTGAAGACCAAGGACGGCAGCGGCCGTCTTGCCGCGCACGAGATCATGATCGGTACGCCGGCGATTCGTAACCTGATCCGCGAGAACAAGATCGCGCAGATGTATTCGGCGATACAGACCGGGCAGAACGTCGGCATGCAGACGCTCGATCAGAACCTGATCGATCTGGTCAGGCGTAATCTCGTCAACCCGGTCGAGGCGCGCAACCGGGCTTCGAACAAGGACAGTTTTCCAGTGTGAAGTTTTTTTCGTGATGCGGGCTGGAGCTGGAACGACCTAACGAGGCAAGCGAATGGAACGCGAACAAGCCACCAAATTCATGTACGACCTGCTGCGCCTGATGGTCAGCAAGAAGGGCTCGGATCTTTTCATCACCGCGGAATTTCCGCCGGCCTTCAAGATCGACGGCAAGGTGACGCCGGTGTCGAACCAGGCGATGACCCCGCAGCACACGAGCGAGCTGGCGCGCGCGATCATGAACGACAAGCAGGCCGCGGAATTCGAATCGACCAAGGAATGCAACTTCGCGATCAGCCCCGCGGGCATCGGGCGGTTTCGCTGCAACGCCTTCGTGCAGCAGGGCCGCATCGGGCTCGTGCTGCGCACCCTCACGACCCGCATCCCGACCGTCGAAGAACTCGGCATCCCGCTGGTCCTGAAAGACGTGGTGATGACCAAGCGCGGCCTCATGATCATGGTCGGCGCGACCGGCTCGGGCAAGACGACGACGCTCGCAGCGCTGGTCGGACATCGCAACGAGAACAGCTACGGACACATCGTCACGATCGAGGATCCGATCGAATACGTTCACCCGCACATCAACTGCATCATCACGCAACGCGAAGTGGGTGTGGATACGGTGGACTGGTTCGCCGCGTTGAAGAACACCCTGCGTCAGGCGCCCGACGTGATCCTGATCGGCGAAATCCGGGACCGCGAAACGATGGAGCATGCGATCGCGTTTGCCGAGACCGGCCATCTGTGCATGGCGACCTTGCACGCCAACAGCTCGAATCAGGCGCTCGATCGCATCATCAACTTCTTCCCCGATGAGCGCCGCCAGCAGTTGTTGATGGATCTGTCGCTGAACCTGAAGGGGATGATTTCACAGCGCCTGATTCCGTTGAAGGACACCAAGGGCCGCATTCCGGCGGTGGAGATCATGCTCAACTCGCCGTTGATCTCTGATCTGATCTTCAAGGGGGACGTGCACGAGATCAAGGAGATCATGAAGCGCTCGCGAGAGCTCGGCATGCAGACCTTCGATCAGGCGCTGTTCGATCTCTTCGAGGCCGACAAGATTTCCTACGAAGACGCGCTGCGCAACGCCGACTCGGTCAACGACCTGCGCCTGACGATCAAGCTGCACAGCAAGAACGCCCGCGCCGCAGATCTCACGAAGGGGATCGCGCACCTCGATCTCGTGTGAGTTGCCCTGCCCATCACTGGGAGGGACAGGGTGCAAAAGGTTGAGAGATCCTCTTTCTCGAAGGGGGCGAAGAAAAAGAGCGAGCCCGTGCCATGCACAAATAACGACGCCGACAATCAGCCTCGCGATGCGAAGCTGAATTGCCGGCGGTGGGCTTGGATGTTGCTTTTAATCAGACGAGCGCCACTGCCGTTCCGCCGCCGACGTAACTCAGTTCGGCCTGTTCCACAAATACATACTGCTGCTCGGTAGCGATGTCGAGAGCCAGTTCTTGGGTTTGGATGTCAGCGATCATGAAGAGCTCCGAGAAGGTAGAGATAAATTGCGTCAGAAACTGACGCGGAATGTAGCGCTGTGGCAAAGATTAATGTAGCAACGACCACCTTGCGAGCAATGTCATGAGTCATTCGCCGAAATCCCACAATGCCTCGAGCAGTGACGTCGCTGTGGACGCTCAGGTTTTGGATGATCAGCTTTCCTCCGGCAACCTTACGGCTTTCGAGACTTTGGAAGCGCAGGCAGTTGCCGCGATGGCGAATTTCGGCGTCGAAGATCGCGAATCGCTTGATCATCTGACATCGGTTTTGATGCAGATCGACAGCGACGCCTATGTCGAAAAGCGCGTCAAAATCTTGTCCGATGCGTGCTTCTATTATCAGCGGACCGGCCGCAGTTTCGACGGCATTCCGCGCGGTAGGGCGGCAGCGACGCTCGCGAAGAACTTCGGATACAAGAACCTTGAGCGCTATGCAAATATCAGTCTGAGTAGCGTTTACTTGGACACGGCGAATTTCGAAGACGCTTGCCAGTGCCTCGAACGCGCGTTAGTTCTTGCTCGAGAAATGGGCGATCCACTTTTGGAATGTTCCGCATTTACGATGACCGGAGCACTCTTGAAGGAAATGGGCCTTTATCTCGATGCACTTGAGGTGATCGACAAGGCTTTCGTTTGTAATACTCAAACAGCTCAAGGCCAACAGTTGCGTTTTGTAAATGCAACTAACGGCCTCTTTAGTGCGCACCGACTTGGCAATCACGCTGCCGCACTCAAATACATGAGCATCGCGTGCGAGACAATTGAAAATCCACTTGTGGACATTGCGACCCGCGCGACCTTCGAATTTGTCCGCTGCATGTATCTCCTCGCCCACAATGACGAAGAGACGGCCGATGCGCTGATGGCCGCCGCCAAAGAACGCGCCGCTTCTGTCCAGAATCCGCGCGTCGAAATTCTTTTGGGCACCGCCGCTGCGCTGTGCGACTGGGCCAGCCGCGATCCGGTGCGCGAAGTTCGCGCCAGAAAACAACTCGCCGAGCTCTATCACAAGAGCAAGCAGACGCGCCTTTATCACGACGACGTATTGCGCGCCTTGATCCAGGTGCATAGCCGCCAACCTTCCGGTATCAGGCGACACGACGACTTCGACGCCACCATGGTAGCGGCGACTTCCAACTCCAAGATCGGCATCGCCTACGCCAAGGAATTGGTCGAGTACATCACCAGCGTCAAGCACGCCAAGTTCTATCGGCAGATGAACGATAAGGGTGTCGCGCGCGCCACCGATGAAGCTGCCTCGCAGGCCGACGTGGCGTTCGATCCTTGTGCGCGCCTGCGCAACTGGTTGGCCCCGGACATCACCAGCGCGCCCGTTGCAATTGCAGGCGCCCCGTCTGCAAGCCGGGTCCGCAAGCACGACGAGTTGACCGCGGTTCACGACGACCTCGCCAAGCTGCGGACGGCATCGATACGCACTGCGATCCGGACCAGCGCTTATCACACAGCCGAGAACTGGGCTCTTGCCGCCGAATTCTTCGACGACCAGACCGGACAACATTGTTTTCGAGTCGGTCGTCTGGCGGGCATGCTCGCGCAAGAGATCGGCATGGATCACGAATATTGCATGCGCATCGAGCACGCTGCACGCTTGCACGACATCGGCAAGATCAGCGTCAACGAATTGATCCTGCTCAAGCCCGGCCCGCTCGATCCGAGCGAGGTCACCGCGATGCGGGCTCATGCCGAAGTGGGCGCCTTCCTCTTGCAAGGTTCGGATGACCCGACCCTGCAGATGGCCGCTGTGATCGCCAAGCACCATCACGAATGGTGGAACGGCGCCGGCTATCCCAGCAACTTGTCTGGCGAACGCATTCCGCTCGAGGCGCGCATTTGCGCATTGGCCGATGTCTATGACGCGTTGACCAACGTGCGTCCCTACAAGCGCGCGTGGTCGCATCGCGAGAGCATCGAACAGATGATGCTCGAGAGCGCGGGGCACTTCGACCCGCGGCTGATGCGTCCCTTCCTGAAGGTGCTCGAACGGCACGTCGGATCAACAGCACAGCCGCCTTCGACGCAACTCCACCTGCAGGATATGGGGGCCAATGGGCTGCTCACTTCGCGTCGCAAGCTGATGGAAGCACTCAACGCGGAGTGAGAGAGATGGCCGGCGATTACGCGCAAGGGGCTCGTCGCGCGAGCGCGCTATGCTTCACGCTTGCGCGTCAAGGAGTCCCCATGAATACGATCTACGATTTCTCCGCCAACTCACTCTCCGGCAAGCCCGCCGACCTCGCCGCGTGCAGGGGCAAGGTCCTGTTGATCGTCAATACCGCGAGCCAATGCGGCTTCACGCCGCAGTACAAGGGGCTCGAAGAACTCTACGAAGAGCTCCACGAGCGCGGCTTCGAAGTGCTCGGCTTTCCGTGCAATCAGTTCGGCACGCAGGAGCCGGGCGACAGCAAGGACATCGCGCAGTTCTGCGAGCGCAACTACGGCGTCACGTTTCCGCTGTTTGAGAAGATCGACGTCAATGGCGGCGGTACGCATCCGCTGTTCGCATGGTTGAAGAACCAAGCGCCCGGCATTCTCGGCACCAAGGACATCAAGTGGAACTTCACCAAGTTCCTGGTCGATCGCAACGGCAAGGTGATCGAGCGTTATTCGCCCACCACGCGTCCCGACGCGATCCGCGGCGACATCGAGAAGCTACTGGCCGCTTGACGCCGGGCGCTCCGCATGGCGGCCGTGCTGACCCGCCACGAGCGCGAAGCGATAAAGACGGCATTCGATCGCGCCGTTGAACAACGGCACGCGTCGATCCGGTGAGAGCCTGAGCTTGCGTTGCAGGTTCATGTCCGAGGTCAGGATGTTGCAGGTCCACCCGGCGAATCGTTGCTTGAGCGCATTGCCGAATTCGACGAAGAAGTCGCTCAACGCGTCGTCGCGATTCGCGTCCTCGTCGGAGTGATTCGCGCGTTGACCGGCATCGCGCGCATGATCGTAGGCGCCATCGTCCGCGCCATCGTACATTCGCACTGAGCGCTCGCCACGGATTCCGATACGCGCGCCATAGGGAGGGTTGACGACGACGATGCCCGTGTCCGCATGCGGCTTGACTTGGCGCGCATCGATCTGCCGGGCCGCGATCGCGTGCGCGACGTCGCCCGCGATGCCGGCGCGTTCGAGGTTCGCGCGCGTGAGCGTCACCGCATCGCCCGACACGTCGCTCGCGCGTAGCAGGTCTGCCGCGAAATCCGCCGCGAGGTGCGCCGCGCGATCGGCACGATCCGGCGCGAGCGACAAGGCGCTCTGTTTACATCGCGTCCACGCGGCTTCGTCGAAGTTCTTCAAGCGCTCGAATCCGAAGCGACGCGTGGCGCCCGGCGCGATGCCGAAGATCGCTCTTCGCTGCCATAGCGGCCTTGCGCAATGCGAACGAGGACGCGGCTCGCGATGCGTGAATGCAGGTTCACCCGATACACATCGGCCCACGAAGCCGCGAAGTGAACCCCGCCGGCGGTCGTGTGCGCGCCCGCGATCGA
>JBBSEF010000065.1:0-16159 GCA_038240015.1 Burkholderiales bacterium
CATCCAACCGTCAGCGAGTTGATTCCGACCTTGCTCGGACAACTCAAGCCGCTCGAAGGCCAGTCGTGAAGCGCGCCACGCAACGCCGCTTTCCGTTTGAGCTCGAGCGGTGTTCCGCGCCGATCGCGGCGCGTGTGTTCGCGGGGTGAGCATGGACATCATGATCCGCGGCCTTGTCTTCGCCGTGGCGGCGCTGAGTATCGTCACGATGGGCTTCGCCATCCAGCGCGGGGCCACTTGCACGGTGGCGGCGGTGGACGACGTCATCGCGCGTCGCGGCACGCAGCGGCTGATCGCGTTGGTTGAAGCGTCGGTGTGGGTCGCTGGCGGCCTCCTGATCGCGCGCGAATTCGGCTGGCTCGCGCAGGCGCCGACGGGTTACGCCGTCAACGGCTGGACCGTGACCGGAGCCTTCCTTCTGGGACTTGGCGCTTTCGTCAATCGCGCATGCGTGTTCGGCGCGATCGCCCGCTTCGGTTCGGGCGAGTGGGCATACATCGCGACGCCGGTCGGCTTTTACCTCGGTTGCCTTACCGTGACGAAAGTCTTTGCACCGCCGCCTTTGAAAAATCTCGAGGGCGGCTCGATCGTGTTCGCGCTACCGTCCGGCGTGGCGTGGGTCGCCGCCGCGGTTTTGCTCTGGCGCGTCGCGACGCCGGTGATTGCGCATCGTTTTGCCGCGCGCGAGTTGTTGACCAAACACTTGTGGTCGCCGCACGCAGCGACCACCGTGATCGGCATCACCTTTCTGGTCACGCTGCTCCTAGTGGGCGCGTGGGCTTACACAGACGCCCTCGCGGACTTGGCACGCGGCATGACGCGTAGCGTGACTGCGCGTGCGCTGCTGATGCTTTGTCTTTTGATCGGCGCACTGATTGGCGGTTGGACCGCGGGACTGTTTCGGCATACACGTATCCGCCCGGGCTCGCTCTTGCGCTGCCTGACCGGAGGGATGCTGATGGGCTGGGGCAGCCTGTTGATCCCCGGTGGCAACGACGGGCTGATCCTAGTCGGCATGCCGCTGCTCTGGCCTTATGCATGGATCGCGTTCGCGACGATGTGCGTGACGATCGCCTGTGCGCTGTCGCTGCAGCGAAGGATCGCCAGCGGCGCCCCCAACGTCTCTGCGCCATGAACATTGCGACACCCGAGTGCAGGGTGCGCTCAACCATTCCCCGCGATGTCGGGGCCACGCTCTCGAGGAGAGCTTTTCATCAGGAGAACTTCATGATCACCATCAAGACACGACGCGTCCTTCAACTGGCCTGCGCAAGCAGTCTCTACTGCCTCGCGCTGTTCGGCGGCGCCGCTCATGCGGCCGGCGACGTCGATCCGCATGGCTTCAACGATCTGAAGCAGATGATCGCGAAAATGCCGGAGATGACCGACAAGAACAAGGACGGCATGATCTCCAGGAAGGAATACCTCGAAATGCAGGGCAAAATGTTCGACATGGCATCGAAGAAGGGAATGATGACGATGGATCAATCAAGGCGTTCATGATGGAGTTCAAGACGTTCGGGCAATAGCAGCTTCGCATCGATTTGTTCGACGCTTTCGCATGACGTACAATCCGCCTCGCGGGGTGGAGCAGTCTGGCAGCTCGTCGGGCTCATAACCCGAAGGTCACAGGTTCAAATCCTGTCCCCGCAACCAAACACCAAACGGCTTACCTTGCGGTAGGCCGTTTTTGTTTCGGTGACGATGCGCGGCGCTTCGGGTTTTTCACCCGCGCTCGAGCCGGTAAATGCGCGACTCGCCATAGCCCTTTGCCAGCTCCAGATTGCCGACGTATTCCAACGAATACTTGCCGTCGTCCCGCATCGCGAGCGTCGCGGCGAACGCCTCGCTCGCGTAGATCAAACCCGGTGGAGTGATGGGTTCGATGCGCGCGGCTTTCGTGACGTTCGATCCGAAGTAATTGTCGCGCCTCACGATCGGATCGGCGCCGCAGAACACCGGTCCCGCGTGAAGCGCAATGCGTATCCGGCTGCTCTCCGACAAGCCTGCGGCTGTCCAGTCGACCTCGCGCATCCGTTCAAGCACGCCGAGCGCGAATTCGGCGCCGTCTTCGGGCGCCTCGAACACGACGTAAAGCGCATCGCCCCAGGTGTTGGCCTCGAGCGGTGGCGTGGGGCACGTCGACATTTGATCTTCGACGAGCCGAAGAAAGCGGGCGTGGAAGAGAGGTGCGAAGGCGTCATGCAATCGCCCGAATCCCGCGATGTCCGCGAAGAGCAGGGTCTTCAGCGTACGCTGCGGCCGCGGTTCGATTTGTTCCGCCGGGCAAGGCTGCGCAACGCATGACTTGGCGATAGCATTGATATCATCCGTAGGAAGGTCGGCTGCGTTTCGCAACGCACCGAGGTCGATGACCTCGGGGTCGCCTCTACGCTGCGACCAGCGATCGTACGCGGCGCGTGTGCCGCCCACCAACGGCGAAGAATCGAAGTCGAGTACGCAAAGCAGCGATGCCTCGGTTTGCAGTTGAGAGGCCCGCAAGATCGCAAGACCTTGCACGAGAGAAAGGCCGTGCTCGAACAGGACATCGTCACCGAGATGACTTTCTTCGGTCGCCAGGATGATGCGGGTGGCGTTCTCAAGCGCGCGCTCGAAGCGCGATATCCATCGTTCGCCGCCAACCGCTAGGCTCGTGCGCACGAAGTCGGCGCGGTCGAAAGGCAGCACCACGTTGACCTCGGCGCCGCAGTCGAATGCCGCTTCGATGAAGAGCAGGTCGGCGCCGCATGCCGCCGACGTATAGACCACGGGATGATGAAGTCCCTTCATCTTTTCGCGAAGCGCGGCCGCCAGCATCGGCTCGAGTGCTGTTGGAAAGCGCGGTGTAGACCGCCCCTGACGATCGACCATGTGGCCGACGAACGCCAGCACCGTCGCTGCCGGAAGCGCTTCGAGTATCCGTTCGGCTTCGGGAAGCACGCGCCGCAAGAGCTTGAGTTGACGCCGCATGGCGGCCACGTTGCCGGCGTTTTCGGGTACAAGAGCGCGCGCTTGTGCATAACTGTTGCGCGCTTCGGGAAGCCTTCCGAGCAGCAGAAACGCCTCGCCCAAAGCCGCGTGTTCCCAACTCGTCAGCGACGTCGTCTTCTCAGTCAATCGTTTGATTAGCTCGGAGGCCAGAGCCTGCGCCGCGGCGCGATCCCCAAGCAGCATCGACAACGTCGCGGCATTGGCGCTCGAGAAACTGTCGCCGCCCAGCGCATACGCTTTCAAATACTCGTTACGCGAGCGATGAATGAAGTCAGCGTCGAGTTGCTCGCCCGGACCCCGGTCGATACGGTCTTTCCACAGGCGCCCGCTCAGGCAAAGGATCTCGTGGAGTATCGACGACGGTATCGGGATTGCGGCCTGCGCGCGATCGAGGAGGGCGCGCGCCTCGCGGCCCCCGCCCGAACGCGCATGTGCGAGTGCGCCCCAGTAGAGCAACTCCGCATCCGAGCCGTGCGCGGCGAGCGCGTCACGGAAAACGTCGATCGCCTCCCACGGCGCGCCCTTGCCGAGCAGGGCCTCGATGCGGGCGAGACTGCTCGCGCGGTCCAAGACGCGAGCCGATGCGACGCGACGGCTGCTCTAGTGCGTCCGCAAGTTCGCGCCGCGACGTCGCGTGCGCGACGCGGCGAGGAGCGCGAGACCGCCGGCCAGGAGCCACAGCGGTACGGGCTCCGGCAAGACCGCGGCGGCGGCGCTGCATGCGGCGATCGTCTTGAAGGTACTCGCGACGCCGTGGTTGAAGCAGTAGTCGGGGCCGACATTCGAATACGGCCCGGGGAACGAGGCGGTGTTGGCGCCGATGTGGAACCCTGCGGTGGCGCCCGGGACCGGATCGTTGGTGCCGTAATTGAACTGAAGAACGAACGCCTCGTCGGTGAGTTGGGCCAGGACCGCCTCGAACTGCAGCCCTGAGCACGTCGGAGTGCTCGACGGACATACGAAGTTGAAGAGGAAGCGGTACGCGTTGAGATGCTTCGAGAAGTCGTTGAACGCGGGCGCGAGGGTGGAGTCGATCAGGCTGGGATCGAGCGCGCCGAGAGCGTGCGAGATGTTGTTCTGCGGCGTGTAAGCAGACGATCCGAATAGCACGCTGATGAAGTCTCCCGTGTCCACGCCACTGCTGTCCGTGAAACGGACCTGACCGCGTGGGTCGATGACAAAGAAACGCCCCGTCACCGGGCCGCTCCCGAAGTCGAGCGGGAAAGAGATGGAGCCGAAGAGCGGGACCGGCGGCACGATAAGGGGCCATCGCTGACCGTCGCTGGCGTAGTTATCTCCTTGGTCGACGAGGATAGCCATACCCGCCTGAGCCGACGACAAAGCTCCGCAGCTCACTAGCAATACCGACACGATCCATCCGACGACTTTGGTTTTCATCAGAAATTCTCCCTAGGATGCTTCTCGAGAAACTCTAGCACGCAATGTAGCGGGTGAAGAACAAAAACGAGCTTCAAAGTGTGCGTGTTTTTTTACCTTGACGCCCTTAGGCGATCCCGGTAGGCGTCGGCCAGTTTTCTCTCCCCAAGCTGAGCGGAGGCGTCGGCCAATAGAGTCAGTGCCCGATCGACGTGCAGGCTATGTGTCCCAAAGCGGTTTTGAAGGATCGGTAGTGCATTCTCCAAGATCCGTTTTGCCTCGCGTGGATCATCTCGCTCGATCAGGTACGCGCCTTCGCTCAAATCCAGGACAGCGTTACGCCAAGAGTCGGTCGTGCTGAGCTTCTCGCCATATTGCTGCCGCAGTCCACTGCGTGCTTCGTCCAGATAGATCTTCGCTTTTTCGAGATGCCCCAGCGCCGCGGCAACCTCGGCTTCGTTGCCGAGAACTTGGTTCGTCATCCAGTGACTTCGATTGCGCGCAATTGTCAGAGCCTCATCGAGAAGGGGTTGCGCGAGTCGGGGATTGCCTTGAGCTATCCGCACCATTGCCAAGCTATTGAGCGGGGGAATCAATTCTTCATGTCCCGCCGCAAGCGCCTGTCGCTCGATTCTTAATGCCTCCGTCAAGTGCTCCTGAGCAAGGGTTAGTTCTCGCGACAAGAGTTCGACCCGTCCAAGGTTGTTCAACGCCGTCGCAACCAAGCGATGATTCGACCCGTACACTGTTCGGTAAATGGGAAGCGCTTCTAACCAAGCGGTCTGCGCCAACGCGTAGTGGCCGAGCTGAAATTCAAGCGAGCCGAGATTGTTGAGAGATGTTGCGACATCACTATGGTGGGGCCCATAGAGGTTCTTGCGAATTGCAAGAGACTCTTTGAAGAGCACCTCAGCCTCTTCATAGCGTGCGGCACCGAACATGAGACGTCCGAGAGCGTCATAGTTGCGCGCAGTCTCGGCGTGCTGCTGACCGAAGACCTTCAAGTCCAGAGCGATAGCCTCGCGAAATAGACCTTCTGCTTCTTTCGCCTCGTTCTGCTCCGAAAGGCTTTCGGCGAGACCACTCAAGGCTCGCGCAACGTCGGCTTCGTCATTGCGGTCGATGCTGCGGATATCTGTCAGCACGGCCCGGTAGAGAGTGGCCGCTTTGGAATATTCGCCTGCAACCAAGTGGGTCCATGCAAGTGCCGATTTCGATGCGATGATCGACTGGCGATTCCCAGTCGCCTCACTCTGAGCGAGCGCATTCTCAAGGACTTCGGTTGCCTTGGGATAGGAGCCGATTCCGGTATATGCGCGACCCATCGCACGCAGCAGATTCGCTCGTACATCGTTTTCGCTTTTTAGTTCTGTATCGATCTGCGCTATACCCCGGTCGAGCACCTCGCGCACCGTCAACTTTTCGCCTTGGTTCTGATCGGGATTGGCGTCCGCAAACAAAGCAACCATAAAGTCCGTCGTCCGCTGCGCCGTCGTCGCCTGCACCTGCGCTCGACCCGATTCGACATTGGCCTTGTACGCGGCGCCTGCGGCGAGGACCGCGAGCACGCCGAGCCCGATGATCGCGCCCGCACGAAGCTGCGCGAAGCGTCGCGCGCGCCGCTCCGAAGCGACCAACAACGCGGACTCGGGCGCTGTCAGATGCACGCCCGCGGATACAAGTGCTTTCGCTTCGGACAATGGCTTGCCCCGCGAGAGGAGCAAGTCTGCGCTGCGCGCATTTTTCTCCCACGAGCGAGTCGCGCTCGTGAGCCGCGCGTGAACCAAGAGCAACTCACGGTCCTCATCGCGCCACGACTTGAGGCGCGGCCAGAACTCGAGCAAGGCTTCGTGCGCCAAAGAGATCGCGGACTCGCCGTCCGCGTCCAGCGTACTGACGAGCAGTCGCGCTTCGATCAATGCATCGACAAGCTCTCTCGCGTCTTTCGACTGGAACGCGTCTCGGGATGCGACACGACGCAGCGGCTTGGACTCGTCGTCGCCGCCGAACGTGACGAGCTCGCGCAGTACCGAGGGCAGCGATTGTTGCGCGCGTTCGCTCACGCTCGCCAGCACGGCCTCGGCGCGTTGCGCGAGTGCGCCTTCGACGCCGCCCAGTTCCTCATAGGCTCGAAAAGTGAGCACGTCCTCCTTGTTCCGCCGCTTGTACAACTCCTCGAGCAGGAATTGCAGCAGAGGCAACGCGCCCGGATTCTTTGCGGCTGCATCGCGGATCACATCGTCGAGCCGCTCTGCAGTGCTGGCGCGGACCTCGAAGCGAAGGCCCGCCGCAGCCGCGGGGAAACGGATAATCTGCCCGATCTCTCGAAGATTCGGCGGCAAGAGATCGAACTGGCCCTCGCCCTCCTTCAAAGCGACCAGCAAGTGTTGTTCCGAAATCCGCGGATAGGCGTCGCTGCGCATGGTGGCGATGACCCACACCTTGCCGCTGCGCGCCAGTGCGTCGATGGCCGCGAAGAATGAGTCCCTGTCCCGCTCCGCGATGCGCTCGTCGGAAAACGCTTCTTCCAATTGATCGGCGACCAGGGCGAGGTGGCATTCGGACGCATCATCAGGCGATTGCCCGAGAGCGATCGCGGCGATCGCATCGAGCCGACCGCAGATGCGCCGTGCGAGATCGAGCGGTCGTTCGAGTTCAATGGCACTCTCGACAATATCGAGGTCGCTCTCCTCGTTCGCATCGATCATCGTCGCGAGCAGCAAGGCTCGCACCAGTGCTCGCGTCGGATGACCGCGATCGTCCGACGGACGCATGACGGCGTGCCGCCATATCGTCGCCGTCCCGACCACGTCCGGTTGCAACATCAGCGGCAGCACACCCGCCCGGACCAGCGAAGACTTGCCGCCGCCGCTCATGCTGACGATCAGCACGAACGCTTTGTGTGCCTGAGCCTGCATGCGAAGCTTGGCCAGCACGCTGGCAACCGCGGCAGTGCGTCCGAAGAACACCGGCGAATGCTGCGGCTCAAAGACTTCGAGTCCGCGAAACGGCGAGCTTCCTCGCCACGTCGGCGCGCCGCCTTGCACGACGGCCCCGGCGGGCAGATGCTGCTCCGCAAGCCGGGTCATGTGCGCTTCGAGCAGGTCCTCGAAATCCGCGGGAGACGCGAAGTTGTGGAACGCGGCCTTGAGGCTTCCGTCGGCATCGTTGCGAAACCACTTCGCAACGAAGCCTTCCATCGCTTGCTTCTGTCGGACCGCATCTTCGAGCGACTTCAGGTCGCTGGTCTCGGTCGTCGCCGCGGTCTTGCGATAGACCAGCAGGCGCGGCTTTCCGAATCGCTTGAATCCGGCGACGGCGTCCTCGAACTCGAACTCGGTGCCCGACGCGTAGGCGCTGCCGTCTTCGCGCCGAATGTGGGACGGCAGGGCGGTGCCCAGACGCGACCACAGAATCACGATCGTGACATCGGTGTGGCTCGGACTTGCCAACTGTTCCTGAAAAGACGCCGTGGCCACCAGCGGCGCATTCTCCCAGAACACCGCCTCCAGATGCAGAAGCTCGCCGAACTGCGAATCGAGCCGGCCGATGACCCGTCGCGCGATGACCCGTTCCTCGGCAACGTCACCGGGCGACGAGATGAACACGCGCAATGTGCGAAGCGCCATGGAGTTTCCAATGTTCGAACAGCGTGGTCTTGCAAACTTCGCTCAATCAAGCCAGAGGCGGTTCAACAAAAAGAGGCAATACACTAGCGTCCCGACCTTTGCAATGACCGAGCGAAAAGCGCCTTATGCCAGTCCAGGACGAATCCAAACCGAAACCGCATCGACGCCCTTCGAAATCCGTATCGATGCAAATCCGGCATCGCCTTCACAAGGCCGGACGTCGCGCGAACGCCAACGACAATATTGCCGACTTCATCGAGAACGCGGAGGAGCTGAACGCACTCGAGGACGAAGTCGCGCAGCACATGCAGGCGCTGCTCGAAGCGCTGGTGATCGATACTGATCAGGATCACAACACGCGCGGCACGGCGCGCAGGGTAGCGCGCATGTTCCTCCACGAAGTGTTCAAGGGCCGCTACCTGCAGAGGCCCGCGCTCACCGAGTTTCCGAACGCCGAATCGCTCAACGAACTGATGATCGTCGGGCCGATCGCGGTGCGCAGCGCCTGTTCACATCACTTCGTGCCCATCATCGGCAAGCTGTGGATCGGCGTGCTGCCGAACCAATCGTCCAATCTCATCGGCCTGTCAAAGTTTTCGCGTATCGCCGACTGGGTCATGAGCCGCCCGCAGATCCAGGAAGAGGCGGTCGTGCAGCTCGCCGATCTGCTCGAAGAGGCGATGCGCCCGGACGGCATCGCGATCGTGCTCGAGGCCGATCACCTGTGCACGCAATGGCGCGGCGTCAAGGACAGTTCGCACATGACCAACAGCGTCATGCGCGGCACGTTTCTGAGCAATGCCCAGTCCCGCATGGAGTTTCTTGCGCTGATCAGGAAATGAATCCTTCGATCTGACTTGACCCGGAAAATAAAGAATGCACGCCCATGGCCGCCATCACGAGTCGCATCGATAGCACCGCGTCTGATTTCGTGGAGAACGCGCGTCACTTCGACGCACTGATCGCCGCGTTGCGCGACCGGCAACGCGATGTCGTTTCAGGCGGCCGCGATGCGCATATCGAGCGTCATCGCCAGCGCGGCAAGTTGCTCGCACGCGAGCGCATCGATTTCCTGACCGACGATCACAGCGCGTTCCTCGAGCTGTCGCCACTTGCGGCGTGGGGCCAATACGACGGCGAGGTTCCTTCCGCGGGCATCGTCACCGGCATCGGCATGGTCTGCGGCGTGCCGTGCATGATCATCGCCAACGACGCGACCGTGAAGGGCGGCTCCTTCTTTCACGAGACAGTGAAGAAGCACGTACGCGCGCAGGAGATCGCCGAAGAGCATCGTCTGCCGTGCATCTATCTGGTCGATTGCGGCGGCGCGTTCCTTCCCGAGCAGGATCGCGTGTTTCCCGATAAGGATCACTTCGGCAATACCTTCTATCGCCAGTGCCGCATGTCGCAAAGCGGACTGCCGCAGATCTCGGCGGTGTTCGGCGGTTGCACCGCCGGCGGTGCATACATTCCCGCGCTGTCGGACGAAGTCGTGATGGTTCGCGGCAACGCGCGCATCCACCTGGGCGGACCTTCGATCGTCAAGGTCGCGATCAACGAAGAGGTCGATGGCGAGACGCTGGGCGGTGCGGACATGCACAGCCGCCTCTCGGGCGTGTCCGACTATCTCGCCGAGAACGAGCACGAGGCGCTTGCGAGACTGCGCGAAATCGTCGGGAAGTTTCCCGCGCCTTCATCGCTCGCCCCGCCACGAGCCGCCGTTGCTCCGCGATACGACCCGATTGAAATCAACGGCATCGTCAGTCGCGACCCGAAGCTGCCGTACGACGCGCGCGAGATCATCGCTCGTCTGGTGGACGACAGCGACTTCCACGAATTCAAACCGCTGTGGGGCGAGACGATGGTATGCGGCTTCGCATTCATTCACGGCTACTCGGTTGGCATCCTGGCCAACAACGGCGCACTGTTTTCCGAATCGTCATTGAAGGCGGCCCACTTCATCGAGCTTGCGAACCAGCGCGACATCCCGCTCTTGTTCCTGCAGAACATCTCGGGCTTCATGGTGGGAAGCGTTGCCGAGCGCGGCGGGATCGCCAAGCACAGCGCGAAGATGGTCTATGCGCAGGCCAACGCGCGCGTGCCGCGCTTCACGGTGATCGTCGGCGGGTCTTATGGCGCGGGCAATTACGGCATGTGCGGGCGAGGCTTTCATCCGCGCTTTCTTTTCGCGTGGCCGAACGCGCGAATCGCGACGATGAGTGCGGACATCGCGGCGAACGTGATGCTCGAACTCGGACGCGCCAGCCTCAAGGGTGGCGACGACCCGGACAAGCTGGCCGATACCGAACGTCGCGTGCGCGAGCAATACGCGCGTCAAAGCGATCCGTACTACGCGACTTCGCGACTGTGGGACGACGGCTTGATCGAACCCGCGCAGACCCGCGACGTGATCGGACTCGGACTCGCGCTGGCCGCTCGCGCGTCATTGCCCGCTTCCTCCAGCCCGGTCTATCGTATGTGAGCGCGCCATCATGAATTCGCAGACTTACGAAACTCTCAAGCTCGACGTGGATGATCGCGGCATTGCGCGGCTCGCGCTCGCGCGGCCGCAAGCGCACAACGCGCTCAACGCGCGGCTGATCGCCGACCTGCAACACGCGGTCGATACGCTTGCCGCCGGTGGCAAAAAGGGAAGCGATGTTCGTGCGGTCGTGTTGACGGGCGAGGGCGAGAGCTTTTGCGCAGGCGGCGATCTGCGCTGGATGCAAGACAACATGAAGAAGACGCGCGCCGAGCGTCTGACTGAAAGCGCCGCGCTTGCAACCATGCTGCGCGCGATGAACGAGCTGCCGATGCCGGTAATCGGCCGCATCAACGGCCCCGCGTATGGCGGCGGCGTCGGCATGATCTCGGTATGCGACATCGCCATCGGTGTCGAGAGCGCGAAGTTCGCGCTCACCGAAGTGAGCCTCGGCCTGTTGCCCGCCAACATCGCGCCCTACGTGGTCGCGCGCATCGGCGCGGCCCATGCGCGACGTACGATGCTCACGGCGCGACGCATCACCGCGCTCGAGGCGAAAGCCTTCGGACTTCTCGATGAAGTGGTGAGCGGCGACGACCTCGACGCCGCCGTCGAGCGGGAAGTGGTGGACCTGCTCAAGTGCGCACCCGGCGCGGTTGCGGCCACGAAGAAGCTGATCGCATTCGTCGACTCGCACGATCTGTCGACCAGCATGGGATACACCGCCGACCGCCTCGCCGATGCCTGGGACAGTGACGAAGGACAAGACGGCGTTGCATGCTTCTTCGAGAAACGCACACCCTCCTGGAAGAAGAAGTAAGACCCGTGTTCAAGACCCTCCTGATCGCCAACCGCGGCGAGATCGCGGTGCGCATCATCAAGGGATGCCGACGGCTCGGCGTGCGTACGGTCGCCGTTTATTCGGAAGTGGATCGCCACGCGATCCACGTCGCGCTCGCCGACGCTGCGTGCCTGATCGGTCCGGCGGACGCTGCTCATAGTTATCTCGATGTCGAAGCCATCATCGCCGCAGCGCGACGCCATGGAGCGGAAGCCCTACATCCCGGCTACGGCTTCCTTTCCGAGAGTCTTGCCCTCATCACCGCATGCGAGCGCGAGGGCATCGTCTTCGTCGGACCCTCGCGTGAAGCGATCCGGCTGATGGGCTCGAAGATCGAAGCCAAGCGCATCGCCGCTGCGGCGGGCGTGCCGGTCGTGCCGGGGTACGGCGGTGACGACCAGACCGACGCGACACTTGCAGCGGCGGCCGAAACCGTCGGCTATCCGGTGCTCATCAAGGCGTCGGCTGGTGGGGGAGGCAAGGGCATGCGCGTCGTGCATGACGCGGGCGAATTCGCGGCTTGTCTCGACGTCGTCCGGCGTGAAGCGCGGGCGGCATTCGGCGACGACCAAGTATTGCTCGAACGCTATATACGCGAACCGCGTCATCTCGAAGTGCAGGTGCTGGGTGATCGCCACGGCCGTCTGCTTCATCTGTTCGAGCGTGAATGCTCGATCCAGCGCAACAACCAGAAGGTTATCGAGGAAGCGCCGGCTGCGCATCTCGACGCGGCGGACCGCCGCGCGTTGCACGCGTATGCGCTGGCCGTCGCCTCAGCGGTCGGCTACGACTCCGCAGGGACCGTCGAATTCATTCACGACAGCGAGAGCGGCGAGATCTTTTTTCTGGAGATGAATACGCGTCTGCAGGTCGAGCATCCGGTGACCGAGATGATCACGGGTATCGACCTGGTCGAATGGCAGTTGCGCGTGGCCGCGGGCGTTGCGCTGCCGTTCACCCAAGACGACATCGCGTGCGACGGATGGGCCATCGAGGCACGTGTTTGCGCGGAGAATCCCGCCAAGGGTTTTCGGCCCGAGACCGGCAATGTGCTCATCTACCGAGAACCATCGGGACATGGAGTTCGCGTCGACTCCGGCATCGCGGCGGGAAGCGAGGTCACGCCGCACTACGACTCGCTGCTCGCGAAGGTGATCGTCCACGCGCTCGATCGCGTCACCTGCGCTCGCCGCCTGGGTACGGCACTCGACGACTTCGTTGTGCTCGGCGTCGGAACCAATCTCACCTTGCTCGCCGACATCGTCCGCAAGCCTGAATTCGAGGAGCCGCTCTCGACGCGCTTTCTCGAGCGCGTTTTTCCCGGCGGCTGGACCCTGTCGACGGACGATGATGAAATCGAAACGGCGGCTGCGGCGATCACTTGCGTTGTTGCGATCGAGGCTGTCGTCGGCAACGCGGCTTCACCGTGGCAATCGCTGGGCGCATGGCGCGTACTCGATAGCGCCGGCCACGTCGGCGCAACTGCGGTGCTGCTCGAAGACGAGGGCGGCAACGCGCGTCGTATGCTGGTGTCCCGCGTGGCCGGCGAGCACGGACCGTTTCGCGTGGCGGGTTTCGGCCCCGAGAAGATGGTGCATGCCCACGCGAGGGAAGACGACGAGCTGTTTTTCGAGATCGATCTCGGGAACGATACCGCGGCCACGCGGCGCTATCGCGTGGCTCTCGAACGAGATCGCGTTGCGCTCGCCGGAGGCGGACGTCATCGCGCATGGCGTCGCGGGTCGCGCTGGACCGAAGCGCTGGCTGGCGCCGCCGGAGTCGCGCGAAAGGGAACCGGCATCGTCGCACCGATGCCTGGCGCGGTCATCGCGGTCAATGCCTCAGCGGATGCGCGCGTCGAAGTGGGCGACGTGTTGGTTCTTCTCGAGGCGATGAAACTGATTCAAAGCCTGATTGCGCCTGTGGCCGGAAAGGTTCAAGCCGTGCATTGCCGGGTGGGCGACACGGTCAAGGGCGGCGACATCCTGATCGATATCGAAGCAGACGAGAAGGACGCATGAACGAAGCCATCTATTTCACCGAAGACCATCGGATGTTCCGCGACAACTTGCGTCGCTTCATCGAGACCGAGGTGATGCCGCACGCCGAACCTTGGGAAGAGACCGGCAAGGTGCCGCGCGACGTGCTGAAGAAACTGGGCGCGCTCGGCTATCTGGGCATCCGCTATCCGGAGCAGTACGGCGGCGCCGGACTCGACACCGTGTACAGCGCGATCCTCGCCGAGGAACTGGGACGTTCGACCTTCGGCGGCTTCGCGGTGACGGTGCTGGTCCATACCGACATGGCCTCACCGCATCTGGCGAACTTCGGCAACGCCGAGCAGTTGGCGCGCTACCTGCCGGCGGTCATCAAGGGCGATCAGATCACGGCGGTCGCAGTGACCGAGCCGGACGCGGGCTCGGACGTGGCCGGCATCCGCACGCGTGCCGAGCGGCATGGCGACTCATACGTGCTCAACGGCAGCAAGATGTTCATCACCAACGGCGTTCACGGCGATCTGTATTTCGTTGCCACAAAAACCGATCCTCATGCGAAGCGCGGCATTTCGATGTTCATCGTCGAGAAAGACACGCCCGGCTTCACCGTCGGACGCGCGTTGAAGAAGATGGGCTGGTTGTGCTCGGACACGGCCGAACTCGTCTTCGAGAACTGCCGCATCCCCGCCGCGAACTTGCTCGGTGAAGAAGGCAAGGGCTTCTATTCGATCATGCGCAACTTCCAGAACGAGCGCATCGTGCTCGGCGCGCAAGCGATGGGTGAGGCCGAGAAAGCGCTCGAGCTGACGGTCGCCTACACCAAAGAGCGTCAGGCCTTCGGCGCCGCGCTATGGAACAAGCAGGCGATCCGGCAACGGCTCGCGATATTGTCGGCCAAGGTCGCGGCGGCGCGGCAACTGGTCTATCACGCGGCATGGCTGGATGCGCAAGGAGGCAACTGCGTGAAGGAAGTCTCGATGGTCAAGGCCTTGTGCGGCGAGCTCGTCAACGATGTGACGTACGCATGCCAGCAGTTCCATGGCGGCTTCGGCTACATCCGTGAATCGGCGATCGAGCGCATGGTGCGCGACGCGCGCATCCAGTCGATCGGCGGCGGCGCGACCGAGGTGATGTTGGAAGAGATCGCCAAGCGGATGTAGTTGAACCCGGGAGTCGTTGCTTTCTTTGTCGAGATTCTGTCGCGCGATGCACCGCCCTATCTCGCTGCGGTGACGATAGGCGAGTTGCGACGTGGAATGGCTATCGCGCATTCGTCTCCGCCGACGTATCCTTGCACGCTCATCGTCGTTCGGAGGACATGCCATGGAACCGCTGCTCGTGATGCAAACCGCCACCTGGCTTCTGGTCATCACCGCTTTGGGTGGATTGGTGATGGCCGGCATTCGCTTTGCCAAGGATACGAATCCGCCGAGCTGGCTGGCCATGCTGCACGGTTTTCTCGCTGGGGCCGCGGTGACGCTGCTGCTGTATGCGGCGTTGACGGTCGGCTTGCCCCGCATGGCGGTCTGGGCGCTGGTCCTTCTTCTGCTCGCTGCGGCAGGCGGCGTGGTTCTGAATCTGGGGTATCAGCTCAAGAGCATGCCGTTGCCCAAGCCGGTGGTCATCGTGCACGCGGTCATCGCGATCATCGGATTCGTGCTGCTGCTCATCGCGACGTTGTCGAAGTCGTAGGAAGAATGAATTACTGTGCGCGAAACCGTATTCCTTCTCGCCTCGTATAACTCTGCAACATCAATAAACCGAGGGTTTGCAGATTGGCAGATGCATACGATGTATTACGGTTCGCGATTCGCGGACACAATGCGGTGCGGACGCGGTTGCTGCGCGCGATGGAATTCCTGTTCAAAGGCGAACCGTCCCGGGTTCCGCTCAAGGACCTGATAGAGGAATTCGATCTCGCGCATCAGCGCCTGATGGTTTCGCTCGGGCTCGTCGCCGAGCTCGGACCGGCGCCCCTGCCGCTGATACCGCAACCCCCGGGCGACAAGCTTCGGTAGCGCGCGGATATTCCGGAAGTCACCCTCTGCCGAGCCTGCGCGACACCGCATCGGCGCAGACCCTCGGCGTCTTCGCAAGTTCGCCGTCCCACATCGCGGCTATCGTCGCGTGCGGCAGCCGCGCTGCGAACATCAGGCCGGTCGCGGTATTGAGCAGCGACATCTCGGTGTCGGTCGGATCGTTCGATTGCAATACCCGGCCGGCCGACTTGTTCTGGAGCCGCCACGGTGCGACGATCGCTCCGCCGCAGGTTTCGTTTTCCTTCGCGGACAATCCGCCGGACCTTGCAGGGGACCTTCATGACTGCGCAAAAGAAATTCGCATCGCAGGCCGACCTCGAAGAAAAGAAAATCACCTTCGAGCGCCTGTCCGAACACGCCTGGGCCTACACCGCCGAAGGCGATCCCAATACCGGCATCGTGATCGGCGACAACGCGGTATTGGTCGCCGACACGCAGGCGACGCCGGTGATGGCGAAGGACGTGATTCGTCGCATTCGCGAGGTGAGCGACAAGCCCATCAAGTACGTGGTGCTCACGCACTACCACGCGGTACGCGTGCTCGGCGCGTCCGCGTACGGCGCGCAGGAAGTGATCGCGAGTGCGGACACGCGCGATCTCATCGTCGAGCGCGGCGAAGCCGACATGAAAAGCGAGATCGAGCGCTTTCCCCGCCTCTTCCAAGCGGTCGAGAGCATTCCGGGTCTGACCTGGCCGACGCTGACGTTCAAGGGCGAGATGACGCTGTGGCTCGGCAAGCTCGAAGTCAAGTTGATGCAGCTCGGCCGCGGCCACACCAAGGGCGATACGGTGGTCTGGATTCC
>JBBSEF010000066.1:0-15864 GCA_038240015.1 Burkholderiales bacterium
GCGCGTAGCGCTCGAAGGTCTCAAAGCCACAGGGTGGCGCCCCGACTACGTTTCCGTCCGTCAAAGAGTCGATCTTACGCCGCCCGATGCGGCCGCACGCGCGCGCCGCGAGCCGCTGGTGGTGCTTGCCGCCGCTTGGCTCGGCGCAACGCGCCTGATCGACAATCTGGAAATCTAGGCCGTTCAGACTAGAAGTGTCTTACTACGCAGTTAGGACAGATCGCTGTGCGAGGCCGTCCGAATCAGTCGCATGACGCCTTTCTTGAGGTCGCCGCTCTTGTCGTAAATCAGCAGCCAATCGGGCTCGATGTGGCACTCGCGCGCACCGACGTATTCACCGGTCAACTCGTGGTCGAGATGCTTTTTACCAAGCGGACGATCGTTCAGGAGTTCCTTGACGATTGCGCGGATTTTTATCCAGTCGTAACGCCCGGACCGCTTGATACGCTTCTTGTCGGTCTTGAACTGGCCGGTCTCCCTGAGCGCCCGAGACACTCTCAGAAGTCTTCGAGCGTTGTACTGGTGGTTTGACCCGCCTTGGCGGCTCGAATCGCAGCAAGTGTCTTGGCATTGGGGCGCGGAACGGCGATGGGCAACCCGCCGGTTTCGACGACACTGCGCAAAAACAGCCGAATTGCCGTGCTCACGTCCAGTCCTGCCGCTTGCAACACAGCAGCCGCCTCGCGCTTGAGCTCAGGCTCTACTCGAGATCGGACATCGACGGTCATCATTTCTCACCTCCACTACTGAAATTGCGTGTAGCTACATTGTAGCGCTGTCGATCATGCAAACGCAAGTGGCGCAGGGCGTACTCGATACAAACGGGCGCATCCGAGGGCGAGATCGCTGCGCACGTTGAATTCTGCCGGCGCGCACGGCATGCGGGCAGAGGTTGCGCGAAGAAGATTGAGGCCCACGCCCTCCGCGTCCTCGGTATGCCCGCCTACCTAAAACATTGCGGCAAGCTGGAGTGGACGGTGTAAGGATGTAAAAAAATGCAGTAACTTTGTCGACACTCGAGCAATAGAGGCTAGGCGCGTACCAGGCGCACCGCCGACGCTTTGCGCTGCGCATTTGGAAAGAGAGCCGCGAGTTGCGCATCGCCGAGTGCCAGATGTCGTTCGGCGATGTCTGCCAACACATCGCGGAAGTCGGTCGTGACCGCGAGGTCGCGGCTCTCGTGCAGACTCGAATCGTCGATGCCCGGCCAGCGACCATGAACCTTTCCGCCCGCGACCGGGCCGCCCATCACCCACATCGCGTTGCCGTGCCCGTGGTCGGTGCCGCGATTGCCGTTCTCGCGCGCGGTGCGACCGAACTCCGACATCACCACCACGACCGTGTCGTCGAACATCGGACCCAAACGATCGGCGAGGACGGCGAGGCCCTGACCGAGCGGGGTCAGGCGATTGGCGAGCTGGCCGTGCGCGGCGCCCTGACCCGCGTGCGTATCCCACCCGCCCAGCGCGACGAACGCGAGCTGCACGCGCGCGTCGTTGCGCATCAAGCGCGCAAGCCGCGCGGCATCGTCGGGAAAACCGTTGGGCAGCGGCGCACCGTTGCTTGCCGCCATCTGTTCCTTTTCCGCTGCGCTAGTGTCGAGCGAAGCCATGACCTCGCGGCGCGCGACCTGCGATTCGCGAAACGCGCGCGCGCTCGCATCATCGCCGTCGTACAGCTTGGCGAACGCATCGGCGATGCGCGGTTGATCGAGGATCGTCGCGCGTGTCGCTCCCTGACCCTGAGCCAACGATGCGACCGGGGTCGGGCCCGCGTAGATGCGCGGAACGACCGCACCGACCGAAATGCCGCGCGTGGGCGACGCCGGTCCGGGCAGCTCGCCGAGCAAACGGTTCATCCAGCCGTCGCCGGTGATCTTCACGCCCGGCGTGCCCGACTCCATGTAATCCTGCGCATCGAAGTGCGAGCGCGTGGCATCGGGCGAACCCGACGCATGCACGAAAGCCAGCTTGCCGCCCTGCCACAGCGGCATCAGCGGCGCGAGTGCGGGATGCAATCCGAAGTGGCCATCGAGATCGAACAGGCCGTCGGTCTGTCCCGGCGCGGCCAACGCGATGTTGGGACGAAAGCGCGCGTAGTCGGGCTCGGCATAGGGCGCGACCACCGAGAGGCCGTCGACCGCGCCGCGCAGAAAGATCACGACCATCTTCTTCTGAATCGGAGGCTGCGTTGGCAAATGCGTTGCGCTCGCGGCGGCCCATGCAGAGCGGCCGAGCGGGATCAACCCGCCGGTCGCTGCGACACCTACGGAAAGCGCTCGAAGAAAATGGCGACGTTGCATGATGGTTCCTCTCGACTGCGGGTCCCTCTTGACTGCATCCGGTTCAATTCGCGCTGTTCGACGCGAGGCGTTCGCTGCATCCCATCTAGCGCCGCATGAAGTCCGGGCTGCCGAGCACCAGCGCCGCGGCGAGTTGCGGCTCACCGCTCAACGCGATGTTGCGCGTCTTGTCTGAGATCGTCGGCCCGAGCGTGACCAGCAGCGATGCGGCCTGCAGCGCGGGGCCTCGGCCCTCGAGCGGCGCAGTCGCTTGCGGCGGCTGCGACGACGGCGATTGCTGCATGGTCTGCTGCATCGGTTGCTGCATTGATTGCGACGAGGGCATGGCGGTCGCCTCGAGCGCTCTTCGCATCGTTGCGCCTTTGCCGAGCAGCGGCGGCTCGCGATCGATCGGCAGCCGGCCGCTCGCGAGCGCGGTCGCGAAGTTGATCCGTCGCGTCATGCCTTCGGGGTTCAGCCATGCGGCTTCGGTGTTCTTGTAGCCGTCGGGCGTTTGGCAACCATAGAGCGGCATGCCGAGTTGCGCGAGCGTGCCGACCAGAGGCTGCACATTGACAATCGGATATCCGCTCGCGCGCGCGGCCGAGACCACATATTGATACGGCGTCTTGAACTTCGCGTTGATCGCGCGCGGGTCGCGAAACTCCGGGCTGTACAACAGCGTGCGCAACACTTCGCGGATGTCGCCATCGGTCGCTAGATAGCGCGCCGTCATGCGATCGACCAGCACCTGCGGCGGCTGATCGGCGACGAAGTATTGCGCGAGCTGAAAGCTGATGTGCTTCGCGGTGGCCGGGTGCATCGCCAGCACGTCGAGCGCGTACTCGCCTTCCTGCTGACCGTTGGACGCGATTTGATGACCGAGCCAGACCTTGCTGCCGTCGTCGTGACGGCGCGGCGCGAAGATGAAGAGCGCCGGACTCTCGACGCCGCCGAGCGATGCGGCCTGTCCGGCCGCGCGTCCGTCGAAGGTCCAGCCGGTCAGCATGCGCGCAAGCTCGGTCACGTCCTTCTGCGTGTATCCGCCCGGCTTGCCTTCGTTCTCGACGCCGAGCGTATGCAGCTCCATCAACTCGCGCGCATAGTTTTCGTTCAGGCCCGCCTGCTTCTTGCCCGCGCGATTGACGATCGCGTTGTCGCCGGTCGACAGCCAGTTGTCCAGATAGAACAGCATCGCCGGATGTTTCGCGGTCGCGCCGAGCAACTCACGGAAACGCCCGAGCGCATGCGGTCTGATCGCATCGCGTTCGTAGTTGGACACGAGCACGCGATCGAGACCCTTGCCGACGAACACGTTGAAGTGGTTGTACCAAAAATCGGTCATCACTTCCTGCAACTGGCGCGGACTGTCGATCGCCTGTGCGAGGCGCGCGTCGGCAGACTCGAGCGCGAACAGGCGGTACTGCTCGCGGCGCTCGGTCAGTGCGTCGACCATCGCATCGTCCTTGACCGCGGCATCGGTCGCCTGGTCGCGCTTCTGCTCGCGCACGGCACGCTGCTCATTGCGAAAGTTTTCGATCAGAGTGCCGGCCGGCGTGCGCTGCACGTTCAGAACGGCCAGTCGCTGTGACAGCGCATCGGGCAGTGCGAGCCGCTCGGGATGGAGCTGCTCGTCGATGTAGGCATCGATGCCGATGCGTCTGACGCGTTCGACGTCGCCGGGCCGCGGGCCGAAGGCGACCCGGTTCAATACGTGCGCGACGCTCGCAGCGCTATCGAGCTGAGCGCGCGTCTTGTCGCCCTGCCGCGCACCAGCCTGTTGATCGGCGGCGATCGATTGCGCGGCGATCATCGAGAAACCCAGGGCGATTGCGATGGTGGGCGCACCCACGGTGAGCCAGCGCGCGGTCGAGCGCACGGTTGATCGTGGGATCGAAGTGCCGCGTTCGATAGTCATGTCGTTTCCCTCCGCCACGATTGCTGCCGGTCCCGGCGCGCAACGTCGGCCGCGGTCACGAAGATAACGCGACCGCGGCCGGCTGTCTGTTGCTGCGCGGCTTGGAGGCATCACAACATTTCACTGCGAGACTTGCGTCGTTCCCGCCGAAGCGGGGATGACGACTCCCGATCTCAGCCGGGCACGACCGCGTTGTGCTTCTTGCGATAGATGCGTGCGCTCTGACGGTCCTCGCGCGTCTGGATGCGTGCCTGCTCGCCTGCACCGACATGACCATCGGCCGCGGCGCGCGACGTGGCGCGATCGACTCGCGATTGTCCGCGCTCGAGCGCCGCGACTTCGCCATTCTTCAACTGGCCCGACTGCACGCCCTGCTCGATACGCTGCTGCTGATTGAGATTGCGTTGCACATCGGCTTGCATGCGCTGCGACGAGGCCGACGCCGGATTGCCGACTTGCGCATCGTGCTTCTGGTTGTAGATCGCCTTGCTCTCGCGATTTTGCGCGGCGGTGATGCGCCGCTGCTCACGCGCCGAGACCGTACCGTTCTTCGCTGCGTTGGCTTCCATCTTTTCGACCTTCGCTTCGCCGCGTTCGAGCTTGCCGGCTTCACGCGTGTTCAGTTGGCCCGACTTCAAGCCGTCTTCGATGCGTTGCTGTTGATTGACGTTGCGCTGAACATCGCTCGCGGTCGGGTTCGGGACCGGCGCGGTCGTTTGCGCAAACACAGGGACCGCGAAAGCGGTAGCGAGCGACGCCGCGAGGGCGAGCTTGACGATGCGTGAATTCATATGCCTCTCCAATTGTTGATCGATGACGCGCATGGTGATCGGCACTTCGGCCCTGTTCATGAGACCTGCTTTGCTTGCCGTGCATCGAAAACGAAACGCATGTGCGCATGGTGCACGGGCATCGTGTAACGCGGTGTAAGACTGTGTGTGCGCTTGTCGTCGGGCGAGGAAAGTGCGGATCACCCGGAGAAAAGCGAGGCCCACAAACGCCGGACCACGGCACGCTCGCCAAGAAACGCATCCGCGTCGACACGCGCGGCGCGAGCCTCCGGATCGGCAAGCCGCGACGCGTGCTGGCGTGCGCGATAGACGCGATAGGCATCGGCCGCGCCGCGTGCCTCGCCGGCTTCGATCAAGCCGGCGTCGGCCGCGCGCGACAGCAGCGCGATGTTGCCGGCATTCACCAGCAACTCGCGATGCGCATCGCCGAAAGCGAGCACCAGATACTGCACCGCGAACTCGATGTCGACCATGCCGCCTTCGTCGTGCTTGAGATCGAAGCGGCCGCTGCGATTGGGATGACCGTCGTGCATCTTCTTTCGCATCGCGACGATGTCCCCGCGCAGTTGAGCGCGCCCCCTTTCATCGGGAACGCGATCGACCAGGATCGCAATGCGCTCGGCTTCGAATGCGGCGCCGAGCGCGGAGTCGCCTGCGCTAAAGCGCGCGCGCGTGAGCGCCTGATGCTCCCAGGTCCACGCGCCCACATCGTTCTCGCGCCGCTCGTAAGCGGACCACGAGGCGAAGCTCGACACCACCAGACCGGCCGCGCCATCGGGTCGCAAGCGAAGATCGATGTCGAACAGCGCGCCCGCCGTGGTGCGCGCGGTCAGCCAGACGTTGAGGCGCTGCGCGAAGCGCGCGTAACGCTGCACCGCGAGCGACTGGTCGGCTTCATGGTTGTCGACTTGATTGCGATCGTCGTAGAGAAACACCAGGTCGAGATCGGACGCATAGCCGAGCTCCTTGCCGCCGAGCTTGCCGAAGCCGATGACCGCGAACGCGGGCTCTGGTCGCGAGGCGACGTCGTCCGCACCCTTTCGGTCAGCACCCTTGGGCGCGAGGCTCGCCCAACACGCGCGTATCGCTGCATCGAGGATCAAATCGGCAAGCGCCGACAATTGATCCGACAGCGCTTCGATCGTGAGCCGTCCTTCGAGGTCGTCGATCAACAATCGAAACGTTTCAGCGTGATGCGTCTCGCGCAGGACATCCATCTGACGTTCGGTGTCCGGCGCGGCTTCGTGCAACTGCGCGGCGAGAGTCTTCGCGACCTCGCGCCACGATGCCGACCACGCCGCCGCATCGCGCGGCCTCCTGTCATCGTCGCGCGCATCGATCAAGTCGTCGAGCAATAGCGGGTGGCGCGTCAGGTATTGCGCGGCCCACGGGCTTGCGGACAACAGCCGCGTCACCGCCTTTCGCGCGACCGAAAATTCTTCGAGCAGCGCGAGGTAGGCGCTGCGGCCCGCGATCGCTTCGATCAGGTCGAACCAGCGGCCCAGCGTTGCGGTGGGGTCGGACTGTGCACTAGCGGACTCGCTCGCGGACTCGATCACGCGCGGCACCAACGAATCGAGTCGCGCACGCGTTGCCTTGGCAATGGTCCGCAAGCGCGCGCTGCGCGCCAATGCGGCGAGACGCGCGAACGCGCCGTCGGGAGGATCGAATCCCGAAGCCGCGAGGTGCGCACGCACTTGTTGGGCAGCCGCTTCGTCTCGCGCATAAACCGGACTTGCATCGGAGAACGCGCTCCAGAGATCGGCGCCGCTGGCTCCCGCTGCTTCGACATTTGTCTCTTCGTCTTCGAGACCGAAGACGCCGTCGAACTGGCGGGCGACAAAGTTTCGATGGCTCTCGAGTGCAACGAGCAACGTGTCGAAGGAAACCGGTGTCGACGCATCGCCCTCATCGACCCCATCGGGCGTATCGACCAGCGGCGCGCACATCGCGGCCACCCGCTCGCAGTCTTCGACGGCCTCGCGTGCAGGCAAGGTATGCGTCTGCGCGTCGTCGAGATATTGCAGGCGATGCTCGACGTTGCGAAGAAACACATAGGCCCCGCAGAGGCGCTTGCCGACGCGCTCGTCGATCAGCTCTTCGCGCACCAGCACAGCCAGGGTCGCGAGCGTGGGTCGCAACCGCAATGCAGGCTCGCGGCCGCCGCGAATCAACTGGAAGTGCTGCGCGATGAATTCGATTTCGCGAATGCCGCCGCGACCGAGCTTGACGTCGATGCGGGTTGAAGCCGGGGTTGAAGCCGTTGGTAAAACCGCGCCTGAAGCCAATCTCGAGGCAACGCCGCTGCCCGAGCGCGCTTCATGATGAGCCGCGTATCGCGAAGAGCGTTCGTTGCGCATCGCTTCGCGCCGCGCCGCTTCCGCGCGAATCTGATCGTGCAGCTTGCGCAACGCATCGATCGCGCCGAAGTCCAGATAGCGGCGATAGACGAAGGGCGTGACGAGCTGTGCGAAAGTTTCGTCCGCTCGAGCGTGCGGTTCGACGTCGCCGGATGCGAACACGCGCGGCGACACGACCCGCGCCTTGATCCAGGCGAAGCGCTCCCAGTCGCGCGCACTCCCGATCAGATAGTGCTCGAGCATCGCGAAGTGCGTGACCAGCGGCCCGGAATCGCCGTCGGGCCGCAGTCGCATGTCGACCCGGAACACGAAGCCATCGGCCGTGACTTCGGCAAGCGCGGCGATCAGCTTTCTGCCCAGGCGCGTGAAGAATTCTTCGTTGGAGATGACGCGCAACGAAGGCGACTTCGGTTCACGCTCGCGATCGGGCCGACGGTCGGTCCGAAACCCGTCGTCGCCGGTCGTGCCGGTGGTCTCGCCGTCTTCTCGATACACGAAGATCAGATCGATGTCGGACGACACATTGAGTTCGCCGCCACCGAGCTTGCCCATGCCGATCACGACCAGGTCTTGCGGGTCGCCGCTTGCGCGACCGCACGGCACACCGTGACGCGCAGCGAGTCGATGCGAAAGAAACACCAGCGCTTCGCCGATCGCGATTTCGGCCAATGCGGTAGTCGCGTCCATCACTTCGGCAAGATCAGCGCGACCGTCGAGGTCTCGATCGATCAGAGCGGCAAGCGCTTTGGCGCGCAGGTGTCTGAGACCGCTGCACAGATGCGCCTCATCGCGCCACCCACCGCTGCGCTCGAGCGCAAGTTGTGCGTCGATCGCGTTGCGATCAATACGGCGCGAGGCGAGCTGTTCGATTTCCAGAGACCAGGCCGGCCTCGCGTTCGCGATTCGCATGCGCCAGCGCGACGGCTCGCTGGTTCGCGGCATGCCGGGCGGGATGAGCGCGGGGACCACAGGGGAATCGGTCATCTGGAAGGAGCGCACGGTACGGGCGCGGGATAACGCAGTTAAAATGCCCGGACAGAGGCGCTCTGCGTTCGGTCAGTCGAGGGAACCGTCCACGGTCCGTTCGCAGGATTCGCGCAGTATCGCCGCAGTATCCCATCGGCACGGGCCCAGGTTTCCAAGACATGCTTGATCGCGATAGCCCTGCCGAGGTCGGCGCGTATGCACATCCTGCAGCTCAGCCTGCAACGGTGTCCGCGCAGTCGGCGAAGACCTCGGGCCCCCCACGTTGGGGTTCGTGGATCTCGCATCATCTCGGCCAGATCGGCAACGCGTTCGCGATCATCCTGTTGATCGCGTGGATTGTGTTTGCGGCGCTGATCGTGACGCTGCGCTACGTCGTGTTGCCTCACGTCAACGACTATCGGGAGTCGATCGAAAAACTCGCGAGCCGCGCGCTCGGTGAATCGGTCAGGATCGGCGAGATCGATGCGTCATGGCGCGGACTGCGGCCCACGCTCGCATTGCGCGCGGTGCGTATCGTCGATCGCGAAGGCAACAACGCGCTCGAGCTGCCGACGATACGCGCGACGCTGTCGTGGGATTCGTTGGTGGTGATGGACCTGCGGCTCGCGTCTCTCGAGATCGACGGCCCCGACCTCGCGGTGCGGCGCGACGCCGAAGGCCAACTGTTCATCGCGGGCTATCCGATTCGCAAGAAGGCGACGCCCGACAATCGCGCGGCCGAATGGATCCTCGCACAAAATGAAATTCGCATTCGACGCGCGCGCATCACCTGGCGAGACGAGCTGGCGAGCCCCGCCGCGATGTCGACCGCGCCAGCGACATCGACAGAAGGATCGCCAGCCGCCTCGGCTGCGGCGTCGACGGCCGTGTCCGGTGCGGCCGCAACGTCTGCAGCGCCACAGGCCGTTCGCGATCTCGCGTTTTCGAATGTCGACCTTGCATTGCTGCGATCCGGATGGCGGCATCGCTTCGCGTTGCGCGCCTCGCCGCCAGAGGCGCTTGCCGCACCGATCGATATCGAGGCGGTGATCGATCATCCGCTGTTCGCGATGCGGCTTGCCGAACCGGCGACCTGGCGCGGCGAGGTGTATGCGAACCTCGCCAGCCCCGACCTCGCACTGTGGCGCGCTTGGTTGCCGCTGCCCGATGCGATCGAGAGCGGGCGAGGACACTTGCGTGCGTGGCTGCGCTTCAACAGCGCATCCAATCCTGCGGGTCCGGTCGTGCAGCGATCCGTTGAAGATGGACAGCACGCCTTCCCCGCGGCGTTCGATCGCGTGGCCGACGTGACCGCCGACCTCGCGCTCGACGACGTCGCCGTTCATTGGAGCGCGGCCGAATCGGGATCCAGCAATCGCCTCGCGATGGCCGCGATCGATGGCCGCATCGCCGCTTCGCACACGCCGCAGTCGCAGAAATTGAGCGCCCGGAAGTTGGCGCTCCGTCCGCAGAGCGGCGCCGCACTCGCGCCGACCGACCTCGACGTGGAACGCAAGTTCGGCGACAAGAAAGAAGACGAGTCGGGAAGCGCGCGCGCAGGCGCCGTCGACGTCGCGACGGTCATCGGCCTGATACCGGTGAATGCGTTGCCGCCCCATGTTGCCGAGAAACTCGCCGCATATCGACCGCGCGGTACGCTCGATCAGCTCGCATACCAATGGAACGGGCCGGTCGCATCGCCCGCGGCCTTTCAGTTCAGCACGCGCTTCGCACGACTCGCGATCGCAGCGCAGCCGCCGACCCCTGAAGCGATCAAGGCGGCCGCGCGCACGATCGTTACTCCCAACGGTCTGATAAGAAAGCCGAGGCCGGCGTTCGGCCAACCGGGCTTCGAGAATTTTTCGGGAACGATGAGCGCGACCCGCGCGACCGACGCCAGTGGCGCGACCACGCGTACGACCGTCAACGTGCGATCGGTCGATGCATCGGTGATGGCCCCGGGCCTCTTTGACGATCCGTTGCTCAAGTTCGCACGACTCGACGCCGATGTCGGCGTTCAGATGAAGGGAAGCGACGTCGAAGTGCGCGTGCAGAAAGCGGCGATCGAGAACCCCGACATCGCCGCGACCGCAGACCTGACGTTTCGCCGCGGGCCGCACAGCGGCAGCGAGGCCAAGGGATGGATCGATCTCGACGCACGTTTCTCGCGCGCCGATGTCGCGCGCGTGTCCCGCTATCTGCCGAACCTGATCGGCGAAAAGGCGCGGATCTATCTATCCAAGTCCTTGCTCTCGGGCAAGGTGACTGAAGCCAGCCTGCGCATGCACGGCGCGCTCGAAAAACTCGACATGCGTGCGCAGCCCGACGCGCTTGCAAAGCCGAATCCTATTCTGCTGGCCAGCGCGCTTGCGACGGTGCGCGACACGGTGACCCCAAGCACGACCGGGCGCGCGGCGAGCAATTCCGCGCGCAATCCTGACCTGCAGGTCGGCCCCGACGAGAACGTATTCCACGCGATCGTCAAAGTGCAGGGCGCGACCTTTCTCTACGGACCCGCGAAGAGCGCCGAAGAAGTCGCGGCATCTCCCAACCACATCCCCGGAACGCCGGTGTTCGCATCGGTCGCATGGCCGGCCTTCGAGGACCTCGATGCCGAGATCGTGTTCGATCACGCGCACATGACGGTCACGGCACGATCTGCGCGCGTCTTCGGCTACAAGCTCAACGACGTGAAGGCCGAACTGCCGGCGCTCGCCGACCCGCAGCATGTCTTGCGCGTCGTGGGCAAAGGCAACGGGCCGCTGCAGGACCTGGTGCGCTTCGTCAACGCGAGTCCGATCGCGCGATGGACGCGACACGTCGCAGACAACACGCAGGCAACCGGCAACGCCGGGTTCGCACTCGCGCTCGATCTGCCGCTCACGCACGCACGCGATGCCGAAGTCGCGGGCAGCATTCAATTGACCGGCAACGACATCGCGGTGAACGCGCTCGCCCCGCCGCTCAAGCGCTTGAACGGCCGCGTCGATTTCACCGACAAGCAACTCGCGATCGCGGGCGTCACCGGCCAGGCGCTCGGCGGTCCGATCCGCATCGATGCCGCGACCCGGAGCGATGGCTTCATCGAACTCAATGCCGAAGGCACTCTCGAGGCGCGCACCCTTCGCGCGTCGGCTCGTGACGGCGATGCGAAGGACGCGGCGAAGGAAGCGATCGCAACGCCCGCTTCGATGATGATTCAACGCATCGCGCAACGTCTGGATGGCAGCGCGCGCTACAAGGCCGCGCTGCGCGTGAGGAGTAAGCGTCTTGCCGAGATGACTGCCGATGCGAACGCAGCCGCGGCGGCGACCGCGGTCGGAACACCGCCGCTCGTCAACAAGCCCGAACTCGTGATCGAATCGAATCTCGCGGGACTCGCGATCGACCTGCCCGCGCCGCTTTCGAAATCCGCCGCGGAAACCTGGCCGCTCCGTATCGAACTGATACGCACCGGAGCGAGCAGTGTCGCCGGCGCCGCTCCACGCGAGCTCGCGATCGACAGCGAAGAATTTCGCGTGTCGATCGCCGGCAAGCTCAGCGCAAGCATCGCCAGGCGTCTCAATCCGCAAGGCCAGTTCGCGGTGACGCGCGCCGCTTACGCGGTCGGCGACGAAGCGATCGCAACCGACGGCCCGCCCTCGGTTCGCGTCAATCTGCCTGGCCTCGACCTGGATGCGTGGCGCGACGTGATCCGGCAGATCGCAATTCCCAAGCCCGCATCGGCCGAACCTGCCGCGCCGAGCAACGTCGACCATCTGATTCCCGAACGCGTGAGCCTGAAGACGAAGACGCTGCATGTCGTCGGCCGCGACTTCAACAACGTTGCTTTCGACGCACAGCGGGTCGCGTCGGGATGGCAGGGCAATGTCGTCGCCGACCAAATCGCAGGAAAACTTTCGTACAGCGACGTGTCGAACAAGGCGCCCACCAAGAGCGGCTTCGTCCCGGCCGCGGCCAGTCTCCTGGTGGCGCGCTTGAGCCGTCTCACGATCCCGAAATCGGAGTCGGGCGCAGGGCAGGTCGAGCGCGCGCTCGATGCGACGAAGCAGAAAGATTTTCCCGCCATCGATCTGGTCGCCGATCGTTTCGAATTGCGCGGACGCTCGCTCGGGCGGCTCGAGGTGATTGCTGAAAATGTCGGGCGCGGAGACACGCGCGAATGGCAACTCGACAAACTGGTCCTGACGATGCCCGAGGCCAACTTCTCGGCCAAAGGCGTGTGGGGCCATGCGGGCTCGAGCGAAAACACCAGGCTCGATTTCGACCTCGAGGCGTCCAACGTGGGTGAGTTGCTCGATCGTTTCGGGATCGTCAAAACCATCAAGAACGGTTCCGCGAAGCTGTCGGGCGACGTCGCATGGAACGGCGGACCGACGGCGATCGACTTCGCGTCGATGGAAGGGCGACTGAAGCTCGAAGCCGACAAGGGCCAGTTCTTGAAAGCCGATCCGGGCATCGCGAAGCTGCTCAACGTCTTGAGCTTGCAGAGTCTGCCGCGCCGCTTCCTGCTCGACTTCAGCGATGTGTTCGAAAAGGGATTCGCATTCGACTCGATCCGCGCCGACGCGACGATTGCGCGAGGCGTTGCCAGCACCGAAAACTTCAAGATGCGCGGTGTGCAGGCGACCGTGTTGATGTCGGGCAGCGCCGATCTCGAGCGCGAAACACAGAACCTGCACGTGCTGGTCTTGCCTGAAATCAATGCGGGCGCGGCTTCGCTCGGCGTCGCGTTGATCAACCCGGCGATCGGCCTCGCAACCTTCGCCGCGCAATATCTGTTCAAGGATCCGATCACGCGCGCGTTGACGCTCGAATACAATGTTACCGGTCCGTGGGCCAAGCCGAACCTCACCAAGATCGATCGTGCCGGCAACGAAACGCCCGTGCTCCCGCGCGCGAGCGCGGCACGCGATGCGCAGAATGCATCGACGACATCCGAGCAATGACCGAACCCTTCGCGTCCCGTCACCTCCACATCGCAGCGATCCAGATGGTTTCGGGCGCATCGGTGGCCGCGAATCTGGAGACCGCGGGTCGATTGATCGCCGAAGCCGTCGATGCACGAGCCGAGTTGGTCGCCTTGCCCGAGTACTTCTGCCTGATGGGCATGAAGGACACCCACAAGGTCGCGGCACGTGAGCGCGTCGGTCACGGGCCGATCCAGGATTTTCTCGCGGACGCGGCGAAGCGGCATCGCATCTGGCTGATCGGGGGCACGCTGCCTATTGAAGCGGCCGAGGGCGCGACCGCGGGTGTGATCGATCATGCGGTGGAAAAAATTCTCAACACCAGCTTTGCGTTCGCACCCGATGGATCGGTCGCGGCGCGTTACGACAAGATTCATCTGTTCGGTTTCACGAAGGGCGCCGAGCATTACGACGAAGCGCGCACGATTGTCGCCGGCGCCGAGCCGGTCGCATTCAACGCGACGCTCGGCGACCAGCCGATCCGGGTGGGCCTGTCGATCTGCTACGACCTGCGCTTTCCCGAGCTCTATCGAAGTTTCGCAAATGAAGGCCATCCGGACTTGATGATCGTGCCCTCCGCCTTCACCTACACCACGGGCTCGGCGCATTGGGAAATCCTGCTGCGCGCTCGCGCGATCGAGAACCAGTGCTATGTGCTCGCTCCCGCGCAAGGCGGTCGTCACGAAAACGGACGAAGGACCTGGGGCCACAGCATGTTGATCGATCCCTGGGGCGTGATCGTGGCCGAGCGCGACGAAGGCGAAGGCGTGGTGATCGGAGCGATCGACCCGACCCGTCTTGCCGAAGTGCGAGAAAATCTGCCTGCGTTGAAGCATCGCGTCCTGTAGCTTCCTCCATCTACCTGAGCTTTCATGAATCTGATCGAACCGCAACTCGCTGCACTCGCAACCGCCAAGGATTTGTTTCTCGCTCGCTATGGCCTGACCGAGCTCGACGTGTCGGCCGCGCTCGCCGAAATCTTTCGGCATCGCGTGGACTACGCCGATCTCTATTTTCAGTACGCGCGCTCGGAGTCGTGGAGTCTCGAGGAAGGCATCGTCAAGTCGGGCAGTTTCGATATCGAGGAAGGCGTCGGCGTGCGCGCGGTCACGGGCGACAAGCAGGCCTTCTCGTATTCCGACGACATCAGCCGCGACGCGCTGATGGCTGCGGCGCGCGCCACGCGCGGCATCGCGCGCCATGGCGCCGGGCGGGTGCGAGTGGGCGACAACGCATCGACATCGGGCGCGGCATCGAGTACGTCGGCGTCGAACTTGCGCGCGACGCCGCGCACGACGCTGTATTCACCGCTCGATCCGCTCGCCTCGATCGACCCGGCTGAAAAGATCGCGCTGCTCGAACGCCTCGAACGCATGGCGCGTGCGCGCGACCCGCACGTAACCCACGTGATGGCTAATCTGGCGGGCACATACGAAGTCATGATGGTCGCCGCCTCGTCGCGCTTCGGCGGCGGTGCCACTCACGGAACGAATCGCGAACTTCTGGCCGCCGACGTGCGTCCCCTGGTGCGGCTATCCGTGACCGTCATCGCCGAACGCGACGGTCGCCGCGAGCAAGGCTACGCGGGCGGCGGCGGCCGCTTCGGTTATGCATATTTCGATGACGACATGCTCGCTGCCTACGCGAACGAGGCGGTCGACCAGGCGCTCGTCAACCTCGACGCGCGCGCGGCGCCCGCGGGGCCGATGACGGTCGTGCTCGGGCCGGGATGGCCGGGCGTGTTGCTGCATGAAGCGATCGGCCACGGGCTCGAAGGCGACTTCAACCGCAAGGGATCGTCGGCATTCGCCGGTCGCATCGGCGAGCGAGTCGCCGCGCGCGGCATCACCATCGTCGACGACGGCACGCTGGCCGACCGTCGCGGATCGTTGAACGTCGATGACGAAGGCCATGCGACACAGTGCACGGTGCTGATCGAAGACGGCATCCTGAAGGGCTACATGCAGGACACGTTGAATGCGCGACTGATGAAGACCGGCGTGACCGGCAACGGCCGTCGCGAGTCGTATGCCAGCCTGCCGATGCCGCGCATGACCAACACCTACATGTTGAACGGCACGCGCGACCCGGGCGAGATCATCGCGTCGGTGAAGGACGGTCTGTACGCGGTCAACTTCGGCGGCGGACAGGTCGATATCACCAACGGCAAGTTCGTGTTCTCGGCGACCGAGGCCTATCGCATCGAGAACGGCAAGGTGACCTATCCGGTCAAGGGCGCGACCCTGATCGGCAACGGCCCCGATGCGTTGACGCGTGTGTCCATGATCGGCAACGACATGGCGCTCGATGCGGGCGTCGGCGTGTGCGGCAAGGAAGGCCAGAGCGTGCCGGTCGGCCTCGGACAGCCGACGCTGCGCATCGATGGAATCACGGTCGGCGGGACCGGCTGACGCGCCGTCGTCCCCCGCTGCGCGGGAACGGCGGCAGTCAGCCCGCTTCCACGTAAACTGCGCGATCGTTTCCGGGAGCCCGCCTTCATGAGCAAAAAGAAAAAACCCATCACGATCGAGGATCTGTGGGCTATGAAGCGCTTCGGCGCGCCTACGCTCTCGCCGGA
>JBBSEF010000067.1:0-15792 GCA_038240015.1 Burkholderiales bacterium
ATCATTCAATGCCAATTCTTTTAAATTGGCGCCTGTTGCGGGAATTGATTTTGAAAATATCGCGTAGAGATCGATGCAATGGCGCATCAGATTCTTGCCCACCAGTCCGGATCGATTGGCCAATCCGTCAGGCCATTGCGGATTGGCGGAAGTGAGCAGCAGCGCAGGCGTTGCAAGTGCGCCCGACGCCAGAATGATGGTTTTCGCCTCGAGCAAATAGTCGGCGCCCTTGCGTTTACAGACGATGCCGCTGACGCGGCTTTCGTCGGCAATCAATTTGACGGCTGTGCAATCGTCAAACAACTGCGCGCCGTATTCGGATAAGGCGGGAGCAAGACATATCCGCCCGCTGTCGTTCTTGCAGGCTCCGGAGCAAAGAAAGCCCTGACATCCCGTACACCCCGGGACGAATTCGCATGCCAATGGGAGCCGATAGGGATGGAGACCTTTCTCGGTCAGGAAGGCCGTCAGTTCCCGGCTTGCGTCCGAAAGGGGCGGTACTGCTCCGCTCGACAGTTGCGCGCCGCCCTTGACGCGGAAAAGTTCTTCCGCCATGCCGTAATAGGGCGCGAGTTCCTCATAGCTGATCGGCCAGGCGTCGGGCAGAGTCGATCGTGAGGCGCCGGGATGATGTCGTCTCGGTTCGAAGTCCGCTGGAAAAAACCGCTCCAAAGCCATTCCGTACAATGCGCTCGAGCCGCCCGCGCCGGAGCCGATGAAGGGCACGAATGAACGGGTCGATTCGTACGACGTGTCCTCGATCATCTCGACACAACGGCCCGCCGATTTGAAAATTTCGCGCGATTCGGGCGTTATCGCGGAACGCCCGCCGAAGAAGTTTTCAGCGTAGTCTCCCCGCGTAGCCCCATCGACATTCGAATCGGCTACGCCCTTTTCGCAGAACAGCACGCGTTTGCCGGCCTTTGCCAATGCATATCCAACGGTCGCGCCACCCATTCCCGTACCAATCACGATCGCATCCCAGCGCTGTTCGGGCGGGTCAATGAAGTCGGGCACGGAAATTGACGGCCGAAAGCGCGTCCTGTTTTTTGCGGAAGCCGTCACGTTGGCGCATGTCGCACGGGCCTTCGTGCTGGCTGAATTGCTCGATGCGGCCGAATACGACGTCAAGATCGCGTGCCATCCGCGCTTTCAATTCTTGTTCAAGGGAAGCCGAATCGGACAATACAGCATCGATAGCATATCCACTGCGGCATTCGCGAATGCCTTGAACAAGGGGTCGCCCGTCTATGATTTCCAGACCCTGTCGCGATATGCGAAGGACGACATCCGCGTCATCGAGCAGTTCGATCCCCACGTCGTGATCGGTGATTTCCGCATTTCGTTGAGCGCCAGCGCCAGGGTCAGCGGCAAGCCGTATATCACCGTCACCAATGCGGGATGGAGCCCTTACGCAAGACCGAGCTTCATCGTTCCCGACATTCCGCTGACCAGGATTGTGGGTTCGCACATTGGGCAGGGATTGTTCAACCTCGCCAGGCCGATTGCGTTTGCCTTGCACTCGGTCCCGTTGAATAAACTTCGCCGGCAATATGGGTTGCCCGCATTGCCTCGCGATCTGCGCTATACGTATACCGACGCGGACCATGTGCTCTATGCCGACATTCCAGATCTGATTCCGACTGGGGACGCACCTTCGACGCACGCTTTTCTTGGCCCGGTGTTCTGGTCTCCGCAACTACCCGATCCGCCTTGGGTCGACCAGATACCAAACGGGCGGCCGATCATCTATCTGACGCTTGGAAGCTCGGGACAGTACCGGTCGCTGCCCGGGATCATCAGTGCTCTACGCGAGTTGCCGATGACTGTGGTCGCTGCTACAGCCGGCAAGTCCGGAGCTGAAACCCCTTCGGGAAATATTTTCGTTGCCGACTTTCTGGATGGTCGAAAGTGGGCCAAACGCGCCAGCATTGTGGTGTGCAACGGAGGAAGTCCGACTTGCTATCAGGCACTGGCCGAAGGAGTTCCAGTGCTCGGCATTCCCGGCAATCTTGACCAATATTTGAATATGTCTGCGATCGTGAAAGCCGGTGCGGGCAAGCTCCTGCGCTCGAGCGATGCATCCGCGAAACGCGTCAAGGCATCGATATCGGAATTGCTGAGCGCTCCGCATTTTGCTTTCAACGCGCAACGGCTGGGCCGCGCGATCGAGACATGGCGCCCGGCGCCCATCTTGTCCGCGACGATTGCGAAAGCACTTTCCACCCCATGTTCGCTTTAGCCCTCCGCAATCTCTTTCGCCATCGAACCCGGTCCGCCGTTGCGCTCTCGGCTATCGTGTTCTCGACGATCGCGTTGACGTTGTCGGGAGGGTTCATCGAATGGATCTTCTGGGCCATGCGCGAGGCCGCTACCGAAGCCGGCATGGGGCATGTTCAAGTCATGCGACCGGGGTACCTCGAAAACGGTATTGCCGACCCGTTTTCATTCGTGCTGCCCGGTCAGTCACAAGCGCTGGACGCGATCAAGGCGTCGCCGCATGTCAAGGCCGTGTCGCCCCGGCTCGACTTCACGGGGCTCGCCAGCTTCGGTGATGTGAGTCTCGCCTTCGTCGGCACCGGCGTCGAGGCGGAGAAGGAAGCGATCGTCAGTCGTAACCTGGCCTTTGTCGCCGGCCGCAACCTGGAGCCAGGGGACTCCGACGGGGTCATCGTCGGGCAGGGGCTCGCCCGGCAACTGGGAGTTGAAGTTGGAAGCAAGCTGGTCCTTCTTGTCAATACGCGGGGTGGCGGCGTCAACGCCGCCGAAGCGCAGGTGCGCGGAGTTTTCGCGACGCAGATCAAGGCGGTCGATGACATCGGCCTGCGCGTTCCTCTCAAGATTGCGCAGCGACTCATGCGTGTCTCGGGCGCTCACGAGTGGGTGATTCTGTTGGATGACGTGGACCGGGTCGACGACACCGTGCAAGACTTCAGAACGCGTTTCGATCGCGCGAAGTTTTCTTTCATTCCATGGACCGACCTTGCGGATTTCTACAACAAGACGGTCAAGCTGTTGAACAGTCAATTGGTGGTCGTGCGCCTGATGATCGGCGTGATCATTATCCTGGGCATATCCAATATGCTGGTCATGAACGTCCTTGAAAGAACCGGGGAGATTGGGACGCTGATGGCGTTGGGGACGCGAAGAAATGGAATCCTTTCCCTTTTCATCAGCGAAGGTTTCTTTCTGGGTTTTCTGGGTGGAGCAGTCGGTTTGCTCGTGGCGTACGTGCTGGCCCATCTGATTTCCGCCATCGGTATACCCATGCCTCCTCCGCCGGGAAGAACGATCGGGTACTCAGCAGAGATTCGTTTGACCTGGCCGCTCTGCCTATCGGCATTCGTGACCGCTTTCGGCACGACGCTGATCGCGAGCTTCTACCCCGCACGCAAGGCGTCTCGGCTGGTCATTGTCGACGCTCTTCGCCACAATCGATGAGCGGAGCGGGGCCATGAAAGGAAAATTCGCGTCGATCAGGGATCTGGCTTGAAACGATTATTCGCCATTCGTTTGCTCGCATCCATGTGGCCACGAGAATCGTTGGGGCTCGCGCTTCGCAATGTGTTCAGGCATCGCGGCCGCACGGCATTGACGTTGATCGTCATCGCCTCCGGAGTCGCGGGTCTGATTCTGAGCGGCGGCTTCGTGCAGGACTCCTTGATCCAATTGCGCGAAGCAACGATTCATTCGCAGTTGGGTCATTTGCAGATCTTCAAAAAAGGCTTCTATGCGCAGGGGTCGCTCAGTTCTTACAAGTATGTGATTGAACGACCGCAGGACGTGGCCGTCGCGGTAAAGAAACTGGCGCAGGTGGACGACGTCATGTCGCGGCTCGCCTTCTCGGGCGTGATCAACAACGGGCGTAGCGACTTTGCGGTATTCGGCGACGGTATTGAACCCGCCAGGGAAGCAAAGCTGGGGAGCTCGATTCAAATCGTTTCCGGCCGAACACTCGCTGACGCCGATCAGTACGGCATCGTGATCGGCGAGGGCGTCGCGGCAGCTACGAAACTCAAGCCCGGCGATCACGCGACGCTACTCCTCAACACCGCGGAAGGCGCTCTCAACAGTGTCGAGTTCGACGTCGTCGGCGTTTTCAGAAGTTTCTCGAGGGACTTCGACGCCCATGCGGTGAGAATTTCGCTGGCGAGTGCGCAAGAGCTGGTCGCTTCGACCGGCGTCAATGCGGTCGTTGTCGCACTGCTGCGGACCGACGCTACCGACGAAGTCGCCGCGCAGCTGAAGACCACGCTGAGCGCAGACGAATACGAGATCAAGACCTGGAGGGAACTCGCTGACTTCTATGACAAGACCGCCGCTTTGTACGAGCGTCAATTCGTCGTTCTGCAGGCAATCATTTTGATCGCGGTATTCTTGAGTGTTTTTAACAGTGTAAACATGAGCATATTCGAGCGAACCGGCGAATTCGGAACGTTGATGGCTCTGGGCACGCGGCGCTATTCAGTTTTCCGAATGGTTTTATTGGAGAATCTTTTGCTCGCCATCATCGGGAGCGCCTTTGGAATGGTTATCGGACTATTGGGCGCCTGGCTTATTTCGGCAATTGGCATTTCAATGCCACCGCCACCCAACTCGAGCGTCGGCTATATCGCTGCGATTCGCATGACGCCGGGAATCATGATCCTGTCGGGAATGGTCGGGTTTGTGGCCACGGTCGTTGCCTCTCTCATGCCGGCATTCCGGATTTCACGCGTACCCGTGGTCGAGGCGCTGCGTCAAAATTAGGAAGCTCTCCATGGTCACTGGTCCAGTTTTTTCAGATATTCCTTCGTGAAAACCTTGTCGGGCAACTCTCTCAAGCGCATGTTGCTGTAGTCGAGCACGGACCTTTCATTTTGCTTGAGGGCGTCTTCCATAATCAATCGGGTCGGGCGCATCTGCCCGGCCATCTTCTGGAAGTTCTCGTATTTGCAGGTTTTCAAGAGCCGATTGGAGAGTGAATAAAACTCCGCCTTGTAAGGTCGATAGTCGGACTTCCGGACCCAATACAGAACGCGGTGATAAGTGACCCCCCGATCGACCGCATCGAGTTCGAGAATGTGATAATCGACCCCGTCGATCGTCTCGTCGCGCAACAGTTTGGGGGTGTAGTCGCCGCTGAAATTCGCGCGGGCAAGGTCGCCGTTGGACACCTCGCCTGTCAGTCTCTGGTTCAAGGACAGACGTACCGGCTGCGAAATGCTGGGCAGAAAAACCCATAGATCATGATTCTTCATCAGAAGAATTTGTCCCTTTTCGGATGCCGGTTCTGTCGTGATGACTACTGTATTTTCATTCCCTTTCGACAGGATTCGGTACTTGCGTGTTTCGCTTTCCTTGTCGGGAGCAATCGACGAAATGTTTACGTCGACCTGGAATCCATCGCCGGGGAAGCGAATCCGGTCGGAGGTTTCAATGATGGTTTTTGGGTCGGGTTCATCTGCCGCGGTCGCGGCCGACCAAGCCAATGAACAGAACAAGATCAACGCCGGCGAAAAACATCGGAAATTGAATGGGTACGGACTTGATCTCATGGGAAGCTCGATGCGAAGGCGGGAAATAAACGGCAGCACAAGCCGCGCAGGCTATCACTCTGCGCACCGCGAATTCTGGCGCGGGCGACGCATGAGTGCAATCTCGCGAGGCCGAGGGGCGAGCCGGCCGGATCGATTGCGGGGCGAGTTCGAACCGAACCGGGTGTACCACGTGATTCTTTCTTCGCTCGAACGGAGCGAATCGTGCCCATGGAAGTGATTCGCCTGGAAAACGTCACGAAGTCCTATCTGTTGGGCAAGCAGACGGTTCAGGCGGTCAAGGAAGTGACGCTTAGTATCGAAGAAGGCGTCTTTCTTGCAATCGCCGGACCCTCGGGCAGCGGCAAGACGACGCTGCTGAATCTGATCGGATGCATCGACAATCCAACCACCGGAAAAATCTTCATCGACGGCATCGACGTGGGCGGCAAGAGCGCCGACGAGCTTGCCGACCTGCGCGGGCAAAGCATCGGTTTCATTTTCCAAACGTTCAATCTGCTGCCGGTATTGTCGGCGGAAGAAAATGTCGAATACCCGCTGTTGCAGATCAAGAGACTCACCAAAGCACAGCGCCGCGAGCGCGTTGCGCACTATCTGAAAGTCGTCGGCATCGGCAAGTACGCGCGGCACCGCCCGAATCAATTGAGCGGGGGTCAGCGCCAACGCGTTGCGATCGCACGTGCGCTCGCGATTCATCCGCGCATCATTCTCGCCGATGAGCCGACCGCCAATCTCGATCACAAAACGGGCGATGGCATCCTGCGACTGATGAAAAAAATCAACAACTCGACAAAAACTACCTTCATTTTCTCGACCCACGATCAAAAGGTGATCAACATGGCGGATCGACTGATCCGAATCGAAGATGGTGAAATCAAACGATTGGGCATCAAAGTCGACCGCGCCTGGCTTTATGCCGACAATCCCGATCGCATGCTCAAGGTGAAATGAGTGGAAAACCCATACGTGAACCGTCTGCCCTATCGAGCGTGCGTTTTGCGTCACGCGACTGCTTGTTTCGTCATGGCGTTTGCTCTAGGGAACGCCGATGTGGCCAGGGCTGAGCCGCCGAGTCTGTCGGGTGATCGTCCCCTGATTGCGCAGCGTATCGACGACGCCGGGAGCGGCGCCGGCAATGCAAAAGGCAAGAGTCGCGCCGACTCTCTGCTCGCGGATGACAACATCGAGGAGACGCAGAGTCCTACCGCGAAGTTTTACGGCTTCGATCAAGCCGAAGCGGCCTATATCGTGCCTCGGCCCGCGCATTGGTCCAAGTTGATCAATCGGCTCGAGCTCGGCGCACAGGGTGCGTTGAGCGAAAACATCAAATGGAAAGTCAGCGGACGTTTCGACTACAACGCGATCTACGACCTCAGTAATTTCTATTCGAGCCAGGTCAAGGACGATCAGCGTTTCAATGCAATGTTCCGAGAAACCTATGTCGACGTTGGCTCCGGCGACGTCGACTTCCGTTTCGGACGTCAGCAGATCATCTGGGGCGAAGTCGTCGGTCTGTTTTTTGCCGACGTCGTTTCCGCAAAGGATTTACGCGAATCGATACTGACCGATTTCGATTTGTTGCGCATACCGCAATGGGCTGCTCGCGCCGAGTATTCCAAAAACGATATTCACCTCGAAGCGATCTGGATTCCCTTTCCAAGCGTGAACAATATCGGAAAGCCGGGCAGCGATTATTTTCCGTATCCGCTGGCGCCTCCTGCGGGCTACGCGACCGTGATCAACAACGAACGCAAGCCGGAGAGAGGTGCGTCGAATCAGAATTACGGGCTTCGCGCCTCGATATTGCGCGGTGGATGGGACGTGGCGGGCTTTGGCTACCGGAGCGTAGACGCCTCGGCCACGTTCTTTCGCGACGTGGTGTCGGGCCCGAATCCCGCAGTGATCTATACGCCGCGTCACGACAAGATCACACAATATGGGTTGACGGCGTCAAAAGATTTGAACGACTTTCTGATCAAGGGCGAAGCGGTATATACGGTCGGCCAAAATTTCAACGTCACGCGCCTGTCCGATAGCGACGGCGTCGTTCGGCAGAACTATCTGGACTACATCGTGAGTTTCGAGTTTCCTTTACCCGATGAAGCGCGCTTCAATCTGCAATTCTTTCAGCGCCGATTCAGCGATCACGATCCCGATATCATCCCGAAGAAAATCGAAAGCGGCGTGACGTTGTTCTGGTCGGGCAAATGGAGCAACAAGCTCGAACCGCAAATTCTTTTGATTCACAGCCTGAATCGCAGCGACTGGCTGCTTCGTCCCAAGCTCGTTTGGGGTTTCCAGAAAGAATGGCGGGCGGTTGCGGGTGTCGATATTTTCCACGGACCGCCGACCGGGCTCTTCGGTCAATTCGATCAGAAAGACCGCGCCTACCTGGAAGTTCGTCGAAGCTTTTGATTGCCGAGGCCGACCACCGGATCGAACATCAGTTGCTCCAGCGGCAGACGCAGAGATCGGGACGTTGCCGCCTTGCCGGCGCCTAACCTTCCCATGAACACCGCATTTTTCGCCGCGGACTGCCCGATGACCCGGTCGAGTCGCGTGGCGAGCTGTTCGGCTAGCGCAGGGACTTCCGGAAGACTCGAGAATTGCAATCGATCACGCCTGTAGCGCGCGAAGATCAAGGGCGTGACCTCGGGCTGCAATTGCAAATTCAATCGGGTCGCCGTCAACCACAGGCGCTGCACCGCGCGTCCGGCCGCGATGAAATCGTCGATCGCCGCGGGCGGTTGCTTTGCGACGAGCACGAAGTGCGCGGCGCATTTCAACGCCGGAATGACGTCGAGCTGAATGCGCGGCATCCAGGTGCCCGCGAGAAAGCGATTGAAAAATCGGACCCGCGTCCAGCTTCGCATCACCCAACGCATCAGCAGCGCCGTCATCGGATCCAGCCCGACGGCAGCTTCCGGGACGCGGTCCTCGCTGAATGTCGCGCCCCATTCGATCGCATCGCGATGGACCAGATAGGCCTCGGGCATGATGAGCCGAAGCTTGGCGCTCGCGAACAGCAAGCCCGCCATGCGGCGACGTTCCGCTGCGCTCTCGCGCCACGCGAGTTCGTATCGGTCCCCGATCGAGGCGGTCAGTGCGGTCTTCTCGATTGGTGTGAGCGGTCGGTTGCTCAGCGCGCGGCGATGGACGCTTCGGGTTTCGATGAATGCGGCCAGAGGATCGGCGCGAACGTCGGAATCCGCCATCAGGCGAACATCGATCAAAGGTCGTTGTATCGGTGAAGTCGCCACTCGGGCCGCATCGACTCGAAGCCCCAGATGCGACGCCGCGATGCTGATGCTCTCGATCAACGCGCCGATGCCGATCTGACTTGCGCTGCCGTCGAGATCGTAGACACAGTGTTCGCGCGTGTCGTATCCGTGGACGATGACGCGGTCGTCGGCAACGATTTCGAATCGCCAGCATTGTTCGTTGTCGCCGCTCGGCGCCCAGCGAGCCCGCTCGAGGATCTGCTCGAGAGGGCTTCGGCTGTCGGATCCGGAAATCATTTTGATGGGGGTTGAATTTTCAACTGACGGCGCGCGATCGCCAGCGTCAATTTCTGAAGAGGATTGCTGTTGCCGCGCGGCCGCCACGTGCGCGTGAGCCGATACCGGTAGGCGTCGAAGTGCACGCCGCGCGGCGCTGCAAGCAGCCGACCGCGCTTGAGCAGAATCTTCAGGCACTCGGTCGCCGCGAACCCGGCGCAGAGTTGACACGCCATCACCGTCGACGGTCCGCGCTTGTTCGCGAAATCGACCCGCGATCGATCGACCAGATAGGCGAGTTGCAGCATGCGCGGTGAGAGCCCGAGCAAGAAACGAATCGCCTGCTCGTCGGGGGGCAGGCCTTCGAGCTGGAAGTAGTCCTCGAAGCTCATGCCCCCGGGCATGAAGTTGAGCAGCGCAACGCCCATGCCGAGCGGTGCGGCCGTCACCGCCGGAATGCCGAGTTGTGCGCAGCGCGCGAAGACCTTGCGGCGAATGTCGAGCGCGAAATAATCGAGGCCGTCGACGTACAGGTCGACGCCGGCGAGGAAGGCATCGATCCCTTCTTCGGTGACGCCCATCGGGAAGCGCTCGATCGCGAGGCCCGGGTTGATATCGAGCGCCATCGTCGCGAGCACATCGATCTTCGGCTGATCGATGCTCGCTATCGTCGCGCCGGACTGTCGATTGAAATTGGCGAGCGCGAAACGGTCGAAGTCCGCGATGTGAAAGCCGCCGATACCCAGACGCGCAAGCGTCAGCAGATGACTGCCGCCGACGCCTCCGAGCCCTGCGATCGCGATGCGCTTACTCTTGATCTGCTGCTGTTCGTGCTCGGTCACCCAGCCCAGGTTGCGGGAGAAGGCTTCGTCGTACGAGAAGGGCTCGACGCGGGGCTCGGTGTGCGGCTCGGTGCCCATTGCATCATCCGCGCATCGTCATCAGCGCAGCTTGTTGAGCCGCCCCATGATCCCGCGCTCTTCGGCTTCCGAAAAGAAATAGGGGTAAAGAGATTTTTCCACGCGAGCCTGTTCGGGCTGACCGCCGAACTTCGTGATCTGCGTGGCTGAATGAGAAAAATCTAGCCGCATGAGAACCGCGGGCGCGTTGACGCGCGCGTTAAGACGTTCGGGTCCGAATGGCTTGAAGCCCAGCATCTGTTCATAGAATCGCACATGTCGCGGATTGACTTCGATGAACAAATCGGAAAACCCATTCATGCGATGCGAATAGATATAGGCGATATGAAATAGCGTGGCCAGCACGCGCTTGGATCGGATCGCGCCATCGACCGCGAGTTTGGTGAACTCGCAAATTCGGCCGCCGGCGTCTCGCAGCGCATCGACTTCGGGTTTGTAGAGATCGTCGACCAGAAGACCGTCGGGCGAGTCGAAGCCAATGGAAATCGTCGCCATCGGCGAGGCGCCATGCGAAGCCACGAGCGTGATGCGGTTCGGCTGATGCTTGGCGTGCCATGCGATCTTGTATCCGCGCCACGCATACATCTTCTTGACCAGCATGCTCGCGGTATTGCGGCGGCCTTCGTTGTCCGCGAGCCGGACCTTGAACAGGGTTTGATTAAGCGCGAGTTCGCGCCCCCCTTCGTTTTCCGGCTGCTCGACGACCAGTGAAGTCAGGTGGCGCGGCGAATCGAATGGCACGCCGACGATCGTGCGACCGACGAGATCGTCGTTCGGCGAAGGTTTATCTTTCGAGGAATCAGAAGGGGAACGCCAACTCTTCAAAACACCGTGCTCCGCATCGACTTTCCGGGAGCTCTCCCGAACCCACAAAATACGGCCGAAGGGCCTGAGTGGTCTTTAGGCTGAGTTTTTATTTATCCTAGCATACGCAGAAAATGCGACTGTGGCGAGACGATGTCAATCGAACAACATCGCGTCGTGATCGGGTATCGACTGTTCGCTCTCCAACTTGAGGATTGATTCCGTGGAAGATCACGCCAGCAGGGACCTGCCCGACCTTTCGGCATGGTGGATGCCTTTCACCGCAAATCGAGAATTCAAGGCCGCGCCTCGCCTCCTCGTGTCCGCGTCCGGCATGTACTACACCACCCAGGATGGTCGACAAGTCCTCGACGGAACCGCGGGGCTGTGGTGCGTCAACGCGGGTCACGCGCAACCACGCATCGTGCGTGCGATCGGCGAATCGGTCGCCACGCTCGATTACGCGCCGAGCTTTCAGATGGGACATCCGAAGGCGTTCGAGCTGGCCGAGCGGCTAGTCTCGTTTTCGGGTGAGCGCTTCAGCCATGCGTTCTACACCAACTCGGGATCCGAAGCGGTCGATACCGCGCTCAAGATCGCGATTGCATGGCACCGCGTTCGAGGCGAAGGGACGCGCACGCGCCTGATCGGCCGCGAGCGTGGCTATCACGGCGTCGGCTTCGGCGGGATGTCCGTCGGCGGTCTGGCCAGCAACCGCAAGTGGTTCGGCTCGCTGCTCGCGGGCGTCGACCATTTGCCGCACACGCATGATCTTGCGCGCAATGCGTTCGCACGCGGACAACCGCGGCACGGCGCCGAGCTGGCCGACGAACTCGAGCGCATCGTCACGCTTCACGATGCGTCCACCATCGCCGCAGTGATCGTCGAGCCCGTCGCCGGATCGACGGGTGTCTTAATCCCACCGGTCGGCTATCTCGAGCGCCTGCGCGAAATTTGCACGCGCCACGGCATCCTGCTGATCTTCGACGAAGTCATCACCGGTTTCGGAAGGCTGGGTACGCCGCTTGCGACCGACTTCTTCGATGTGGAACCCGACATGGTGACGGTCGCCAAAGGCATCACCAACGGCTGCGTTCCGATGGGTGCGGTGCTGGTGAAGTCGCCTATTCACGACGCGTTCATGCAAGGTCCGCCCGGAGCGATCGAACTGTTTCATGGCTACACCTATTCGGGCCATCCGCTCGCCTGCGCAGCGGCGCTCGCGACGCTCGATGTCTATGACGAGACCGGCGCATTCGCAAACGCCGCCACGCTTTCATCGACGTGGGAAGACGCTGTGCATTCGCTGCGCGGACGGCCGCATGTGATCGATGTGCGCAACCTCGGTCTGATCGCAGGCATCGAACTCGCGCCGCGACCCGGTCAGCCCGGTGCGAGAGGCATGGAAGTGTTCAGGCGCGCCTTCGAGAAAGGGATTCTGGTTCGAGTGACCGGCGACACGATCGCGATGTCGCCGCCGTTGATTCTCGAGCGGACACACATCGATCACCTGTGCTCGACGCTCGCAGAAGTACTCGACGGCATAGCTTGAGCGGCTCGACCGAGAGTCTGCGATAATGCGCGGTTGAATTTCGCGCGAAGCACGCTTCGGTCCCCGGATGCAGCCGCCAACGATCAGCTCGTGACTTTTTTCCCCCATAATCTCTTGACTGCGCATCACAGTGATTGAACGCGATCCCTCCGGCCCCGCTTTGAACGCGCGCGATCACGGCGCGCTCGAACCGGCCGCGGCGTCGTCGATGTCTGCCGGTGTCATGCCCGTCGCGACTCCGGACTTCTCGGGCTTCGGCCTCGATGCGGCCATCCTTCGAGCGCTCGATGACCAGGGCTACACCACGCCGACACCGATCCAGGCGCAGGCGATCCCGGTCGTGATATCCGGTCGCGATGTGATGGGCGCGGCGCAGACCGGAACTGGCAAGACCGCGGGCTTCGCGCTTCCCATTCTTCAAACCCTCTTGCCGCTCGCAAGCAGCAGCGCGTCGCCGGCACGTCATCCGGTGCGTGCGCTGATGCTCATGCCGACACGCGAGCTGGCCGACCAAGTGGCCGACAATGTTGCGCGCTACGCGAAGTACACCAGCCTGCGATCGACCGTGGTATTCGGCGGCGTCGATATGGCGCCGCAGACCGCCGCCTTGCGCGCCGGCGTAGAACTGCTGATCGCGACGCCGGGACGGCTGCTCGATCACGTGCAGCAGAAGACGCTCAATCTTTCCCAGGTGCAAGTGCTGGTGCTCGACGAAGCCGATCGCATGCTCGACATGGGTTTTCTGCCCGACCTGCAGCGCATCATCAATTTGTTGCCGAAGAAGCGTCAGAACCTGATGTTCTCGGCGACGTTCTCGAACGAGATCAAGAAGCTTGCGCAAAGCATTCTGAACGACCCGATCCTGATCGAAGTCGCGCGGCGCAATGCGACGGCTGAAAATGTTCAGCAGATCGTGTACGCGCTGCCGTCGGATCAGAAGCGCGCTGCGGTCGCGCACATCATCCGCACGCGCAGCCTGAAGCAGGTGCTGGTGTTTTCGAACACCAAGATCGGCACCGGGCGTCTCGCGCGCGAGCTGGTGAAGGAAGGCATCAATGCCGACGCGATCCATGGCGACAAGAGCCAGAAGGATCGCATGATCGCGCTCGACGCATTCAAAAAGGGCGACACCGAGGTCCTGGTCGCAACCGACGTCGCCGCGCGCGGGCTCGACATCGTCGAGCTGCCCGCCGTGATCAACTACGACCTGCCCTATGCGCCCGAGGATTACATCCATCGCATCGGGCGCACGGCTCGCGCGGGAGCGTCGGGACTGGCGATCTCGTTGATGGCGCCGGAAGAAGAGCGTCTGCTTGCGGACATCGAAAAGCTGATCAAGCGTACGCTCGAACGCGGGTCGCTGTCGGATTTCCAGCCGCGTGAGCGCGAGCGTCGCAGTCCGCGCCGCGATGAAAGCGAGCGCGCGGGTCGCGAAGCATATGGGCAACAGGCGGGACAACGCGCTCCACGCTATGCATCGCGCAGCCGCGGTCATCACGAAGTCGTCGATGAATTCTTTCTGAAGCCCTACGAGCCCGACGTCAATGCGACCCCCGATGAAGCGACCGAATCCGCGCCGACTTCGACATCGAAACCCGTCCGCAAGATCGCTGCATTGCTCGGCGGCTCGAAGAGGGGTTGAGCGGGGCTGAACGCGAGGTTGTCAACGCGGCCTCGATCGCTTCACGTCGCTTCAATGCCTTGTCGCGAGCAGCCGACGATGGTCCACCATAATGCAGCGGTCCATCACGACCAGCATGCCGGCAGTGCGCGCGCGCGCGGCAGCGGCTTCATTGACCACGCCGAACTGCATCCACAGGTGATGCGCTTCGATATCGATCGCGGCATCGGCAATCGGAGCGATCTCTTCGCTGCGTCGAAAGCACACCACGGTGTCGATCGCGATCCCTTCGCCGGCGAGTACGCCAAGGCTGGCGACGCAGCGTAGTCCCGCGACACGATCGGCATACGGATTGACAGGATGCACTTCGAACCCCGCGCCCTTGAGGTACGCGGCAATGCGATGGCTGTCGCGCGCGGGATTGTCCGAGGCGCCCACCACCGCGATGCTTCGTGTGGCATCGAGGATGCGGATGGCGATCGCAAAGTCATCTTCCATGGGTCGCTCCTTTGTGATCCGCGGTGATCGTCCAGCGCGACGCCCACGCCCGCGTCGCTCGGCGCCAGAACTGTTCGACGCTGGTTGCGTGCTCGATCTCCAGGCCGAGATGGCGCGCGGCTTCGTGCAGCGCGGGCAGGGGGCGTTCTCGATCGAGCGGCCGCGCGCCGTTTTGTTTCGCAAGCTTGTCGCCCAAGGCATCGACGACCAGCGGCACATGCAAGGTTCTCGGCATGGGAAGGCCGAGCGTTTGCTGGAGCCAGCGTTGACGCGGCGTCGAATCGAGCAGGTCGGCGCCGCGCACGATGTCGGTCACGCCCTGCGCGGCATCGTCGACGACCACCGCGAGCTGATAGGCCCACAGCCCGTCGGCGCGCTTGATGACGAAATCTCCGACCTCACGCGCGAGGTTCTGCGTGACCAGACCCGCGGCGCGATCGTGGAATGTCACGACCCGCTCGGGCAGCCTCATGCGCCACGCGCGGGCAACGCGTCCGGGAGGCAAGCCTTCGCGACACGTGCCCGGATACACCGCAGCGCCCGCCTGGTCGGGCAGGCGCGCAGGGGCGAGGCTTGCCTCTTCGACCTCGCGACGCGTGCATCCGCACGGATACACGGTTCCGCGCATTTGCAATCGGTCGAACGCGTCACGATAAAACGCATCGCGCGCACTTTGCCGCACGATGTCCCCATCCCATCGAAACCCGTAGGTCGCAAGCGTCGCAACGATGTCGTCGGCCGCGCCGGGTACTTCGCGCGGACCATCGAGGTCTTCGATTCGAACCAGCCAGCGTCCGCCGTGCGCGCGCACATCGAGCCAGCTGGCCATCGCCGCGACGAGCGAGCCCCGGTGCAGGAAGCCGGTAGGCGAGGGCGCAAAACGCCCGATCATGGTCGCGCTGGTGTCGGCCGCAGTCATCGGTCTTGCTTGATGGAAATCACACATGGGACTCTTTGAGCGAATCGACCGGTCTTTCTCTCGAACAATCGTAAAAGCCGCCGATTGCTTGCGATAATGCAGCGCGCAGCAACGCGGCAAAACTCGGAATTGGATCGAGCACTCCGCGCCCTCCTTGAAAAGCCGACTTGCCTAACCGGCATTCTCCATGCGTTCGAACACGTCTGCCGTTTTGCGAAGTTAATCGTGCTTCGACCGAATCACTCGCTGGCAGCCTCGCGAGGCGCGCACCCAGCGGTTGGCGCGAATGCGGATGCGCGCATTCGCCTCGAACTGCTCGATATCGCCGCGCATAACGGATGGCTGTCGGGCGCGGTCACGGTCGTCGTGATCGGGTTTCTCTACGCACTGTTGCAAGTGCGTACGTCAAACATCGCCATGATGATCTGGATCGTGGCGATGATC
>JBBSEF010000068.1:0-15269 GCA_038240015.1 Burkholderiales bacterium
GTGAATACGGTGGCATCGACCGACGATCTCACGTCGATCGTGCCGTGATGGCCCAGCACGATTTCGCGGACGATGAAAAGGCCCAGCCCCAGGCTGGTCTTTGCGCGGTTATTCAGGTCGGACACAGGAGTCGGCGCCTGGGCCAGCGGCTCGAAGATCACCCGCAGGGCATCGGGTGGAATCGGATTGCCGGAGTTCGCGATCGACACGACGACGGCGTCCTCTTCGCCGCAGGCACTCAGCAAGATCGGTGTGCCCTGGCCGCCGTGCTGCACGGCGTTGTTGAGCAGGTTGGAAAGCACCTGCTGCATCCTCGACACGTCGCCCCGCATATGTAGATCGCCGGCTATGTGATGCACGAATTGCCGCTCTGGAAAGCTTGTCCTGACGGCTTCGAGCTCCTCTTTGCAGATCTGTCCCAGGTCGCAGGCGGATCGCTCGATCGGTATTCCGCGCCCCAGTCGGCTTCTCGTAAACATCAGCAGGTCTGTGATCAGATGGCTCATGACGTTCGAAGCACGCCGGACGCGCGTGACCACCTTCAACCGGGCTGCCTCAGGCAGGACCGTGGCAGCGAGCAGGTGACTTGCCATCTCGATGCTCTGGAGCGGGCCTCGCAGGTCGTGCCCGAGCACGGCGAGGAACATGTCGCGGGACGCGTCGACGGCGCGCGAATAGTGTTGGACCGATTCGAGGAGCGCCTGGTCGATGGCTTCATTGAAGCGGGCGATCTCTTCGATCGCTGGAGCATTGCCGCCGGTGGTCTCGAAGCGACGCCAGAGCGCCAGGACACTGGACCGCAGGGCGCGGAACTCGCTCACCACCTGCGTGAGGTCGAAGCCTGACACATGCCTCACCGCGCCGTGCGCCGCTGCAATGGTTTCCGACGCGGCGGGAGCCAGCTCTGCCTGATTGGACTTGTTGGATCGCTCGATCTCGGTCTGGCTCGTCTGCATGTCCTTCACGATGGCCATGAGGATCTCGCGACTGTGGTTGCGAAGCGCGAGGTCCGACATCGACGTGGACGCAGGGACTAGCGTGCGGGCGAAAGCCTCCCACTCGGCGACGATCGCGTCTAGATTCTCCTAAATGAACGCGTGGAATTTCATCGATTCTCCCGGTCCCGTGGCACGTGCAAGCGACGCCGGGCGAAGAGACATTCGCCAGTCGTAACCAGTTGCAAAGTGAAAGCGTCCCACCAAGTCGGCGGGCGACGAACAGCAAGGTCATCGCCTTACTTTCAGCGCAACCGCGCTCAGAAGCCGCCGAGCTTCAAGCCGACGCTGAAATTCCAAGTACGCCGCCATATCGGCCCAGAAGCTTGAGACTGGAAGGTGAGATGGTAAGAATCTCGGAGCGACGATCGTTTGAGTCGGTGTGTCGCTTCACGATTCCCAGTTCCGTCAGCTTCGCCAGTCGGCGGCGCATAGTAGTCGGCGAACTAATCTTCATAAGGTAGAGCGGCTTCGGCGTGAGTGGCTGGTCTATTTCCTGTGCGTATCCAATTGCGATGATGATGTCGAAATCGATGAGAGATTTGACGAAAGAAAGTTCCAATCTTTCAAATTCCCTTATTTTTTTTAATGCAGCGAATAATTTCATGGTTTATTCATTCTTAAAATGAACCAGCGCGACATACTGGGGCCCCATTCGTGTGTTCGCAAGGTTAATTAGGGACCAATTTGGCATGCATTTACGTGCAGGCAATCGCAGGCGCGCATACGCGATGTCCAGTTTTACGCAATAGCTGCTTTCCGGAAGATCAAAAGCATTCCGCCGGAACAATTGATCCACCAACGGAGTTCTTCGTATGCTGATGACGACGCGGATTATCATCTGTTTCGTCATAAATCAAATGCAGCGACGTCGGTCCATCGAGGTCAACGGTTTTCTTAACCTGAAGAACTATATGGAGCTCTTATATTCCTGGATTGAGTGTGAAGTATTGTCTTCTGAATCACGTCTTCAACCATTGTTCTGCATCTCGCAACCATCTCGCAAGATGCAAGTCGACGCTGGCCGAATTCTCCGTCAGCATTACCATCGCCGCCTCTCGTGCCGCATCCACCAACTTCTGATCGCTATTGAGATCGGCGAACCGCAGCAACGCCTCGCCCGATTGCCGACGTCCGAGAAACTCGCCAGGGCCGCGCAACTCGAGGTCCTTGCGTGCGATCACGAAGCCGTCCTGCGTTTCGCGCATCGTCTTCAATCGTTGCTTGGCGGGGGCGGACAGCGGCGGCTGAAACAGCAGGATGCAGGCCGACTCGTCACTGCCGCGCCCGACCCGACCACGCAATTGATGAAGCTGCGCGAGGCCGAAGCGCTCGGCATGCTCGATCACCATCAGCGAAGCGTTGGGCACATCGACGCCGATTTCGATCACCGTGGTCGCGACCAGGAGGCCGGTCGTGCCGTCGTTGAAGCGGCGCATTTCTTCGGCTTTCTCGGCTCCGGACAGACGACCGTGCACGAGACCCACATGCACTTCAGGCAGCGCTGCAGACAAGCTGTCGCGCGTATCGACTGCGGTCTGGAGTTGCAGACGTTCCGTGCGTGACGACGATGCGCGGGACTTCGGTTTGCGCGCCTTGGCTCCCACAGCGAAATCGAGCGAGCCCCGCTCGTCTTCGTCGATCGCCTCAGCCTCTTCGACGAGTGGACACACCCAATACGCCTGTCGCCCCTCGGCCAGCGCGCTGCGCACGCGCGCAAGCACTTCATCGCGACGCGACGCATCGACGAGCTTGGTCACGATCGGTCGGCGACCGGGCGGCAGCTCGTCGATGGTCGACACGTCGAGGTCGGCGAAGTAGGTCATCGCGAGCGTGCGCGGGATCGGCGTCGCGCTCATCATCAGTTGATGCGGTTCGCGTCGGGTCCTCGCGGCCTTGACGCGCAAGGCGAGGCGCTGTCCGACGCCGAAGCGATGCTGTTCATCGACGATCGCGAGGCCGAGCTTCTCGAAATGCACCTGGTCCTGGATCAGCGCGTGCGTGCCGACGACGAGTCGCGCGACGCCCGACGCTATCGCGTCGCGCGCGGCGTCCTTCTGCTTCTTCTTCAGGCTGCCGGTCAACCACGCGACCGGCACGCCGAGCGCGGCGATCCATTCGGTGAGGTTGCGAAAGTGCTGCTCGGCGAGGATTTCGGTGGGCGCCATCAGCACCGCCTGATATCCCGCATCGATCGCCTGCAATGCCGCAAGCGCGGCGACGACGGTCTTGCCGCTGCCCACATCGCCTTGCAACAGACGCTGCATCGGATGCGGGGTCGCGAGGTCGGATGCGATCTCGCAAATGACGCGTTGCTGAGCACCGGTCAATGTGAAAGGCAAGCGCGCGGTGAAGACATCGACCAGCGGCCCGCCGGTTTTCAGAATGGGCGCCGTACGCGCGCGCCGCGCCGCGTGCGCACGAGCGAGCGACAACTGTTGCGCGAGCAATTCGTCGAACTTGATTCGCTGCCACGCGGGATGCGAGCGCGACGAGAGCGCTTGTTGCGATACGTGGGGCGGTGGGTTGTGAAGCAGCCGCACTGCGTCGTCGATCGACGGCAGGTGGTAGCGCTCGCGCAAATGCGATGGGACCGTCTCATCGAGTTGCACACGCAGGAGCGCCTTCGCAATCGTCTTTCTCAACACCGCCTGGCCGAGACCGACGCCGCTCGGATAGACCGGCGTCAAACGATCGGGCAGCGGCGTATCTTCCCGGACTACGCTGTAGTTGGGATGGATCATCTCGCGCCCGAAGACATGCCCCATGCCGCCACCGCGGAGCTCGCCGCGAATGCGTAGCCGCGTGCCGGCTTCGAAGTGCTTCAACTGGCTGCCATAGAAATGGATGAAGCGCAGCGCGAGTCCCGCGTGGTCGCCGCTGTTACTTGCGCCTGTTCGTGGATCGGCATTCGCGTCGTCGACATGCACCACCAGTTGCCGTCGCGGCCGATACTGGATCGCGTGATCGCGCACGATCGCTTCGATCTGCACCGTGTCGCCGTCGCGGGCATCGGCAAGCACCGCGATGCGCGTCTCGTCTTCATAGCGCAATGGCAGATGAAGAACGCAATCGAGATCGTCGTGAAGGCCGATGCGCGCGAGCCGCGCGGCGAGGGCTTCACTCCACATCGCGGGAGCGGGCGCGGGGCGCGAGGCGGACGCGGCGCGACTCGTACGCGAAGCAGCTTCTGCCAACGACTCAGGCCGCGAAGATGCCTTCGACTTCGAACGATGCACCGAGCGGCAACGATGCGACGCCGATCGTCGATCGGGCGGGAAAAGGTTCGGGCACAAGCTCCTTCATGATCGCGTTGACCTTCGCGAAGTCGGCGAGGTCGGTGAGAAAGAGCGTGAGCTTGATCGCGTTGCCGAGCGACGCGCCGGCTTCTTCGACGACCGCGGCGAGGTTCGCGAACGCCTGCCGCGTCTCGGCCTCGATGCCGCCGGTGACGAGCTTGCCGGTCGCGGGGTCGAGACCGACCTGGCCCGAGCTGTAGATGATGTTGCCCTCGCCCGCGGGAAACATGTGCGCGATGCGAACGGCTTGCGAATAGGGACCGACAGCAGCGGGCGCCTTGTCGGTCGAGATGATGGTGATGGTCATGATGGACTCACGCTGTGTTTGATGGATCGATGAGGGCCGCGAGAAATGACTTGCGAGTGTAGCCGACGGCAGTTCCTCCCCCTCCAGAGGGAGGGGACGGCGTATCATCGCGCCCTGCCGCTGCGAGGCCATTTGCGTTTGCCCGCAGCGCCCTTGGAGCCTGCATGCGTTCTCACAAGGTCCGGGACATCTTTCTCGGACGTGCACTCGATCCGCTGAAGTCCGAGACTCGCCACTCGCTGGCGTTGGTGGCCTTTCTGGCCTGGGTCGGCCTCGGCGCCGACGGGCTCTCGTCATCTGCCTATGGCCCCGAAGAAGCCTTCAAGGCACTCGGCGAGCACACGCACTTCGGTCTGTATCTCGCGATAGCGACTGCGGTGACGGTGTTCATCATCTCGCTCGCGTACAACCAGATCATCGAGCTCTTCCCCACGGGCGGCGGAGGCTATCGCGTCGCGACCTCGCTGATCGGACCGTATGCGGGCTTGGCCGCCGGCGCCGCGCTGATCGTCGACTACGTGCTCACGATCGCGATTTCGATCGCGAGTGGTACCGACGCGATGTTCAGCTTGTTGCCGGTCGGCTGGCAGCCGCTCAAGCTTTATGTCGAACTCGTGCTTGCGGGGGTTCTGATCTTTCTCAATCTGCGAGGGATGAAAGAATCGATCAAGATTTTGCTGCCGATCTTTCTCGGCTTTGTCGCCACTCATTTCATCCTGATCGTTTACGGCATTCTGAATCACGCAAGCGGCCTGCCCGCATTGATTCCGGACACGTTGCGGGAAACCGGCAAGCTTGCCGGCGAGACCAGTTGGATCTTCGTCGCCGCACTGTTCCTAAAAGCTTATTCGCTGGGCGGTGGAACGTATACCGGAATCGAAGCGGTCTCCAACAACGTGCAATCGTTAGCCGAGCCGCGCGTCAAGACCGGCAAGCTGACGATGCTCTACATGGCCGCAAGCCTCGCGTTCACGGCGGGCGGCATCATCCTCCTGTACCTGTTGTGGAGCGCGAAGCCGGTCGAAGGTCAGACGCTCAATGCGGTGGTCTTCGGCAGTATTCTGAGCGAGCTCGGCTTCGCCGGAGGCAGCCTCTCATTCGCGCTGATCGTCGTTCTCATGACCGAGGCCGGTCTGCTGTTCGTCGCGGCGAACACCGGCTTTCTCGGCGGCCCGTCGGTGCTAGCCAACATGGCGGTCGACTCGTGGATGCCGCACAAATTCCGTTATCTGTCGACGCGACTGGTCACGCAGAACGGCGTGCTGTTGATGGGCGCCGCCGCGCTGGGCATCCTCGCGTTGTCCCGCGGCAAGGTGGACTTCCTCGTGGTGCTGTATTCGATCAACGTGTTCCTGACCTTCAGCCTTTCACTAACGGGACTTTGTATCTACTGGGTCAAGCACAGGCGCGAGGATCGACGCTGGAAGCGGCGCCTCATGCTGTCGGCCACCGGCCTCGTGGTAACGCTCGGCATCCTGGTCGTGACGACGATCGCAAAGTTCGATGAGGGTGGCTGGATCACCGTCGTGATCACCGGTGCTGTGATCGCCGTATGCATCCTGATCCGCAATCACTACCGCGACACCAAGGCGCGCATTGGCGCGGTCGATGCGGTCTTCGCGAACCAACCGTATGGATCCGAGACGGAATATCCCGCGCTCGATGCCGAAGCACCGACCGCGGTCTTCATCGTCGGCACTTCACGCGGCGGCGGGCTGCATGCGCTCCTGTGGGTGCAGCGCATGTTTCCCGATCACTTCCGCAATTTCATTTTCGTGATGGCGCGCACCGTCGATGCGCAGGCGTACGGCGGCGACGAGTCGATCGAGCATCTGCGCATCGAGGCCAACGTCTCGCTGTCGTACTTCGTCAACTTCTGCCACAGCAACGGTCTGGCCGCCAAGTCGTACATCGCGTTCGGTACCGACGCGGTCGATCAGATCGCCGAGCTGTCCGAGCAGGTCCGCAGCGAATTTCCAGGCGCGATCTTCTTCACCAGCAAGCTGATCACCGAAGACGAGAACTTCATGACGCGCGTGCTGCACAATCAGGCCGCGCTCGCGCTGCAACGGCGGCTGCATCTGGAAGGGATGCAGATGGTGATTCTGCCGATGAAGATTTGAGGGGTGATATCATTCGAAGAAAATGATATCTCGGAGCCGACCATGACCCGTTCCATCATCACCCTCGATCCCGACGACCGTGCCTGGCTCATGCGCAAGGCGAAGCAGGAGCGCGTGCCGATGACCGAGCTGGTGCGTCGCGCGGTTCGGCAGTTCCGACGGCAATCCGGCCCGACGACCTTGGGCTTCGACCAGGTGTTGGGTGAAACCGCTGGCCTCTGGCAGCATGGCGACGGACTTGCTTACCAGAAGCGAGCGCGGCGCGATTGGGATAAGAGCAAGTGAGACGTAAGTGAAGGTGCTGCTCGATTCGGTCATCCTGATCGATCATTTCAACGGCATCCCGGACGCGACCCTTTATCTTTCCCAGTGCCACGGCGATGCGGCCATCTCGGTCATCACGCGAGCCGAGGTGCTCACTGGTTTCGATCCGCTTCCCGCCCGCAAGGCCTTGCGCCTGCTCGACAGCTTTCCCACATTGGGTATCGATCAGGCCGCGGCCGATCTGGCTGCGCTCCTGCGTCGCCGTCACGGGTGGAAACTGCCCGACGCATTTCAGGCGGCGATCGCGCAACAATACGGCCTTCACCTGGCGACTCGCAACGTGCGGGACTTTCCACCGAAGCGTTTCGCTTTCGTGGTCGTTCCCTACATCGTATAGCGCTTGGTTTGCCATGCGCGCGTGCGTCAAGCCGACGGATCGAGCACCGTCAAGCCCGCGAAATATTTCCTGTAGTAGCCGCGGTCACGTGTGAGTAGTCGGTCGCATTGAACTGACGCATGCGCGCCGATCAGAAAATCGGCGACCACACGATCGCGCTTGCCGCCCGCGGCGTGATACTTCTTGCAGATGACGCCGGCAAGCGTCGCCGTCGGCTCGGACGGCGCCGAGAAAGCGACGCCCAGCGCTTCCATCGCGGCCCTGAACGCGTCGTCGCTCGGAAACGCAGCGCGCGTTTCGCTCCACACCGAGGCGCACGCCACCACCGCGCCTTCATTCAGACATCTGCGCAAGGCATTGGCCGAAAGCGGGCCGAAGCGCGCATGGGCGCCGAACACGTCGATCAGGGCGCTGGTGTCGACCGCCGTGATCATTTGTCCGCGTCGCCGCGCAGTTCACGAATGAAGCGGTCGGTATCGATCTTGCGGCCGAGGCAGCCAAACACTTGCGAGACTGGATCGGTTTCGGCCTTGGTTGCCACCAGACTGCCGTTGCGGGCGCTGAATTCGAGCGTGCTTCCCGGTCGAATGCCGAGCTTGTCGCGCAAGACTTTGGGAATAGTGACTTGCCCGCGTTCCGCGACAATGGCTTTCATGCCGATCTCCGACAATTCATGGATATGAATAACTATACATGAATCACGATCCGTGAAGTATGGATTACATCACCGATCACTCGACCCGATCCGCACGCAGCAACACCGACTGCGGGATCGCAAGGCCGAGCGCCTTGGCGGTCTTTTGGTTGATGACCAACTCGAACTTTGTCGGCTGCTCGACGGGTAGGTCGGCGGGCTTGGCACCTTTGAGGATCTTGTCGATATAAACGGGGGCGCGTCTGAACAATTCGTCGAGATCTACCCCATACGCCATGAGGCCTCCCGCCGCCACATACTCACGCACTTCATGCATCGTCGGTATGCGATACCTGGCTTCGAGTTCGGCGAGACGCTGACGGTTCTGCCAGAACATCGAATCAGTGACCATGAACAGCGCATTTGCCCGCCCCCGGGCCATGGCCGCGAAAGCCCGTTCGAATTGGTCCGGATCTCGCGTTTCCAGAACTTGCAGTTCGATCCCCAGGACCCGCGCCGATGCTTGCATTGCCGCAGGCCCAGCTGTATGTACGGATAGTCCCGAGCGGGATTCCAGAGGACCGCGACCCGCGTGGCTCCGGTAGCTTGCTTTAATAACTCGAGGCTCTTCCCGAAGATCTCCGGGCTCGGCGTGATGCTTAATCCGGTCACATTTCCACCGGGGTGGGCGAAGCTGGCAACGAGCCCGTCGGCGACTGGATCGCCCGCCACGACGTGAACGATCGGGATGGTGCGCGTTGCGCGTTTTGCGGCCAGGGCTGAATCCGACTGCGGCGCAACGATGAGGTCCACGTTGAGCGCAACGAATTCCGCTGCAATCCCGGGAGCCGCTCGGGCTTTCCATCGGCCCAGCGCCACTCGATCACGAGATTCTTTCCTACGACCAAACCACGCTCGCGAAGGGCCGGCAAGAAAACCTGCTCGGTCAAGACTGCGGACTTGCTGCTGGGAATGCTCATGTTTCCAACTCGATACACCTTCTCAGTGTGCTGCGCCTGGACCATCAGCGGCGAGGCGAACAGGAGTGCGACCGCCGCTAATCGCAGTCTTGTGATCGTGAACGCCATGCTCTTTCTCCCGAGAATCGTCATCGTCAATTCACTGTATTGCGCATCTTCAGGAATCGAGCAAGCGAAAGGCCGGCACCGCGCGCTGAAAGCCTTTTAACGCCAACTCACCCGCGGACTCCGTGCGAAACGCATCGTCGAGCGGACCCATGACGCGCTGTGAAACGAGAATCTCGCCGCCTTGCGCTTCGCCACACAAACGCGCGGCGAGATTGGTCACCGTGCCGATCGCGCCGTAATCGATGCGCCCTTCAAAGCCGATACCGCCGATCGTCGCGAAGCCTTGCGCGATGCCCACGCCCATCAGCAGATCGTAGCCGCGCTTGTTCCATCCGAGAGACAGGCGCGCGACTTCGCGTTGCATCGCCAGCGCCATGCGCGCGGCGCGCGCCGCGGGATCGCTCACCGGCACCGGGTCGTTGAAGAACACCATGATGCCGTCGCCGGTGAAGCGCTCGAGCGTGCCTTCGTGCTCGAGGATCAGCCGGCCCATCGCGGTGTGGTATTCGCTCAACACACCCATCACTTCTTCGGGATCGGCCGTCTCGGTGAAGGCCGTGAAGCCGCGCAAGTCGAGGAACACCACCGTGATCTCGCGTCGATGGCTCTTCAGCGGATCGTCGGCGCCGCCGGCGACGATCAGGTCGGCCAATTGCGGCGAGAAGAAACGCTTCAAGCGACCGACTTTTTCAAGTTGCTGCACGCCGTCAGTGACGCGCTCTTCGAGCGTGCGATTGAGTTCGGTGAGTTCGCTCTTTTGCCGCAGCACTTCGTCGTAGAGCGACTTGATGCGCAACAGCGAGCGTACGCGTGCGAGCAACTCGGCCTGGTTGACCGGCTTGCTCAGAAAATCATCGGCGCCCGCGTCGAGGCCCTTGGCGCGCTCTTGCGCCGGATCGAGCGCGGTCACGAGCACCACCGGCAGCATCGCATGCGCCGCGTCCGCGCGGATCGCGGCGCAGACTTCGTAGCCGCTCATGCCCGGCATCATCACGTCGAGCAGCACCAGGTCGGGCTGTTCGCGTTCGAGCATGGCCAGCGCCTCCGGTCCGGACGAGGCGCTGCACGTTGCATAGCCCTTGATCGCCAGCAGATCGACGAGCAGTTTGACGTTCAGCGCGATGTCATCGACGATGAGAATCTTCGAACTCATTGCGATCGCCGTCCCTGCGCGAGGAAGCGCGTGACCGTGTCTCGGAACTCTTTCAGGTTGATCGGCTTGGTGATGAACGCGTCGAAGCCCGAATCGACGATGCGCTGTTGATCGTCGGGCATCACCGACGCCGACACCGCGATGACTGGTATTGCATCGAGCGCCGCGTCTTCACGGATCAGATGCAACGCGGCGATGCCGTCGATGTCGGGCAACTGGATGTCCATCAGCACGAGGTCGGGCAGATGTTCGCGCGTCATGCGCACGCCGTCGCCGCCGGTGATCGCTTCGAGAGTCCTGTGCCCCTGATGATTCAGGATGTCGCGAACGAGCTTCATGTTCTTCTCGTTGTCCTCGACGATCAGGATCGTGCTCATACCGCCTCCACTACTCGCTCGGGAAGAATGACCGCAAACGTGGAGCCGCGGCCCGGCTCGCTTTCGATGCGAATCGTGCCGCCATGCAATTCGGCGAAGCGCTTCGCAAGCGAAAGTCCGAGACCGGTGCCTTCCGACTTGCGCAGATAGTCGCCTCCCGCTTGACGAAATTCCTCGAACACGATCGCCTGCTGATCGGCCGCGATGCCGACGCCGGTGTCGATGACCGCGACCTCGACGGCGTGATCGAGCCGCCGCGCACGCAGCGTGACCCGACCGCCCGCCGGCGTGAACTTGACCGCATTCGAAAGCAGGTTGATGACGATCTGTTTCAATTTGCGGACATCGACGACCCACTCTCCGACACCGGACTCAACATCGAGATCGAGCGCGAGTCCCTGACGGCTCGCGCGTTCGCGGACCAGCGTCGCGCAGTTGTCGAGCAGCGATGAGATATCGACGCTCGCGAGGTCGAGTTCCATGCGGCCGGCTTCGATCTTCGACAAGTCGAGGATGTCGTTGATCAGCGACAACAAGTGATGACCCGAGGTGTGAATGTCTTGCAGATATTCGAGCTGCTTGTCGTTGACCTCGCCGAACATTTTCTCGCTCAACACTTCCGAGAATCCGATGATCGCGTTCAGCGGCGTGCGCAGTTCGTGCGACATGTTGGCGAGAAATTCGGACTTGTGTTTGTTGGCCAATTCGAGCTCGCGGCTCTTACTTTGAATCTCGTTGAACAGACGCGAGTTCTGGATCGCGATCACGGCCTGATCGGCGAAAGTCTTCAACAGTGCGATCTCCTTTTCCGCGAACGGTCCGATGAAATCGCGCCCTACGAAGATCGCGCCGACACCGCGCCCCTCCCACAGCATGGGCGCGAAGATCGTCGAGCGAATGCCGACCACACGTGAACCGCGCTTGACGTATTCGGGCACCGCGGCGGCCTCGATGTCGGGGTAGTGCATGACGCGGCGTTCGAGGATCGCCGAGCCCGAGCCGCTCTCGTGGGTCAGCGGCATCGGAAAGATGCGCTCGAAGGCCTCGCGCCCGGGTCCGTGATAGGCACCGAGGTAAACGTATCCGTCATCGCCGGCGAGGTTTACCCCCACTTGCCGGCCGCCGAACAGCCGTTCGCAGCTATCGAGGATGGCGTCGAATACGGGCTGCGTGTCAGCCACCGAACTGCTGATCACCCGCAGCACCTCGGCCGAGGCGCGCTGCTGCTCCAGCGCCTCCTTGGTCTCGTTGAAGAGGCGCACGTTCTCGATCGCGATCACGGCCTGATCGGCAAATGTTTGCAGCAGCCGGACGAGCCGGTCCGCGAACGAGCCAGGCTCCTCGCGGCTGACCGTTATTGCGCCGACCACCTGACCCTCGCGCAGCATAGGAACGGCGAGGATGCCGCGAAAGCCCGCGCGCCGGGTGGCGTCCTTGAGCTCGTACTCAGGGTCTTCAAGCGCATCGACTATCTGCACGGGCACGCGATCAACGATAGCTCGTCCGTTGGCCGACCCCCGCCCGAGCTTCATCGGAAACGCCGCGTGCATCGCGTCCGATGCCTCCTGCGCCACGCCGTGGTACGCGACCAGATGCACCCACTCGCCATCGAAGCGCGTCACGCTGCTGATCCGCGCATCGCACAGCGTCATCGCCCGCTCGGCGATCGCATCGAACACCGGCTGCACATCGGTCGGCGATTCGCTGATCACCTTCAGGATGTCCGCGGTAGCGGTCTGCTGTTCGAGCGCCTCCTTGGTCTCGTTGAACAGTCGCGCATTCTGGATAGCGATCACCGCCTGGTCTGCGAACGTCTCAAGCATCGCCAATTCCTTGGGCTTGAAGGGACCTGTAGAGCGCGCGACTCCGATCGCGCCGATGCCACGGTCTTCCCACAACATCGGCGCGAAGACCATCGACTTGTAGCCGATCAGCTTGGCCATCTTGCGCAGCACGCCGGGCACGTCTTCGCCATTTTCCAGGTCGGGCCAATGCATGACGCGCCGCTCGCGGATTGCGCGGCCGGCCGGCGTGCGCTCCACCGGCGCAGGAAAGGTGGCCGCCACCACATCGTGCGCACCGCCCAGGTAGGCGGCGATGCGCAACATACCCTGGTCGTCGACCAACAACACGTCGAGTTCGTCGCCGCCGAACAGGTGCTTGCAGCTTTGCAAGATCTTTTCGAACACGGGTTGGGTGTCAGCGACCGAGCTGCTGATCACGCTGAGGATTTCGGCAGAGGCTTTCTGCTGCTCGAGCGCCTCCTTGGTCTCGTTGAAGAGGCGCACGTTCTCGATCGCGATCACAGCCTGTGCGGCGAAGGTCTGCAGCAATTGTACGAGTCGCGGTGCGAACGCGCCCGGCTCCTCGCGGCTGACCGAAATCGCGCCCACCACCTGATTCTCGCGCAGCATCGGCACGCCGAGGGTGCTGCGAAAGCTCGCACGCCGGGACGCGTCCTTCAACGCATAGTCCGGGTCTTCGAGAACGTCGACGATCTGGACCGGCACGCGATCGAGGATCGCTCGCGCCATCACCGAGCCGCGCCCGGGTTTCATCGGAAAGGCTGCGCGCACTTCCTGGGACGCCTCTTGCGACATGCCGTGGTATGCGACCGCATGCAACTGCTCGCCGTTGAATCGCGCGACGCCGCCGAGCCGCGCACCGCACAGGGTCATCGCGCGCTCGGCAATCGCGTCAAACACCGGCTGCACGTCGGTGGGCGATTCGCTCACGACTCGCAGGATGTCGGCCGTCGCGGTCTGCTGTTCGAGCGCCTCCTGTGTTTCGTTGAACAGCCGCACGTTCTCGATCGCGATCACGGCCTGATCGGCGAAGGTCTGCAGCAACCGGACGAGCCGCTCGGGAAAAACGCCCGGATCCTCGCGGCACACCGCGATCGAGCCGATCACCTGACCTTCGCGAAACATCGGTACCGCGAGGTTGCTGCGAAAGCCCGCGCGCTTGGCGGCATCCTTCATCGCGTAGTCGGGGTCTTCGAGTACGTCGGCGATCTGGACCGGGACGCGATCGTGGATTGCTCGCGCCATGATCGCGCCGCGCCCGGGCTTCATCGGAAACGAAGCGCGCATCGCATCCGACGCTTCTTGCGACACGCCGTGGTACGCGACCAGATGAACCATCTCACCGTCGAATCGCGCGACGCCGCCGACTCGCGAATCGCACAGCGTCATCGCGCGCTCGGCGATCGCGTCGAACACCGGCTGCACGTCGGTCGGCGATTCGCTGATCACCTTCAGGATATCGGCCGTCGCGGTCTGCTGCTCAAGCGCTTCACGTGTCTCGTTGAACAAGCGCACGTTCTCGATCGCGATCACGGCTTGATCAGCAAAAGTCTGCAGCAACTCGACTTGAGAGTCGGCGAATAGTCCCGGCGCCGCACGCCCCACAAAGATCGAGCCGATGACGCGCTGATCACGAATGATCGGCACCCCAAGTCCGGCGCGGAAATGGGCGGCTCGCGCAAAGTCCTTGGTTGGGTAATCCGGGTCCGCGAGCACATCGGCGATTTGAACCACCGTACCGCTGCGCACCACACGCGCAGTCACGGTATGCGCACTAGGTTGCATCGGATAGAAGCTGCTTACGAGATTCACGCCTTCGGGATCGACCCCGCCGACCGCCGCCAATTCGATCAGCCCACCATCGAATCTGGAAACAACCGCGACTTCGGCGGCGCACAGATTGCCCGCGTGCTGCGCAAGCAGATCCAACACCGGTTGCACATCGGTGGGCGAACTGCTGATCACGCGCAACACGTCGCTGATCGCGGTCTGATATTCCAGCGACTCGGTGAGTTCGCGGGTGCGCTCATCGACCTTGCGCTCGAGTCCGGCGTACGAGGCCTCAAGGTCCGCGCCCATTTTGTTGAACTGCTCGGCGAGACCTTCGAGTTCGTCGCCGGTGTGCACTTCGATGTGGTGATCGAGCTCGCCCGCACCGATTTGCGCTGCGCCTTCTTGCAGCGCCCGCAACGGCCGCACCAGTGCGCGTGCAAGAAAGAAGCTCGCGACCATCGCGGCCAAGAGGCCGGCCACCAGCAAGAGCCCGGTGCGCACGATAGCCGCATACAGCGGCGCGAACGCCTCGGCGCGCGGCAACTCGACGAACACGGTCCAGTTCAAGGTCGGGATGCGCGCGTGCGCGGCGAACACCTCTGCTCCGTTGAGATCGCGCGCGACGGGTCGGGCCGCTCCTTCAGGCAGAGACAGCGCCGCGACTTGCGGCAGCGACTTCAGATCGATCTTCTTCAGCACCAGACTGATGTCGGGATGCGCGATCAACGCGCCATTCGCATCGACGACATAGGCGAGACCCGCGTCACCGACCTTGATGCGCGAGACGACATCCCACACGAATTTGAGATTGACCTCTGCCGCCGTGACGCCGCCGCCGCTGCCGGCTGCCCGCGCGATCGTCATGTACGGCTCGGTGTCCTTGCGAAAATAGACCGGGCCGTAATACGTTGCACCGCCCTTGGCGACCTGGAACTTCGGATCTTGCGAGAAGTCGGCGCCGCCGCTCAACGCATCCATCGCGAGACGCGAGACACGCAATTGCTCGTGGCCGGTCACGTCGATCCACGCGACCTCGGTGATCGCGGGCGTCTGA
>JBBSEF010000069.1:0-15082 GCA_038240015.1 Burkholderiales bacterium
CGTCCTTGCCGCCCGCGCCGCCGTCGGCATAGACCGGCACCAGTTGCATCTCCATGAAGGGCGACTTGCCGGGCTTGTCGAACCGGGCGCCGGGTACCATCGGGTCGTGGTAGTACAACACCTTCTTGCCGTCGTCGGGCGTGGCATTCGCGGACCCGGAGGAGGCGCCCGCCGCCGCATCGGACGCGACATCGGACGATCGCGCAGGTGAAGGCGACGCGCTGCTCGCGCCCCGTCTTTCACCGAGCGCATAGAGTCCCCAACCGCCTGCGCAGAGCAGGACCAGCGCCACCGAAACCGCAACGAACTGGTTGCGCATCATCGCTCTCCCGATCGCGTTGCCATGCCGTTCTCGCGCACGTCGACGGCGAGCCAGTAGTCGAGTTGCACCGCGGTCTCGGCCAGCTCGCGTTCGAGCTTGAGTCGATCGAGTCGGGTCTCGATCTGTGCGTGCCGCGCATCGAGCACCGATGCGAGATTGCCGACGCCACCGCGCCACGCGGCAAGCGCCGCACCGCTGCGGTCCGCGGCAAGCGGGATGAACGCGGCGTCGTAACGCGCGAGCCGTTCGCGATCGTGTTGCCAGGCATCGCTCGCCGCGCGCAAGTCGCTCACCGCCACGCGGCGCGCCTCCTCGAGTTCAGCGCCCGCCGCATCGGCCTCGGCACGGCGTGCGTTGAACTCGCGATCCTGGCGCTCGGCGCGGTTCCATGTGATCGGGATCGAGAAGTTGACCGTTCCGAGATTCGAGAACGTCGGTCGGCGCAAGCCGACCGTCAGCTCGACGCTCCAGTCGGCACTGCGTTCGGTACGCGCCATCTCGGCCTCGGCGCGCGCGCTTGCCTGTTGCGCGGCCAGACGCTTGAGGGCGGGATGCGCATCGAGTTTTTTTTGCAGCGCGCCTCGTGTTTCGCCGAGCTCGGGATGGGCGTCGAAGCGCGCGGCGATCGGCGCGCGCTCGGCCAGCGGCTGCGCTTCGGCTTCGCCGATCCAGCGTGCGAGCCGGGCACGCGCCACGGCGAGGTCGCGCGCGTTCTGGCGCTGACGATCGGCGACGCGTTCGAGTTCCGTGCGAATCGCGATCGACTCGCTTTGTGTGCCGCGTCCGCCGCGATAGGCAGCATCGACCGCTTCGATGTGATGCGCCACTTCGTGCGCCGCATCGTCCAGCAGGACTGCCGTGCTCTCGAGATACGAGCGCGCAAGCCATGCGAGGCGGGTGTCGCGCGCGATCTCGACCATCGACAGGGAGCGGGCAACATCGTTGCTCTCGGCCTCGCGGGCGTAGCGCTCGGCGCGCGCCGCCAATTTGTCGCGGCTGGTCAGCTCCTGCTTGATGCCGAACGCGGTCATCGTGAAGCTGTCGTTGTGGAGTTTGCCGCGATCCGGACCGTTGAGCGGCACGCTTTGAAGGCCGGTCGTGAAGACCGGATCGGGCCGCTTGCCGGCGGCGATCGCGCGGTCGCGCGCCGCATCGATTTGCAGAGCGCTTGCGACGATGCGCTGCGAGCGCCCGATCGCGAGCCGCACGGCATCGTCGGCGCTCAGAGCGGGAGTCGATGTCTGCGTCAAGCTGAACAAGGGTGCTTCCGCGCAGGCGCCGGCCGCTGCAACAGTGAGCATTGTCGTGAGCCCGATGGTGAGCCCACGCGTCAGTCCGATCACCAGCCCCTTTGCCGGCGCCGCCGAGGTGATTGCGGCAGTCGACTGGCGAGCGCGTCGCGCGCGCGCCGATTCAAAACGATTCATGGTGTTCCCCAAACGTCGATAACGAGCGCGCGACGCATGCCGCGTCGCGTACGAATCAATGTCGGGGAACTAAGAGAGGAAGCGGCCGAGCAGTATCGGAACCGCGGGCGCTATGGATCGCTTGGCACCCGGCGCGGTTGCAAGCGCGGGCGCGTGGATGGAACGATCGATCGCGGGGACGACGAGGAAGACTCCGAGCAGCACGGCAGGCCAACAATGCGGCACGGGTACATGCGCGTCTGCTGTGGCCTGAGTGGCGTGCATGCAGTGCTCAATGCAAAGCGGGGATGCGGTGAGATCGTGATCTGCTGCGATCGCCTTCATTTCTTCGCAATCCGCCATGCTCTTCGATGACGCTTCGATCGCCGTCATCCTCGTCGAGCCGATCTCCCCATGAAACGTAATGGGCTCGCCAGTCATCGAAGGGTCGAGCGCGCAGGCGTAAGCCGCATTCGCGATTTGCGCGAACAGCAGGGCGACGAACAGGAGCCACGCGAGCGGGCGGCGACAGGGAGTCATTGCGCGCGGACTATAACAGTGGGGCAGCGATGCAATCAAAAAAAGCCCGATCGATGATCGGGCTTCGGGTGCGTCTAGACTTCGTTGCGCTCAGTTTCGGATCGCTTCTATCTGGATCAACAGCTTGGTATCGTCTGACATGAAGGGGATGCCGGTATTCATGTTCCAATCGCTGCGCTTGACCGTGGTGACGAAGTCGCCGCCGCACACCTGCTTCTTGAATATCGGGCTCTGGTAGCAGTTGTAGTTGGTCGCATTCAGGGTCACCGGGCTGGTCTTGCCGACGATGGTGAGGTTACCGCTGACCTGCGTGACCTTGTCCCCATCGAAACGGAAGTCGGTCGCGGCGAAAGTCGCTTCGGGGTACGTCTCGACGTTGAAAAATTTCGCGCCCTTCAGAGCGCCATTGAAGTCCGGCACGCCGGACGTTACCGATGCGGCATCGATGACGATGTTGGCCATGCCGGTCTTCGCTGCAGGGTCGATCGTGATCGTCCCGCTCTTGGCATTGAAGCGCACGCGGATCGTCGATGTGCCGAAGTGCTTGGTTTCGAAAACGACCGACGTATGCGAGGGTTCGATCATGTAGCTAACAGGCTCGGCATTCGCCAGCGCCGTGGCGACGAGCAGTACCACGACTATCGATGCGTGGATGGTTCTCTTCATTGTGGTTCCTCTTGTTCGATGTGAACTCGGGTCGGAGTTGATGGATGCTGCGGAAATTCCTCAGGGCGCCGGTGTGCCCTGAATGGTGAGGCGCGGCTTCACCAGGACCTCGTTTGCGACGAGACTGGTGTCGCCCCATTCTCCCGCGCCGATCTTGTAGTCGAGCCGCTTGATCGTGAACTCGCCGTTGACCTTCAACGACCCGCCTTGCTGCGCGAGCGTCATCGGCACGTGGATCTCGTTGCTGATCCCTTTGATGGTCAGCTTGCCGATCACGTCGATCTTGCCATTGCCAAGCGACTTGATGCTGCTCGACTGAAAACTCGCCGACGGAAATTTCGTGACGTTGAACCATTCGGACTTCTTCAATTCGGCAGCGGCTTCGGCGGTGGCGATCGCGGCGCTTGCCAGATCGACCGTGAACGACACATTGCCGGTCTCGGGCTTGGCGGGATCGACGTTGACCTGTCCGTCGAAGCGTTCGAATTTTCCCTGGACCGGAACACCCATCTGCTTGCTGACGAAAGCGACCTCGCTTTGCCCCGGTACGAGCTTTTGCGCTGCCGATGCGATGGCAGGAATGACGAAGAGCGCACAAGCAGTCGCGCGAATGACTGGATGAAAGGCCATGAATTTTTTCTATGCGTCGTTCGCGCGGACCGAAAACATGCGGCGCAAATAATTGGTGGGATGCTCTTCCAGCGCGTGCTTGATCGCCGCTGCGACATGCAGCACGACCACCAAGGCCAGACTATACGCAAGCACGGCATGCAAGGTCGCGAGTGATTCCGCGAGCGCTTCGTCAACAACGACCCAATCGGGTAGGGGAAGCACGCCCAGATACACGACCGGAAAACCCGCCGCCGAGGTGAAGGCCCAGCCCGCGAGCGGCGCCGCGAAAAACAATACATACAGCAACCAATGCACCGCGTGCGCGGCCCGTTGTTGCCAACGCGGAAGATCATCGGGCAAGGGCGGCGGCTCGTGAAAGAGTCTCCACAACAAGCGCGCCGCCGCGAGCGACAGGATCGTGATGCCCACCCACTTGTGATAGTTGAAGAGCCTCACGCGTGTCGGAGTGAGCGGCAGATCGGCCATATACCAGCCCAGGCATAGCGTGCCGAGAATCAGCACCGCCATCGTCCAATGAAGCACGATGGCGATGGCCGTGTAGTGAGCACGATCATGGGCACGATCGTGCGTTCGATCGACAGTGAACTCGCGCATGATTTGCGATCCCGCCCTATCGTGATCGTCTGGCGTCCAGACTCCATGAGCCCGGACCATAAGCCGCAAGCAACAGCATGCCTCCCATGATGGAAAGGTTCTTCATGAAATGGATCTGCTGCATCATCGCCTGGGCCGCGGGAAGATCCCAGAAGTGATGTATGGCCACCGCCGTCGCGGCGGTGAACAGGACGGCGACGATCGCCGCCGAGCGCGTGAAGAGTCCGAGCACGATTAGCAAGCCGCCGCCGAGTTCGGCCAGGATCGCAAGCGGCAGCAGCACGCCGACCATCGGCAGCCCCGCGTTCGCCATGTAAGCCTCGGTACCTGAATAATTCGCGACCTTGCCGAAGCCCGACACGACGAAGATCAAGGCCAGCAGAATGCGGGCGATGAGCGTCACGGCGGGATGAACGGGATCGTCAATCATCGTTTTCATAAGACCGTCCCTCGGTTTCGGTGAGACAAAAAAGACTTCGACGATCAATCGAGATCGAAGAGAAGAATTTCGGCTGCGCGGCCCGACCCGATGATGATGTCGCCGGGTTCGACGATTTTCAGCGCGTCGCCTGCCGCGAGCGGCTGGCCGTTGACCACGACCGATCCGCGCGCGACGTGGAGATAAGCCTTGCGACCTTCTCCGAGTGGGTAAGTTGCGTTTTCGTCGCCATCGAACAGACCCGCGTACAACGCCGCGTCGGCGTGGATCGTGACCGAGCCCTCGCGGCCGTCTGCCGACGCGACCAGACGCAGGCGTCCGCGCTTGTCGGCTTCCGAGAAGCGCTTCTCTTCATAGCTCGGCGCGATGCCGGCGACATTGGGCATGATCCAGATCTGCAGCAGGTGCACCGTCTGGTCATTCGAGCCATTGAACTCGGAATGTAGGACGCCGCTTCCCGCGCTCATGCGCTGCACGTCGCCGGGACGAATCACGGCTCCGCCGCCGCCCCCGCTCGCCATCGAATCCTTGTGCGTCAGCTCGCCCTCGAGGACGTAGGTGATGATCTCCATGTCGCGGTGCCCGTGCGTGCCGAAGCCCGACGCGGGTGCGATGAAATCCTCGTTGATGACGCGCAACGGTCCGAAGTGGACGTGCTCCGGATCGTTGTATTCGGCGAACGAAAAGCTGTGCCAGCTCTTCAACCAGCCACGTTCCGCATAGCCGCGATCGAGACCGCGGCGAACTTGTGAACCTTCGATCACTTCAAGCATTTTCAACCTTTCTCTGCCCGACAAAGTCCCGCGTTGTGGACAGGACATCAAGATAGGTCCCTCACCGGCAAAATGTTAGGCTTGCGATTTGACGAACTCATTGAATTATTTTGAATATGCTGAGCCTCGACGCTTTGCATGCCCTCGATGCGATCGACCGCAAGGGCAGCTTCGCTCGTGCGGCCGAAGAGCTCGGCCGCGTCCCGTCGGCATTGACTTATCTGATCCGTAAACTCGAAGGCGATCTCGACGTATTGCTGTTCGACCGCCGCGGACATCGCGCCAAGCTAACGCCTGCGGGGCTGGAGTTATTGCATGAGGGTCGACATCTCTTGCACGCGGCCAGCGAATTGCAGCGGCGCGTGCGCCGCGTCGGTCACGGATGGGAGGTCGAATTGCGCATCGCGCTCGACACGGTCATTCGCATCGAGACCATGCTCGAACTGGTGGCGGCGTTCTACGCCGAAGAGCCGGGCACGCGCCTGCGCCTGTTCACCGAGGTGCTGTCGGGCACGTGGGAAGCGCTGCTATCGGGTCGCGCCGATCTCGCGATCGGAACATTTTCGAGCACGCCGGGCGGCGAGCGCGTGGCGAGCGGCTATCAGAGCCGGCCGCTGGGCGAGCTCGAACTGGTGTTCGCGGTCGCTCCGCATCATCCCCTCGCCGACGCACCCGAGCCGATCGTGCCGGAACTCGTGAGGCGTCACCGCGCCGTCGCGGTGGGCGACAGCGCGCGCAACCTGCCCGCGGTAACCATCGGGTTACTTGGCCGACAGGACGTGCTGACGGTGCCGAGCATGCAGGCCAAGGTCGCCGCGCAGGTTGCCGGTCTCGGCTGCGGCAACCTGCCGGTCGGCTTCGCAAGGCCGCACATCGAGGCTGGCCGACTGGTCCCCAAACTGCTCGCCGAATCGCGCATGGCGGGCACGATGTATTGCTCGTGGAATACGAGCGTGAAGGGCAAGGCGTTGCAGTGGTTTCTGGAGAGGCTCGCGGACGCGACGCTGCGCCGCGCGCTGCTGCCGTAGCGGTGCTATTTCGCCGCGAGAACTTCCAGCTTCTCGATTACCGGCGGCTTGGCGAGCAGTGTGTCGGCATTGGCCATCAGCGCCTTCGCGATCTCGCCCGACAGATGCGCGGTGCGTCCGGCTTCATCGTCGAAGGTATCGAAGATGCCGAAGGTCTTCGAGTCGATCTTCCATGCGTACCAGGTCCGCGTTCCGGGTTCTTTCTGCGCGAGCGGCAGCGCGCCCTTCAGAAAATTCTCGACGTCGTTCTCTTTACCGGGCTTCGCTTCGACGCGGGCGAGCAATGCGTACTTGACCATAATGGTTTCCTTCTCGGGTCGTTGATGAAATGTTGTTCAGGCTTGGAGGCGCGCAGGATCGAAACGCTTTTCCTCCGGATAGGGAAATACGTCCTCGATGTAGCCCTGCTCGATACTCCGCTTCAAACCTTGCCAGAAGCTCGCTTCGAAAATCTCGGGATGAAGTTCGAGCATGGTCGCGCGGATCTGCGGATCGCCGAGCAGAAAAGTTTTCCACTCGGCGGGAAAAACGTCGTGCTTGCCGACCGCGTACCAGGGCTCGCTCGCCATCTCTTCCTCGGGCGTGCGCGCTTCGGGCACCTCGCGGAAATTGCACGTGGTCATGTACTCGATCTCGTCGTAGTCGTAGAACACCACGCGGCGATTGCGCGTGACGCCGAAATTCTTGTAGAGCATGTCGCCGGGAAAGATGTTGGCCGCGGCCAGTTGCTTGATCGCGAGACCGTATTCGCCCAGCGCCATCTTCGCGTCCTCGGGCCCTGCGTTCTGAAGATAGATGTTGAGCGGCGTCATGCGACGCTCGATGTAGCAATGGTTGATGACGATCGAGTCGCCTTCCTCGGAGACCATGCTCGGCGCCACGGCGCGCAACTCGGCCAGCAGCTCGTCCGAAAATCGATCGCTCGGAAACGCCACGTCCGAATATTCGAGCGTGTCGGCCATGCGGCCCACGCGATCGTGCAGCTTGACCATCCAGTATTTCGTCATCACGCCTGCGCGATCGATTTCCTTCGGCGCCGGGATGACGTCGTTGATCACCTTGAAGACGAACGGAAACGACGGCAGCGTGAAGACCGTCATCACCAGGCCCTTGATGCCGGGCGCGATCACCAACTCGTCGGTCGAATGCACCAGGTGATGGAGGAAGTCGCGATAGAAGAGCGCCTTGCCGTGCTTTTGCAGGCCGATCATGTTGTAGAGCTCGAACTTCGGTCGCGCCGGCAGCATGTCGTGAATGAATTGCACATAGGCCGCGGGCACCGGTGTATCGACCATGAAGTAGGCGCGCGAGAAGCTGAACAGGGAGAGCAGATCGACCATGTCGAACAGCGCCGCATCGATCACCAGCCGTCCGTCGCCCGCGCGCAGGATGGCGATCGCGAACGGCACGTTGATGTTGCCGTTGATGACCTTGCCGATCGCATACGCACCCTTGTTGCGAAAGAACAGCGACGACAACAATTGGATCTGATGATTAGGTGCGCTTTCGAACGGTTGCGGAAAGCGCGAGATCGCGGCTGCCGCGATCAGTCGCAGGTCGCGATCGAGATCCTGAAACGACGTCTTCAAATCGAGATCCGCGAATGCGCGATGCAGCGCCGCGAGCACGCCTTCGCTTTCGGGGTAGTAGGCGCGATACGCCGGCGGATCGGAGTCGAGGTGCTCGGTCGAGATGGTGGGCCGCACGAACAGGAAGGCGTTGTTGTAGTAGTTCCGATGCAGGATGCGGCAGCACACCGAGTTGAAGAAGGTTTCGGCGCACTCGGGCTGAAGATGATCGAGCAGCAGGTTGATGTACTGGAACTTGACCTGCTGCCAGAAGTCGGCGACCAGCGTGTCGGTCTGAAACTCCCGCTCGAGCCGCGCGACCGTCTCGGCCACGCGCTTGTCGTAGAACTGCAGACGCTCGCGCGAAGCATCCTGCACGTCCTGCCAACGCGCTTCTTCGAATCGTGTCTTCGCGCCCTGGGTGATTTCGCGAAACAAGCGGTAGTGCTTGTTGAAGCCCCACAGCACGACCTGCGCAACTGCGAGGGCGATGCCGCCGCTGCGCTGCGAAGGCTGCGCGGCGCTTTGCCTGAATGGGGGCGCGACGAGGGTGGGGTGACCGCTGTCCATAGCGGGCGAGTTTAGCCGCAACGAAGGGAGCCCCAAAAAAGACGCATCCAAATACGCCGTCTCTGCCGCCGTCATTGCCGCGCAGGCGGGGATTGGGTGTCGCGTCGGCGTCGCGGGCGCAAGAAGTCGGGTCCCCGCTTTCGCGGGGGCGACGGGCTCTACTCGACCTTGGCCTTGTCGCGCAGGTCCTTCAACATCGCTTCGAACTTGGCCTGCTGCCACTGCTGATTGGCCATCATCGCCGCGGCGATCTGCGGCTTGGCCTCGGCGAAGCTCGGCACCTTGCCCTCGCGCGTGTCGTCGAGACGAATCACGTGATAGCCGAATTGCGTCTTGACCGGCGTCTGCGTGTACTGACCCTTGGGCAGCTTGGTCAGCGCATCGGCGAACTCCTTCACGTAGGTCGATGCGGGCGCCCAATCGAGGTCGCCCCCATTGGCGGCCGAGCCCGGATCCTTGGACTGCTTGGCGAGGTCTTCGAAACGCGCGCCGGTCTTCAGCTTGGCGATGATCGCCTTCGCGTCGGCTTCCTTCTCGACCAGGATATGGCGTGCCTTGTATTCCTTGCCGCCGGACTCTTTCGCATACAGGTCGTATTGCTGGCGCACCTCGGCGTCGGTCGGGGGATTGGCCTTGAAATAATCTTGCGCGAGCGCGCCGATCAAGACCTGCTGACGCGCGCGCTCGAGTTGCCCCTGCACTTCGGGGTCGACCGGCAGCCCCTTCTTTTCGGCTTCCTGAACCAGGATCTCGCGACGGACCAGATCTTCGCGCACCGCCGTCTGCAGTTCGGGATTATCCTGCTGACCCTGCTTGATCAGTTGCGCGATGATCGCGTCGGCCTTGGCCTTGGGGATCGGCTTGTTGTTGACGACGGCGATGTTCTGAGCCGCGCCGATAGCCGGGCAGAACGCGAAGGCCGCAACCAACAAAGTAGCCGCGGCCAAGCTCGAACGGGAACGCATGGGATTCATGAATGATCCTTCAGAGTGCATAGGACTCGGGTCGTTGTGAGATGGCGGCTCGACCGCGAGGTCGGCGCAAACATCGGGACAGTTCAGTGTGAGTGGCCCGTCGCAGCAGCCGATGAAGCCGGAGCTTCGTCAGGTGTCAGGGCTTCGATGGTGAGCGCATGGATTGCATGGCGCATCAAATCGGACAGCGGATCATACACGAGCCGATGTCGTGCGACTCGCGAGAGGCCCGCGAAGCGCGCCGACACGATGCGCATCCGGTAGTGGCCCCCACCGCTCGCGGCGCCCGCGTGCCCCGCGTGCATCGCACTGTCGTCGACGAGATCGATAGCCAACGGTTCGAGGTCGGCCCGCATGCGCTTCTCGATTTCCCGCATCGTTGCTTCGGCCATCACGCGTGCTCCTGCGCATGCTCCACCTCTCGCACCGGAATCGAGGCATCGCCATCATCCTTCGCCTCGGCTCTTGCATCGACCCGATCGAGATAGCGCGAGATCAACAACCCTTGGCCCAACGCGAACGCCAAAGTCAGCGCCGTCAGTCCGAACGACTTGAACGTCACCCAGGTGGTCCGCGAAAAATTGAACGCGACGAACAGATTCAACCCGCCGACGAACACGAAGAACAGGATCCACGCCTGATTCATGCGGGCCCAAACGCCTTCAGGCAATTCGACGCCGCCGGGTTCCATCAGCGCGCGAATCAGGTTCTTCCTGAAGACCAGCACGCCGACCGTGAGCGCAGTCGCGAACAACCAGTAGAGCACCGTCACTTTCCATTTGATGAAGGTGTCGCTATGGAAATAGATGCTTGCACCGCCGAACACGAGAAGGATCGCGAAGCTCAGCCATTGCACCACGCTGACCTTCTTTCGCGTTGCGAGCAGATAAGCGATCTGAATCGTGAACGCGACGATCGCGACGGCGATCGCGAGCAGGATCGATGCCTGGTCGGGCGGGATCGTTCCGCCGCGCGTCAATCTGCCCAGCAATTGCCCCGCATAGCGCTGCGCGTATTCGGGAAACTGCTCGCCGAGCAGATAGACGACGAAGAACAGCAGCAGCGAGAAAAAATCCGAAACGAATTTCATTTCGGATCGAAGCGCAGCGACGCCGAGTTGATGCAATAGCGCAGGCCGGTCGGCGGCGGGCCGTCGGGAAACACGTGCCCGAGATGCGCGTCGCACACGTTGCAGATCACTTCGGTGCGCCGCATGCCGTGCGCGTCGTCGGCGACTTCACGCACGTTGGCGGGGTCGATCGCCTTGAAGTAGCTGGGCCATCCGCAACCCGCGTCGAACTTGGTGTCGGACTCGAACAAAGGGGTGCCGCAGCACACGCAGGTGTAGATGCCTTGCTCGTTGTGATCGTTGTACTCGCCCGTGAACGGCCGCTCGGTCGCCGCGTGGCGCGTCACCTGATATTGCATCGGGGTGAGTTCCTCTTTCCAGTCGCCGTCGTTCTTGACGACCTTGTTGGCCACTTTGTCCATGCTGACTCCTTTGCATTGGTTTGTACGCGTTTCAAATCGCGGACTCACGACGAGCAACTCACGACGAGCAACTTACCTCGAGCGCGCTGGCCCATGCCGGCGGCAGATCCGCGTAGCGCTCATAGTCGGGCTGCTCGTCGAAGGGTTTTTGCAGCACCTCGAGCAAACGCCGCACTTCGGAGAAGTCCTTCTCGCGCGCCTTGACGATCGCCTCTTCGGCCAGATGATTGCGAAGAATGTATTTGGGGTTGACCGCGCGCATCGCAATGCATCGCGCTTCTGCTCCGAGTGATTCGTGCGCGAGGCGCGCCCGATAATCGACAGCCCAGGACTCGAATCGTTCGCGATCGAGGAAGAGATCGCGAAGCTCGGAGCCGGGCCGGGCCCGCTCGCCGCGCGGCATGTCAAATTCGCAAAGCCGCCGAAAGAAAATCGTGAAGTCGGCGCGAGACTCCTGAAGCAGCGTGAACAGGGCATCGATCAGCGCCGCGTCTTCAGGACGCTGGCTCACAAGCCCGAGCTTAGCGTGCATCGCATCGTTCATCGCATCGCTGTAGATGGTCTTGAACGGCGCGAGCGCGGCCTCGGCGCACTCCACGTCATCGATCAACGGCAGCAAGGCTTCGCCCAGGCAATAGAGGTTCCAGCGCGCGACTTCGGGTTGGCGCGCATACGCATAACGGCCTTGCGCGTCGGTGTGATTGCAGATGTGATGCGCATCGAAGCCGTCGAGAAATCCGAACGGTCCGTAGTCGAGCGTGAGACCGAGGATGCTCATGTTGTCGGTGTTCATCACGCCGTGGCAAAAACCGACCGCCTGCCATTGCGCGATCAGGCGCGCGGTGCGTTGGATGACCGCGGCGAGCAAAGCTTGATAAGGGTTGGCCGCCGACCGCGCCTCGGGATAGAAGCCGTCGATGACGTAGTCGGCCAGCACGCGCAGTTCGTCGTATCGATTGCGAGAGGCCCAGTGCTCGAACGATCCGAAGCGAACGAACGACGGCGCCATGCGCACGATCACGGCCGCGGTCTCGACGGTCTCACGCACGATCGCTTGATCCGATCCGATCACCGAGAGCGCGCGCGTGGTCGGGATGCCGAGTGCGTGCATCGCTTCGGAGCAAAGGAATTCACGTATCGACGAGCGCAGCACCGCGCGGCCGTCGCCCATGCGCGAGTAAGGCGTCTTGCCCGCGCCTTTCAATTGCAATTCGGTCAGGACGCCGTGCGACGAGCGCGGACTCGAAGCCACGCCGCCGAGCAAATGCGCGCGGCCGTCGCCGAGCTGCCCGGCCCACACGCCGAACTGATGTCCCGAATAGACCGCCGCCATTGGCTCCGAGCCGCGCGCAACGCGATTGCCCGCGAGCATCTCCATCGACGCTTGCGTCGAAAGCTCTTCGACCGACAAGCCGATCGACGCGGCGGCGTCATCGCTGATCACCACGCGATAGGGTTCTGACAGCGGTATCGGAGCCAGCCGCGTTCCAAAGCTCGGCCCCAGGTTCACGAAGCGGTTGTCCCAATGCAGGCGATCGAGCGCGCTCGCGTCGTCGATCAAGTTGTCGAGCGATGGCGACGCGTCGGGCGCGGGCTCGTGGAGGATCGCGGAAGCTGAAGTCATCCGGCGATTCTAACGTCTGGCCATTCGTCCGTTCGACTGCGGTCCGTCCCGGATCGCTTGTGAATCTGGTCCGCAGCATCAATAATCGACAACCCGTCGCGATCGCGGCCACGAAAATGCCGGCCGCTGCGAGCGGCTCGGGCAAACCAAAGGAGTCGTTCATGCAAGGTCTGATGATGAGTACGCCGCTGCTCATCTCTTCGCTCATCGAGCACGCTGGGCGCCACTCCAGCAACACCGAAATCGTTTCACGGCGGGTCGAGGGCGATATCCATCGCACCAACTGGGGCGAAGTGCAGCGTCGCTCGAAACGGCTCGCCAATGCGCTCATCGCGATGGGCGTCAAGCCGGGCGATCGCGTGGCGACGCTGGCGTGGAACGGCTATCGCCATCTTGAGGCGTACTACGCGGTGTCGGGAATCGGCGCTGTGTTGCACACGCTCAATCCGCGCCTGCATCCCGATCAGATGTCGTGGATCGCGAATCACGCGGAAGACACGCACCTGTTTTTCGACACGACCTTCCTGCCGCTGATTCAGGCGATCGGATCGCGCTGTCCGTCGATCAAGAGTTGGATCGCATTGACCGATCGCGAGCACATGCCTGCCGACTTCAAGGGCCCCGATCTGGTTTGCTATGAAGACTTGATCGCGTCGTCATCCGAACAGTTTGTATGGCCGAGCTTCGACGAGAACACCGCCTCGTCGCTGTGCTACACGTCGGGGACGACAGGCAATCCGAAGGGCGTGCTGTATTCGCATCGCTCGAGCGTACTGCACGCGTTCGCGGCGGCCTTGCCCGACGTCATGGGAATCGCCGCGAGCGACGCGGTGCTGCCGGTCGTTCCGATGTTTCATGTGAATGCGTGGGCGATCCCGTATACGGCGGCCATGATCGGCTGCAAGCTGGTGTTTCCCGGTCCGGCGCTCGACGGCAAGTCGCTCTATGAATTGTTCGAGTCCGAGAAGATCACGTTCTCCGCGGGCGTGCCGACGGTGTGGCTGGGCCTGCTCAACTACCTCAAGCAGAACAACCTGAAGTTCTCGACGTTCAAGCGAACCGTCATCGGCGGCTCGGCCTGTCCTCCCGCGATGATCCGTACGCTCAGCGACGACTATGGCGTACGCGTCATCCACGGATGGGGCATGACCGAGATGTCGCCGCTGGGCACGACGGGCATGCTACTGGACAAGCACAGCGCCCTGCCGCACGATCAGCAGTTGGCCATCCTCGGCAAGCAGGGCCGGACCATGTACGGCGTCGACATGAAGATCGTCGATCCGCAAGGCAACGAGTTGCCGTGGGACGGCGAGGCATTCGGCGACCTGCTGGTGCGCGGGCCGTGGGTCATCCGCGAATACTTCAAAGGCGAGGGTGGTAACCCGTTGGTTACCGACGAGGCGGGCGTCGACTGGTTTCCCACTGGCGACGTCGCCAACATCGACCGCGATTCCTATCTGCAGATCACCGACCGCAGCAAGGACGTGATCAAATCGGGCGGCGAATGGATCGGTTCGATCGATCTGGAGAATATCGCGATGGCGCATCCGGCGGTCGCGATGGCCGCGGTGATCGCGTGTGCGCATCCCAAGTGGGACGAGAGGCCGTTGTTGATCGTCGTCAAGAAGCCCGATGCCGAAGTGACGAGAGAAGAATTGCTCGCGTATTACGACGGCAAGATCGCCAAGTGGTGGACGCCAGACGATGTCGCGTTCGTCGATGCGATCCCGCTGGGCGCGACCGGCAAGATGTTGAAGACCAAACTGCGCGAAGCGTTTCGCAATCACAAGTTGCCGACCGCCTGAGCGACTGCATCGCCGCCGCGCCATCGACCGTATCGTCGACTGCGCAGGCACAGATCGTTGGGGTATTACCTAGATGCCCCTGTGCGCGCGATATCAGTAGACTGCGCCGACGTGTCGCCGCGAGGCGAAGCCCGCCGTGATGGATCGATCCATACGACTACCGATTGATGGAGACACACATGAAACAACCTCTACGCGCGCTGGCCTGCGGCAGCGTCCTCGCACTTGCCGGCGGCTTCTCGATGACGGCTTCTGCCGAAGTCGTCAAGATCGCATTCATCGATCCACTGTCGGGCATTCTTGCCAACGTCGGCCAGAACCAATTGAAGAGCATTCAGTTCCTGGCCGAAAAATTGAATCAGAAAAAAGTGGCGGGCGAAGGCGTGACCTTCGAGATCGTGCCCTTCGACAACAAGGCGAGCCCGCAAGAGAGCCTGACGCAATTGAAGGCCGCGCAGGATCAAGGCATCCGCTACATCACGCAGGGCAACGGCTCGGGTGCGGCCGGCGCGATCCTCGACGCGATCAACAAGTACAACGAGCGCAATCCCGACAAGCCGATGCTGTTCATGAACTACGCGGCCGTTGATCCTGATCTGACCAACAGCAAATGCAGCTTCTGGCATTTCCGTTTCGACGCCGACACGTC
>JBBSEF010000070.1:0-14880 GCA_038240015.1 Burkholderiales bacterium
CAAGTCGCGCGTCGCCTTGATGCCATTGGTGAAGAGCGATCCACGCAACCCGCGCTCGGTCAAGCGCCGGACGATCGCGACCAGCTCCTCGCGCTTGCGCAGCGTCGGCTCGCCGCCGGAAACCTGCACGTCGGTGCCCGGCCCGTAGTGATCGCAGATCAGGTCGATGCGCCTGAACACCTCCTCGAGCGGGAAGTCCCGCACCGCTTCCGAGCTGTCGCTCAGATAGCACAACGTGCAGTCGAGGTTGCAGCGTTGCGTGATCTCCAGCGATACGCAAGCCGCGGCCCAGCGCCTGCCCGCCATCTGGTTGGAATGCCACTGGCCGCTGTGCTGCATACGCAGGCGCATGTCGGCGATGGGGTCGGGATGCGGCTCGCTCGAAGGCCGCAGGGCGCTGATCTCGGCCTCGCCCATCAGAGACGATTTCGAAACGCGGCTGAACCATGGGATTTGAGTTTGCATCGGGATTTGCGTCAACTATACGAGTGGCACCGGTCGCATGATGTATGTCGCTAGTTCGAGGCGGTCATTACGCGCTGCGTTGCCTGCATCGACCTTCTTTGGTTGCTCCGGAGCGACGGACACGGTGCGCCGTGCCGCAGATCAAGCGTCGGATCGACCGCTGCGCAGCGGCCAGCGCGCGAGCGTCACATGACGGGTCCGACCAAGCAGGCTGTGCACGAGGACGAACTCGTGCACGGTCCAGGCGATCGTCTCGACCACATGCTCGGCGATGCCGCGGTCGTCGTACATCAGGGTCACATGCGGCGTATAGCCCTGCCCCACCCTGCTCCCGAGCCCGGCCTTCTTCATCGCCATGCCAAGCGCCCGTTGAAATGTCATGAGCGCAGCGATTCCATCGTCTCCGCGCAAGACAAGCGGCCGGTTGCGCGGTCCGTCGAAGCTCGCCGCGCGATCAAACGCGACCTCGAACGGCGGCATCGCGACGGCCGAAGCCGCCTCGTCCGCCATGGCGACGACGTCCTGCGGCAGACCTGTGTAATCGCCGAGATGATGCAAGGTGACGTGGAGACGCTCCCTCGCGAGCGGTCTCCCATGCAATCGATGTTCGTGGCGGAGAAATTCCCCAAGCTCTGCGATGCGCATTGCTGCGGCCACGTCCGGGAAGATCGCAAAAAACAGCCGGTCAGTGGGCTGCCGCGCGGCATCGAATCCCGCCGATGAGAGTTGATCGAGCATGCGATCAGCGCAAGAGATCGGGGGAGCGGGAGTTCGACACATCGCCAGCATGCCATCATGCCGAGCCCAACGCCGGCCGCTCCGCGGTCATTTTCGCGCTTCGAACGAAAGCAAGGACTTTGCACAAATGACGCCTCTACACCGCCGACGTTTTACCACGTCACTGACGCTCAGCATTGCGCTAGCGATCCTGTGCGGCTCCTCGCATGCTGCCGACATCGATCCGGCGGTGACCCGCATCCGCGGCTTCTACGACGTACTGCTCGAGACCATGAAGCTCGCGCAACGGTTGCCGGTTCGCGCGCGATACGAAAAGCTCGAGCCTTCTGTGCGGGCCACCTTCGATCTCTCGGCAATGACGCGCATTGCGGTGGGATCCGCATGGACTTCGATTCGCAGCGAAGATCAACAAGCCCTGCTCGAGCAGTTCGCGCGCCTGACGATCGCCACCTATGCCAACCGCTTCGACGGCTATTCGGGGGAACGATTCGAGGTCGACCCCTCGACGGAAGTGCGCGGAGAGAACCGGCTCGTGCACAGCACGCTGGTGCGAGCCAAAGGAGAACCGATCCAGCTGAACTATCTGGTTCATTCAACCGGCGATGGCTGGAAAGCGATCGACGTCTATTTGAGCGGGACCATCAGCGAGCTCGCCACGCGACGCTCGGAATTCAGTACGTTATTGCGTGCGGGAGGCCCCAGCACGCTGATCGATAGTCTGCGACAGCGCACCGACAAGTTGCTGCAACCCGGTTGAGGCGTTGCGAGGTTCGATGGAGGGGACTTCTATGGAGACTTCGGCGTGGATTGCCCGTGCTTCGCACCATCGGCCTCGCGAACTTTCGCGCCGGGGTCGGACAATTCTTCTTCCGGCATCCCGACTCTTGCTTCCCTCAGCGTCGCTCGGCGGTGCTGCCGCGAAACACTACGCAGGTACGCATAGAAATCCAGCGAACTCTCTTCGAGAGCATCGAGCGTTTCGATGTTGCGCGAACGCAGATCGATGCCGTCGATGATGCCCACGGCGAGGCCGAGCTCGCGTCGCGTCGCGGGCGAGCCGACGTGACCAATAGGCGAGGCATACATATCCACGCCCAACCCGACGGCGTCGCGAAAGTTGGACGGACCAAAGAACGGCAGCACGAGATAGGCGCCATCCTCCAGGCCCCACGCGTAGAGGGTCTGTCCGAAGTCGCCGGACTGTCTGACCAAACCCAATTCAGTCGCCCGATCGAAGAGCCCTGCCAGACCGAGCGTCGAGTTGATCAGAAAGCGCCGCCCGCTGGTACCGGCGGCGCCGCCCCGGCCTTGGAGCAGATCGTTGGCGAAGACCAGTGGTTCGTGCAAGTTGTCGACGACCGCCCGCACCCGATCTCGAACGAACTCGGGCAGGACCGAACGATATCCTTTGGCCACGGGTTTGATGACGGCGCGGTCGAGCGCCATGTTAAATGCGAACACGTCCCGGTTGAGCGACTCCATCGGATCGTTCTGCGCCTCCTCATCGCCGGCGCCGCGGGTGACGGTCGCGCAACCGTGCAGCGCCGGCGCGATTGACAGCGCGATTGACAACGCGATTGGCAGCGCAATCGCTGACGCGCACCGTGGGCCTGATCGCGAAAACATCCTGCATCCTTTCCGGGGACGACTACGCTTCTATACGGAGCGATGCGCGGGTCCAAGAAGCGCCGGCAACACCAACAGCGCGGCGGCCAGCGTGCATGCGAGTGACAGCGCCAACAGCTTGCCCATGCTGGCCGTTCCGGGATGACTCGACAGCCACAAGCTGCCAAATGCGGTCGCGGTGGTCAATGCGCTGAAGAGCACGGCGCGGGCCAGGCTAGTCTGCAGCAAGTTGTGCGCGCCGTGGCGCCACGCGATCACGAAGTAGATGTTGAATGCGACGCCGATTCCGAATAGAAGCGGCAACGCGATGATGTTCTCGTAGTTGAGCGGGATATTCAGCAGCACGCAAAAACCCAACGTCACCAGACCACCCAGCAACAGCGACGCCAGGGTGATCAGCACGTCACGAGCGCGCCGCAGGACCAGGACCAGCAGTGCGGCGATGGCCAGCAATGCCCACACACCTGCCTGGATGAATGCGCGCACGATGGTCCGCGCCGATTCCTGAATCGACACCGGCGTACCGGTGGCCTCGGGCGCGATCCTGCGCACCGCGGCGATGAAGCGCCTCGAAGATTCATCCTCATTCGCATCCGCCCGGATCGAGCGCTCCTGGTCGACAGCCTCTCGCGGGAAAATCTCGATCCGCGCGCGCCCGTCATGCGCCACCCAGTCCTCGACCAAATCGGCGGGCAACGTGCTCACCGATACGGGCGCAGCCCGCAGAGCGGCGCGCAACTGTGTGAGCGTGGTTTGCAAGCCGGGTATCAACGCATCCTGCAGCGCTTGACGTCGCAACGCCGGCCCGTCCGCGAGTTGGTCCAACACGCGTGCGAGACGCGTTGCATCCGCCGCTGCGCCGCTTGCCGAATTCTGCGTTGCCGCTTGCTGCAAGGCGCGCGCGCTCTCACGCATCGCCCGCGCATTTTCGTCGTCACCTGGTGCGGGCTTGATGATCGTCGGGTTGAGGGTCGGCTCCAGCAACAATGCGGCGTCGGCGATGAGCGCGAGCTTCGCCTCCTGATTCTCGGGTACGAAACTCGCCAGCGTCAGCACCTGCGACACCTCCGGTAGCGCAGACAGTCTGTCTCCCATCGCCGTTGCCGCGTCGAGCGACGGCGCAAGTACGTCGATCGTGTTGGGAGTCGTGCGCGGATCGCCGGCGAGATCAATCAGCGTTGCCACCGCTTCGCTCTTGCTGCTGCGCAAGTGCAGCGGATTGAAATCGAACCGAAGAAAGGGCAGCGACGCGAGACTCACCACGGCGGCAGCGGATGCGCCGATCAGCACGCCTCTTCGATGCGATCCGAGATAACGATCGACGCCCGCGAGCGCACCGAGTTCCATTCCCCCTCGCATGCCGCGAACGCGAAAAAGCTTCAGCAACGCAGGCAGCAGCGTGATGCTCGCCAGGAATGCGATCAGCATGCCGATACCCGCGATGACGCCAAGCTCCGATACGCCTCGGTATTCGGTGGGCTCGAACGCGAAGAAGCCCGCTGCAATGGCTGTTGCCGCCAACGCGAGCGACATGCCGACCTCGAGGGCGGCTCTGCGCAGCGCCATCGCACGATCGCTCTCGAGATGCGCATTGGCGCGATATGACACCGCGTACTGAATTCCGAAATCCACACCCAGGCCCACGAACAGCACGGCAAAAGCCACCGAGATCAAGTTGAAGACTCCGTAGATCAGAAGGCCCAGAGCCGCGGTGAGCACCAGGCCCACGATCAGGCTCGCCACAATGGCGATCGTGGCGCGGACCGATCGCACTGCGAGCCACAGCATAGCGAGCAGCGCGAACAACATCACCGAGGCATTGAATCCGGCGTGGTCTTGCAGGGTTGCGAACTCCTCATCGGCCATGGGCACGTTGCCCGTCAGGCGAACCCTGACCCCATGCTCCGGATCCAGACCTGCTGCATGTGCGGCATCGCGGATCAAATGCGTCGCGCGTTCCCCCGGCTGCAGCGCGGTGAAATCGAGGATGGGTTGCGCCAGGATGAAACGCCGAAGCTCACGAGGATCCGATGCGCGTCCCCCCAGCATCGCGCGCCACGACAGCGGCGTTGCATGATCGCTCCTTACACTCTCGAGCGTTGCCGCGAGCGCCGACAATCCGGGCCCGAGCGCATCGAGCGTAGTCTCCCCGTGTTGCACGCCTGAAAGCGCAAGTTGCAGCGTGCTCATCAACCCGCGAACACTGGGGTCGGCCGCGAGCGTGCCGAGCACCGGTTGCGCAGCGACCAGTTGCTCGGTGGTTCGCGAAAGCTCGTCGGTGTCGAGGAACAGCAAGCCGTTTCGCTCGAAGAACGGACCGCCATCCGGACGACGCACGTGATGCAGGAGATCGCTGCGGGCGGCCAGGCGCTCGGTCAGCACGGCGCTGGCGCGTTCGGCAATCTCGGGGGTCGCACCGTCGATCACGATGGCGATCAGGTCGGTACGAAGCGGAAACGCCGCATCGAACACCGCTTCGTTCTGACGCCACGCGACGCGAGACGAGATCAGCCTGGCGCTGTCGGTGTCGATCGCGATGTTGTGGACCACATGGAGCAGCGCTGCACATGTCAGCACACCGGCGATGCTCACGACCACGCGCGGATAGCGCGCGCACGCGGTCGCCGCATCGGCGATCATCGTGCGCAGGAAACCTGCGACGTCGCGACCCGCTTGCGACCGGCTAGGCTTCGCGATGGGCAACCGGCATCCCGATCAAGTAGTGGGTCAAGCGCGGTAACCGGCGCACGGATAACCTGAGTCAAGCGTTGTAAGAACCCATGCAGCGCCACGACTTCACCTGGCGACCTGCACGCTCGAGATGATAGTGGAGACGAACGCGTCGCGCGTTGCATCCCGTGAACAGCGATGTCGCCTGGATGGCGCGCAGTGTTGGCGCGGCATATCGACCGAGGTTATGCTGATGTCGGGGCTCGAAAAAGAATAGTGAGGGAATATGCAGGTGTTCCTTGCGGAACCACGCGGCTTCTGTGCGGGCGTCGTGCGTGCAATCGAGATCGTTGAGCGCGCCGTGGAAAAGTACGGAGCGCCCATTCATGTTCGTCACGAGATCGTCCACAATCGCCACGTGGTGCAAGCCTTGCAGACCAAAGGGGCTCGCTTCGTCGAAGACGTTGCGCAGATCCCACCGGGCGCCGTAACGATTTTCAGCGCGCATGGCGTTTCTCGAGCTGTTGAAGAGCAAGCCAGGGTGCGAGGTTTGCCGGTCATCGATGCGACCTGTCCGCTGGTCGCAAAGGTGCACGCGCAAGCCAGGCGATTTGTCGCTGAAGGACGTGCGCTGATTCTCATCGGCCACGCGGGTCATGCCGAAGTCGAGGGAACGATAGGCCAGGTCGCACAGACCGTTCATCTAGTTCAGTCGGTAGTCGACGTCGAGCAACTCTCCATCGCTCCCGACAGCCCCGTTGCCTATGTGACCCAGACGACCTTGAGCGTCGAGGACACGCGCGCGACGATCGAAGCGCTCAAGCAGCGCTTTGCAAACCTCGCGGGGCCCGAGACCAACGACATCTGCTATGCGACGCAAAATCGTCAAGCCGCGGTCCGCGAGCTGGCCCTGCGTGTCGATGTGATTCTCGTGGTCGGCGCAAAAAATAGTTCCAACTCGAATCGTTTGACCGAAATCGGTCGGGAGGCCGGAGTGCCCAGTTATCTGCTCGCCGATGGCGGTGAGCTTGACCCCCGTTGGGTTCAAGGGGCCAACGCGGTGGGCGTCACCGCAGGCGCATCTGCGCCTGAAGCGCAGGTGCAGGACGTGATCGCCGCTCTTCGAAGGCTGGCACCCGTCGAGGTGACGACCGTGCCAGGCATTCAGGAGAAAGTACAATTCCGTTTGCCGGCGCAATTCGACGAAGCAGATTTCGTGAGCCCGCGCTCATCACTCAAAACAAATTGAATCCATGGCGATCCCCCTGATCCAGAAAGCATACGTCGGCGCTTATGTCGTTCGTCAGCAATTGATGCGTAAGAAACGCTATCCGCTCGTGCTCATGCTCGAGCCGCTGTTTCGTTGCAACCTCGCGTGCGCGGGTTGCGGCAAGATCGATTATCCCGAGGAGATTCTCGACCAGCGCTTGCCGCTCGAAGATTGCTTGCGTGCTGTCGACGAGTGCGATGCACCGGTGGTGTCGATTGCGGGTGGCGAGCCGCTGCTCCACAAGGAGATCGATCGCATCGTCGAGGGCATCGTCGCGCGCCGCAAGTTCGTTTACTTGTGCACCAATGCTCTATTGCTCGAGAAACGACTGCATCTTTTCAAGCCCAGCCCGTTTTTTGTGTGGTCGATCCATCTCGACGGCGATCAAGAGATGCACGACCACTCGGTCTGCCAAGGCGGAGTGTACGAGCGCGCCGTGAGTGCGATTCGCAAAGCGAAAGCCCTCGGCTTTCGGGTCAACATCAATTGCACGCTGTTCAACGATGCACAGCCTGAGCGTGTCGCGCAATTCTTCGATGACGTGATGGCGATCGGCATCGACGGCATCACGGTGTCTCCGGGTTACGCCTATGAGCGCGCGCCGGATCAGACGCACTTTCTCAATCGGTCGCGCACCAAACAATTATTTCGCGACATCTTCAAACGCGGCCGCAATGGGCGCGCATGGTCTTTCAGCCAGTCGGGATTGTTTCTGGATTTTTTGGCCGGCAATCGCGACTACCGCTGCACGCCTTGGGGCAATCCGACTCGCACCGTGTTCGGATGGCAGCGCCCGTGCTATCTGCTTGGCGAAGGATACGCACCGAGCTTTCGCGAACTGATGGACGAGACCGACTGGGATTCCTACGGAACCGGCAACTACGCGAAGTGCGCCGACTGCATGGTGCACAGCGGCTATGAAGCGACCGCCGTTCAGGACGCGGTGCGCCATCCGCTGCGTGCGCTTGGCGTATCGCTGCGCGGCGTGCGCACCGAAGGCGCGATGGCGAAGGAGATTCCTTTCAAGCACGAACGTGCGGCGCAATACACGTATTCAGATCACGTACAGAAGAAGCTGATCGAGATCCGCGTAGCCAAGGCGATCCCCCAACAGCCTGCGGCCGCGGCCGAGATTGCGTAAAGCGGTCTGTGCATCCCGGCCGATGCGCAGCAATTGCGGGAACTGACTTGGCGTTCGCGCCAGCGACCGCAGCACGGAGATCAAGTCGAATCTTCCATCGGCGCGCATCGCGATCATGGCGGCCGGTGGAATGGTGCGAGCCAGTGGATCGGCGATTGCACGCAGCGCTGCGAATGGAAGCCCGTGCTCGGTCGCGATGCGCGCAGCGACGTGCGACTCCATGTCCACCGCGCTCGCACCAGTCGTCGCGTGAAGGCGCGCCTTGCTGGCTGGGTCGGCAACGATGGCATCACTGCCCGCGAGCGCCGCGTTGATCGCAGCGGGCAATCGCTGCAGCAGCGCGCCGGTCCACTCGACATGCACCGGAAATTTTCCTTCGGGACCGACGACCTCGCTGGCCACCACCAACGCGCCGGGGACCAAGGTCGGTATCAACGCACCGGCGACACCAAAGCTGATGATCGCGCGCGCGCCCGCGGCGACTTCACGTTCAATCGCGCGTGCCAAATCAATCGAGCGACCGCCGCCGGATAGCGAGCGAACGCCGTTGCCTCGCGCCATGCGAGCCTCGATCGCGAGACCGCAAACCGCAAGCACCGCGCAAGACGAATCGCGTGTCTGCTTCACAGACCGAAGCGCGGATTCGCGTTCGGTGATCGCGTCAGTTGGCGATAACGCGCGAGCGCCCAGAGGGGAAAAAATTTCGGGTAACCGTGATAGCGAAGATAGAAGACTCGCGGAAAACCGGTCGCAGTGAAATGGGGCTCCGCCCAGAAGCCGTCGGCTTGCTGCGTGTCGATCAGATACGCTACGCCGCGCTCGACAGCAGAGTTGGCGACCTCGTCGGCAGCCATCAGCCCGAGAATCGCCCACGCAGTTTGTGAAGCAGTGCTGCACGCGGACTGGTGGCTGCCCGCATTCAACTCGTAGCTGCTGCACTCTTCGCCCCAGCCGCCGTCGCGATTCTGAATCGATAGAAGCCAATCGACCGCGCGTCTTGTCTCCGGCGCTGTCGAGTTGACGTGGGCGGCCCTGAACGCGCACAACACCGACCATGTGCCATAGATGTAGTTGATTCCCCAGCGGCCATACCAACTACCGTCTTCGCGTTGTTGGCCCCGCAGGAAACGCAGCCCCCGTTCGAGCGCCATTCGGTCGGCCGGCCTGCCCAGTTGAGCGAGCATGCCGACACATCGCGCAGTCACATCAGCGGTGGGGGGATCGAGCAAGGCGCCGTGATCGGCGAACGGAATGTTGTTCAGATATTCGCGCGTGTTGTCGGCGTCGAACGCGCCCCACCCGCCGTTGCGACTTTGCAGCCCGAGCACCCATTCGCTGCCGCGCTCGATGGCTTCGTCAAACGCATCGCTAGTGTCTTCTGGCCGCTCTGCGAAACGATGCATCGCAAGCACCACTGCGGCGGTGTCATCGAGATCCGGATAGTGTGGATTTTCATATTGGAATGCCCATCCGCCGGGTCGCACTTCCGGCCGATGAAATGCCCAATCGCCACGAACATCGAGCACCTGACGCGAGCGTAACCATTGAAGCCCGCGGTACGCGCTATCGATCGCGCGATCGTCTCCCACCTCGAGGAAGGTGTGGGCCACCAGCGCGGTATCCCAGACCGGCGAAACGCAAGGCTGGCAATAGGCCTCTTGGTCGTCGACGATCAACAGCCGATCGATCGCGTTGCGCGCTGTGACGAAGTCGGGATGATCGCGCGGATAACCCAGCGCATCGAACATCATGACGGTGTTCGCCATCGCCGGAAAAATCGCACCCAGACCTGAGTCTCCATTCAGGCGTTCGCGCACGAATGCGATGGCCTTGTCGATCGCGCGACGTCGCAACGCTCGAGGGATGGCTGGTTCCGCGATTCGCAGCATCGCGTCAATCGTCGCGAACATGCCGAACCAGAATTGCGATTGATGCACAGCGCGGCTCGGTCGACCAACATCGCGAGGCGCGCTCACGAACAGTTCGTCGATACGAATCTGCCGAGGATTGCGCGCGACCGGCTTCAGCGCTTGCAATACCAGCAGCGGCACAAGCACCGTGCGGCCCCAATACGAAATGCGCGACAGGTGGATGGGAAAGCGACGCGGGAGATACATCAGTTCCACTGGCGTGACCGGCACCGCGGCCCACGACACGGCTCCGAAGAGCGCGAGCAGAATCCGCGTGAAGACGTTGACGTTCTCCGCGCCGCCGTGAGAGAGGATCGCCTCTCGCGCCTCGCGCATATGCGGCGCCGAGGGAGAGTCACCGATCGCCTTCAGCGCAAAGTAAGCCTTGACGCTGGCGCTCATGTTGAACTCGCCGCCGTGATGGAGGGGCCAACCGCCGCCCGGCAGCCGAACGCGTCGCAGATACACCGCGATCCTGCGTTCCAACGCGGGCTCAGGCTCGCCCAGATAGTGCGTCAGCAAAACATATTCGGCAGGAATCGTCGCGTCGGCCTCGAGTTCGAACACCCAGTGCCCGTCGGCCTGTTGCTGCGCGAGCAGGGCATCGGTGGCGCGCGAGACGCATGCGTCGATGTCCGCGCGGCGAGCGTGGACGCAATCCTCGGCATCGGGAATGATATCGACACATGATTGCAGGGCACAGTTCACGACTTCTCCGCCACAGGATCGTGAACGCGGCCTTTCCACAGCCCGCCGCGACCGCGCAGATGCTGAACCGCCGACTCCAACGTGAACGCGAGATACGCGGTCGCGATCGCCGGCAACGCGACGCCCCACCACACGGGAACTCGATAGCGCTTCAACATCCGCGCAAACAGCGCTGCCATCAGTCCCCAAGTCGCGAGCGCGAGAGCTTGCGTCAATCCATGACTCGTGAAGGTCAGCAGCACAGGGGAGAGAAAGACCACGCACATCGCAAGCGCAACCAGCCCAAGTCGCCACGGCGAGAAACGAAGCTGCGCATAGGCGGAGCGCACGACCATCTGCCGGATGTCATTGAGCGATGGATAGTCACGCAGACTCTGCACGCGCTCGCCGAGCGCAAGCTGTATCGGCCCATGACGCTTGAGGCGGCGCGCCAACGCGCAGTCGTCGATGAGTTCAGCGCGGATCGAAGCGATCCCTCCGGCCTCGCGCAGGGTTTGTCGGTGAACCAGCATGCAACCTCCCGCAGCCGCGGCGGTTCGGCGTTGCGATTGATTGACCCACGCGAAGGGATAGAGCATCTGGAAAAAAAAGACGAAGGCGGGGATGAACATTCGTTCCGAAAAACTTTCGCATCTGAGCTTGACCATCAGCGACGAAAGGACCAGTCGGTTTTCGAGCGCCGAGAGTACCAGCGCGGCCACCGCATCGCGCGCATAGCGGATGTCGGCATCGGTCAACAGCAGAAATTCCGGCGCGTCGCGCACGGTATCACCATGAGCGACCCCCTGCGCGATCGCCCATAGCTTGCCGGTCCAACCCGAGGGCAAAGGCGGCGAGGCAAGTACCGTGAGGCGTTCGCTCGCACACACGTCGCTGGCGGCGCGCATCGCCACGGTCGCCGTTGCGTCCTCACTGTGATCATCAACGACCAGGATCGAGATGATCCCGTCGTAACGTTGTGCCAGCAGAGACCCGACGGTGATGCCGACCAACTCGGCTTCGTTGCGCGCGGGGATGATCGCCACCACTCGCGGCCACGATCGCTTCGCGTGTGTCTGACCCGGCGACTCATGCGGCGATTCATTCTTTACATCGAGCAACGCATCGTGCATGGTCTCGTCGTCCTGCAGCGCGCGCCAGAAACCGCCGCGGCCGATCGCAAGATAGATCCATGCGGCGCACGCGAGCGCAGCGACTGTGAGTTCCGTCATCGGAGATAACCCGCGCCGCGAAACCACTCGATCGCATCGCGCAATCCGTCTTGGTACGGGCGCACGCGATAGCCCAACTCGTGCTCGGCCTTGGCCGCGGTGAAGTACATGTGATGTGCCGCCATGCGCAATCCATCGACCGTGATGAACGGCTCGCGACGAGAATATTTTGCGAATGCCTCAGCAGCGATCGCCAGCGGAAATAACATCCGTCGCGACAGTCGAATTCTCGGCGGCCGTCGATTCACCAACTTCGCGATGTCGGCCAGCATGTCGGCAAGCGCAACGTTCTGACCGCCGAGGATATAGCGCTCGCCGATGCGTCCTCGTTGCAATGCTGCGAGATGGCCTGCGGCCACGTCGTCGACATGCACGAGATTGAGACCCGTATCGACGAACGCTGGCATGCGGCCGCATGCGGCCTCGACGATGATGCGGCCGGTCGGTGTGGGTCGGACGTCGCGCGGGCCGATCGGGGTCGAAGGATTCACGATCACCGCGGGCAGCGCGTCGTGCGCGATCATGTCGAGCACGACGCGCTCTGCAGCGACCTTGCTGCGCTTGTATGCGCCGATCGCGGCATCCTCGGCCAGAGGCATGCTTTCGTCGGCCGGACCTCCGTCGGGCCGCAGCGCGAGAGTCGCTACACTGCTTGTATAGACAATGCGTTGGACACCCGCGCGCTGCGCTTCCTCCATCAAGCTTCGCGTGCCGTGCACATTGGTGCGCATCATCTCTTGCGGGTCGGGTACCCACAGTCGGTAGTCGGCTGCGACGTGGAAGACAAAGCGGGTGCCGGCCACGACGCGCGCGACCGCTTCGCGGTCCCGCAGATCGCCTTCCACAATTTCAAGGTCGAGGCCGGCGAGGTTAGCCGCGGTGCTTGCGTCGCGCACCATCGCTCGTACTCGGTGTCCCGCGGCGAGCGCTTGTCTTGCGACAGCCGAGCCGAGAAAACCGCCGGCGCCGGTGACGAGCACTAGCATCGCCGAAGTCATGCAGTCATCTTTGCCAGCCGTGTGCGGGATGAGGCCGGGCGTCAGCCGAGCAACTCGACTGGCGACACAAGCGTCAAGCCCTGCGCGCGCTTCGCAAGACGTCGATCGAATGTCGCGAACGCTGCGGCATGCGCACTGCGAGCCATGTGCAGAGCATCGGCAAAATCGAGCCCCGCATCGAATGCATCCAACGCCGTCAGCACAGCGCCGCGATCTTCTAGTGTGATGTGCTCGATCCCAGCCAAGGCGCGCAATACGCGCGCGATGTCTCGCCGCGTCAGAGAGTAGAAACCGCGCATGACCCACTCGAATTCCAGCATCACGGTCACGGACACGAAGGATCGTTCGGAAATTGCGGTGATCGCGGCAGGACGTTGCCTGACCGCCTGTACATCGTCGGGGTCGTCAATAAAGAAACGGGCCAATACGTTGGTGTCCAGAGCCTTCATGACTTCTGTGGCCGGACACGAGCCAGTAGCGACGCCGGGTCGAAGTCATGCAAGCGACGCGGCACGCCGCGGGCAGGCGCTTGAACCATGCCCGCCAATTCCGTCAGATCGGCCTGCAGCACAGATCGAAGCACACGCAGTTTCAGGCCGTCAGTCTCTTCGAGCACTTCGAGTCTGGCGCCAACCCCCAAGCCCAATCTGCGCCGTATCGCCGCGGGCAGAACGATTTGACCTTTCGAGGAGACGAGCAACGTTGCCATCCGGTTTGTTCCATTCCATGTGAATGGAAATATAGCTCAGCTTACATAGTAAGTCAAACGGTTCGTCAGTCGCCGAAGTAATCTATAGCCTCGATAGTTGACTATCGTTGGCGACCTCACTCCCACTCGATTGGCTGCCTGAATGCAAACCACTGATTTCCCTTGTCAGAATATTTTTCGACTTCTGGATACTGCAATGATCGACCGTAGAACATTCGCTGGCCTGCTCTTGGCCGCCCCGATTGCCGGCGTCGGCTGTTCCCCTGCCCCGAAGGCGCAATCCGCTGGCATCAAAGGCAGCTTTTCCTATCTGCCGGGAATCACCAGTACGGCACGGCTGATCGCGCCGGTCGGCCGACAGATCAAGGTCGCCTTCGCCATCAATCCGGGGGTCCAGGTCATCGATGTGGCGGGACCTTGGGAGACCTTCCAAGACACCTACCCGACGCCGGACGCGCAAGAGTCTGCCTTTACGATGTTCACGGTCTCCGAGAGGGTTCAGCCCGTTCGGGCGTCGGGCGGTCTGATGATTGTTCCGGACTTCTCCCTCGCCGACGCGCCGCAGCCGGACGTGATCGTGGTGCCGCATTTCGAACAGCCGAGCCCCGCGTCGCACGTGACATCGGGAATCCACGCATGGATCCGGCACGCTCACGAACAGGCCGCGCTGACGATGTCCGTCTGCACGGGCGCGTTTCAGCTCGCCAAGACGGGCTTACTCGACGGCATTCCGGTGACCACGAACAAGCTGGCGTCCGATAATTTCGCCCGGTCTTTTCCCGAGATCGACCTCAAGCGCGGCCCGCGCTTTGTCGAGGTTGGCCGCATAGCCACGTCGGGGGGACTCAGCGCCGGGATCGATCTCGCGCTGCGCGTCGTCTCCCGCTATTTCGATGAGGGCGTGGCGGAGCAAACCGCGACCACAATGGAATACCTCGGGACAGGTTGGCGCGTCTGAGGCGTCCTACTCCCATTCCATCATCAACAAGGTCACTGAACCCTCATATTTATAGGACTCGGATTCGACCAACATGCGGCTTTACCGTCGCTTTCACCGTCAGGAACCGCAGCCCTCTTGCTGACGCGGGAGATGGAGTGATTCGTGAGGCAAAGAGGTCGACATCAACATCAATCAGGTACAAGAATGGCGATTTTGATGCATGCCGTGGATACGGTGACTTCGTTTGCGGACGCCTGTGGGCGGCGGCGCAGCAAGTGTCGCTGGTCGTCACGAGTCAGGACCCATTGGAGACTTCGGCCGAACAGGTCTATCGGCTCAATCCCCTGGCTTCAAGGTTGCCCGCTGCATTCATCAATCGGTCAAGCCGTCTTCGCGACCGCGTCGTTCGCCTTCGCCCATCGCTTCTCGATCTCGGCGTGCTCGGGAATGTTCTGCAGATAGCGCGCCCGCATCGCGTCGTCGCCGATCGCATC
>JBBSEF010000071.1:0-14753 GCA_038240015.1 Burkholderiales bacterium
AAGCCGAGGTCGATCAGTCGATGCCGCAGCAATGCCCAGCCCATGCCGAGGATCGCGATGAACGTGACGATCCCGATGAGCATGTTCCACACGATTCCATACCCTCTCGCGTCGATCCATATCCCTACCGCCGAGGGCAAGGAGTTCAGCGCGGCGACAGCGCCCATGCACAGCCCGAACCAGGCAAGGCGCTGGCGCATGACACGCGTGGCGCGGTACCACGACCACGCCAGCGCCGGGACTGCGATCAGCACCGTTGCCGCGGCGAAGAGATCGTCACCCGGTATCGCGGACATCGCGATCCGCAGTGGGGTGGGCAATAGTCCGAGGACTTGGAAGGGGAATAGAGCCCAGTAGATCGCCATGGCGGCGAGATAGATACCGAACAAGCGCCGCACTCCCATCGAGTTCCAATTGGAGCGCTCCGGCGGATAGGTCAGGCAGAAATAGACAAAGCCGACATCGAGCGCGAAGACGTTCGCTGCATTGACAAACGGGGCGACGTAGTCGTTGAAGGGACCGCGAGGCCAGAAGGTGAAGAGACCGACGATGCTCATGCCGAAGAAGGCGACCGCCAGCGCGCGCATCGGCGCGCTGCTCGCTTGCCGCCACGCGATCAACACACCTAGCGCGAGCGTGGCCAACTGCGAAGCCCGAAAGAGAAGGTGGGTCACTTGCTGCTGCAAGGGATTGGCGACGATTTTCGGATCCGCAACGGGTCGCACTTGCAAATGACGCGTGGTGTCGCCCCGGCTCAGCGTGACGCCGATGTCCTCGTCAATGCCAAGAAATCGCCAGCCGTCGCTCGGGTGATCGAACTCGATCCGGTCGCCGACCCGGGCGCCTGCTACCCCCAATGGCGACGTGGCGTCGAGTCGCGTGATCGGATAACGGCGACCGTCCTCCTTCGGGCCGTAGCCGAGCCCAAGCGTGCCGCGCATTGCCGAGTCGTAGGCGAAAGGCGAGCGCGGCGTTGCGTATGCGAGCAGAGCGGCACAGCCGAGGGCCAGCATGAGCAGCACGAATCGCCAGCGGTTGGTGGTCATGGCGACCGTGATGCGTTGATGCTGTAATAGTGCTTTGATGCTACGCTGCCGTCATGCGCACCACCCTCGCACTCGACGACGACATCTTTGCCTACGCGCGCGCGCACGCGCAGCGCGAACGCATTTCCATCGGCGAAGCCGTGTCGCGTCTGGCGCGTCAGGGCATCGTCGCGCAAGCGCAATCGCGGGCGGCGCTGCCGAAGCCTAAATCCAAGTACGCATTGTTGCCCGCGCGCGGCGAAGTCATCAAGCCCGAGCATGTGCGTGCGCTGATGGACCAGGAAGGCATCTAGCTCGTGCGCCACTTGCTGGACGTGAACGTCTGGGTGGCGCTGCTGGACGAAGCGCATGTCTTTCACGCGCAGGCGCTGGCCTTCATCCGGCGCCGCAAGCTCAAAATCGCCACCTGCGCGTTGGTGGAGAACGGCGTCATCCGCGTGTTGAACCTCGTGGGTTACAGCCGACTCGGCCCGGTAGGCTTCGAAGTCGTTGCGCAGAAGCTCGCTGAGATTTGTGCCGACATGGACCACGAGTTCTGGCCCGACAGCGTTTCGCTGCGAACACCGGGCATGGTGAACTGGCCTCGCGTGCTGGGACACAACCAGATCACCGATGTCTATCTGCTGGCCTTGGCTGTGGCCAATCAAAGTTGCCTCGTCACGCTGGATCATCGGGTCGCGGTGAGCGCCGTGGTAGGTGCGGGCGCCAAGCATCTCTTGCTGCTGTAGAACGTTTGCAGCGCTCGCATTGTGCGGGAGAGAGCCGCGACGCAAGCAAACCATTCCCGCAAGTTGACGTCTATTAACGCGATACGTTAATATCCTGCCGTGACCATCCAGAGCTTCAAGTGCAAGGACGCTCGGGCGCTGTTCGAAGGGCGACGAGTTCGACGTTGGGTAAACGTCGAACGGCCCGCGCTGCGTAAGCTCGAACAGCTCGACTGGTCCACGATGCTCGACGATTTGCGCGCGCCGCCGGGTAATCAGCTCGAAGCGCTCAAGGGCAGTCGCAAGGGCCAACACAGCATCCGCGTCAACGATCAATGGCGCGTGTGTTTCGTGTGGAAGGCCGACGGCGCTCATGACGTCGAGATTGTTGATTACCACTGAAGGAGTTTCATCATGCGCACCGTTCCTCCCGTTTCCCCCGGCGAAATGCTGGACGAAGAATTCCTCAAGCCGCTGGGCCTGACCAAGTACCGTCTGGCCAAGGACATCGGCGTGCCGCCGCAGCGCATTGGCGACATCGTGGCCGGCAAACGCTCGATCACGGCCGACACTGATCTGCGGCTGTGCCGTTACTTTGGTCTCTCCGACGGCTGGTGGCTGCGCGGTCAGGCCAACTACGACACGGCGATGGCGCGCAAAGCGATGGGCGCAACGCTGGCGCGCATCGCGCGTTGCGAATTGCTGCCCACATGAGCGAGGCGCCTTCATGACGGCGATGCGTCGCGGGCTCCCCACGCGATCAGCCCGGCGCAAACCGCCGCGAGCGAGAAGACAAACCACTGCCACAGACGCGGCGACAACACTGCCGTCGACGGCCCGCTCATGAGTCCAGCGCCCGTCGCGGCGTGTTCATCAACGCCCGCACCAGCACGTCGACACGAATTGGCTTCGTCACGTAGTCGTCCATGCCAGCGGCCAGGCATTCCTCGCGATCGCCCTGCATCGCGTTGGCCGTCATCGCGACGATGCGCGGACGTTCGTTCGCGGACCACCTCCGCGTGATCCGCCGCGACGCTTCGAGCCCATCCATCTCGGGCATCTGCACGTCCATCAGGATCACGTCGTAGCGTTGGCGCTCGACCGCTTCGATCGCCTCGACGCCGTTGGACGCGACGTCCGCGCGATAGCCCATCTGCTGCAGCAGGCGCAGTGCGAGCTTCTGGTTCACGACGTTGTCTTCGGCCAGCAGGATGCGTAGCGGATGACACGCGGCCATGCCCGGGTCGATGCCCGGCTTCGCGGGCGCGACGGCCCTCGGCTGATCGACTCCATGCGTGAGCAGCGTGACCATCGTGTCGAAGAGCTGGCTCTGTCGCAGCGGCTTCGCGAGCGTGGCCTTGAAGAGGTCACCGCCTTCGGCGATCGCCTCGCGCCGGCCGAGCGAAGTAAAGAGCACCAGCGGCATCTCCGCATCGATCGCGCGCATTTGCCGCGCGAGCGTGACGCCGTCCATCTCAGGCATATGCATGTCGACGATCGCGAGGTCGAAGCGCTCGCCGCTCTTCATCCATTGCAGGGCTTCAGCGGGCGCGCCGGTCTCGTGATGCTGCATTCCCCATCGTGCCGTCTGCAATCCGAGAATGCGACGATTGGTGGCGTTGTCGTCCACCACCAGCACGCGCTTGCCGACCAGTGCCGGTTGCTCGCCGATGAAGCTGCGACGGCTCGTGGCCGGCATTGCGGCTTCAGGTGCGCGGATCGTGAAGCGGAAGGTCGAGCCCTTCCCGAGGCCATCGCTCTCGACCCACATCGTGCCGCCCATCAGTTCGGCTAGACGCTTGCTGATCGCGAGGCCCAAACCCGTGCCGCCATATTTACGGGTGGTCGACGAGTCGGCCTGTGAAAAGGACTGGAATAGTTTGCCCATGCCCGCCGGTGTGAGACCGATGCCAGTGTCGCGCACGGCGAACTCGATCTGCGGCTCGCCCGTTTCCACGACGCAGACTTGCACGGTCAGCACCACCTCGCCCTGCTCGGTGAACTTGACCGCATTGCTCAACAGGTTGAGCAACACCTGACGCAGCCGCGTGACATCGCCCTCGATCGCCGCGGGAACCTCGCCTTCGAACACATAGGCGATGTCCAGATGCTTCTCGGCAGCGCGCGCACCGATCAGGTCGAGCGCCGACTCGACGCATTCACGCAGGTCGAACGGACGCACCTCGACATCCATGCGACCGGCTTCGATCTTCGAGAAGTCGAGGATGTCGTTGATGATGGTGAGCAACGCATCGCCGCTGTCGCGAATCGTTCCCGCGAAGTCGCGCTGCTCGGCATTCAGCGGCGTGTCGAGCAACAGGCCGCTCATGCCGATCACCGCGTTCATCGGCGTGCGAATTTCGTGGCTCATGGTGGCGAGGAACGAGCTCTTCGCGTCGTTGGCGGTTTCGGCGGCGGCGCGCGCGTCCTGCGCATCCTTGAACAGGCGCGCGTTCTGGATCGCGATCACGGCCTGATCCGCAAAGCTCTTGATCAGCGAGATGTCCTGGTCGGAAAACGGCTGCAATCGTTCGCGGGCGATGAACAGTGCGCCGATGCCCGTCCCTTCCCACAACAGCGGCGCCGACAGATAGGTGCGGGCGCCGATCTTCCGACCCAGCTCTACGGCGCCGGGCGGCCCGTCTGAAATCTCGGCGACGTTCGGGTAGTGCACCACCTGACGACGGCTCACGGTGATGCCGGTGACGGTGTCGGCGAGGCGCGCCGGATAAAACTCGCGCACGCGCTCTGCCCCCGGCCCGCGATAGGCGTCGCAGTGAACGAGGCCATCTGCGCCGATCAGATCGACGCCCATCACCTCGTGGCCGAACAGGCGTTGGCAGCTGTCGAGAATCTTCTCGAACACCGGCTTCGTGTCGGACACCGAGCCGCTGATGACTTCAAGCACTTCGGCCATCGCGGTTTGCTGCTCCAGCGCCTCCTTCGTCTCGTTGAAAAGGCGCGCATTCTGGATCGCGATCACGGCCTGATCGGCGAAGGTCTTCAGCAGCACCTGTTCCTTCGCGGTGAAGCCGCCGAGCGCGCGTCGCGTGAGCGCGATCGCTCCGATCCCTTCGTTGCCGCGCATCAGCGGCGCCATCATCATCGAAAAATTCAATCCCATGCGCATGGCCGGCCCGCGCAAGACCGGTGGGACATCGAGGCCATTCACGATGTCGGGAAAACTGATCACACGGCGCGCGCGGATCACCGCCTCGGCGCCCGTGCCCGCAAGCGGCATCGGGAAAAGCGAACGCACGTGCTCGGCCCTGTCTTGCAACTCCGCTTGCGACCAGCCGGGTGCGTCAGACGACGTCGCGTGCGCGTGCATGGCCGCGATATGCAGCAGGCCGTCATCGCCGATCAGGTTGATGATCGAACCCTCGACATTGAACAGCCGTGCGCAACTGTCGAGGATAGTGTCGAACACCGGTGCGGTGTCGGCGACGAAATTGCTGATCGCTTGCAACACCTCGGCCGACGCGGTCTGCTGTTCGAGCGCCTCCTTGGTCTCATTGAACAAGCGCACGTTCTCGATCGCGATCACGGCCTGATCAGCGAAGGACTGCAACACTTTCGACACCGTATCGGGGATCGGGCCGGGATCGTCCCACGCCAGGTTGATCGCCCCGATGGGCTCGCCTTGCCGCAGCAGAGGGACACTGAACGCTCGGCGGTAGCCGCCCGACGTGAAGTGATGGTCGTACTCCGCGTCAGCGTCGAGGTCCTCGATCTTCACCATGCAACGGTCGATGATGGCGCGACCCGCGATGCTGCCGCGCGTCGGCGCGAAAGCTTGGCCCTCTCTCGATGGAGCCGGGATCTCGTCCACGCGGCCGTCCGCAGCTGCATGCGCCTTCATCCGGATCAGGCCGCCTTCATACCGGAAGACCACGGCGATGTCGGCATCGCCAAGTTCGCGCGCGAGCGTGACGATCTTGTCGAACACCGGTTGCACGTCGGTGGGAGAGTCGCTCATCACGCGCAGCACCTCGGCCGTGGCTGTCTGCTGCTCGAGCGCTTCACGCGTCTCGTTGAACAGCCGCACGTTCTCGATCGCGATCACCGCCTGATCGCGGAAGGATTCGGCGACAGCGATCTCCTTGTCTGAAAAACCACCGGTCCGGATACGGAACAACATCAGCACGCCGATCGAAATGCCCTCGCGCACCAGCGGCACCGCCAGCGACGCACGCACGCCGGTGGTGGCGCGAATCATCTTCTGCCGCTCGGGCAACTCGATCGCGTCCCAATCGGGGATGTGCACGATCTGCCGCGAGACGATTGCCTGCGACGGAAAATTCTTCGCCGCGTCGATGCGCACCGGGTCGGTCCAGCGATCGTTCTCGAAGCCTTGCGGGGTCGCGCTGGCGCACGGAATGTAGAAGTCGCCTTCCACGCGCGAGAACGTGGCGCGGTCACAGGCAAGCAGCTTCACGGCGGTGTCGACGATGGCGTTGAAGACCGGCTGCGTGTCGGTGGGCGATGCGCTGATGACGCGCAGGATGTTCGCGCTGGCGGTCTGGTGGCTCAGCGCCTCCTGCGTTTCGTTGAACAGCCGCGCGTTCTGGATCGCGATCACGGCTTGATCGGCGAAGGTCTTGAGCAGGGCTTCTTCCTTCGCGGTGAAGCCGCCGAGCGCGCGACGCGTGAGCGAGAGCGCGCCGATGCCTTCGTTGCCCAGCATCAGCGGCGCCATGATCATCGCGTAGTTGATGCCCATCATCTGCGCGGGCGCGCGAATGCCCGGTGGCACGTCGGAGCCGTTGATCACATCGGGAAAGCTGAGCACGCGACGCGCGCGAATCGCCGCTTCGGCTCCCGTGCCCGCGAGCGGCATCGGAAAGAGCGTTCGCACTTTGTCCGCGCGCTGCTGCAACTCGGCTTGCGTCCATCCAGGCTCGTCGATCTGCGTCGCGTGCGCGTGCATGGCGGCGAGGCGGATCAAATTGTCTTCGCCGATCAAAACGAGCACCGACCCTTCGACATTGAAGAGGCGCGCGCAACTGTCGAGGATGGTGTCGAACACAGGCTGCGCGTCGGACACCGAATTGCTGATCGCCTGCAAGACCTCGGCCGATGCGGTCTGCTGTTCGAGCGCTTCCTTCGTCTCGTTGAACAACAACGCGTTCTGCAACGCAACGCCGACGTTGGCCGCAATCGTTTCGAGCAGGCGTTGATCGTCGCTGTCGAATTCGCCTTCGCGTTGCGTGCTCTGCACACTGACCACGCCCTCGCATACGCCGGCCACGAAGATCGGCACACCGAGATACGACAACGCATTCTTGCCGACCAGGTTCGCGCCGATTTCCTCGCTTCGCTGATTCACATTCGAGTTGAGAATCAGCGCCTCACCGGTCTCGATGATTTTGCTGGTGAGACCCTGCCCGTAGGGCAGCGACACATTCTCTTCGCCGTATTGGTAGCGGAACTCGATCAGGTTAGTAGTGCGATCGAGCAAGGCCACGTACGCGAGGTCTGCCTTGAAGACGGTGCGGATCTGTTCGCCGACCAATTCGATCAAGGCGTCGACGTCGAGCTTGGCCGCGAGTTGTTGCGACACCGTGTTGACGGTGGCGAGTTCGGCCGCGCGTTGTTGCGTCTCGTCGAACAGGCGTGCGTTCTCGAGCGCCACGCCCATGCTCGCTGCGACGGTTTGCAAGAGGCGCACATCGGCGTCGCTGTGCGCGTTCTCGCGCTCGTAGTTTTCGATCGCGATCGAGCCGAGGACACGGTCGCTGCCGATGATCGGCACGAACACGATCGACAGGCTGGGGTCGGTGCCCTCGATGACGTCAAGACCGAACGCCTTGATGTCAGCCGGGCTGTTCAGCACGATCGGCCGACGGCTGGCGACCATGTGATCCCACGGCTTCAGGTTCGTCTGGGACCGCGGTGGAAGAGTCCGCGACGAGAGGGTCAAGCGTTGTCCATGCTCGACGACGTACAGAAAATGAATCGTGCGGGTCTCGGCGTCGAACCAATGGATCGCGATCTCTTCAGTGCGCAACACCTCACGCAATTTGTCGCCGACCAGATCGACGATGCCCTGAAATTCGAGCGAGCCGGCCATGCCTTGTTGAATGCTGTTGATCACCGCGAGCTCGGCGTTGCGCTGCTCGGTCTCTTTCAACAAGCGCTGCGTCTCGTCGAACAGGCGGGCGTTTTCGAGCGCCACGCCCATACCAGCGGCGATGGTCTGCAACAGCCGGACCTCGGCGTCGCCGAAGGCGTGCTCGCGCTCGAAGTTGTCGAGCATCAGGGCACCCAGCACGCGATCGTTGGCGATGATCGGAATCTGCGCGCTGCACTTCGCGGGGTCCGTCCCAGGGATCAGGTTGTAGCTCGCGCGCTCCTCGTCGGCCGTATGCGTCACGATAGGCCTGCGGGTCGCGATCAGCTTCGCCGACGGCCCATTGGACGCGAGCGGCACGATGAGCCGATCCTCGGGGAGCGACAGGCGGACCCCATGCTCGACGTCGTACAGGCGAAGCACCGTACGCGCATCGTGATCGAACCATAGGATGCCCAGGTCGGGCAATTGCAGGACGTCGCGCAACCGATCGCCGACCAGGTCGACGATGCCTTGGAAGTCGAGCGAGCCCGACATCCCCTGCTGAATGCTGTTGATGACTGCGAGTTCGGTATTGCGTTGCTCGGTCTCTTTCAACAAGCGCTGTGTCTCATCGAACAGGCGCGCGTTTTCGAGTGCGACACCCATGCTCGATGCGACGGTCTGCATCAGACCGATATCGCCGTCGCTGTAAGCGTTCTCGCGCTCGTGGTTCTCCACGGCGATGAAACCGAGCACTCGGTCGCTGCCGATGATGGGCACGCGCAGCGCCGACGTGGGGAGGTCGGTCCCTTCGACGGGCCCGCCGATTGCCGCCTCGGCGGCGGTCCGGTCGTAGACGACGTGGCGGCGCGCCACAAGCTCGTCCCACGGCGTGACGGACGGTCGCGGCGCGATCGTGAATCGACGTCCATGCTCGACGGCGTACAGGAAATGAACAGCGCGGGTGTCGTAATCGAGCCATCGGATGGCCAGGTCCTCGGTGTCGAGTACCTCGCACAGCTTGTTTCCCACCAAGTCGACGATTGCCTGAAAGTCAAGCGACCCGGCCATGCCTTGCTGAATGCTGTTGATGACCGCGAGCTCGGCCGCGCGCTGCTCGGTCTCTTTCAGCAGGCGTTGTGTCTCGTCGAACAGCCGTGCGTTCTCTAGCGCCACACCCATACTCGAGGCAACGGTTTGCAAGAGACGGATCTCGGATTCGCCAAACGCATGCTCGCAGTCGGAACTTTCGATCGCGATCTGGCCGAGCACGCGGTCGCCACCGATGATGGGTACCTGCAATGCGGACAAGGTCGCGTCGCTGCCGCTTGCAACCGCATCAGCCGTCACTTCGGCTTCAGCCTTGTGAAGAATCGCTTCGCGTCGCGATGTGAACTCGGCCCAATGCTGCGCGGGCGCGGTCTTCGACGGAATGGTCAATCGAACACCGCGTTCGAATTCGTAGAGATAGTGAATCGCACGCTGCTGGTAATCGAGCCAGTGGATGCCGATGGTCTCGGTGTGCAGCACTTCGCGCAGCTTGTCTCCGACGAGGTCGATGATGGCCTGGAACTCGAGTGAGCTCGACATGCCTTGCTGGATGCTGTTGATCACCGCCAGCTCGCCTGCGCGTTGCTCGGTCTCCTTCAATAACCGTTGCGTCTCGTCGAACAGGCGCGCGCTTTCCAACGCCACGCCCATCGACGCGGCCACGGTCTGCAACAGACGCACCTCGCTCTCACCAAAAGCGTGCTCGCGCTCGTGGTTCTGCAACGCGATGATGCCGAGCGCGCGATCGCTGCCGATGATGGGGACGCCGACGATCGAATGAGCCCAGTCGGTCCCCGGCGTCGGTCCCTCGATGCCGCCCGCAATCTGCTCGGCGCGCGTGTTCGCCACGGCGACGCGGCGCTCACGCAGAATCGACCAGGATGGATGACCCGGTGCTAGCGGCCACGGCAGCCTGCGCTTGAGAGGCACGCCGTGTTCGTAGCTGTACAGCCCTTGAACCAGGTTGGTCGCTTCGTCCCACCACAGGATGCTGACGTCGCCGGTATCGAACACCTCGCGCAGCTTGTCGCCGACCAGGTCGACGATCGCCTGAAAATTCAGCGCGGCGGCAAGACCGCGCTGAATCGTGTTGATGATCTCGAGCTCGCCCACGCGCGCATTGAGCTCGACCGTACGTGCCGCGACTTGGCCCTCAAGCCCTTGCGCCCACTGCGCGTTGTCGAGCGCGACCGCGGCCTGATTGGCGAGCATGCCGAGCATGTCGCGATCGGTGTCGCTGAACGCCCCGTAGACCTCGTCGGTGTCGGCGTACAGATAACCGAGCAATTTATTTTGCGCGATCAGCGGCGCGACGATGCGCGACACGCCCATCAGCGTGGACGCGGTCTTGCGCGCGCGCGTGCGTTGCGCCGCGCGCGTGAGGCGCGCTTGATCGAGCAGCGGCGCGATCGATCGCAAGTGCTTCGACGCGTCTTCGCCGCGCGGCATCAGCGACTCGACCACATGGCGCTCGTCGTCCTGTTCGACGACCAGCAGCACGCGCTCGCCGCCGCTCAACTCGGTGGCTTCCTCGACGAGAAAAGTCTGGATCTGCGCGATCGTGTGCAGAGCGTTCAATCGCAAGCCGGTATCGGTGAGACGCTTGAACGGCTCGCGCACATTGCTCTCGATCGCGAGGTGCGCGAGACGCTCGGCCCGCGGCAAGTTACGCCGTGCGCCTTCCGCTATCCATGTCTTGATGATGTCGCGATTGACCGCTACCTTGTTCAGGTAGTTGCGGCGCAGGCCGTCGTCGTGCAGGTTGGCGATGCGCTCGAGCAGCAACGCATGCGCCTGCGCCAGCGCCGCATGCGCATCGTCGCCTCGGTCGTTGGCCTCCAACGTCCTCGCGTGCCACCACCAGATGTCTTGCGCGGCGCCGGCGTCGGGTTTTGCAAACGACAGCGCGCGGTGCATCGCGCTGGCCTTGGCCGTCGCCTTGAGCGCGACAGCGGGTTCGCCACCGGCCAGCCAGGCCTGCCCGAGCAGGCTGAGATAGCTGGGAGCGCCCGACGCGCCGGCCTGTCGATCCAACCGCAAGGCCGACTGGCCGCGACGCAGGGCATCGCGAGACTTGCCTTCGGCCAGCGCGAGTTCCCCTGACGCATAGGCCGCGAACGCAATCAAGAGCGGATCACCGAGATCGGGCAGCAGCTTTTGGCATTCCTCCATGAGCAGCCGTGCAGCCCCCAACGCACCGAGCCTGACCTCCGCGATGACCTGATTGCTCAGCGCAATCGCCAGGACCATCTTGGCTCCCATGTCGCGAGCGCGGCCGGCCACCTCGGCATACAGTCGGCGGCTGTGTCGATACAGGCCGAGATCCTGGTACACGTTCGCGAGATTGGACAGGGCGCCGGCACGGCGCTCGGCATAACCGGCGGATGCGTATGCGGAAAGCGCCTGTTGCAAATGCCGCATGTTGTCGGCCAGATCGACATCGCTGTTGGACAGCACGTTGCACGCATTGCCGATGCCGTACTGGTCACCCGCCTGCCTGCAGAGCGCGAGCGCAACTTCCGCGTGCCGACGCGACTCTTCAGCACGTCCGAAGTTGAAGTGGGCGACGGCCAGCACCCAGTGTGCGCGACCCGTGCCCGACGCATGGCCTGCATCCGCGAACAGATCGATCGCCTGCAGCCCGGCATCGATTGCGGATTTGTCGTCCCTCGTGCGCATGTGCGCTTCGGCGAGGCGCAGCAAGCTTTTCGCAAGAAGCAATTCTTGCCGGCTTTGCCGCGCGGTCTTGACGGCGCCGGACGCCGTCTTGACGGCCTCATTGAGGTGGCCCTGGCGCATCTGCACCAACGCCTTGCGATTGAACGCCTGTGCCTTCAGCGCCGGTTCGTCCTCCGCCGCCGCGAGCTTGACCATCGCGATCGTATCTTCGGCAGCGCGATCGAGATGGCCCAACGCGATGCCCGACTCTGCGCGCAGGTCGAGCAGGTCCATGCGCTCGACAGCATCGATGCGCGTCGCCGCAAGCGCCGCAGTGCAAAGCGCGATCGCCTCCGCATGCTGCCCGGCCCACGCCATCTCACGCGCACGAGACGCGCCGCCTGCAACGGGAGTTGCGGACTTTTCGGCTTTCGGGCGCGATCCGGCGCGCCGACTCTTGGTCGCTGGCTTGTTCGCCATTTCTTTGGGATCCCTCAGGCAGTCCGCTCGATCGGCACAGATACCCGCCCGCGCATGGTACCCGCGCATCACGCCGTTGCGACCGGCTCTTCGCGTGCGATGAATGCGTCCATGTTGTCGAGTCGCCACAGGCTCGCGGCCTTATACTCGCGAGGCTACGCCATCGCTTCCCGGTGACCTTCGGTCATCGCATTCTTCAGACCACACTCCAAAAGCCCATGCGCTTCGAAGGCACCGACACTTACGTCGCCACGCAGGACCTCAAGCTCGCCGTCAACGCGGCGCTCACCTTGCAACGCCCGCTGTTGATCAAGGGCGAGCCCGGTACCGGCAAGACCATGCTCGCCGAAGAAGTCGCGGCCGCACTCGACATGCCGCTGATGCAGTGGCACATCAAGTCGACCACCAAGGCGATGCAGGGCCTCTACGAATACGACGCCGTCAGTCGCCTGCGCGATTCGCAGCTGGCGGAGTTCGAAGACTCGGAACGCGTCAAGGACATTCACAACTACATCGTCAAGGGCGTGTTGTGGCAGGCCTTCACGTCCGACGAACCGGTGGTGTTGTTGATCGACGAGATCGACAAGGCCGACATCGAGTTTCCCAACGATCTGCTGCGCGAACTCGATCGCATGGAGTTCTATGTATACGAGACGCGCGAGCTGGTGCAGGCCAGGCATCGTCCGCTGGTCGTGATCACGTCCAACAACGAGAAGGAATTGCCCGACGCGTTCCTGCGCCGCTGCTTCTTTCACTACATCCGCTTCCCAGACAAGGAGACGATGCAGCAGATCGTCGATGTCCACTATCCGGGCTTGAAGAAGGAACTGCTCGCAGCCGCGCTCGCCGCGTTCTTTCAGATGCGCGATGTACCGGGCCTGAAGAAGAAGCCGTCGACGTCCGAGCTGCTCGACTGGTTGAAGCTGCTGCTGGCCGAAGACATTCCGCCCGAGGCGTTGCACAGCAAAGACAACAAGGCGATCGTCCCGCCCTTGCACGGCGCGTTGCTCAAGAACGAGCAGGACGTGCATCTGTTCGAGCGACTGGTGTTCATGGCGAAGAACAATCGCTAGGTAACGAATGATCACGTCATCTCCGAGCTTACGAGCAAGCAGCTCGGTCGCGGCGTGCGTGGGAAGTACTTCAAGAAGTTCACGTGAGGCGGCGATGCTGTGACGTTCGCGAACCCGATCAGGTTGAGCGGCGAGCACGCGGTGCTCGAACCGCTTGCGCCCACGCATGCGGCAGATCTCCAGGATGCAGCGCGAGACGGCGAGCTCTGGAAACTCTGGTACACATCGGTCGTCCCACCGGAACGCATGGGCGCCGAGATCGAGCGACGCCTGGATCTGCAAGAAAAAGGAAGCATGCTGCCGTTCGCGGTGATCGATCCGCTCACGCATCGCGCGGTCGGCATGACGACTTACATGAATATCGACGCCGTCAATCGCAGAGTCGAGATCGGATCGACGTGGTACGCGAAGCGCGTGCAGCGCACGGCGCTCAACACCGAATGCAAGCTGATGCTGCTTACGCATGCGTTCGATCAACTGCGATGCATCGCGGTCGAGTTCCGCACGCATTGGTTGAATCAACAGAGCCGCACGGCGATCGAACGTCTCGGCGCCAAACAGGATGGCGTGCTGCGCAATCACGCTATCGCGTCCGACGGGTCGTATCGCGACACGGTCGTCTATTCGATCATCGAGTCCGAAGGGCCCGCCGTAAAGCGGCATCTGCAATTCAAACTCGGGCGGACCTGAAATGCTGATCGACTTCTTCTTCGCCCTGAAGACCGCCAAGATTCCGGTCTCGATCAAGGAATATCTGATCCTGCTCGAAGGCCTGAAGAAGAACGTGATCGAGCCGTCTATCGACGACTTCTATTTCTTCTCGCGCACTGCGCTCGTGAAAGACGAGCAGCACTACGACAAGTTCGACCAGGCCTTCGGCGCCTACTTCAACGGACACGCAGCCAAGGTCGACTTGCAACGCGAGTTGCCGCTCGACTGGTTGATCAAGAAGCTTGAACGCACGCTCACGCCCGAAGAGAAAGCGCAGGTCGAATCGCTCGGCGGATGGGACGCGCTGATGAAGCGGCTGAAGGACATTCTCGATGAGCAGAAGGAACGTCACGAAGGCGGCAGCAAGTGGATCGGCACCGGCGGCACATCGCCGTTCGGACACGGCGGCTACAACCCCGAAGGCATCCGCATCGGCGGTCCGTCGGGCGGCAACCGCACCGCGGTCAAGGTGTGGGAGTCGCGCGCCTATCGCGACTACGACGATCAGGTCGAACTGGGCACGCGCAACATCAAGATCGCGTTGCGCCGCTTGAGAAAATTCGCGCGCGAGGGCGCCGAGCTCGAGCTCGACTTGCCCGACACGATCGGCTCGACCGCCAAGAACGCGGGCTGGCTCGACATCAAGATGGTCCCCGAGCGCAGGAACAAAGTGAAGGTGCTGATGCTGCTGGACGTGGGCGGCACGATGGACGATCACATCGCGCGCACCGAAGAATTGTTCTCGGCGGCCAAGGCCGAGTTCAAGCACATGGACTTCTTCTACTTCCACAACTGCGTGTACGACTATCTGTGGAAGAGCAACCGCCGGCGTCACGCCGAGCGCACGCCGACCTGGGAAGTGCTGCACAAGTACACGCCCGACACCAAGCTGATCTTCGTGGGCGACGCGACCATGAGCCCCTATGAAATTTTGCAACCGGGCGGCAGCGTCGAATACAACAACGACGAAGCC
>JBBSEF010000072.1:0-14704 GCA_038240015.1 Burkholderiales bacterium
ACGCTTCATCTGACAGGTGGTCGGCTGCGCGGACACGAACGACTCGAGGCGCGCATCGGTCGAGAACCCGATGCCCTGATTCTCAAGATCGTAGGTCACGTCCTTCGGACCTCCCTTTGCCGCGGTCTTCTGGATCGTCGAGATGTAAAGCGGCTGAAGCATCTGGTGATCGCTGGCGCGCATCTCGACTTCGCCGGTGGGCGCGTCGTACTTCATGCCTTCGAGCGCATAGGCGATCTTCAGCGGATCGTCCGAGTCGGTGCGCTTGATCGCCTCGGCCAGCATGTAGAGCTCGTTTCGCACGCGCAGGTAGTAGTAGTCGAGGTTCGGATACTTCTTGTGAAAGGCGAGCATCTCCTTCTCGATCTTGTTGGGCTTCACGCTGGTGTGCCACTCGGTGATCTGCTTGACGCTGCCCACGCCCGCCTCGCCGATCGCCGTCGGGCTGCCGAGGCCGCCCGCGTAGAACGTGTAGAAGTCGACCTTGACGCCCGCTTCTTTCGCGGCCTTTATCAGCAGCGACATGTCGTTGCCCCAGTTGCCGGTAATCACGGTGTCCGCGCCCGAGGCCTTGATCTTGGCCGCGTAGGGCGCGAAGTCCTTGACCTGGCCGAGCGGATGCAGGTCGTCGCCGACGATCTCGATGTCGGGACGCTTCCTCTTCAGATATTCCTTGGCCGCACGCGAGACCTGCTGGCCGTGCGAGTAGTTCTGGTTGATCAGGTAGATCTTCTTGATGCCCGGTTTGTTCTTCACGAAGTCGGTCAGGCCCTCGAGCTTCATCTCCGAATTCGCATCGAAGCGGAAGTGCCAGAAGCTGCATTTGGAATTGGTGAGGTCGGGATCGACCGCCGCGTAGTTCAGGTAGATCACCGACCGTTCCGGATTGCGGTCGTTGCTCTTCTGGATCGCGTCGGCGAGCGCGAGCGCCGCGCCGGAGCCGTTGCCCTGCGTAACGATCTTCACCCCCGAGTCGATCGCGCTTTTCAGCACGGTCAGGCTTTCCTGCGGCGTCCCCTTGTTGTCGTAGCCGATCACTTCGAGCTTGAAGCGACCCGCCGCCTTGGTCGCGTTGATGTCGTCGATCACGTACTGGAACTGCTTCAAGCCGGCGTCGCCGATGTTCGCGAACGGTCCCGACAGCGGATCGATGTAGGCGATCTTCACGACCGGTTGCTGCGCGAACGCGGTCGTGACCATGATTGCAGATGCAATCATCGCCGCTGTGCACGCGACCAGCGCGAGGTGACGCGCGAGGCGCCGTTGAGAGGTGGTGTCGATGATCGTCTCCTGGTGACGCGCCGGTCGTTGCCGGCGCTTCGATGTGCAGTCCGCGTCGCGGATTGCGATACGCCCTTTTTTCACCTCCGAGCGTTCGCAACAATCGGGACGAACCCTAGCGACTTCGAAGCGACGAATTTGCACGGGGGCTTGCATAATAGCGACCGCTCCGAGAAGCCGTCGCGGTGCGGCTCTTCGGGCTTCGACCGATGAAGGAGAGTGGTGAATGGCCTTCCCCGCTGCGCTTGCCCACCTCGTCTTGCCCGTGATCGGCGCGCCGATGTTCATTGCGAGCGGCCCCGACCTCGTCATCGCCCAATGCAAGGCGGGCATCGTCGGCTCGTTCCCCGCGCTCAACGCGCGGCCGGCCGAGGAGCTGCCGCGCTGGTTGGCGCGCATCGACCGCGAGCTCGCGGATTTCAAGGTCGCGCATCCCGAGCTACCGGTCGGACCGTATGCGGTCAACCAGATCATCCACACGTCCAACGACAGAGTCGCGCGCGATGTCGAGGTGTGCGTCGAACATCGCGTGCCGATTCTCATCTCGAGCCTGCGCGCGCCCGACCACGCGATGCTCGACGCCGTGCATGCCTACGGCGGCGTCGTGTTTCACGACGTCATCAGCATCCGGCATGCGAAGAAGGCGCTCGACGCGGGTGTCGACGGATTGATCCTGGTCGCTGCCGGTGCGGGCGGACACGCGGGCATGCTGTCGCCGTTCGCGCTGGTCGGCGAAGTGCGCAAGTTCTTCGACGGGCCGATCGCGTTGTCGGGCGCGATCGCAAGCGGCGGCGCGGTGCTCGCGGCCCAGGCGATGGGTGCGGACTTCGCGTACATCGGCACGCGCTGGCTCGCGACCGTAGAGGCCAACACCTCGCCCGGCTATCGCGATGCGGTCGTGGGCTCGACCGCAGCCGACGTGATCTACACCAATCTCTTCACCGGCGTGCACGGCAACTATCTGAAGAAGAGCATCGAAGCCGCCGGCCTCGACCCCGAAGATTTGCCGCAGTCGGACGCGAGCACGATGAACTTCGGCTCGGGTAGCACGAGCAAAGCCAAGGCGTGGCGCGACATCTGGGGCGCGGGCCAAGGCGTGGGGCTGATGCACGACGTGCCGCATGTGGCGGAAGTCGTTGCGCGCTTGAAGCGCGAGTACGACGACGCGCGAGTACGCATAGGCGCGCCAGCTCAACAGCGCGCGTTGAAAGCAAGAGCCGAACGCCTGTGAAGATCAACGACCGTCGCAAGGTCATCCCGCAATACCTGTTGCCCAAGCGGCGGCTGACGCTGCTCGCGGGACGCTTCGCATCGAAAGAAGGCGGGCGCGGCATGCTGTCGACGATTCGCTGGTTCGTGCGCAAGTACGGCGTCGACATGAGCGAGGCTGCCCTGCCCGACGTCGCGCGCTACGCGAGCTTCAACGATTTCTTCACGCGTGCGTTGAAGCCGGGAGCACGGCCGCTTGCCGATGCCGACCTCGTCTGTCCGGTCGATGGATCGATCAGCCAGTTCGGACAGATCGAGCACGACCAGATCCTGCAGGCGAAGGGGCATCGTTATTCGACGACCGCGCTGGTCGGCGGCGATGTGAATCTCGCAAAGCGTTTTCACGACGGCAGCTTCGCGACCTTGTACCTGAGCCCGCGTGACTATCACCGCATCCACATGCCGTGCGATGGACGGCTCGTGCGCATGATCCACGTGCCCGGCGATCTGTTCTCGGTCAATCCGACGACCGCGCGCGGCGTGCCCGGGCTCTTCGCGCGCAACGAGCGCGTGGTGTGCGTGTTCGAGCGCACGCGCGACGATGCGACCGGCGCCGAGTCCGACGTGTTCGCGCTCATCCTGGTCGGCGCCACCATCGTCGGCAGCATGGCGACCGTGTGGCACGGCGTAATCAATGCCCCGCGCGTCAAACGCGTGCGCGAGTGGACCTACGACAAAGAGCCGGTGATGCTGAAACAGGGCGAAGAGATGGGCCGCTTCATGCTCGGCTCGACGGTCGTGCTGCTGTTTCCGCAGGGACCGCTGGTGTTCAATCGCGCGTGGGAGGCCGGGCGCGCGGTGCGGGTCGGTGAAGCGATGGCGGATCGCGCTGGGTGAGCGTAGACCGAACCAGCGATGCGCGGCGTCACTGCTTGAATTGATCCAGAAAGCGAATCACTTCGGTCCAGTGAGGCTCGGCGCCCGATGCGTTGGTGTCGGCTCGAAGAGTCGACGAACCGTGAGTGGAGGCGGTCTTCGAGACGAACTGCTGCTTGTTCTGCGAGGCGACCACTCGCAGGATTGCGGCGGACTGCGCAATTTCTTCCGGGTCCGATGCCTGATCGATGTAGACGGGAACTCGCACATTCTTCGCTGCGGTACCGACCTTGTGCTCGTCGCCAAAATATTCGCCCGGCGAGAACGCGACAAGCCCACTCACATCCGCCGGATGATTCGCGGCAAGCACGAAGACCAGAGCAGCCGAGTAACTCGATCCCCAGACGATGATGGGCGCGCCTCGCGCATTCTCTTTCGCCCAGGCCAGCGCGGCCTCCATGTCCGGCAGCGCCTCTTCATAGGGCGCCGAACGCCCGCGCTTCGCGACGGTGCGGTTCTTCCCGCCGAAGGCGCCATTGCCTGAGCGCTGGTCGATGGCGAGGACCGTGAATCCCGACTGCGACAAGCGTGGAGCGATCGGGGCGTATTCGGCACCGCTCGACCCGGCTTGATGGAATGCAACGATCACCGGTGGTCGCGGACCGGCGGCGCGCCAGACATTTCCGTACACCAGCGTGCCGTCGCTCGCTTTGAGAGTGACAGGCTCCGCCGATGCGCCGGAAAAGCTTGCGAAGGAAAAGAAGAGCAGCGCGAGCGTGAGATCGATTCGTGAAATCATGGGAATGGTGAAAGGACTCAGCTGCCTCAATCGCAAGTTGCCGAGGAGTCTCGAAGATGAATATCGATACGGTCACCTGGCGAAAAGGTTTATGCGCCCTACCTCTCGTCAACGGTGCCGCGTCGCTTGTCGGGGCGTTACCTTGAACGAAGGCTTGCATCCTGCGCATTGACGATATAAATAGTCACAAGCCTACTCCTTGCGAATCCAGATGCTTCCGCCCCTGTTCTTCAAACAAAGCGGCATCATCTCTTCAAAGAACGATTGATGAAAGTGCTCCATGAACGTATTCATGAGCACAACTCGAAATGCATTATTGTACTGGAGAAAAGATCTGAGAAGATAGGCTTCGTTCCACGCCCGTCCTTCGAATATCCATTCCTTCGGGTATTCGAACGGAAAGAATATGTCGTGGAAATGAATATAAACTCCTGAAGAAAGCCTCGGCAGAATATCAAAGAATATTCGATTCACGTCGCTATTGATTTTACCGACGTGGGTCGAGTCGATGAACAGGATGTCGTTCGCTTCCAGCTTCTCGAACTCGTGGAGGTCCACATCCTGCAGACGGGACTGAATGGTCTTGATCGTGGCTTTGTCGGACTCCTTGATGAGAGAGTTGAGAAGCTCCGGGTAGGGTTCGACGAAAGTGGTCTCTATCGCGCCGCCAAAGAACAACTCATTGGTATCGAGCGTCATGCACGACGAGAATCCGGAACCGACTTCGATTATTTTCTTGGGCTTCAACGACCGAATCATGCAATGCAGGAGAATGGCGTCGGAATACGAGTAGGCCGTGTTCTCGTAGTAGTAGCGTAGCCCCTCCTTCTTTTGGTCCTGAAAAGGCATTTGCTCATAGTAGGTCACGAATTTGCCGAGCAGTTCGAGCTGTTCTGCTTCATGAAGCTCCACCCCGGATATATTTCGAGGGACGGCTCCAAAAATCCGTTTTTCATCTCTCTTTATTTCTTCCAATGACGGAATGGGCGAATAAAAGTGTCCGGATGGAACAAAATCCTGATTTTCTTTTGAACGCATAGGTTCCGACATGGTGGGTGATGGCTAGTGGACTGTATCAGTGAAATCGAAAGCGTCGGCTCGCGGAGTTGCGAAATAAAGGAAAGGAAAGCCGGAAAAAATGCAAACAGAAACTCCGGGGAACTGAAAAAGCATCTGGTTTCTGGACGATTCAGTTTATGGCCGGCGCAGCGTGAATCGCCATGGTCGCTTTCGCGCCGCGAGTCATTGCGCGCGTCTCGATGCGGAATCGGGCAACACCAGCACCGGCTGCGAAATCGCTGCGCGGACGCCCGAAGCCGCCCTGTCGGCTTCGGCACGCTCCGCATAGGGACCGACCCGCACACGATACAGGCCGTTGACGTCGCTGACGTGTAAGCGCGGCGCGAGTGCGGGATCGATCAGGCGCGCAAGGTGGGCCGCAAAGCTGTCGGCGCCCGCCTTCGCGCGGAACGCGCCAAGTTGCAAGTAGTAGCCCGCGCTGGTCGCGGTCGAAGGCAGCGCGGGCGCGGGCTGACGATCGGGAAGAGCGATCAGGTCGGCAGGGATATCGGGATCGAGGTGCGATGTCGATGAAGAAATCGCGGGCATCGGCATCGCGCTCGGAGTCACAGCGCTCGACAGCGGCGCGCTTGCGACGAGAGCTGCCGGCGGCGATGCGAGCGTCGGACTCGGATTCTGCGAATGGACATTCGTTGCGACGTTCGCAGCGATCGACGCTGCCGACGCCGACGCCAACAGTCCGGACGAGGTCATCGGAATGCGTCCCGCAGCGATATCGCGCGGCAGCAGCATCTCCACTTCGATCACGGCGCTGCCCGCACCCGAATACCCGAGCTTGTACGCGGCCGCATACGAGAGATCCATCACGCGGTTGTGCAGGAACGGCCCGCGGTCGTTGACGCGCACGATCACCGACTTGCCGGTCGCGACGCTGGTCACGAGCGCGTAGCTAGGAATCGGCAGCGTGGGATGCGCGGCCGTCATCGCGTACATGTCGTAGATCTCGCCCGACGACGTGCGTTGTCCGTGAAACTTGCGGCCGTACCACGAGCCGACACCGCGCTGCTTGTATGGCGCGCCTGTGAGGTCTGGCACGTAGTCGGCGCCGAACACGTTGTACGGACGATTCGCACCGCTCGCATACTTCTCGACGCGCGGAACCGCATCGGGCAACAGGTCGAGATCGGGCGGCGGGTTGTCGCCCGGACCATCGTCGAGGTAGTAGCCGCCGCCACGGCGTGCGCTTCCTGTCGACGCGCTCGACGCGACCGACGGACTCGGGGACTTGTCGCCACGAGCCGTGCCCGCGGCCGGTTCGACGGTTCGCTTCTGCGGCGGCGTCGACGCGCAACCGGCGAGGGCCATGGCGACGGCGATGTTCACGATCGTGGTCGACGAGACCCACGATGCGGATGCCGTCGCATCGATGCGCATCAGGTCTGCACCAGCTTCTTGTTTCGCTGAACGCTCATCAGTATCCCCGCACCGATGCCGAGCGTGACGAGCGCCGTGCCGCCGTAGCTCATGAACGGCAGCGGTACACCAACCACCGGCAAGATGCCCGAGACCATGCCCATGTTGACGAACGCATACGTGAAGAAGATCAGCGTGATCGACCCGGCGAGCAGACGCGCGAAGTATGACGGCGCATTGGCCGCGATGACCAGCCCCCGGAAGATCAGCGCGCCGTACAACAGCAACAGCAGGATGATGCCGACAAAGCCGAACTCCTCGGCGTACACCGCGAGGATGAAGTCGGTGGTGCGTTCGGGAATGAAGTCCAGATGGGTTTGCGTGCCCTGCATGTAGCCCTTGCCGGTGATGCCTCCCGAGCCCACCGCGATCGCCGATTGAATCGTGTGGAAGCCGCGACCCAAAGGATCGGTCGTCGGGTCGAGCAGCGTGCAGATGCGCTGCTTCTGATAATCGTGCATGCCTGGCCACGCCACCTCGGGCGCGCAGATACGGTCCCCGACGAAGATCAGGGTCGTCGCCGCGATCGCGCCGGCCGCAAGCACCGGCACGATCAACTTCCACGACAGGCCTGCGAAGTAGATCACGTAGATGCCGGCCGCAAGCACCAGCAGCGCAGTGCCCAGATCCGGTTGCTTGGCGATCAGACCGACCGGGATCACGAGCATGACCGCGGCCGCGAGGAAGTCGCGGAAGCGCACCTGGGTTTCGTGCTTGTGGAAATACCACGCGAGCATCAGCGGCACGCCGATCTTCAGCAGCTCGGATGGTTGCACTTGCAACGATCCGACCGTGAGCCAGCGTCGGGCGCCGTTCTTGACCGTGCCCGCGACGAAGACCGCGACGAGCAGCAGGATGCCGATCGTGTAGACCGGCGCCGCAAAGCGCATCAACTGTTGCGGCGAGACATTGGCGATCACCCACATCATCAGGAAGGCCGCGACGAAGTTGCGCACCTGCCCTTCGAAGCGACCCGGGAAATCGTAGCCGGCGCTGTAGAGCGTGACGAGCGAGAAGACGGCGAGCAACGCGAGGATGATGGACAACGCGGGGTCGAAGACCATCAGGTACGGCTTCGCGCGACGCCACGCGGACATGAGGGGCGCGTCGTTATTCAATCCCCCTCCTCGCTCGGCACAGTCGCATCCTCCACCGGCTTCTTCGGATCCGCCGGCAATTGATGGAGCAGGTAATAGTCGAACACGCGCCGCGCGATCGGCGCGGCGGCTTGCGCGCCGAAGCCGCCGTTCTCCACCAGCACCGCGAGCGCGATCTTCGGATGATCGGCCGGTGCAAACGCGATGAACCACGCGTGATCCTTCAAGCGCGCTTGCACGCGCGAGTCCTTGTACTTCTCGTTCTGCTTGATGTTGAACAACTGCGCTGTGCCGGTCTTGCCGGCGGAGACGTATTGCGCGCCGACGAACGCGGTCCTGCCGGTGCCTTCCTTGTTCACGCCCACCATCGCGTTCTTGATGAACTCGAGATTCTTGACCTGCAGCGGAATGCGAAAGCTCTCGCCGGCAACCGTCAATGTGCTCTGTCCGGTGCGTGCGCTTTCGATTGCCTTGACCAGGTGCGGCTTCATCACCACGCCGTCGTTGGCCAGCGTGGCGACCGCGTGCGCAAGTTGCAGCGGCGTGTACGCGTTGTAGCCCTGACCGATGCCCACCGAGATCGAGTCGCCCGGAAACCAGCGCTGTTGCTCGGGCTTCCTGAAGGCCTTCTTTTTCCACTCCGTCGAGGGCAGCACGCCGGTGCGTTCGCCGTCGAGATCGATCCCGGTGATCTGCCCGAAGCCGAAAGGCTTCAGGAACTTCGACATCATGTCGATCGGCGTCTCGGACGCGAGCGTGTAGTAGTAGGTGTCACACGACGCGACGATCGACTTGTACATGTCGACCGTGCCATGCCCGCCTTCCTTGTCGTCGCGAAAGCGATGATTGCCGAAGTTGAAATAGCCCGGGTCGTAGATGGTCTGCTGCGTGGTGCGCTTGCCGTTCTCGAGCGCGGTCAGTGCGAGAAAGGGCTTGATGGTCGAGCCCGGCGGATAGGTACCGGACAGCGGACGATTCACCAGCGGCTTGTCGATCGACTCGTTCAACGCCTTCCAGTTCTCCACGTCGATGCCTTCGACGAACAGGTTCGGGTCGAAGCTGGGCCTCGATACGAACGCGAGGATGTCGCCGGTCGCGGGCTCGATCGCAACCAGCGCGCCGCGCCGATCGCCGAAGGCTTCCTCCACCAGTTGCTGCAGCTTGATGTCGATCGACAAGACCAGGTTGTCACCCGACAACGGAGGCCTCCTCGACAGCGTGCGCACCGCGCGGCCAGCCGCGGTGACCTCGATCTCCTCGGCGCCGGTGGTTCCGTGCAGCGCGGCTTCGTAGCGTTTCTCGAGACCCTCCTTGCCGATGTAGTCGGTACCCTGATAGTTGGTCAGCAAATCGACGCCTTCCTTTTCCTCGCGTTCTTCGAGATGGTCGAGGTCCTTCTCGCTGACGCGGCCGATGTAGCCGATCACGTGCGCCGCGGTCTCCCCGAGCGGGTATTGGCGGAACAGTCGCGCCTGCACGTCGACTCCGGGAAAGCGAAACCGTTGCGCGACGAAACGCGCCACTTCTTCATCGGACAACCGCGTGCGAATCGGAATGCTCTCGAAGGTCTTGGTCTCTTCGTGCAATTTGCGAAAGCGCTTGCGATCGCGCGCGTCGATAGTGACCACATCGCCCAATGCCTCGATGGTCGCGTCGATGTCGGCGACTTTCGATGGCGTGATCTCGAGCGTATAGGCCGAGTAGTTGCGCGCGAGCACGACGCCGTTGCGATCGGTGACGATGCCGCGATTGGGCGTGATCGGCACCAGCGAGATGCGGTTGTCTTCGGCGCGCGTCGCATAGTTTTCGTGATGCACGACCTGCAAGGTCAGGTAGCGCGCGACCAAGAGGCCGAAGCACGCGAGCACGAACAGCATCGCCGCGATCAGACGCAGGCGAAACACATAGAGCTCGCGTTGAGTGTCCTTGAATTCGGTCACGCAACCTCCAACGCGGCCAAGGCGGCGTCGACGGTACAGCGGTCGCCATGAATCATATCGGCCGCGTCTCGTCTCGTTCGAGCGGCCGGCGCTGTGGCGCGAGCAGCAGCCAGGTTGCGAGCGGCCACAGCAGCGCGGTGGTGACGCTTTCGAGAAACAACGACCATCCGGGAAACTCCGCCCCGATCACCAGCCGCACCAGCACCACCACGATCTGCGCGGCGACGAACAGCGGCAGCACCTGCAGCGATTGCGTCAGTACCGGAAACGAGGCCAGGCGGCGATGCAGCATGATCGCCCCGTACGAGAGGATGGTATACGCGAGCGCGTTCTCGCCCAGACGCGCCGCATCGTGCACGTCCATGAAGAGCCCCATCACGAACGCCACGCCGATGCCCACCCGGCGCGGTTGATGGATGTTCCAGAACACCAGCACCAGCGCGACGAAGTCGGGCACCGCAAGCAGGCGGCCCCATGGCAGCAGATTGAGGATGAAGGCGGCGAGCAGCGACGCGGCGATGAATGCGGGATTGACCGGACGCAACAGGTATTGCTTGTTGGTCACGCGGCCGGTGTTGACCGACTGCGGCGGCGGCATCGGGACGCGCGTTCTCATGGCGGCTTGCCTCGCTTGCCTTTCTTGATCTCGACCGGTTCATCGGCCGGGCGCGTCGCGGTCTTCGCAATCAGCAGGATCAGCACGTGACGGTTGCGCTCGATGCCGCCGAGCGGCGCACACAGGATTTTCGCAAATTGAAATGCAGCATTGCGATCGACGCTGACGACACGGGCGACCGGCAGGCCTTGAGGATAAACGCCATCGAGCCCCGACGTGACCAAGAGATCGTCCTTCTTCACATCGACGTTGGCGGGCATGAAGCGCAGGTCGATCAGTCCGGCGCTGCCGTAGGCGACGCCACGCACGCTGGTGCGCTGGTTCTGCACCGCGATCGCCTGCTCGCGATCGGTCAGGAGCGTGACCTCCGCCGACATCGCGAAGACACGTGTGACCTGGCCCACCACACCCGATTCATCGATCACCGGCAGACCGCGATCGACGCCGTCGCCGGCGCCGCGATCGACGATCACCTTGCGCGAGAACGGGTCGCGCGCGTCATAGAGGATTTCGGCCGCGATTGATTTCGCGTGCACGCCTTCGCGCAGGCCGGCGAGGTTGCGCAAATGGGCGTTCTCGGTTTCGAGGCTGGCGGCGCGCAATGCGGTTTGTGCGAGCTCGGCCTTCTCGCGCGCGAGCTGCTGGTTGGCTGCTTCGACCCGGTCGAGCGATTGGAAATAGGTTGCGAGGCCGCCCAGCCACCGCGTGGGCGCAAGCACGCCGCGTTGCACCGGATAGAGCGCGGTGCCGAGCACAGAGCGCGCGTAGCGCAAAACTTCGAAGCGCGTGTCGGCCACCAGCAAAGTCAATGCGAAGACCGCGAAGAAGAACAGTCGCGCGAGAGCCGATGGGCCCTGCTTGAAGAGCGGAGCGACTTGATCCATGCCCGCTCTCAGGTCGCTGCAAAACGATTCACTCGCTGGTGAAGATGCTGCCCAGCTTGTCCATCCGTTCGAGCGCCATGCCGCAGCCGCGCACCACGCACGTCAACGGATCTTCGGCGACGATGACGGGCAGGCCGGTCTCTTCCATCAAGAGGCGATCGAGATCGCGCAGCAACGCGCCGCCGCCGGTCAGCACCATCCCTTTGTCGGCGATGTCGGCGCCGAGTTCGGGCGGCGTCTGCTCGAGTGCGCTCTTGACGGCCGACACGATGTTGTTGATCGGGTCGGTGAGCGCTTCGAGAATTTCGTTCGACGAGATCGTGAACGAACGCGGCACGCCCTCGGCAAGGTTGCGGCCCCGCACTTCCATCTCCTTGACCTCGGAACCGGGGAAGGCGCTGCCGATTTGCTTCTTGATCGCCTCGGCGGTCTGCTCGCCGATCAACATGCCGTAGTTGCGGCGGATGTAATTGATGATGGCCTCGTCGAACTTGTCGCCGCCGACACGCACGCTGCCCTTGTAGACCATGCCGCCCAGCGAGATCACGCCGACCTCGGTGGTGCCGCCGCCGATGTCGACGACCATAGAACCGGTCGCCTCGGATACCGGCAGGCCCGCGCCGATCGCAGCGGCCATCGGCTCCTCGATCAGATAGACGTTCGACGCGCCTGCGCCCAACGCCGCATCCCGGATCGCGCGCTTCTCGACCTGGGTGGAGCCGCACGGCACGCAGATGATGATGCGCGGAGACGGCGAGAAGATGCGCGATTCGTGAACCATCTTGATGAACTGCTTGATCATCTGTTCGGTCACGACGAAGTCGGCGATGACGCCGTCTTTCATCGGCCGGATCGCCTCGATGTTGCCGGGCACCTTGCCGATCATCGCCTTGGCTTCTTTGCCGACCGCCTGGATCGCCTTCTTGCCGTTCGGGCCGCCTTCGTGACGAATCGCGACGACAGAAGGCTCGTCGAGAACGATGCCCTTGCCGCGCACGTAGATCAAAGTGTTTGCCGTGCCGAGGTCGATCGCGAGATCGGTCGACAAATAGCTGCGTAGAAATCCGAACATGGTGTTTCCTGCTAGGCGTAGCCGGGGGCCGGAACGCGAATATCAATCGGTCGATAATGCCGTGCGACAGCGGAATTGATTTCCGTTCCCGAAGCGTCGTTGCGACGCATGCGTCAGTTTCAAAGGATCGCCGGGGGTCGTCGCGAGGTGTGCATCTGCGAGTGTGCCTCGATGCGGACACCTCAAAGTCGAGGTCGGATAATACCCTATAATCGGCGGCGTTTTGACCGATGCTCTCTGCGTATTCGATGGCTCCCGAGATATCCGGACCGCATCGGATTCGTCCTGACCCACCCCACCATGTCGTTCACCCACGCCGACGTCTCGCGCATCGCGCAGCTTGCGCGCATCGCGCTGACTGACGCCGAAACCGCGGCAATCGCCCTGCAGTTGAGCGGCGTCTTCGCGTTGATCGAGACCATGCGCGCGGTCGATACCGCGGGCGTCGCGCCATTGACGACGCCGCTGGCTGCGATCGGCGAGTTCTCGTTGCGCTTGCGCGACGACGTCGTCACCGAATCCGACCGACGCGACGATTTTCAAAAGCCCGCGCCCAGCGTCGAAGACGGCTTGTACCTAGTGCCCAAGGTGATCGAGTAATGCACCAGCACACCGTCAGGCAACTCTCGCAGGCGCTTCTGGCCAAGCGCGTGTCGAGCGTCGAGCTCACGCAGATGTATCTCGATCGCATGGCCGCGCATGGCGAGCTCAATGCCTTCATCGACACCAACGCGGAAGTCTCGCTGGCGCAAGCGCGTGCCGCCGATGCGCGCATCGCTGCGGGCGACGCGGCGCTGTTGACCGGCGTGCCGATCGCGCACAAGGACATCTACGCGACGCGCGACTTCCGCTCGACCGCGGGCTCGCACATGCTCGATCACTACATCAGCCCGTTCGATGCGACGGTGGTCGAGAAGCTCGCGGCCGTTGGCGTGGTCACGCTGGGCAAGGCCAACTGCGACGAGTTCGCGATGGGTTCGTCGAACGAGCATTCTTATTTCGGACCGGTGAAGAATCCGTGGGACACGCGTGCGATTCCCGGCGGTACGTCGGGCGGATCGGCAGCCCTCGTCGCCGCGCGCTTGGCACCTGCTGCGACCGGCACCGACACCGGCGGATCGATCCGTCAGCCCGCATCGATGTGCGGCGTGACGGGATTGAAGCCCACCTACGGCCGCGTGTCGCGCTGGGGCATGATCGCGTTCGCCTCCAGCCTCGACCAGGGCGGCCCGCTCGCGCAGACCGCTGAGGACTGTGCGCTGCTGCTCAATCACATGGCGGGATTCGATGCAAAGGACTCGACCTCGGTCGAGCGGCCCGCCGAAGATTTCACGAGGCACATCGACAAGCCGCCGATCGCGGGGCTGCGAATCGGATTGCCGAAAGAATTTTTCGGCGGCGGCACATCGCCCGATGTCGAAGCCGCGGTGCGCGCGGCGCTTGCCGAATACGAAAAGCTCGGCGCGACGCTGGTCGATCTCTCGTTGCCGCGCACCGAACTATCGATCCCGGCGTACTACGTGATCGCGCCGGCCGAGGCCTCGTCGAACCTGTCCCGCTTCGACGGGGTGCGCTACGGCCATCGCGCGGCCGAATATCGCGATCTCGAATCGATGTACAAGACCACCCGCGCCGAAGGCTTCGGATGGGAAGTCAAGCGCCGCATCCTGATCGGCGCATACGTGCTCTCGCACGGCTACTACGACGCCTACTACATCCAGGCGCAGAAGCTGCGGCGCCTGATCGCAGACGACTTCCAACGCGCGTTCAAGGGGATCGATGGCAGTGGGTGCGACGTGATCATGGCGCCGGTTGCACCCACGGTCGCATGGAACATCGGCGAGAAGAGCGACGACCCCATCGCTGAATATCTCGCTGACATCTTCACGCTCTCGACCAGCCTCGCGGGGCTGCCGGGCCTATCGATTCCCTGCGGCTTCGGCGACCAACAACGGCCCGTAGGCTTGCAGATCATCGGCAACTATTTCGACGAAGCCCGCATGCTCGGCATCGCGCATCGTTTTCAGCAGGCGACCGATTGGCACGCGCGGATTCCGCAGGGGTTCGAGTGAATCGCGTATCGATGCAAGCAGGAACACGCCCATGAATGCCCGCACGAATGCACTCACAAGCGCACAAGCAACGGCGATGTGGGTTCGCATGCTCTCGATCATTGCATCTGCAACGATCTTCGCAGGATGTGCGTCGCGGCCCACGCCGATCGCCTATCAGCCGATCACGATAGACGCGCGTTGCGCGCAAAGCGAAGAAGACGGCTTTCGCGAAGACGCGCGTCTGTCGATCGACGACAACCGCGTGCGCGCGCTCGACTGGCAATTGTGGGTGGGTCTGCGCGGCTCGTGTCGCTTCGCGTTCCAGGATTTCAAACAGACGCGCGAAAAGCCGCAAGTCGAACTGCTTGCGAACGACGGCAGCC
>JBBSEF010000073.1:0-14574 GCA_038240015.1 Burkholderiales bacterium
GCCGAGGTTCCATGCGCCTGCGGCCTTGCCGATCGCGTTCCAGGTCCAGACCGTGCCCGGTTCGACGGCTTCACTGTAGCGGCACATACAGCGCACCTTGCCCCAAGTCGATTCGACCCAGATCCAGTCGTCGTCGGCGATGCCCTGGGCTTTCGCCGTCAGCGGGTTGACGAACAGGTAGTTGTGGGTGTGGATCTGCCGTAGCCATGCGTTTTGCGAGTCCCAGGAGTGGTACATGGCCATCGGGCGTTGCGTCACGGCGTTGAGAGGATAGACAGCGCGGTCCGTGACCTGCAGCTCGAGCGGCTCATGAAAGAAGGGCAACGGATCGAAGTAGGTCTCGATGCGGCTGCGCAGGTGCTGCGGCGGCTGCTTACCTTGTCGCTTGCCCTGCGCGGCGAGGCGAAATTTCTGCAGCACTTCAGAATAGATGTGGATCAGGATCGGATCGGCATCACGGCGCATGCGTACGTTCTTCGCCCAGTCCATGTAGCCCTGATTCCAGTTGCGCATGTACTGGTATGCGGGCGGCAGTTGATAGTGGAAGACGCAGTTGTTCTTCTCGTACATCTCCCATTGCTTCGGGTTGGGCTCACCACAGATCGATTTGCTGCCGTCGGCGCCGCGCCAGCCGGCGAGAAAGCCGATGCCGGAGCCCGGCGCGGTCTCGTAATTGACGATGAAGTCCGGGTAGTCCTTGAACTTGCGACCGCCGTCCGCCGTAGTGAAAGCCGGCAAGCGCAACCGGCTCGCCAGCTCGACGATGACTTCCTGAAACGGCTTGCATTGCCCCAGAGGTCTCACGACCGGGATGCGCACCGCGTCCACCGGGCCGTCGAACTCGGAGATCGGGCGGTCGAGGATCGACATCACGTCGTGGCGCTCAAGATAGGAAGTATCGGGCAGCACCAGGTCGGCGAAGGCCGTCATTTCGGACTGAAAGGCGTCGCACACGACGAGAAACGGGATTTTGTGCTGCCCGTCCGCGTCCTTGTGCGTGAGCATCTTGCGCACGTCGGACGTGTTCATGCTGGAGTTCCAGGCCATATTGGCCATGAAGATCATGAGCGTGTCGATGCGGTAGGGGTCGCCGCGCGACGCGTTCGTTATCACGTTGTGCATTAGGCCGTGCACCGACAGCGGGTGCTCCCATGAGAAGGCCTTGTCGATCCGCACCGGTTTGCCTGCGTCGTCGACGAACAGGTCGTTCGGATCGGCCGGAAAACCCAGTGGCATGCCCTCCAGGGGACTATTCGGCTTGACGTCCTGCGGGCCTTTAGGCGGCTTGGCGATCGGCGGGATGGCCCGCGGGAAAGGCGCCTTGTGACGAAAGCCGCCGGGCCGGTCGATCGTGCCGAGCAGCGACATCAGGATCGCCAGCGCGCGCACCGTCTGGAAGCCGTTCGAGTGTGCGGCCAGACCGCGCATGGCGTGGAAGGCGACCGGGTTGCCGGTCACTGTCTTGTGCTCGACGCCCCAGGAGTCGATCCATGCGATCGGCAGGTGGATCTTGTGGTCGCGCGCCGTGATGCCCATCTCGTGCGCGAGCCGGTAGATCGTCTCGGCCGGAATGCCGGTTAGCTCCGCCGCCCATCCGGGGGTGCAGTCCGCGACGCGCTCGACCAGAAGCTGGAAGGACGGCTTTACGCGTTTGCCGTCCGGCAGCGTGTACTCGCCGCTCAATCGCGGATCGGCCCCCGGCGTGTGGGTCGGCACCAGCGAGTCGCTGTGGCGGTCCCACCAGAACTTGTTGTGTGGGTAGTCGGGGTTGATGACATCGCCGTCGGGGTTCATCGCGAACAGGCCGAAGTCGTCTCCGTCCGGCGTCTGGTTGACTAGCTGCCCGGCGTTGGTATAACGCGTGACGAACTCGCGGTCGTACAGCCCCTTGTCGATGATGACGTGGATCAAGGCCATCAGGAGCGCCCCGTCGGTGCCGGGCTTGATCGGCACCCATTCGTCGGCGATCGCGGAGTAGCCGGTGCGGATCGGGTTGACCGACACGAAACGCCCGCCGCCGCGCTTGAACTTGGAGATCGCAACCTTCAGCGGGTTGGAGTGATGGTCCTCGGCCGTGCCGATCATCACGAACAGCTTCGCGCGGTCGAGGTCGGGGCCGCCGAACTCCCAGAACGAGCCGCCGACGGTGTAGATCATCCCGGCGGCCATGTTCACCGAACAGAAGCCGCCGTGCGCGGCGTAGTTTGGCGTGCCGAATTGCTTGGCGAACAGGCCCGTCAGCGCCTGCATCTGGTCGCGGCCGGTGAACAGCGCGAACTTCTTCGGGTCGGTCGCGCGGATGTGCGCCAGCCGCTTCTCTAGCAGCGCGAACACCTCCGCCCAGCTGATCTCGTCGAATTCGCCATCACCGCGCTCGGAGCCCGGCCGGCGCAGCAGGGGCATGCTCAGGCGCGCCGGCGAGATCTGCTTCATCACGCCCGAGGCGCCCTTGGCGCAGATCACGCCCTTGTTCAGCGGGTGCTCGGGATTGCCGTCGATGTAGCGCACTTCGCCATTGCGCAAGTGCACGCGGATGCCGCAGCGGCACGCGCACATGTAGCAGGTTGTGTTCTTGACCTCCAGGCCGGCGATATCCTCGGACTGGAAATCTGAGACACGTTCGTTGCTTTGCATGGAGGGGCCTTCGGGTCGGTACGGTGAGAAGGGGTCAGATTGCCGCGTGCGTAGCAGGCTGGCCATGATCGATGGTAACGACCGCCGGCACACGCGCCTCGCCGTTCGGCAGTGCGCCCTGGCACTGCCTGAAGATGCGCGTCGGGCAGGTGCGGCAGACTTCCGAGTCGAGCTTCGGATAGATGGCGTCGATGACATTCTCGCCGATCGGGAGCAGGTTTTCCTTGCCGATCTCCCCCAGATAACCGGCCCGCTCCAGTACGGCGACGGCGGATGGCTGCAAGCGGTGGAAGTACAGGCCTCCGCCGAGCAAACGACGTCGGCGCGCTTCCTGTGCCAACAATTCGGCGCCCGCGCTGTCGATGAAATTGATGCCGGGTGCCAGCAGCAGCAGGTGTTTCTGTGCCGGTTTGTCCGCATCGACCTCGCGCAAATGGCGCTGCACATGGTCGACCGCGCCGAAGTACAGCGCACCGTCGATGAACATCATCTTGAGTTGGCAGCAATCGGGCTCGCTGGTCTGGGTGATGAAGTGGTAGCTGGCTTCACCCGGCGCGGGCACCGCATTGCGCATCGCCGGGCGCGCGGTGCGTTCGAGGAACACCATCAACGACAGCAGCACGCCCACGTAGATGGCGAACTCCAGATGCATGAACAGCGTGGCAAGCAGCGTCGCCAGCAGGATCGCTCCCTCGGCGCGGCTGGTTTTGACAACGCTGCGGATGTGATGGGCATCGACCAGCGAGTAGGCGACCAGAAGCAGGATCGCCGCCATCGACGCGATCGGCAGGAAGCGCACCAGCGGTGCGAGCGCGATCAATGTCAGCACCAGGAACAGCGCCGAGAACACTGACGCCAGTGGAGTCTTCGCACCCGATGCATAGTTGATCCCGCTGCGCGTGAACGAGCCGCTCGACACGTACCCTGAGGCAAAGCTGCCGGCGATGTTCGACAAGCCCTGGCCGATAAACTCCTGATTGCTGTCGATGCGCTGCCCCGACTTGAAGGCGATGGCGCGGGCGATGGCGATCGCCTCGGTCAGCGAAAGCATCGTCAGGGCCAGCGCGATGGCCGGCAAGTCGTGCAAGGCCTGCCCCGAGAAATCGGGTAGCGACAGCGGCGGAAGGCTGCGCGGAACCGCGGCCACGGCGGCGATACCGATGCTGTTGCCGAAGACACTGCGCAGCCCCTCGGCGAACAGGCTGCCGACCAGCATCGCACCGATCATGTACGGCACTTTCGGCACATATTTGCGCGCGGCAATGCCAGTCAGCAAGGTCACGATGCCCACGCTCAGCACGAACGGGTTGGTGTGCGGCAGTTCGTGCGCGAATCGCGCCAGCGTCTCCACGAATGACGCGCTCGCGGCGGCCGACAGTCCGAAAAAATTCTTGAGCTGACTGACCCCGATCAGCACCGCCGCGCCCGCGGTGAATCCCAGCACAACGCTGTGCGAGATGAAATTGACCAAGATGCCAAGGCGAGCCAGCCCCATTAGGAGTTTCAGCACGCCGATCATGAACGTCAACGTGAAAACGAGCTGGATGTAGGCGGCGCTGCCCGGCTCTGCAAGCGGGCTAAGAGTCGCAAAAATTACCAGCGACAGCGCGGCGGTCGGCCCGGACACCAAGTGCAACGACGACCCGAACAACGCCGACACGATCACTGGGACGATCGCGGTGTACAGACCGTACTCGGGCGGCAGACCGGCGATGCTCGCGTAGGCCACGGCCTGCGGCACGAGGATGATGGTGCCGGTCAAGCCCGCAAGCAAGTCGGCTCGCAGGCTGCTCCGGTCGACCAGAGGCCACCAGCGCAGCATCGGCAGAAATTTGAGGAGCCACCGCTGGGGGGTTGCCATCGTTCTCCATTGACCGTCCGGCTCGCCGTGACGCGAGCCGGACGGCAGCACTCACTGCGCGAGTCGCTTACAACGCGGCGCGTCCGATGAAAAGCAAGCTTGGTGCCACGCCCCGGCCGGTCGATCGGCTCAGCGGCAACTAGGCCGACGACGTGGCAAGCGGGGTCAGCGGGCGCTGATTTCAGGGGATGCCCCTGGCAGTGAACGGGGGCAATGACGGTGCCACGCAGCCGCGTCGGCGGCTGCGTGGCATGCAACTCCCGGCTATCGCGACCTCGGGAGCTATTGCTAGCGCGACGATATCATCGTTTCGATCGGAAACGCGATCAGGTTTCGATTAGAAACGAAAGCTTCGGCGTCCTCCGCCGCGAACTTCGTGACAGGTCCGTTTGAGTCAGTTGGAAGGTCCGAATGAAGGAGCGCGCCGATCAGGCACGGACTGTGCGTTGCAGAGGCAAGCAACCCGTCACGGTCGGTCCCGTGCGCTGGTCCTTGCGTCCCTACTCACGGAGAGAGTCCTATGTCGCGCAATTCAGTCGAGTGGAAAGAACGCCCGAATTTTCCCGATACCCACTTCGTCAGCACCGACATCTACACCGACGAACGGATTTTCCGGGACGAGCAGGAAAAGATATTCAACAAGTGTTGGATCATCGCCTGCCACGAATCGGAACTGACCAGCGCATATGACTATCGAACGTTCAGCCACCCGGGTGGCGCACCGCTGATCGTGATTCGTGGCGAGGACATGACGGTGCGCAGTTTCTACAACATCTGTCCGCATCGCGGCAACACGCTGCTCTACGACCCGGTTGGCAACGCCAAGCGCATCACATGCATCTTCCACGCGTGGTCGTTCAACGCCAAGGGCGATTGCATCGACATCTCGCGCGGCAAGCAAGGCTACCAGGATCGCTTCGGCTGCGAAAACGCCGGTCTGCGCGAAGTGAAGACGGAGATCGGCTACGGCGGCTTCGTGTGGGTCAACATCGACGATGACAGCTGCTCGCTGCGCGAATACATCGGTGATGCAATGAACATGCTCGACGAGAACCTCAGCATGCCGCTGGAGGTCTTCCATTATCACAAGGCAGTCGTCAACACGAACTACAAGCTGTGGCACGACACGAACAGCGAGTTCTATCACGACTACATGCACTACTTCAACCGCATCACTGGCATGATGCAGCCGGGGTACTTCGATCGCAAATACACCGGCTATCCGAACGGGCACGCATCGGTCGGCTCGATGTCGATCAAGTACGACGCCTATGAGGGCAGCAAGCAGCGCGGTGTCGGTTGGCCTGGGCTTGCGCCGGGCGGTTGGGTCCTGATCGACATCTTTCCGGGCATGACCTACAACCTGCGCACGTCAGTGCTGCGCATGGACACCGCGATTCCACTGGGCCCGAACAAGCTGATCATCGAGTTCCGCGGGCTGGGCTTGAAGAGCGACACGCCGGAGCAGCGCGCGGAGCGCGTGCGCGATCATAACCAGATCTGGGGACCGTTCGGCCGCAACCTGCACGAAGACCTGCTTGGCGTGCATGGTCAGGGCTTGGCGATGCGCGACCGTACCGACAGCAAGTGGGTACTGCACGGCCGCGAAGAAAACATGACCATCCATGATGAGGGTGGCATGCGCCACTTCTACGCCGAGTGGGGCAAGCGCATGGGACACAAGGCCTATGACCCGCAGGTCGCAGTCGAATCTGCGGTCGCCGCGTAACTGGCTATGCAATCTCGAACGAACGCGAGGACGACCGTGGATCTCCGAAACGCCATTTCCGAACTCATCTGCCAATCCTGCATGACACTCGACGACAAGAAGTTCGGTGACTACCTCGACTTGTGCGACCCGGACTATCACTACGCGATTACGGCCTACAGCCCGGAAATCCGCAAGGAAATGACTTGGCTTGAGCACGACAAGGCGGGCATGCAAGCGCTGTTCGCGAACCTTCCAAAGCACAACAGCGACCAATCGCCGCTCAGTCGGCATGTCACGGTGTACACCGTCAAGGAAAACGAGGACGCGACGCAAGCGCACGTCATCAGCGCGCTGCAGGTGTTCAGGACGACGCTCGACGGCGGGACGACCGAGCTGTTTGCCGTCGGCAAGATTCATGACCGCGTCAGCTTGGCGGACGGCTCGCCCAAACTGCTCGATCGCAACGTCAAGCTCGACACGCGGATGCTCGGCTTCGGCTATCACGTTCCCTTCTGATCACGCCCGACGCCCGGTCCATGAAGATTCAGCTGAATGCAAGAAATCGCGCGCATCACTTCGAGGCTGCACCGTCGGTCAAGATTCTTTATGCGGGGCTGAGTCAAGGCCTAACCTTGCCGTACGAGTGCGGCAGCGGCACGTGCGGTACCTGCAAAGCGCGACTGGTATCCGGTGAGATTGCGGATGGCTGGCCCGAGGCGCCGGGGCGCAAGTTCCTCAAGAACGCCAACGAGTTCCTGATGTGCCAATGCACGGCGCGCGGCGACGTCTCGGTCGAAGTGGCCAGCTTTGTGCAGGACGTCGATCCCGGCGTTTGCGTGCCGACCGCCGTCAAGGGCAGCATTCGCGACACCGCGATGCTGACACACGATGTCATGCAGTTGCACGTCGACCTGATGACGCCGATGGAATTCGACGCTGGTCAGTTCGTGATGATCGAAGTACCGGGCGTGAAAGGATTTCGCGGCTGGTCGATGGTCAACTACGATCGATCGGCTTCAATGCTGCGCTTCGTGGTGAAGAAGAAGCCCGGCGGCGCATTGTCGGACTGGCTGTTCTCACGGCCGACCGAGGGCACCGAGGTGGATGTTTTCGGCCCCTTGGGCGGCGCGACGTTTTTCCCCTCCCTCGCGACCAATATCGTGTGCATTGCCGGCGGCAGCGGCATCGCGGGAATGATGTCCATCCTCGCGCGGGCGGCCGGCGAGAACTACTTCTCCGACTACGGTGGCGATGTGTTCTTCGGCGTGCGGTCGATGAAGGACGCGTTCTATCTCGACGAATTTTCACGCCTTCGCGAAAAGTGCGGCGAAAAACTGAATGTCACGATCGCGCTGTCGGAGGAACCCGCCACTGCTTCGGCGCAGATTGACCATCCATTGCTCATATTCGACTCGGGCTTCGTCCACGAGGTCGCGGGTCGGCGGATGCAGGGTCGCTTTCAAGGGGTACGTGCGTATCTCGCCGGGCCGCCGCCCGCAGTGGACGCCTGCATTCGCATGCTTCTGATGTCCCGTGTATCGACCGCCAACATTCGATACGACAAGTACAGCTGAAGGTCGGGCATGAAAAGAATTCATATCTGCAGCGCCAGCGATGTTCCGTCCAACGGGATGAAGAGCTACGACACGTCGCTCGGTGTCAAGGTGTTGATCGCGAATGCAGGCGACGCATACTTCGCCTACCAGGGGTTGTGCCCGCACCAGGATGTCTGCCTCGACGAAGGCTTCTTCGACGGCGCGACGCTGACTTGCCATCAACATCTGTGGCAATGGGACATCACGACCGGTGCGGCGGTCGGCTTGGCCGAGGCGCCACTCGAGCGCTACGAAGTCGCTCGTGAGGGCGACGAGATATTCGTTCTGCAATCGAGCGCGTTGAAAGTATCCGAATTGTTCAAAGGCGCCTCGGACACGGCGATCACCAAACTCGATGCGCTGGCGCGGCGAGAGGAACACAACGGTCCAGCCACGTTGTATGGCGTGGGCGATCCGGCCGATGACCTGTACATCCTGGAATCGGGCCGCGTTGAATTCATCATCGGGCGTGGCGATCGGACCGGCCCTGCTGGATTCATGTTGCGCAAGGGCGAGGTGTTCGGCTGGGCAGCATTACTGGAAGACCATCCTCGTCGAATCGCGAAGGCGGCTTGTCTCGAGAAGTCGACCGTGCTGCGCTTGAAAGGCGCGGACGTCTTGAAGGTACTCGCCGACGAGCCGGCGTCAGGCTATTTGGTAATGCGACAGCTCTCGGCGTTGATCACGAAGCACCTCGGGTCGCAAGGCGAGAAGTAGCGCACCGGCACGACCGGAAGGGAAGCGTCGCGACTCGAACCGATGGAGTAACAAAGATGTTCTGGCACTGAGCGTTCTGGTTATTCAGGCTCATAACAAGGAGACAGGCATGGCGGATTGCAAGAACTATCGGGTGCGAGCGGCGTTGGCAGGCTTCGCCACTGCCGTGGGATTGGCGGCAGGGATCCCGGCGATCGCCATGGCCGGAGACCTCAATTACGGGAAGGCGGGGGAACCCGTCACTCTGGTGATCGGCTACCAGCCGTTCTACACGGAATCGTGGTCCGGCATCGTCATGCGTGGCAAGAAGATGTACGAGAAATACCTGCCAAAGGGTTCGACCGTCGAGTTCTCGATCGGCCTACAGGGCGCCGTGATCGTGAACGCCATGCTCGCGGGCAAGCAGCACATCGGCTACGTCGGAGACATGCCGGCGATCGTGTCGACTACTAAGGAGGATGTTGCAGACATCCGCATCGTTGCGACCCTCGGTGTGGGAACCGATCAGTGCAACATCTTCCTGGCAAGGCCCGATGCGCCGAAGTTCAAGAATGCCAAGGAAGGCATCAAGTGGCTCGATGGCAAGCGCGTTGCCATCCCGCTGGGAAGCTGCGCCGATCGCTTCGCGCAGTCGACCTTCAAGAAGGAAGGCGTCACTCCCGCAGCCGTCCTGAACCAGAATATCGAGGTCATTACCAGCGGCTTCAGGGCGGGCAAAATCGACGCAGCGGTGATCTGGGAGCCAACGGCTTCGCGGCTTGTGCAGGAGGGACTCGCGAAACGCATCGCGTCGGGTGCCACGGTCGGTGAATCCGACGCCGGCTTCCTGACGATGCGTGCCGACCTGATCAAGCAGCGGCCGGACATCGTGAAGGCATGGCTCAACGCCGAACTCGATGCCCAGCTCTATCTGGCCGATCCCAAGAACGCAATGGAGGTGGCCGGAATGGCGGTTCAGCAGGCCACCGGCTTCAGCGAGAAAATGCTCTGGGCATCCATGTTCGGAAAGTATCCGGAGGAGTCCGGTGGTGCGCCCGTTCGTCTCACGCTGCCGTACACGGTGACTCCGGAGGTGCTCGCGCAGATCGCCAATTCCGCGACCTTCCTCTTCTCGATCAAGAGCATCAACTCCGAGAAGCTGCGCCCGGAAGCGGTGATGCCCGAATTCGCGCAGGCGATCCTCAAGGAGCGCGGCCTGTCGACGCCCATTGGCAAGGTGGTGGCGTTGCCGGACAGCGAGTTCAAGCCGAAGTAGACGCCGTTGTACCGAGCCGCCGCCGCGACGAGTGCACGATCGTCGCCATTCCGGATGATCGAATTCGCATGAGGAAGTTGAATGGACCAAATCAACGCCCTGCTGAGAAGTGCGATGCCGTTCCAGATGGTGTCGGAGGACTTGCTTCGCGAAATTACGAATTTGGTGCATGCGCGATCGTATGCCGGCGGCGAAACGGTTTACGACTGGGGTGACGAAGCCGACGACATCTACATCGTCTCGTCCGGTAGCGTCCAACATCTGTTGGCCACCGAGCGCGACGGTGCAGCTTTGGAAAAAGTCATGCGCAGCGGTGACGTTTTCGGCTGGGCTGCCGTGCTCGAGGGCCAGCGTCGAAGACTTGCGAAGACCGTTTGCCTAGAGCGCACGGACGTGATCCAGATCAACGGCCAGGAGTTGATGGAGTTGATCAGGCGTTCCCCCGCGACCGGCGATGTCGTCATGAGCCGGTTCGCGAGCATGATCACCAAGGAGTTCGCAGCGCCGGACTCCGTCGCTGCGCGCGTGCCGCATTTGACGCCGGTCGAGCAGCCCGTGGCGTTGCAAGGCGACGGGATAGCCAGTGGTTGGGCTTTGACTTTCTTTCGCTTGTCGCAATGGATCAAGAGTCCGAAGCCCTATTTGATGGTGACCGGCTTCGCGATCATGCTCGGCTTGTGGTACCTGACGGTCCAAGTCTGGAAGCTGCCTCGCTTTGCGGACATGCCGGGTCTTACAGCAGTAGTCAAGGAGATGTTCAGCAAGAACCCGGTGTATGGGCTGTCGGTTTACACGCCCGAGTATTACCAGCACATCTGGGTCAGCGTCCGGCGGGTGGCTATTGCGTTTTTGCTCGCCACCGCACTAGGCGTGCCCTTGGGTCTGTTCCTGGGGTGGTCGAAGACGTTTCGGGAGTATGTCTTTCCCGTGTTCGAAACGTTGAGGCCGATTCCTATTCTCGCGTGGGTGCCGCTCGCCATCCTGATGTTCACGGGCAACGAAACCCCGGTGATCTTCTTGACCTTCCTCGCGTCATTCTTCGCCACGGCATTAAACACCATGCTCGGCGTCGAATCGATCGATGAATCGTACAGCCGGGCAGCGTATTGCCTGGGTGCAAACAAGTGGCAGGTATTTCGTGAAGTCATCGTTCCGGGCGCGATGCCTTTCATCTTTACCGGCTTGCAGATCTCTGTGGGCGTGGCGTGGTTCTCGCTGGTGGCCGGTGAAATGGTGTCGGGCGAGTTCGGGCTCGGCTATGTGATCAACACCTCGTACACGATGGTGCGATATCCGACTATCGTGATCGGGATGATTACGCTGGGCGCGGTCGGATACGTCACCAGCGCGCTGGTTCGTATGGTGGGGGATTACATGATGCAGTGGCGCGTCCGCGAACTTGCCTTGGGAGGACGCTGATGAGCGCGTTGCTCGAAACGACCTCGCGTTCACAAAACGTGGCCACGGAGGGTGCAATCCGCATCGAGGATGTCGTGAAGATCTACGACCCTGACGGCACCGCCGTGATGGCGGTGGACCATTGCTCCCTGGATATTCCCGCCGGCGAGATCTGCATGATCGTCGGGCCTTCGGGCTGTGGCAAGACTACGCTGCTCAACGCGATTGCCGGTTTTCACAGCATCACTTCCGGCAAGATCTTTCTCGACGGACAGTTGCTGTGCGGACCTGAAAAGCCCATGGCCGATCCAGGTTCGGACCGCATCGTGGTCTTTCAGAACGGCGCGCTCTTCCCTTGGAAATCCAACCTTGACAACGTTGCCTTCGGCCCGCTGATGCGAGGCAAGATGAGCAAGAAGGAGATCTACGAAAAGGCCCGCGGCATGATGGCCGACGCGGGCCTGAGCGGAACCGAGAACAACTTCCCGGGAGAGGTTTCATCCGGGCTGCGGCGTCGCGTCGAGATCGTGCGCGCATTGATGAACGATCCCAAGGTCTTGCTCTTCGACGAGCCCTATCGGGCGCTTGACTCGCTGACCAAATCGGTTATGCATGAGGCGCTGCTGGAGATTTACTACAAGAACAAGGTCACCATCTTCTTCATCACTCATGACCTCGAAGAAGCGATTTTTCTCGGGCATCGCCTGGTCATCATGACCTCGCGTCCGTGCAAGCCGAAGAAGATTCTCGAGGTCGATATTCCGCACCCGCGTGATTACGGCGTTCTGACCAGCCAGCGTTTTCGCGAGCTGATGGAAGAGATGAGCGCCGTCGTGCACGAGGAGGCGAAGAAATCCTTCGCTGCCGGCGAGAAGGAAGGCTGAGCCATGCACAGGTCTATCACTCGCCTTCGGAAGAAGCTCCTCAGTCGCGCCAGCTTGCGCGCAATCATCTCGTTGGTCGTGTTTTTGGTGCTGTGGGAATTGGGATCGCGCTCGAAGGCGTGGTTGGGCTACTCGTTGCCGTGGGTCGGCCAGGTGCCAGCGCCTAGTGCCGTGATGCGCGTCTGGGCCGGGCTTATCACAAGCCAAGGGTACTGGGAAAGCTGGTATCTGAGCCTGATGCGCGTGCTGGTCGGGTTCGTCGCCGCAATGCTGATCGGCATTCCGCTGGGCTTGCTCATGGCCGTCAGCAAGACGTTCAACTCCCTATCGTTTCCGAGCTTCGAGATCCTGAGGCCGATTCCACCGCTGGCGTGGGTGCCCATATCGATCATATTCTGGCCGACGCAAGAACTGTCAATCGCCTTCGTGACCTTCCTGGGTGCATTTTTTACGGTCGTGATTAACGTGGTCGGTGGCGCGAAATCGATCGACGGCCGTTTCTTCCAAGCGGCGCAGGCGATGGGCGCTTCGCAGTGGGACATCTTCCGTCGCGTAGTGCTGCCTGCCACATTGCCATCGATCGTGGTGGGCTCGTCGGTGGGGATGGGCATTACGTGGAACGTCGTGGTCGCCGCGGAGATGATCTCGGGCGGAGGTAGCAGCGGCTCGGGTGGCGGTCTGGGTTTCTTCATTTGGAATTCATATGTCGGCGGCTCGTACGAGCAAATTGTCGTTGGCATGATCAGCATCGGGATTGCCGGCTACGCATGCAGCGAGATCCTGCGTGCGCTGGGCGGGCTGGCGACGCCCTGGTTACGGAAGCGTTAAAGGTCGTCCATGCGAAACACCAACTCGATGAATGCCGTCACTGCTTCCGTCGGCAATGCCCCCGCCACCGCTGGCGAAATTCGGGTCAACAACATCAGCAAATCCTATGGTACCGGTCTGTTTACCAAGACGGTCGTCCAGGATTGTTCGTTTGCGATCGAGCGCAACAAGCTCACCGTGATGATCGGACCATCCGGCTGTGGCAAGAGCACGCTGATCCGGCTGCTTGCGGGCTTCGAAAAGCCCACCAGTGGCACGATCCAGATCGATGGAAAACCAATCACCGGGCCGGGTAAGGACCGTTTGGTCGTCTTCCAGGAATCAGCACTGTTCCCGTGGATGACCACCTACGACAACATCATGTACGGTCCTCGCGCGCGCGGCGAAGACACGCCGCAATCACGAGCGCAGGCTGAATTCCTTCTGGAGAAGGTGGGACTGAAGGCATTCAGAAACAAGTATCCGCCGCAACTGTCCGGCGGAATGCAGCGACGCGCGGAACTGGCGCGAGCGATGATCAACAACCCGGACGTGATGATCCTCGACGAGCCGTTTCGGGGGTTGGACGCGATGTCCAAGGAGTTGATGTGGGAGTACTACGCCGGGCTGTTCGAAGAGTCGCATCGAACTAACTTTTTCATCACGACCGATATCGACGAAGCCATCTTTCTCGCCGATCGCCTGATCGTCATGACCAACATTCCGACCAAGGTTCGAGAGACGCTGGAGGTGAACATTCCGCGCCCACGTCGCCTTGCGAATATCTTCGATAACGACCATGCGAACCAAGTGAAGATGCAGGCGCTATCGCTGTTGCACGAGGAAGCGATGAAGTCGTTCTCGGGTGGCAGCCGCGCCGCCGCGGATTTCGTCAAGGCGTATTCGAAGCGCAGTGTCAGCGCGCCTGCGGAAGACAAGGCGCCCTGATGGCTCCGCGGATTCGATCATTAGTCCGTCATGCGAGCGCCGCGGAGCGCCCTAGAACAGCGAGCATCAAGTAAATCCAAAGAGGAGAACTGGACGTGGCCAAAAAAGTGATCGATATGCGCAGTCGCCCTTCGTTCCTGCACGATTTCTATGGCAAGACGCGCGGAACGCCCGAGTTCGAAGTCGTCAAATGGCTCAATGGGCGCGTCGGCTCCAATGACATCGAGCACTTCACGCATTCCAAGAACTTGGCATCGTTCGTGAAGGAGATCAAGGAGACGCGCATCACCGCGTCCGTCATCGTCGGCCGCGACACGCCCGGGATCAAGCACTCGAACGACGAGATTCACGATCTCGTGAAAGGACAAAAACAACTGGTAGGCGTCGGTTCGATCGATCCGCACCGCTGGGGCGTCAAGGCTGCGGTGCAAGAGGTGGTGCGCGCGGTCAAGCAGCTCGGCCTGAAGGCCATCAACGTCGAACCCGGCTTCGGCAGCCCGCCGCGCAATGCCGACGATCCGATGCTGTTTCCAATCTACGACGCTTGCGACCAGCTCGGCGTGCCGGTGTGCATCATGTCCGGCCCCACTGCAGCGAGCCTCGATATGGTGAACCCGTCGGCAGTGGGGCACGTCGCCAAGGCGTTTCCGAAACTATCGATCATCTGCTATCACGGCTTCTATCCGTACGTGAACGAAATCATTGGCGTCGCTTTCCGTTGGGAGAACGTCTTCATCGTGCCCGACATGTATATCTTTGCGCCC
>JBBSEF010000074.1:0-14512 GCA_038240015.1 Burkholderiales bacterium
CCGGCGTTGGGCAGGTTCTTCGCGGCGGCGTAGGCCTTGTACTTCTTGATGAACTCGGAGTTGACCGGATTCTTCAACGACTCGAAATAATTCCACGCGGCGAGTTGACCGACGAGAGGTTTCGCGTCGACGCCGCGCAACTCTTCTTCACCGACCGAGAATGCGACCACCGGCACGTCTGTGGCTTTGATGCCCGAGTTGCCGAGTTCCTTGTAGAACGGCACGTTCGAGTCGCCGTTGATGGTGGAGACCACCGCGGTCTTCTTGCCTTCGCTCGAGAACTTCTTGATCTTCGCGATGATGGTCTGGTAGTCGCTATGACCGAAGGGCGTGTAGTCCTCCATGATGTCGCTCTCGGCGACGCCCTTGGACTTCAGAAACGCCCGCAGGATCTTGTTGGTGGTGCGCGGGTAGACGTAGTCGGTACCGAGCAGCACCCAGCGCTTCGCGCCGCCGCCTTCCTTGCTCATCAGATATTCCACCGCCGGAATCGCCTGCTGATTGGGCGCAGCGCCGGTGTAGAACACGTTCTTCTCGAGCTCTTCACCTTCGTACTGGACCGGATAGAACAGCAGGCCGTTCAATTCCTTGAACACTGGGTTGACCGATTTGCGCGACACCGAGGTCCAGCAGCCGAACACGACGGCGACCTTGTCCTGCGAGATCAGACCGCGCGCCTTCTCGGCGAACAGCGGCCAGTTGGATGCGGGATCGACCACGACGGGCTCGAGCTTCTTGCCCATCACGCCGCCCTTGGCGTTGATTTCTTCGATCGCCATCAGCACCACGTCCTTCAACGACGTTTCCGAGATGGCCATCGTGCCCGACAACGAATGCAGCACGCCGACCTTGATGGTGTCGGCCGCTTGTGCCCAGATGCTCGTGCCTAGTCCGGCGACGACCAGCGACAACGCCAGCGTCGTGTGTATGAATCCTCTCTTGCGCATGTCAATTCCCCTGTAGCGATGCGCCCGCCGGATGAACACTACGCGTCCCTGCGGCGGGCATGCGGCAGGGCGCTTTGGTACGAAAAAGAGTGATGAAGCGGTTCATGCGGAGGCCGCCATCATGTGGACGCTGAAAGAAAAGCACGCCAGCCGCCGTGAAGACTGATGTCTCTTGCGCGGTCTTTACGGTCTCGTCGTAAGCGATCCAGATCGGACCCGCATCATGGCGAATCGATGCGATGGGAGATGAGTCTGAGGGACATGCGGCCATGCGTCGGAACACCAGGTGGTATACGAGAACGACGCGGGAACAACAGCACGACGCGTGCCATGTATCGAAGGCCACCCCGATGCGTGGCACGTCCTCCTATGAAAAAGGATGGGCAATGGCGCGCACGGCGTCCGCCGCACGCAGCGATCTCGATGCTGCGACCGACGCGACCTCGCTCCCATCCGGTGCGATGAAGACATGTCGGTGCACGTCCCTGCATCTGTCGGTGCACGGCCGCCGCACCTGCCGAGGGGAAGCCCGCATCGATGCTCTGCTACATTCGGAGCTTGTTCGCAAAGGAGCGGCCATGACCTGTTCTCTGCATGCAGTTTCCATTCCGGTATTCACGCGCATGCTCGGCAATCTGGCCGGGCTGCTCGACAAAGCCGCGGCCGACGCCGAGGCGCGCAAGATCGAGCCGTCGGTGCTGCTCGAGTCCCGCCTCTATCCCGACATGTTCCCGTTGGGCAAGCAGGTGCAACTCGCATGCGATTTCGCGAAGGGCGCGGCCGCGCGATTGGCCGGTGTACCGGTACCCGCATTCCCCGATGAAGAGAAGACGATTCCCGAATTGAAGGAGCGCATCGCGAAGGTGACCGCCTTCGTCGAAAGCGTGTCGAAGGACGACGTCGATGCCGGAGTTGATCGCGACGTGACGATCAAGATGCGCGATCGCAGCGTCGAAATGAAAGGCCTGGCCTATCTCAATCAGATGGCGCTACCCAACTTCTATTTCCACGCGACCACCGCCTACGCGATCCTGCGGCACAACGGCGTGGCGGTGGGCAAACGGGATTTTGTGGGGATCTGAGGCAGTCCGCGGAAACGTCCTGTATCCGATCATTCACAAGGCGGTTCCCAAAAAAACAAAGGCCCGCAATGCGGGCCTTTGAACTGATGCGCGAAACGAATTACTGTTTGCGACGACGCGCCGCCCCGAGTCCGATCAAGCCGAGTGCCAGCAACGCCATGGTTTCCGGCTCGGGCGCAGGGTTGATGGAAGCGAAGCTTCCGCCTTGAAGGAACACACCCGAGTCGAGGCTTGCATCGCCCACATCTTGGATAAGGAACTCGAAGTGGTTCAAGCCGACGAGACCCGTTGCGCTTGCGGTCAGCACCGTCGTCAGCCCGTCGTATTGCGTGTCGAGGTTCAACGAGTTAGGTGCAGTGTTGTTGCGGTAAAACGCCGCGTTCTTGCCGAGGTTCACGTTGTTGATCGTCACGGCGTCGCCGTTAGGCAGCAGCGCAATGTTCACGCCATTGAGCAAGAGCACGAATTTGTCGTTGAACTGGCTGTTGACGAACTCGTTGTACTCCTCCGATGCGAACACGTATTTGAAGAAAATATTTCCGGTGATCGTCGTGAAATCGAATTGCAGCGAGGTCGTGGTTCCCGGCCCGGTACAACCGGTTTGATCGTTGGGTCCGGGCGCGCAGTCCACAGTACCCGTGGTCAGCAGCACGCCGCTGTCGATGCCGATGGCGCCCAGCGCGCCGGCGAACGTGCCGGCGCCAGTGAGCGAAGCGGCGCTAAGCGTCGCGTTGGAAATGGTCACGCCCACGCCGCCCAGTGCATTGGCAAGCGCGGTCGCGCTGTTGCTTGCAGCGACCGTCAACGCGTGGGCCGACCCGGCCGACAGCGCGAGGCATGCGGCTGCAGAGACGAAACTCGATTTGAGAAGATTCATTTTGTTTTCCCTGGAGAAATAAAAGTACATATGACATCAAGGGTTAAGCGAAAGGCGTGCCAAGTAAATGAAACTCTTTTAAAACAACGACTTGCGTGCACTTCCGCTAGCTCAATTGCGATGCGATGTAAATAATCCCGACAAAAACACCTTCCCCCCAACCCATTTTCTATTCCCCATCACGACCGCTTACTTGATCCTGCGGCACAACGGCGTGGCGGTGGGCAAGCGGGACTTCGTGGGAATCCGAGAACAGGTTCGGAGGGCGCCGCGAGAACTCACGACGCTTGATCGCTGCAGCACTGCCGGAAGAAAGCTTCGCCCGCGGTCCGCGCCCGCGAGACACTGGACTCGGGAAGCTGCTTGATCAATTGCGTTGCAAGCAGCGACAAATCGGGATCGGTGTGGTTCGCTCGCGCCAGCGCGATATCGTAGGCGAGCGAGGCCTCGAGGTTCTGCGGAGCCACGATGCCATTGAAGTACGCCACGCCGAGAAACTCCAGTGCATCGCGATTGTTCTGCATCGCGGCTTGCGTCAGAAAATCGATCGCCTGATTTTTCCACGCGATGACATTCGGGTCGGGGTCGTCGGCTTGAAGATCGTATGGCTTGCCATACGGGCCCTCGATATAAAAGTCGACCTGCGCATTGGCATTTCCGCTTCGTGCGGCAAGCAAAAGAAAATGAAGCCGCTCATCGACCTCCGCGGGACTGACGGCGACGCAGAGTTCCCGAAGCGTTCGAGTCCGGGTCGCGATCGACCCTCTCATCTCATCGCTCGTCGCTGTTAAAGGACCGCGAAGCGAACGTTCGTTTTCATCCGCGCGTGCGCAAAACGCCTCGGCTTGATAGACGCGATAGGCGGCGCGAGGGTCGCCGGTTCGAGCGGCATGCGACCAGCGATCGACGAATGCACGGACCGGCAGGCCGTCGAGTTCGACTGGTGCGTCGCTAGCGCGCGGCGGCTTGAGGCGCGCGGGCTTTTCGATGGCCGATGCGGTCTGCAGATCTTGCGCGAGGAACGATTCTCGCGGGGGGTACCGCGGCGTCGACACGACGATTTGCGCCGTGCGCGTCTTTGGATCGGACTCGGATCGATCGATGACCACTGCGATCGTGATCGCGACCGATGCTCCAACGATTACAGAGATGCGCCTCATTGTGAGTGGCAGGGTGTGGTTCGACTACCGGTACTCTACTATTCACTTCGACGAAAGGCATGTTGTCGCAATATCTTGCCTCGTGAACGCCGGCTCGCTTACAACGCCTTGCGATACACGACGAAGTCCGATCGCTCCGCGACTTGGTCATACAAGCGCATCGCGACCTGATTGGTCTCGCGCGTCTGCCAATACACGCGTTCGGCCCCCGCCATGCGCGCTTGTTCGTAAACCGCTTCGATCAGCGCGCGACCCACACCGGTTCCGCGCGCCGCTTCAACCGTGAAGAGGTCTTGCAGATAACAGACCGGCGCGATCTGTATGGTGCTGCGATGAAAGAGATGGTGCGCGAGACCCAGCAACTTGCCGGCGCTTTCGGCGACGAGTGCATGCACGGGTTCGTGTTCATCGAAGAAGCGTGACCAGGTCGTCTGCGTGATTTGCGAGGGCAGCACGGTCGAACCTTCTCTACCGTAGAAGGCGTTGTAGCCATTCCAGAGCGGCAGCCACGCGCTGAAATCTTCGGGGACGATAGAGCGAACGATGAAGCGTCGAGTCGCGTCAACTCTTGTAGAAGACATAGTCCGCCGAATAGCGCACCTGCTTCTTGCCCGCGACGCTACCCGCATTGCACGGGTCGGAGGGCGCGACGCCGGCGTTAGTGTTGATACGCTGAATGTAGGTCACACCGTTGAGCGCGCCGCTGCCCGGGCTCGGAACGGCCTGTACCAATTGCCACGGGATGTTGCCCGCCGTCGGCGCAGGCGCCGTGGCCAGTTGCTTTCCGGTCACCTTGCTGCCATCGCCGTGCTCCCAGGTCGGTCCGCCGTAATACTTGCCGACGATCGCGTCGTTCTTGTCGCGCAGCACCGCGTCGGGTGAAGCAAGCACCCAATCGAAGCCCGACGCATCGGACTTGGCACGGCATTCGTAATTCAAGAGTCCCGATCCTTTGAGGAAGTACGCAACGCTGTTTCCCGAGGGAACCGAAATTGCCGCAGGTACTCCGGGCGCTTTCATCATGCCCAACGAACCCATGCCGCTGCATGCGGACAATACGATGGGCAGCGCGGCGATTGCGAGTGGGCGTGTGATCGACTTCATCGTTGTTCTCCTGGTTGATCAAATGGAATAACACCGGTCGCTGATGCTGACTGCAGAGCCTGCCAACAGCAGCTTCTTTGAGTGCAGACGGATGAGTGGCGGCATCGCTGGAGCGCGATCCCGATTCAGATCTCCTCATACAACGGTAATGTAAGAAATTCTTCGAAGGCTTGCTGCGTGCTCATCGTCGTGAAGATCGCCGCCGCGCGATCGAACTGGCCCTCGAATTTTCCCGCTTTGATCTTCGCGAGCTCTTGGGGCACCAGCGACTTCACGAGTTCAGCCGTGATCTTGCGCCCGTCGTCGAGCACGCCTTTGGGCGAGCGTATCCATTGCCACACCTGACTGCGGCTGATCTCGGCGGTGGCCGCGTCTTCCATCAGATTGTGAATCGGCACGCAACCATTACCCGAGAGCCATGCGCCGAGGTAGTGGATGCCGACGTTGATGTTCATGCGCAGACCGAATTCGGTGATCGGTGATTCGGGTTGAAAGTTCAAGAGATCGTCCGCGGTGACTTGCACCTCGGGCTTCTGCTTTGCGAATTGATTCGGCTTGTCGCCTAGCACGTCGATGAATTCCTTCATCGATGCTTCGACCAGGCCCGGATGCGCAACCCATCCGCCGTCGTAGCCGTCGATCGCATCGCGCCTCTTGTCGGCGATGATGCCGGCCATCGCGACGGCGTTTCTCTCCGGATCGTTCTTGATCGGAATCAATGCGCTCATGCCGCCGATCGCAGGCGCGCCGCGCTTGTGGCAGATCTGGAGCAGCAGCAACGCGTACGCGCGCATGAAGGGCGCGGTCATCGTGACCTTGACCCGATCGGCCAGACAAAAACCCTTGTCGAGCTTGAACTTCTTGATGCACGAAAAGATGTAGTCCCAGCGGCCCGCGTTCAGACCGGCCGAGTGCTCGCGCAATTCGTAGAGGATCTCTTCCATTTCGAACGCGGCGAGGATGGTCTCGATCAGCACCGTGGCCTTGATCGTTCCCTGCGGCAGGCCGAGCTCGTCTTCTGCCATCACGAAGATGTCGTTCCACAAGCGCGCTTCGAGATGCGACTCGATCTTCGGCAGATAGAAGTACGGGCCTGCGCCGCGGTCGATCAATTCCTTCGCGTTGTGAAAAAGAAAGAGTGCGAAGTCGAAAATGCCTCCAGAGACGCGCTTGCCATCGATCAGTACGTGCTTCTCGTCGAGATGCCAGCCGCGCGGGCGCACCTGCAAGGTCGCGACGGTGTCGTTGAGCTTGTAGGTCTTGGCGCCGGCCGGCGTTTGTTGTTCGAGGGTCAGCGTGCGGCGGATCGCCTTCTTCAGATTGATCTGCCCCTGGATCTGGTTCGTCCAGTTGGGCGTGTTGCTATCCTCGAAGTCGGTCATGTAGCTGTCGGCGCCCGAGTTGTAGGCGTTGATGATCATCTTCGCTTCGACCGGACCGGTGATTTCGACCCGGCGGCATTCGAGCGCTTTCGGAATCGGCGCGATCTTCCAATCGCTGTCGCGTATCGATTTCGTCTCGGCGAGAAAGTCGGGACGCTCGCCCGCGTCGAGCCGCTTGGCGAGCTCGGCGCGCGCAGCGAGCAGTTCGTGACGGCGCGGGTCGAATGCGCGAGAGAGTTTGGCGACGAGCGCGAGCGCGTCGGGCGTGAGGATTTCCGCGAACTCGGGGGTGACCTCGGCGTTGATCGTCACGCCTTCCGGCAGCTTGGACATGAAAACTCCGTTGAATGAAAGTGTCTGCCGGATTCCCGCGTTCGCGGGAACGACAGAATAATCGGGTCAGCCAAGCAACGGCTCGACGAAGGCGATCACGTCGTGCATCGCCCGCCCCTCGCCATGAGGCACGACGCCGAGTTCTTCGATCGGCATGCCGGCGCGGTTGATCCAGAACGTCGTGTAGCCATACCAGGTCGCGCCGCATGCGTCCCAGCAGTTGCTGGACACGAACAGTATTTCGGAAGCGAGGCAATCGAACGCGAGCGGCCCGAGCTCATACGCTTCGGGCGCGGTCTTGAAACGGCCCACCGCATCGACCGACAGCAGATGTTCGAACACGCCGTCGAGCACGTCGTTGTTCGCCACGATGGCTTCGAGCATCGCCGGGTCGCCGTTCGAAAGGATCGCCATCCGCATGCCGCGCGCCTTGAGTGACAGCAGCGCGGGCGACGCATCGGCGAACACGTCGAGGCGATCGTACTGACTCATCAACGCCGTTGCGGTAGCGTCGTCGAGGGCAAGACCGAGGGCACGAGCCGAATGGACCAGCGCGTCGCGCGTGACGTCGCAAAACGGAACGTAGCGATCCGACAGCGTGCGCACGCGTGTGTAGTCGATCTGCTTGACGCGCCAGAGCGCAGACAGCTCAGAGCCGCGACCCGGAAAGAAACGGTCGGCGAGCAGCGAGATCGAATGGACGTCGAAGATCGTTCCATACGCGTCGAACGCGATCGCCTTGATGGGTGGTCTAGGATTCATTGTTCCGCCTGTGCAAACGCGCCGCAGCCGACTGCATTCCCCCCGCGGCGACTGCGACGGCGCCGACCTTTCCAAGACCGAACGGCGGCATGTTGACGTAGATGTTCTCGTACGTGCCCTGTGACGCCGCATAGGTTTCGTGCCAGATGCCCACCGACCCATCGGTGCCGACCGCCTTGTTGAATGATCGCCAGGCCGGAAGATGCTGTGCCTGTTTGTCGGTGGCGTATGCCAGCAGTTGCTCCATCGATCGCCAGTACTGCAGCATGATGATGGTTCGGGAAAACCACATTTCGGCATGCATGAATCCGAGCTCGGGCCGGCGGCAGAGCTCCTTGATCATGCGCGGCATCGATCGAGCGACGGGCACCCACTTGTGGACGTTGAGCGGCTGATTGATTCGCATGCCGATCAGGAAGACGACGAAGTCCCCCTCGAGGCTGGCGGTAAGACGTTCTCGAAGAATCATCACGAAGCCACGCCAACGAGGCGAGCCGCAGCCATCGGTCGGTCGAAGGTCATCGGGTCGACTGTCATCGTCAGACCAGCACTTCGACAGCGGGCGGATGGCTGAGAAAATGCCCGGGGCTCGCGCTCAGTCCATACGCGCCCGACTGGAAGACGACGACCAGGTCGCCGATGTCGGCTCGCGCGAGATCCATACGATCGGCCAAGAGATCGAGCGGCGTGCAAAGCGGCCCGACCACCGATGCGATCTCGCGTTCGGCGTCGTGCGCGCGCGTGCCGATCGTTACCGGGTAGTTCTTGCGTATCACCTGACCGAAGTTGCCCGATGCGGACAGATGATGATGCAGACCGCCATCGGTGACGAGGAAGACCTGCCCGCGCGAGACCTTGCGATCGACCACGCGTGCGACATAGACGCCCGCTTCGCCGACCAGATAGCGGCCGAGCTCGACAACGATTTCGGCTTCGGGCAACGCGCTCTTCGCATCGTCGACGAGGCCATGCAGATGCCGACCGACGACCGCGAGGTCGAGCCGCGTCTCGCCGGGAAAGTAGGGGATGCCGAAGCCGCCGCCGACGTTGAGCGTGCGCACCGGACCGGGTGCATGCGCGGCCAGTCGCGTCGCGAGTTCGAGCGCCTTGGTCTGCGCTTCGATGATCGCTTCCGCGCGCAGGTTCTGCGAGCCGCTGAAGATATGAAAGCCTTCGAAGACCAGCGGTGCATTGATGCCAACCAAGAGATCGGGAACGGTTTCGGCATCGATGCCGAATTGCTTCGGTCCGCCGCCCATCTTCATTCCCGACGACTTCAATTCGAAATCGGGATTGACGCGCAGCGCGACCCTTGCCGGCAGTTCGAGTTCGGTCGCAAGTCGCGCGATGCTCGCCAGTTCGGTCGGCGACTCGACGTTGATCAACACGCCTGACGCGATCGCCTGGCGCAATTCGTTCGCGTGCTTGCCGGGGCCCGCGAAGCTGATCTCTTTCGGGTTCATGCCCGCATCGAGCGCAACTCTCAGTTCATTGCCCGATGCGACGTCGATGCCATCGACCTCGCGCGCCATGTGCGCGACTACCGCCGGCATCGGATTGGCCTTCATCGCGTAATGCAGGCTGATCGATTCCGGCAGATGCGCGCGCAGCTCGGCGACTCTTTGCGACAGCAGCGCTCGATCGTAGGCGTAGAACGGCGTCTGCCCCACGCGCGCGGCGAGACGGTCGAGCGGGATGCCGCCCACAGTCAGCGTGTTTCCTTGCATCGGAAACTGATCGGTGGGCGCATGCACGAATGCTTTTCGATCGCTCATGACGCGCTCTTCATGATGAAACTTCGATAAACGGGTTGACGAATTCGCTAGCCAATTTCTTGCGGTCGATCTTGCCGGTCGGGTTGCGCGGCAAGGCTTCGTCGCGCAACTCGATCACCGCCGGCTGCATCCAAGCCGGCAGCGCGCGCTGGCATGCGCGCTTGACTCGCGCGACGTCGATCGGACCATCCGGGTTGTCGGTCTTGGCAGTCGCGATCACGATGATGGCCGCACCGAGTGCCGGATGCTCGACGCCGAAGGCCGCGACTTCGGCAAGCAGAGCGGTCGCGTACAGCGCCTCTTCGATTTCGGTCGGGCTCACGCGATAGCCCGAGGTCTTGATCATCTCGTCGCGACGTCCGATGAAGTAGAGATAGCCCTCGGCATCGCGACGCACGAAGTCGCCCGAGAAGACCGCGATCTCGGGGATCACGAGGCCGCCGGTCGCGCTGCCAGCCGTGTGCGGCAGCGGCTTGTAGCGCTCGGCTGTTTTCGCTTTGTCGTTCCAGTAGCCGAGGCCGACGAGCGCGCCGCGGTGGACCAGCTCACCCGGCTCGTCGGTCGCGCACTCGGTGCCGTCTTCTCGCAACACGAGAATCTCAGCATTGGGGATCGCCTTGCCGATCGAGTCGGGCCGACGATCGATTTCTTCCGGCGGAAGAAAGGTCGAGCGAAACGCTTCGGTCAGGCCGTACATCAAGAACGCTCTGGTCTGCGGCAGATGGGCGCGCAGGACATCGAGCGTCGTGCGCGGCATGTGGCCGCCGGTATTGGCGATATAGCGCAGATGCGTCGTGATCGAGGCGGGCCATTGCAGAGCCGCGAGTTGAATCCACAGCGGCGGCACCGCGGTCAGTCCGGTGATGCGTTCGGTATCGAGCGCATGGATCACGTCGCGCGGCAAGAGATAGTTCATCAGCACCGTCGTCGCGCCGCTCGCGAACGCGGTCGTCAATTGACTGAAGCCCGCGTCGAACGACAACGGCAACACGGCGAGCAGCCGATCACCCGGCCGATTCCCGAGATACGACGCGACGCTCTTCGCACCGGCGACCATGTTGCGATGGGACAGCACCACCCCCTTGGGCTTGCCGGTACTGCCCGAGGTGTACAGGATCGCCGTCATGTCGGTGTCGATCACCCGATGCGGCTTGCCTTGACCCGCAAGCACGTCGGCCCAGCCGAAAACGCGGAAGGCGGGCGGCGTGGTCGCATCGTCGCTCTCATCGCCCCTGTCATCGATCAAGATGATCGCGAACAGGTCAGTGCATTGTGCGAGTGCTGCACGCAAGCCGGCGTAACGATCGCGCGACGTGACGAGCACGCGCACGTTGCAGTCCGTCAGGATGTACGCGACCTGATCGTTCTTCAACAACGGATTGACCGGCACGAACACGCCCCCGGCGGCCGCGGCGCCGAACACCGAAACGACGAACTCTTCGCGCTTGTCAAGATAGACCGCGACTCTTTCGGACCGCTTGAGCCCGAGTGCGCACAACCCGCCTGCAAAGACTTCGATCTGCGTTGCGAGTTGCGCGTACGACGACGCGCGTCCCTGGACCGATAGCGCGTGCGAGTCCGGCTGGTTCGCTGCCGATTCAGTAATCAGTTGATGAAGAAGGTCGTCGTTCATGCGCCAGAGCTGTTGCAGTGCTATCGCGCAGCAGGTAGCGAAATGCAGCGCCGATGCGGGCGCGCGATCGCAATACGGGATAGAAGCGGCGGGGTTGCGGCGGCGCGAATTATACTATCGCGCTTTGCCGATGGACCGCACTGGTCATACCGGCTTTCCTGCAAACCACCATCAACACGGGATGGATCTTGAACGTCGACGCGGAACTCAAACACATATTGGGCGAAGTCCTCAGCCTCGGCGACCGCGCCGATCGTTTCACGGCGACGACGTCATTGCTCGGCAGCCTTCCCGAGCTCGATTCGATGGCGGTGGTATCCGTCATCACCACGATCGAGGAGCGCTTCGGCATCGTCATCGACGATGACGAGATCAGCGCACAAACGTTCGAGACTTTCGGCTCGCTCTCGGACTTCGTCACGCAGAAGCTGGAAGATTGAGCGTTGATGACCGCTCCGGGTACCGGCCCGTTCTTTCATCGCGTTGCAGATCAGAACGCAGATCGGAACGCAGGTAGCGAGCGCTTCTGCTTCTTTCACGCACCGTCAGCAGCTCCCGCGCGGGGCAGCGTGCTCGCAGTCCACGCGTTCGCCGAGGAAATGAACAAGACGCGCGCCGCGACGGCCGACGGGGCGCGCGCGCTCGCGGCCGCGGGCTTCGCGGTATTGCAGATCGATCTGACCGGATGCGGCGACAGCGCGGGCGATTTCGAGGATGCGAGCTGGACTGCATGGATAGCCGATCTGACCGACGCATGGAGCTGGCTCTCCGAACGCAGTTCCGGCCGGCGGTGGTTGTGGGGCACGCGTCTGGGCGCCTTACTGGCGGAACAGTTCGCGTCGCAATGCGCGCCGCAGGCCGACGGGCTCCTCCTATGGCAACCCGTGATCAGCGGCGCACAGCATCTGAACCAGTTCTTGCGTTTGAAAACCGTCGGCAGTCTGCTGCGCAATGCACATAACGCGACCCAGAACGCGATGCAGAGCGCGGTGGGGGAAGCGGCGACGAGTGGGACGACACCTGCGGCAGCGAGTATCACCGCGCCCTCTGCGCGCGCCGATCTCGCAGCGGGCCTCTCGGTCGAGATCGCCGGCTATCGATTGAACCCGTCTCTCGCGGACGCGATCGAGTTCGCTCAGATGGGCAAGCGGGAAACCACGCCGTCACGGGTACGCTGGTTCGAAGTCTCGTCGCAACCGTCGGCGGTATCGAGCCCGATGGCGACGCGCGTCGCCGATCGCTGGCGCGCGGCGGGCTGTGACGTCGCCGTGTCCACGATCGCGGGCAGCGCGTTCTGGCAGACGCAGGAGATCGAGCGTTGCGACGCATTGGTCGATGCAACCGTCGCGGCGCTGAGCGCATGAGCGAGCTTGCATACCGCGAACAGGCACTGCTGTTCGAGGCGGGCGTTGCGCGATTGGTGGGCATCGTGACGACGCCATCGGCATTGCGATCGAAGCTTGGCGTGTTGATCGTCGTCGGCGGTCCGCAGTACCGGGTCGGCAGTCACCGCCAGTTCGTATTGCTCGCGCGTGCGCTCGCGGCGCGCGGCTTCGCGGTGATGCGTTTCGACTGTTCGGGCATGGGCGACAGCAGCGGTTTTGCGTTGCCGTTCACCGATCGCGATCGCGACGTCCGTGCCGCGATCGACGCCTTCATCGCGACCGTGCCGGCGATTCGCGAGATCGCGATCTGGGGCCTGTGCGATGCCGCCTCGGCTGCGCTCATCTATGCGCCGCAGGATGCCCGCGTGACCAGGCTCGTGCTGCTGAACCCGTGGGTGCGCAGCGATGCGGGTCTCGCGCGCACTCACCTGAAGCACTACTACTCGGCGCGGCTGCTGGATCGAGCGTTTTGGCGCGATCTATTTCGCGGTCGGGTCGGCGTGGGTCGTGCATTGCGCGGCTTGGGTTCGACCTTGGTGCAAGCGCTCGAGAGATCCGGGCGCGCTTCAAGGCGCGGATCGAACACATCCGAACAAGCCCTCAGCTTCCAGCAACGCATGGCGCTCGGCTGGAAGCGATTCGACGGCGACATCCTCTTGATCTGCTCGGGCGACGACCTCACGGCGCGCGAGTTCGTCGACCGTGCGGCAAGCGATGCACAATGGAAGGGCCTGCTCGGACAGGTTCGCGTCGCGCGATGTGATTTCCCTGAAGCCGACCACACGTTCTCGCGCGCGGCGTGGCGCGATCGGGTCGCGGCATGGACCGCCGATTGGCTGGCTCAACGCATGACCGCGCGCCACGACTCGCATGCGCCGGCGGCGCGCGAAGTCGCATGAGTGATCTGCCGCGTCCTCTGCGGCGCAAGCTCCTGATGGTCGCGTATCACTTCCCGCCCCTGCGCGGCAGCAGCGGCATTCAACGGACCTTGCGCTTCGTTCAGCACCTGCCCCGATACGGATGGGAGCCGCTGGTCCTCACCGCGCATCCGCGCGCCTACGAAGACACCAGCGACGATCAGATGCGCGAAGTTCCCGACGGCATCGTGGTCAAGCGTGCGTTTGCGCTCAACACGGCGCGCCACCTGTCGCTGTTCGGTCGCTATCCCAATTCGCTCGCAGTACCCGATCGGTGGGCCACGTGGCGCTTCGGCGCGGTGCCCGCGGGGATGGCGATGATCCGTCGTTATCGGCCCGACGCGATCTGGTCGACCTATCCGATCGCGACCGCCCACATGATCGGCGCGGTGCTCGCGCAGAAAAGCGGGTTGCCATGGATCGCCGACTTTCGCGACCCGATGGCGCAGGACGGATATCCTGCCGATCCCCGCACCTGGGAGGCTTATCGGCGCATCGAAGAGCGGGCTCTGCGCGAAGCGGCCGCGACCGTATTCACGACACCGGGTTGCGCCGAGCTTTACCGCCAGCGCTATCCCGATATCGACGACGACAAAAGCGTCGTGATCGAAAACGGCTACGACGAAGAAACTTTCGCGCGCGCAGAGGCCGAGCGCGCCGTTGCGGTTGCCGAGACCGGCTCCGGCGATGCAGCGGGCTCGGCACGCTTCGTGCTGCTGCATAGTGGGGTCGTCTATCCCGAGGAGCGCGATCCCCGGTCGCTGTTCGCAGCGCTCGGTCGATTGAAAGGGCAGGGCGCCCTGTCCGCCGAGACTTTTTGCCTGCGTCTGCGCGCGAGCGGCAACGACACGATGCTCGAGGCGCTCGCGAGCGCGTGCGGAATCGAGGATCTGGTTTCGCTGGAACCGGCAATCCCTTACCATCGGGCGTTGCAGGAGATGCTGGGGGTCGACGGACTGTTGATCATGCAGGCGAGTAATTGCAATCAGCAGATTCCGGCGAAGCTGTACGAGTATGTTCGCGCGAAGAGGCCGGTGCTCGCGCTGACCGATCCGATCGGCGATACGGCATCGGCCTTGCGTGCGGTGGGGCTGGTGTCGATCGAGAGGCTCGACGACGAGGCGGCGATCGCAGAAGCGTTGATGGCATTCATCA
>JBBSEF010000075.1:0-14245 GCA_038240015.1 Burkholderiales bacterium
CTCGATGCCGACGAAGAGGCCTCATGGCGAGGCGTAGGGATCGCTCCGGACATCGCTCGCAAACTCCGTCGCGGTCACTGGATCATTCAATCGGAACTCGACCTGCATGGTGCGCGCGTGGGCGAAGCGCGCGAGATGCTTGGCGACTATCTGCGCGACGCGATCAAGCAAAGGCAGCGCTGCGTGCGCGTGATCCACGGCAAGGGCCACGGGTCGATCGGCAAGCAGCCGGTATTGAAAGGCAAGGTGCGCGGCTGGCTGATGCAGAAAGAAGAAGTGCTTGCCTTCTGTCAGGCGCGCGAATGCGATGGAGGTGGAGGTGCGTTGATCGTGTTGTTGCGGCCCTGACGACCGTCGTTCCCCGCGAACGCGGGAATCCAGTGTCGTGGAACAAGTCGCTGGGTCCCCGCTTTCGCGGGGATGACGTCAGGTCACCACTTCGGCCGGCTGCTTCAACAGCAACGCAATCAGCCGCGCGATCTCGTCGCGCATCTTGCGACGATCGACGATCATGTCGATCGCGCCTTTCTGCAGCAGGAACTCGGCGCGCTGAAAGCCTTCGGGCAATTTCTCGCGCACGGTCTGCTCGATCACGCGCGGCCCCGCGAAGCCGATCAGCGCATTCGGCTCGGCCATCACCACGTCGCCCATGAACGCGAAGCTCGCCGACACACCGCCCATGGTGGGATCGGTGAGCACGCTGATGAAGGGCAGCTTCGCCGCCGACAGCTTGGTCAGCATGCCGGTGGTCTTGGCCATCTGCATCAACGACAACAAACCCTCCTGCATGCGCGCCCCGCCGGTCGCGGTCACGCAGATGAACGGGACCTTCAACTCGATCGCGGTCTGTACACCGCGTGCGAAGCGCTCACCGACCACCGAGCCCATCGAGCCGCCCATGAAGCCGAATTCGAAGACCGCCAGCACCACCGGCACGGTGTGGATCGAGCCGGCCATCACGACCATCGCGTCGGTTTCTTGTGTAGCCTCCATCGCGTCCTTGAGGCGATCGGAATATTTCTTGCTGTCCTTGAATTTGAGCGTGTCGATCGGCAGCGTGTCGCGCGCGATCTCGAAGCGCCCCTCGGAATCGAGCATCGCCTCGATGCGCTCGCGCGCGCCGATGCGCATGTGGTGATCGCACTTCGGACAGACCTGGCAATTCTTTTCAAGGTCGGCTTTGTAGAGCACCGACTCGCAGCTCGGACACTTGACCCACAGACCTTCGGGAATGCGGCGCTGCGCGCCATCGTTGCGTTGGATGCGCGGCGGCAGCAGCTTCTCGATCCAGCTCATGCGTGTTCCTTTTTGTTGAGCGCACTTTGATGGTCGAGCGCGCTTCGGATCGCGCTCACGAAGTCCTCCACCGCTTTGACTTCGGAGCCGCGAGGCGCGGACTCGATGGCCTCGATGATACGACTTCCGATCACGACGGCATCGGCGACCGCGGCCACGGCGCAGGCGCTCGCGACGTCGCGAATGCCGAAGCCCACGCCGATCGGGATCGCCGTGTGCGCCTTGATCAGCGGCAACTTCTCTGCGACCGCCGAAACATTGAGCGCGGACGAACCGGTGATGCCCTTCAAGCTCACGTAGTAGATATAGCCCGAAGCCGCGCGCGCGACGCGTGCGATCCGTTCATCGCTCGAGGTCGGCGACAGCAGATAGATACTGGCGATGCCGGCGTTCTTCAACGCGGCGGCGAAGTCTTCGGACTCTTCGGGCGGATAGTCCACCACCAGCACGCCATCGATGCCCGCGTCGCGCAGTTCGGTCGCGAGCGCATCGAGACCGCCGAGCCGCGACGCCATCAGCTCGAACGGATTCGCGTAGCCCATCAACACCAGCGGCGTTGCGGCGTCGTCGCGACGAAACGTGCGCACGCAGGCGATCGTTGCGGCCAGTCCCACGCCGTTGCGAATCGCGCGCTCGGTCGCGCGCTGGATTACGGGGCCATCGGCCGATGGATCGGAGAACGGCACGCCGAGTTCGATCACGTCCGAGCCCGCGCGCGCGAGTGCGTGCATGAGTTCTATCGTCATCGCTGCAGATGGATCGCCCGCGGCGATGTAGGGAATCAGTCCCGTGCGGCCCTCGTTCGCGAGCGACGCGAAGCGCGCGGCGATGCGCGCGCTCATGACGCGGCCGAGACGATGTGCAGATCCTTATCGCCGCGCCCCGAAAGATTGACGAGCACGATGCGATCCTTCGCCATCGTAGTCGCGAGCCGGGCCGCATACGCTAGCGCATGGCTCGATTCGAGCGCGGGGATGATGCCTTCGATGCGGCAGCAGTCGTGAAACGCCGCGAGCGCTTCGGCATCGGTCGCGCCGACGTACTCGGCGCGGCCGCCGTCTTTCAACCACGCGTGCTCGGGTCCGACACCGGGATAGTCGAGACCCGCCGAGATCGAATGCGTTTCACGGATCTGACCGTTGTTGTCCTGGAGGATGTAAGTGCGGTTGCCATGAAGCACGCCCGGCGTGCCGCGTTGCAGGCTCGCCGCGTGCCGCAAGGTATCGAGCCCGTCGCCCGCCGCTTCGACGCCGATCAAGCGCACCGATGCATCGTCGACGTAGTCGTGAAAGATGCCCATCGCGTTGCTGCCGCCGCCCACGCACGCGACGATCACGTCGGGTTGCCGGCCGGCGCGCTCGGGCATTTGCCAACGGCACTCGCGGCCGACCACCGCGTTGAAGTCACGCACCATCATCGGATAGGGATGCGGACCCGCGACCGTGCCGATGATGTAGAAGGTGTTCTCGACATTGGTGACCCAGTCGCGCATCGCTTCGTTCAACGCGTCCTTCAACGTCTTCGATCCCGACTCGACCGGCACGACTCTCGCGCCCAGCAGATTCATGCGCAGCACATTGGCGGCCTGGCGCGACATGTCTTCGCTGCCCATGTACACCACGCACTCCATGCCGAAGCGCGCGGCCACGGTCGCGGTCGCGACGCCGTGCTGACCCGCGCCGGTCTCGGCGATCACGCGCGGCTTGCCCATGCGGCGGGCGAGCAGCGCCTGGCCGACCGTGTTGTTGATCTTGTGCGCGCCGGTGTGATTGAGGTCTTCGCGCTTCATCCAGATCTGCGCGCCGCCGAGTCGCTCGCTCCATCGACGCGCGTGATAGATCGGGCTCGGCCGGCCGACATAATGCGCGAGTTCGCCATTGAGTTCGGCGACGAAGTCGGGATCGTCGCGATAGCGCGCATAGGCGGCATCGAGTTCGTCGAGCGCGCGCATCAAGGTCTCGGCGACGAAGCGTCCGCCATAGGGCCCGAAGTGTCCGCGCGCGTCAGGTCTCGATTCGGGTTTCGATTCGGATTGCACCTGCGCGGTCGACGCATCCAATGCGCTGCGAGCCGCGTGAAGCGCGGCCAAAGTGGGAATGCCCATCAGATCAACCTAACGAAGAGATTGGTCAGCCGACTGGTCGGCCGCGCGGACCGCCGCGACGAATCGCCGCATGGCGTCCGGGTCCTTGATGCCCTTGGCGCGTTCGATGCCCGAAGACACGTCGACCGCGTAAGGGCGCACCCTGACGATCCCGTCAGCGACGTTTGCTGTGCTCAAGCCACCACTCAAAACGACCCGACGCGCGGCGTCGCGACCGATGACGAGCGGACCGATCAATGCAGAGGGAACGAGTGACCAATCGAAGACCTTTCCTGAACCGCCGTAGCCGGCGGTATGCGCATCGAGCAGTAGAGCGGCTGCATCGCGATACGCGTCGGCGAATTCTAGCAAATCGAGATCGGCGGTCACGCGCGCGGCCTTGATGTAAGGACGCGAGAACGCGTTGCAAGCATCCGGCGCTTCGTCGCCATGAAACTGCAGCAGGGACAACGAGACGCGTTCGAGAACCGCCGCGACCTTGTCACGCGTCGCATCGACGAACAGTCCGACCGTCGCCACCGTCGCGGGAACGCGCGCGACCAGTTCGGCCACGCGCTCGGGGGACACATAGCGCGCGCTCGGGCGATGGAACACGAAGCCCAGCGCATCGACTCCCAGCGACAGCGCCAGGTCGATGTCTTCCTCACGCGTCATGCCGCAGAACTTGATGCGCGTTCTCGCTGCATCTTGATCGGTCTCGAAAAAGCGATCGCTCACGACGCGAATCCCGCGTGGATATTCGAAAAGGATGGCGGCTCGGGAAGCACGATGCCTTCAGGGTAATCGACCTTCGCGAGATACAGTCCATCGGGCGTGAAGGTCGGCGCGGCGACCGTGCGATCACGACCGGCCAAAAGCTCTTCGATCCACGAGGGATCGCATCGTCCGCGACCGATCGCGACCAGCGCGCCGACCAGATTGCGCACCATGTGATGCACGAAGGCATTGGACTTGAACGTGAAGCGAATGAAATCTCCGCTCTCTTCAACGTCGGCCACCGTCATGTTCTTGATCGGGGATCGGGCCTGGCATTCGGCGCTGCGAAACGCGGAGAAGTCGTGCGTACCCAATAACGATCTCGACGCGACGCGCACCGAGTCGATGTCGATCGGCGTGTGCGTCCGGCCCGCACGTCCTACCCAGTGAGGTGATCGATTCGGCTGAATCAACAACAAATAGTGGTAAGTGCGCGCGACGGCATGAAAGCGCGAATCGAACCTGTCTCCGACCAGCACGGACCACGTTACCGCGATCGACTCCGGCAGCAAGGCGTTCACGCCGCGCACCCAGCCTTGCATGGTGCGCGTGGCCCCGGTATCGAAATGAATCACCTGACCGAGCGCGTGCACGCCCGTGTCCGTGCGCCCCGCGCATGCAACGCGAATCGGATGATTCGCGAATTGCGACAGCGCCTGTTCGAGCGCGTCCTGTACGGTGCGACGATGCGGCTGCGACTGCCAGCCGTGCCAGTCACGGCCGTCGTATTGAATGCCCAGCGCGACGCGCGTCATCGCAGCTCACGGATACGCAATACGCGCGACACGCGCGACACGCGCACCACACGCGACGCACGCGGCGCACAGGACGCCCGCGCGCGTCCGCTACCGGTGTTCAGCCGAGTTCGCCGATCAACTGACGCGCGCGCTCGGCCTGCGCCTGATCGCCGCTACGAACGACTTCCTCGAGCAACTCGCGCGCTCCATCGGTATCGCCGATGTCCCGATAGGCCATCGCGAGATCCAGCTTGGTCGCCATCGCCTGCCAGGCGTCGGACGACGCATCGTTGGGTTTGAATTCGCTGGCCTCGTGACTTTGTTGATCGAGCTCGAGATTGATGTGCGACATCGCGTCGTAGGGTTCGGTCTTGTCGAACTGATGCGAGTCGAGCACGTGCTGCGCCTGCCCCGGCCCCGGCTGGGTTCTTTCCGGAGCGAAGTCCTCAATCGGCTGGGTATTGGCCGAGATGCTCGAGCCGAAGATGTCCGAGGCCGTGAATCCTTCGGGGTCCGCATGACGAGCCGGCCGCGGCTCCTGCTCTGCTCGCGCGCGAAACGCGGGCAGATTCACCGCAGTGCGCGCGGTCGGGTCCGAAACGCCGAACGCCGATGCGTTAAAGGGTTCGAGGATGGACTTGGTCGACTCGCCGACGTCGAAGTCGAGGCCGCTGCTTCTGGTTGGGGAAGCCGACGCCGTGGTCGCATCGGCGCCCAGCGGCGCAATCCCGATATCGGTCAACCCGAGATTGAAGTCGAGGTCCATCGCAGGCGCAGCGCCGGGTGCGACAGGCGGTTCGACGCGCGGCAGCGGATCGGTGCGGGTGAGTTCGTCGAATGCCGCAGAGTGCCCTGAGGCCGACGGCGAGGCCGCACCACGCAGGTTGAGGTTCGATGCGGCAAGGCCGGCGGCGCCGACAGCCGCACCCGCCAGACCCGCGCCAAGCGCCGAGGCGCTGCGAACCGGTTTCGCCTCGGGAGCGAACGTTGCGGTCGACCCCAGTGACGAAGACGCGGACGAAGACGCGGAAGACGACGCGTTCGACAGCAGCGTCGTCGTTGGCGACTTCGTCGGCGTCTTGATCGAGGACGATGCCGTCGCCGGCGACACGTCGCGATAAAGCGGATTCTGTGAATCGACGCTCGCGCCCAGCGCGGCCGCCTGCTTCCACTCTTCACCCTGCCCGCCGGTTGCGGCATACAACTCGGACGCCACCGTCTCGAACGTCTTGGTGTCGCCGCGCTTCGCATAAATTTCAAGCAGCTTCAGGCGAACCGCATGACGCGACGGATCGCTGCGCAGGGCCTCCTTGAGAATTTCTTCAGCCTGCGCGTCGCGGCCATAAGCGATGTACACATCGGCTTCGGCAACCGGATCGACTTCGTTCTGCTCGGGAAGATTGCCCGCGACCGGAACGAAGTTGGAATGAAAGCCGGTGTTCGCGGTGTCGACCGATTGGCCCCCGGTGGTGCCGAACAACGAGTTCGAACGCAGGATGCTGTTGTCGACGAAGATGCTGTCCTCGAAGCGCGCGAGCTTGCGACGCCGCTGCATGGTGTAGAGGCCATAGCCGATCAGCAGCACCAAGAGAATCGCCACGCCGATCAGCAGCATCGTGTTGTCCATCAATTGTCCGAACCAGTTCGACTCGGGAGTCACGTCGGTTGCGCTCTTGGCGGTTGTCTTGGTGGTCGCAGCGATCGGGTTCGTCGCCGCGGTCGTTGGCGCCGTCGAAGCAGCGGGCGGTGCGGATGCGGGCGCGGCGCTCGAAGACGATGTCGGCGTCTTGGGCGCCGGCATCGTGTCGGTCGGCGCGGTAGGCGTCGTCACCGGCGCCGGCGGCGTCGAGGACGCGGAGGTCGTCCCGGACGTCGTTGCCAAAGGCGCAGGCACGGGCGTCGACGCTGTCGGCATGGCGGCGGTCGGCGCTGCCGGAGTGCCCGCATCGGCAAGCTTGGTGTCGTTGCCCTTCTGGAGATCCGCCAGCGTCTGGTTCTTCAACTGCAACAGCTTCTGCAAATCGGCGACGTTCTTTTCCAGTAATGCGAGACGACCCTTGGTCTCCTGCAGTTCGCGCTCTTTCGCGGCGATCTCGTCTGCCGCAGGCGCATTGAGTGTGCCTCGCACGGCCGACGTTCCGGGCGCGCCCGCCTTGCCGACATCGGTTCCCGCCTTGTTCGCATCCGCGCGCGACAGCTCGAGGCGATCCTTGACAGCCGCCGGCGCGGACTTATCCTCGACGCGGGTGGTGAGTTGGCCGGTCGTGAGGCGTCCCGCCGAACGCGAGCTCGGTACTTCGGTCGCATCGCGCGCAACCCGGTCGCGATAGCGACCGAAGTTCGAACTCTGCGCGACGATGATGCGATGCGTATCGGCCTTGTCGATAGCCTGTGCGCCTGCCGCGTCCGGGATGCGCAGCGTCGCACCGGCCAGCAAACGATTGATGTTGCCGGCGAAGGCGCGCGGGTTTCCGCTATAGAGCGCGGCCAGCATCTGCTCCAGCGCGACATTGTCGGGCTTGTTGCTGCGCGCGATCGAGATCGCGGTATCGCCGGGCTGCACGAGATATTCGGTGCCGGCGGTAGCGCTCGACTCGGGAGCGCCGAGAGGAGTACCGCGTGGCGCGCGGCGCGTACGAGGCGCGGCGGCAACCGAAGACGACGCGGCTGACGAAGCGTTCGACGAACTGGTGGACGTTGCGCGCGATGACGAGGTCGTCGAGACGCTGGGCGTGGTGGTTTGCGCTTGGACGATCGTCCCCGGCTCGACCTCGCGCCGCGCGGCGCGCGTCTCGGGCGGATCGAGCAGCATGGTGTATTCGCGCACCAGTCGTCCCGAGCTCCACGTCAATTCGACGAGCATATCGAGGTAGGGCTCGTTGACGATTTGATTCGATGTGACCAGCACATAAGGCTGACCATTGGCACGACGCTGGACCGAGAAGCGCAGGCCGCTCAGCGCCGCACCGTACTCGATGTTGGCCTGGGTGAACGCGTCCGCGCCCGCGAGCTTCGCGGTCAATGAACCGGCTTCATCGCGCGTCAACGAGTTCAACTCGATCTCGGCGCGCAGCGGTTGTCCGAGGCCCGACATCAGATTGAGACGTCCCAGACCGGCGGCATCGGCGCCCAATGCTACGGTCGTCAGAGCCAGCGCAATGCCGAGTTGTCCGCGCAATTTCATGCGGGACAGCCGATGCGAACGCTTCGAGGCAAGCTTCATTTCCAGGTTCCTGCAGGTGATGGCGAGTACCGCCGAGCGTCAAGTCGTCGAGCGTTGACACGCTTCTTCACCGCCGATTGGCGATGGGCCTGACACTGTATTGAATGAATGTTCAATCCCGAGATTTCATGGACTTGGGGTTTCCAGCTCAACGAATATCGAGTTGGCAACCTGACGGACAAGCTGATAGGCAACCCGATAGGCAACCTAATAGGCAACCTTACGCAGCTTGACAGCATTTGTCAGTGAGGCATGCGCCCGGCGCGGGCCGCATTGTTGTCTATCGACAACGAATAGGGGCGCAGCCTCGCAAGCTCTAGGCCGCGCAACTAAGAACCTGTCCGCGAATGGCCATGCGGACGTCGACCCCTCATGCCTCGAGGATGATTCTCAACATGCGGCGCAAGGGTTCAGCAGCGCCCCAGAGCAACTGGTCGCCGACCGTGAACGCGCCGAGGTACTCGGGACCCATCGCGAGTTTGCGCAACCGCCCGACCGGGATCGTCATCGTGCCGGTGACGGCCGCCGGCGTCAGCGCCGCGTCGCTGGCTTGCTTGGTGTTGGGAACCACGCGAGTCCATGGGGTCGACTGCGCGACGATATCGGTGATTTCGTCGAGCGGCACGTCGCGCCTGAGCTTGATCGTCAGCGACTGTGAATGACAACGCATCGCGCCGATGCGCACGCACGTCGAATCGATCGGGATCGAAGTCTTGTCGAAGCCCGGGCCGCGCCCGAGGATCTTGTTGGCCTCGGCTATGCCCTTCCACTCTTCAAGCGAGATGCCGTTGCCCATGTCGCGATCGCACCACGGAATCAGGCTGCCCGCGAGCGGGACGCCGAAGTGGCTGGTCTCGTCGGGCGACATGCCGTGCTGCGCATCGAGCACCTTGCGGTCGATTTCCAGAATCGCCGACGACGGCGTGGCGAGCTCGGTGGCAACCGCATCGTGGATCGTGCCGAACTGCGTGAGCAACTCGCGCATGTGCTGCGCACCGCCGCCCGACGCGGCCTGATAAGTGGTGCAGGTCATCCATTCGACCAGATCGTGTCGGAAGAGACCGCCCACGCCCATCATCATGCAGCTCACGGTGCAATTGCCGCCGATGAAATTGCGCACGCCCGCAGCGAGCGCCGCATCGATCACCGATCGATTGACCGGGTCGAGAACGATGATCGCGTCGTCCTGCATGCGCAGCGTCTTCGCGGCATCGATCCACACGCCGTTCCAGCCCGCGCCGCGCAGCTTCGGATAAATCTCGGTGGTGTAGTCGCCGCCCTGGGACGTGATGATCACGTCGAGCTTCTTGAGTGCGGCTACATCGAAGGCGTTCTGCAGCCGACCCGCGAGCTTGCCGGTATCGGTGCCGCCGATCTTCGGACCCGCTCCGCCCGCGTTCGACGTGCTGAAGAACACCGGCTCGATCAACGCGAAGTCGCCTTCGTCGCGCATGCGTTGCATCAGCACGGAGCCCACCATCCCGCGCCATCCCACCAACCCGACCGTCTTCATTTCTCCATCACCTGTGATATTTCATTGGTTCGCCTTGCGAAGTGCGTCAACCACCGCGTCTCCCATCGCCTTGGTTCCCACCCGCATCGTTCCGGCCGCCGCGATGTCCGCAGTCCGCAATCCTTTCGAGAGCACCGCGCGCACCGCCGCTTCGATGCGATCGGCAGCGTCTGCCTTCATGAACGTATGACGCAGCATCATGGCTGACGACAGGATCGTCGCCAGGGGATTGGCGATGTCCTTGCCCGCGATATCGGGCGCCGATCCGTGCGACGGCTCGTAGAGCCCCTTGCCGTTCGCATCCAGCGAGGCCGATGGCAGCATGCCGATCGAGCCGGTCAGCATCGCGGCTTCGTCCGAAAGAATGTCTCCGAACATGTTGCCCGTCACGATCACGTCGAAATTCTTCGGCGCCCTGACCAGTTGCATGGCCGCGTTGTCCACGTACATGTGATCGAGCGCGATGTCGCTGTACATCGCATGGACATCGATGACGACGTCCTTCCAGAATTGAGACGTCTCGAGCACGTTGGCCTTGTCGACGCTGGTGACCTTGCCCGCATGGCCCGCGCGCTTTCTCGTGCGCGCGGCTTCGAAGGCCACGCGCGTGATGCGTTCGATTTCCGGACGCGTGTAGCGCATCGTGTCGAACGCTTCGTCTTCGCCGGCGAAAGGACCGTCGGGCGACACGCGACGGCCGCGCGGCTGGCCGAAATAGATGTCGCCGGTGAGCTCGCGCACGATCAGGATGTCGAGACCCGACACGATCTCGGGCTTCAACGACGACGCCGACGCCAGCTCGGGATACAAAATCGCGGGACGCAAGTTGGCGAACAGACCGAGCTCGCGGCGCAACCCCAGAAGAGCCTGCTCGGGTCGCAGCGCACGCGGCAGCGTGTCGTACTTCCAATCGCCCACCGCGCCGAAAAGCACCGCGTCGGCGCTCTTCGCAATCGCGAGAGTGGACTCGGGCAGCGGATGGCCGCCCGCCTCATAGGCTGCGCCCCCGACGTCGGCCGTCTCGAACTCTATGTGAAGTTCCAGCGCTTCGAGGACCTTTCGCGCTTCCGCGATAATCTCGGCGCCGATCCCATCGCCAGGAAGGACTGCGATCTTCATCGAGCGATCAATCGGCGATGGAATTGGCAAGCCACGGCTGCGCGGCGAGACGCTTGGTTTCGAACGCGCGAATCTCATCCGCATGGCGCAGGGTCAGCGCGATGTCGTCGAATCCGTTCAACAGACAATGCTTGCGAAACGGCTCGACCTCGAACGCGCTCGCGCGATCCTGCGGGTCGATCACGACCTGCCGCTCGAGATCGACCGTCAACGCATAGCCCGAAGCGATTTCCGCGTCATGCAGCAGTCTTGCGACCTCGCCTTCGGACAACACGATCGGCAGGAGGCCGTTCTTGAAGCAATTGTTGTAGAAGATGTCGGCGAACGACGGCGCGATCAGCGCACGAAAACCGAATTGCGACAGCGCCCAGGGCGCGTGTTCGCGCGACGACCCGCAACCGAAATTCTTGCCAGCGATCAGCACCGACGCGCCGCGATAGCGCGGCCGATTGAGTACAAAATCCGGATTGGGACGACGGCTGTTCGCGTCCATGCCCGGCTCGCCGGGATCGAGATAGCGCCACGCGTCGAAAAGATTTTCGCCGAAGCCGGTCCGTGCGATCGACTTCAGAAATTGCTTCGGAATGATCGCATCGGTATCGACGTTGTCGCGAGCCAGCGGCGCGACGAGGCCGCGATGGACGCGGAATGCATCCATCGCTCAGCCCTGCCGATCAAGCAAAGACCGGATCACTACTGCGCTTTCTTGGCGTCCTTCTGGATGGCGTCGCCGGTCTTTTCGACGTCCTTGCCGAAACCACCCACGGTGTTGCATCCGCTGAGCACGCCGATGAAAGCGAAGACTGCGGTCAAAGCGATTAGTTTTTTCATGATGACTCCTTGGTGAGTGAATTGAGACTGCGGAACAGCGACTGCACGATCAAAGACTGCGCACATCGACGAAATGTCCCTCGATGCCTGCAGCGGCAGCCATCGCGGGACTGACCAGATGGGTGCGGCCGCCCTGCCCCTGGCGGCCTTCGAAATTGCGGTTCGATGTCGACGCGCAGCGTTCGCCCGGCTCGAGTCGATCGGCGTTCATCGCGAGGCACATCGAGCAGCCCGCGTCGCGCCACTCGAATCCCGCGCCGATGAAGATCTTGTCGAGGCCTTCGGCTTCGGCTTGTGCCTTGACGAGGCCCGAGCCGGGGACGACGAGAGCTAGCTTGACGTTCGCGGCGATGCGCCTGTTCAAGCGCTTCAATACCGCCGCCGCCGCGCGCAGATCTTCAATTCGGGCGTTGGTGCATGAGCCGATGAAGACCTTGTCGATCATGATCTCGTCGATGCGCGCGTTCGGCTCCAGCCCCATGTACTGCAGCGCGCGCTCGATGCCATCGCGCTTTTGCGCATCGCGTTCGCGATCGGGGTCGGGCACGCGGCCATCGATGGTCGTGACCATCTCGGGCGATGTGCCCCACGTGACCTGCGGCTTGATAGCGGATGCGTCGAACTCGACGATGCGATCGAAGTGCGCATCCGCGTCCGAATGCAGCGCGCGCCATTCGGCCACGGCCGTATCCCACATCGCGCCCCGCGGCGCATAAGGCCGACCCTTGACGTACTCGATGGTGGTCGCGTCGCAGGTGATCATTCCCGCTCGCGCGCCGGCCTCGATCGCCATGTTGCAAACCGTCATGCGCCCTTCCATCGACAGCGCGCGAGTCGCGCTCCCTCCGAATTCGATCGCGTGTCCCGTACCGCCGGCCGTTCCGATCCTGCCGATCACGGCGAGCACCAGATCCTTCGCCGTGCAACCGCGCGGCAGGACGCCATCGACGCGGACCAGCATGTTCTTCGCTTTCTTAGTGACCAGCGTCTGCGTCGCGAGCACGTGCTCGACCTCGGACGTGCCGATGCCGAACGCGAGCGCGGCGAACGCGCCATGCGTGCTGGTGTGCGAGTCGCCGCACACCACGGTCATGCCCGGCAAGGTCGCGCCCTGCTCGGGGCCGATGATGTGGACGATGCCCTGACGACGATCGCGCATGTCGAAATAGGTCATGCCGTAGGTGCGCGCGTTCGCGTCGAGGGTCTCGACCTGCAGACGCGAGATCGGGTCGGCGATGCCTCCGGCGCGATGCGTGGTCGGCACGTTGTGATCGGCCACCGCGAGATTCGCTCCGATGCGCCACGGCTTGCGGCCCGCGATGCGCAAGCCTTCGAAGGCTTGCGGGCTGGTCACTTCATGAACCAGGTGACGATCGATGTAGAGCAGCGATGTGCCGTCTTCTTCGCGATGCACGACATGCGTGTTCCAGAGCTTGTCGTAGAGGGTATCGGTCATCGGGTTGCTGCGTCGATCGACAAGAAAATGGGCCGAAAATTATGCCACATACCGGAGCTTGGCCGTTTCGATTGCGCGCAACGCATGCGCGTGGCATCGTTGCGCGCGGCATTCCATCCTCGCCACTTGCAGGAGTCTCATGAAACCTCTTCAGACCGTTGCCGCTTTGCTCGCAGCAGGTACGCTCGCGCTGCTCTCGCAAGCCGGCATCGCCGCGAGCGAAGTTGCCGGCATCAAGCTCGACGATACGGCCACCGTTGCCAATCAGCGCCTGGTTCTCAACGGTGCCGGCATCCGGACCAGGGCGATCTTCAAGGTCTATGTCGCGGCACTCTACCTGCCGCAGAAAAAGGAGACGCTCAAAGACATCGTTGCCCTGCCCGGCGCCAAGCGCGTTGCCGTCGTGATGCTGCGCGAAGTGTCGAGCGAAGACCTGAGCGAAGCATTGATCACCGGTATCCGCAAGAATTCGACAGCCGAGGAAACGCGCCGCTTCGCATCGCCGTTGATGAAGATGAGCGACATCTTCAACAAAATTCCCAAGCTGAAGAAAGGCGAAAGCTTCAGCATCGACTGGGTACCCGGCAGCGGCACGGTCGTGCTCGTCGATGGCAAATCCGTCGCCGAGCCGATTGCCGACCAGACCTTCTACGACGCGATCCTCAGGATCTGGCTGGGCGACGATCCTGCGGATTCCGACCTCAAGCCGGCGATGCTGGGGACGAAATAGTCGCTGTGGAAAATTTTTCTCTTGACCTGAAGTGAACTATAGAGAAATGACCTCCGAAGCGAATCATCACCCCACGCGTTCGTATAGCGTCACGACACACGCACCACCCAGACCCAGATTGTGCTGAAGCGCGAGCCGCGCGCCGTCCACCTGCCGCTTCTCTGCGTTGCCTCTCAACTGTTGGGTCAGCTCGAAGCATTGTGCGAGTCCGGTGGCGCCCAATGGATGCCCTTTCGAGAGCAGCCCGCCGGAAGGATTGGTGACGACGCGGCCACCGTAGGTGTTGTCGCCGTCGTCGACGAATTTCTCGGCGCCGCCTTCGGGACACAGCCCCAGCGCTTCATAGGTGATCAGTTCGTTTTGGGCAAAGCAGTCGTGCAGCTCGCACACCGTGATGTCGGCGGGGTCCACGCCGGCCGCCTCGTAAACGCGCTGCGCCGCCTCGCGCGTCATCTCGCTGCCGACCAGCTTCATCATCGA
>JBBSEF010000076.1:0-14066 GCA_038240015.1 Burkholderiales bacterium
AGCTCGACGATCTGTACGCGGTGTGGGAGAGCGCGCGCGCGATCGGTTGCGCGACGCCCAACATCGGGCTCGTGACCGACATCGTATGCTGCCCCGGTGGAGACTTCTGCTCGCTCGCGAATGCGAAATCGATACCGGTGGCCGAGTCGATCCAGCGACGCATCGAAGATCGAGTCGAATTTCAGGACTATCTGCACGACATCGGCGAACTCGATCTCAACATCTCCGGCTGCATCAACGCCTGCGGCCATCACCACGTCGGGCACATCGGCGTGCTCGGCGTCGACAAGAACGGCGAGGAGTGGTACCAGGTCACGATCGGCGGCGCGCAGGGCAACGACGCGTCGCTCGGCAAGGTGATCGGCCGCTCGTTCGCGCGAGACGAGATGCCCGACGTGATCGAGCGCCTGCTCGAGACCTATGTCGCCGAGCGCTATGAGGACGAGCGCTTCATCGACACGGTGCGAAGAGTCGGTATCGATCCGTTCAAGAAACACGTTTATCAGGAGCGCGATCGTGTCGAAGCTGATTGAAGGCTCGATCGCTGAAGGCGGGCGCATCGTCGATGACCCGTGGACGTCGCTCTATACGGGCGAAGCATTGCGCGAAGTGTCCGACGATGCGGCGGTACTCGTCCCGCTCGCGCTGTGGAAGATCGAGCGAGCTGTATTGCTCGCGCGCACCGCGGCGATCGGCGTGCGGCTGGAACCGACCGACGAGCCCGCAGAGCTGGCGGGCGATGTTTCGCGCCTTGCGCTGCTCGCGATCGACTTCCCAAAATTCACCGATGGTCGCGGCTATTCGATTGCGCGCCTGCTGCGCGAGCGCTACGGGTATCGCGGCAAGCTGCGCGCGGTCGGCGATGTGTTGCAAGATCAACTGTTCTACATGCTTCGCTGCGGCTTCGATTCGTTCGCGCTCAAGCATCAGGACTCGATAGCCGATGCTCTCGCCGCGTACCGTGTATTTTCTGATGGCTATCAGACCTCGGTCGATCGACCGGTCCCGCTCTTCAAGCGTCGCGGACTCGATATCCGGGCGACGACGTGAGTTCGCTCTCGAACGATCTCGCGAGCAAGGCCGCAGCCGCGCGCGCAGTTCTCTTGCGCGCCGCTCGCGTGCACGCGCCGGCCATCTTCACGACCAGCTTCGGCGCCGAAGACATGGTGATCTTCGATCTGATCGCGCGCGGTGAAGTCGATGACAACGCCGATGACGACGACGATGTGGCGAAGACGATGAAGACGATCGCGATCGCCACGCTCGATACCGGCCGCCTGCCCGACGAGACCTATCGAGTGTGGCAGCAGGCCACCGCATGCTATCGCCGCAAGGTCGATGCATTCTTTCCCGCTTCATCGGCGGTCGAACAATACGTGCGCGTCCACGGCATCAATGCGTTCTACGACAGCGTGGCCGAACGCAAGGAGTGCTGCCACATCCGCAAGGTCGAGCCGCTCAGGCGCGCGCTCGCCGGCAAGAAGGCGTGGATCACCGGGTTGCGCCGCGCGCAAGCCGCATCGCGCGGCGATCTTGTGCTCGAAGCCTACGATGCGGACCACGAGCTCGTGAAGTTCAGTCCGCTCGCCGACTGGTCCGAAGAAGACGTGTGGACCTATCTGCGTTCACGCGACGTGCCTGTGAACGCGCTTCATGCGCGCGGCTATCCGAGCATCGGCTGCGCGCCGTGCACGCGCGCGATCGCTCCGGGCGAAGATGTTCGCGCCGGGCGCTGGTGGTGGGAATCCGCGGATCAAAAGGAATGCGGACTCCACTTGACGGAAGCCGAAACACAACACGCGTGACGAGTGCCATGACGATATTTGTTGACGACGAATCGATTTCTACAACGCGTGCCGATGCGGCCGACGTCAATGTGCTTGATGACGCGCTGTCGTCGCGCAGCACCGCGCAATCCGACACCGCGCATCTCGATCGCCTCGAATCCGAAGCGATCCACATCATGCGCGAGGTCGCGGCCGAGTGCGGCAATCCGGTGCTGCTGTTCTCGGGCGGCAAGGACTCGATCGTGATGCTGCGTCTCGCGGAGAAGGCGTTTCGTCCGAGCCGCTTTCCGTTCCCGTTGATGCACATCGACACGGGCCACAACTTTCCCGAGGTGATCGCGTTTCGCGATGCGCGCGCGGCCGAGCTCGGCGAGCGCTTGATCGTGCGCTCGGTCGAAGACTCGATCGCGAGCGGCCGCGTACGATTGAAGAGCGCCGATGAACTGCGCAATCCGCATCAGAGCGTGACCTTGCTCGATGCGATCGAAGAGTTCGGCTTCGACGCTTGCTTCGGCGGTGCGCGCCGCGATGAAGAGAAAGCGCGCGCGAAGGAACGCATCTTTTCGTTTCGCGATGCTTTCGGACAGTGGGACCCGAAGAATCAGCGGCCCGAACTCTGGAGCCTCTACAACACGCGTGTGCACAAGGGCGAGCACATACGTGTGTTCCCGATTTCGAACTGGACCGAGCTCGACGTGTGGCAATACATCGCGCGCGAGCAGCTTGCGGTGCCGAGCATCTACTTTGCGCACACGCGGCCGGTGATTGCGCGCGGTAGCGCATGGATGCCGGTGTCTGCGCTGGTGCAACCGAAGGAGGGCGATGCCGTCGTCGACAGGAGCGTGCGCTTTCGCACGGTGGGCGACATGACCTGCACGGCGCCGGTCGAGTCGCACGCGGCCACCCTCACGGCGATCATCGCGGAGACCGCGGTCACGCGCATCACCGAGCGCGGCGCGACCCGCATGGACGATCAAACGTCGGACGCATCGATGGAGTTGAGAAAGAAGGAAGGATACTTCTGACATGGACCTCCTTCGCTTCTCCACGGCCGGCAGCGTCGACGACGGCAAGAGCACGCTAATCGGGCGGCTGCTCTACGACGCCAAGTCGATCTTCGAAGACCAGTACAACAATCTGGTGCGCACCACCGCGCGTCGCGGCGGCGTCGGCGGCAACGTCGATGCGGTGCTCGATGACGGCGTCGCTGTCGACCTCGCGCTGTTGACCGATGGCCTGATCGCCGAACGCGAGCAGGGCATCACGATCGATGTCGCCTACCGCTATTTCTCGACGCCCGAACGCAAGTTCATCATCGCCGACACGCCGGGGCACGAGCAGTACACGCGCAACATGGTCACCGGCGCATCGACTGCCGATCTCACGATTGTTCTCGTCGATGCGAAGAAGGGCGTGTTGTCGCAATCGCGTCGGCACGCGGCGATCGCGGGCCTGCTCGGCATTCGACACGTGGTGTTCGCGATCAACAAGATGGATCTGGTCGATTACGACAAGGCGCGCTTCGATGCCTTGAAGTGTGAAGTCCAGGCGATCGCGCACAAGCTGAGTCTGCGCGATGTGCACTGCATTCCGCTGTCGGCGCTGCGGGGCGACATGGTGGTCGAACGCGGCCCGCATCTGGATTGGTATCGTGGCCCGACCTTGCTCGAGCATCTCGAAGCGGTCGATGTGTCTGCGATCACCGATGCGCCGTTCCGGTTTCCGGTGCAGCTCGTCAGCCGCCCGGGGCTACCCGGTACCTACAGTCGTGGCTATATGGGCCGCATCGAGTCGGGCTCGGTCCATGTGGGCGACCGCATCGTCGTACAACCCGGTGGACGCGAGACGACGGTCAAGAGCATCGTGACCTTCGATGGAGCGCCGCGGCAGGCGCACGCGCCGCAATCGATCACGCTCTTGCTCCACGACGAGATCGACATCTCGCGCGGCGACCTGATTGCGCACGCCGACGCGCCGGCTGCGACGCTCACCACTTTCGATGCGACCCTGTGCTGGATGGACGCGGAGCCCCTTGCGGCCAGCGGTCGCTATCTGATCAAGCACACGACGCGAACCACCCGAGCGGTGGTCGAAGCGGTGACGAGCAAGCTCGATATTGCGACACTCGAGTTGGACGACACCGCGCGCGATCATACGAATGCCGCACTCGCGATGAACGAGATCGCAAGCGTTCGCATTCGAACGCGCGATCCGCTGATGATCGACGCATACGCCGCCCATCGCGCAACCGGCGCCTTTATCGTGATCGACGAGCTGACCAACCACACGGTCGCGGCAGGCATGATCGTGCGGCCCACCATCGATGCAGCCAGGATTCGCCATGAGCAAGACTGAGCCGGGTACGGTCTATCTGGTCGGCGCCGGCCCGGGCGCTTCCGACTTGTTGACCCTCCGCGCAGCGCGTCTGCTGGCAGCCGCCGACATCGTCTTTCACGATGCGCTGGTGCATGCCGACACGCTGGCGCTCGCGGCACACGCGATTGTGGTCGCGGTCGGCAAGCGCTGCGGCCGTCTTTCATCGGCGCAGCATTTCATCAACAAGCGGTTGATCGATGCCGCGTACGAACATCGCGTCGTCGTTCGGTTGAAGGGTGGCGACCCGATGCTGTTCGGGCGCGTGCAGGAAGAGATCGATGCCCTGCGTGAAGCGGGCGTGCCGTTCGAGATCGTGCCGGGCGTGACGGCCGCGCTTGCCGCGAGCGCGGAGCTCGAGACCTCGTTGACGCGACGCGCCGATGGCAAGAGCGAAGGCAGTCGCAGCGTGGTCTTCGTCACGCCGCGGGTTGCCGAAAATGCGGGGGCGAACGCGGCCGCAGGCGCAGATGAAAGCGAAGCCCGCAATGCGAGGCGTTGGATCGAAGCCGTCAACGCGGCCGACACCGCGGTCTTGTACATGGCCTCGCGCGACGCCGATCGCATCGCCGCCGCGTTGATCTCGGCGGGGCGAAACGGATCGACACCGGTCGCTCTGGTCGAAAACGCGTCGTTGCCGAATGCTTTCATTCGCGTGATGACACTGGACGATCTCGCCCGCGAAGGGCTGGCAATGCTCGATGGCCCGGCAACGCTGGTGATCGGGGAGGTCGTTCGGAACGCAATCGTTCTCGACGCGGGTAGCGAGCAGGAACGATGTAGGGCCGCGTGACGCTACGCGGGTAAGCCTCGCGCGGCACTGAATCGCCAAGGACCGCGTTCGCAACTTGAGCGAGCCGCGCGTCGAGCACTCCGCGCCCGCTGTTCAGGCCGCGAACTCCAACACCGTACCCAAGGATCGCCAGTGACCGTCACCTCTTCGATCGTGTGGAAAACAATTGCGACGAGCGCGCTTGCGCTATTGACCGCATCGAGCGCATTCGCGCAACAGCCCCTGCTCAACGCGTCCTACGACGTCGCGCGCGAGTTCTACAAGGACTACAACCCCGCCTTCGCGAAATACTGGAAGCAGAAAAGCGGGCAGGACGTGGTGCTCAATCAATCGCACGACGGCTCGAGCAAACAGGCGCGCTCGGTCGCCGATGGGCTCGAGGCGGATGTCGTGACGATGAACTCGGCCAACGATATCGACTTCCTCGCCTCGCACGGCATCGTGCCCGCCGACTGGGCGAAGAAGTTTCCGAGCAATGCGTCGCCGACCTATTCGACGATGCTGTTCCTGGTCCGCAAAGGCAACCCGAAAGGCATCAAGGACTGGGACGACCTCGCCAAGCCCGGCGTGCAGGTCGTGATCGTCAATCCGAAGACCGGCGGCAACGGGCGCTACAGCTACATGGGCGCGTGGGGCTACGCGAAGAAGAAGGGCATGAACGATGCCGATGCCGCGGCGTTCGTCGGACGCGTGCTCGCCAATGTGCCGGTGCTCGCCACCGGCGGTCGTGGTGCAACCACGACCTTTCTGCAACGCGGCGTGGGCGATGTGCTCGTGACCTTCGAGAGCGAGGTCGTGCAGATCGATCGCGAGTTCGGAGCCGGCAAGGTCGACCCGGTCTATCCGTCGATCAGCGTGCTGGCCGAGAATCCGGTCGCGGTGATCGATCGCGTCGTCGACAAGAAGGGCACGCGCGCGCTCGCGATGGCGTATCTCGAATATCTCTATACCGACGACGCGCAGGAGATCGCCGCCAATCACTATCTGCGAGTGCGCTCGCAAAAGGTCGCTGCGAAACACGCGGCGATCTTCAAGCCGATTCAACTGTTCACCGTCGATGAAATGTTCGGAAGCTGGAAGCAAGCGCAGGAGAAGCACTTCAACGATGGCGGCGAGTTCGACAAGATCTTCGGGGCGATCAAGCGATGACGACCGCGTCATTCACGCTGCGTCGGCCCAGCGTTCTGCCGGGCTTTCATCTCGCGCTCGGCACCACGCTGCTCTATCTCGCGCTGATCGTCCTGATCCCGCTGTCGGCGGCCTTCCTCAAGACCTTCACGCTGACGTGGTCGCAATTCATCGCCACGGTCACCGCGCCACGCGTGCTTGCCTCTCTGCGATTGTCGTTCGGCGCGGCATGGATCGCGGCGATCGTCAATGCGATCTTCGGTCTCCTGCTCGCGTGGGTGTTGGTGCGCTACAAGTTTCCCGGCTCGCGCATCGTCGATGCTCTGGTCGATCTGCCGTTCGCGTTGCCGACCGCGGTCGCCGGCATCGCGTTGACCGCGGTCTATGCGGAAAACGGCTGGTTCGGGGAGCCGCTCGCGATGCTCGGCATCAAGGTCGCATTCACGCCAGTGGGCGTATTGGTCGCGCTGATCTTCATCGGCTTGCCGTTCGTGGTTCGCACCGTGCAACCGGTGCTCGAAGACATGGAACGCGAACTCGAAGAAGCGGCACGCTCCCTGGGCGCCAACGGCTTGCAGATTTTTACGCGCGTGATCCTGCCCACGGTGATGCCTGCGCTTCTGACCGGCTTCACGCTGGCCTTCGCGCGTGCGGTCGGCGAATACGGCTCGGTGGTCTTCATCGCGGGCAACATGCCGCTGGTATCGGAGATCGCGCCGCTGGTGATCATCAGCAAGCTTGAGCAGTACGACTACACGGGCGCGACCGCGATCGCGGTCGTGATGCTGCTCGCGTCGTTCGCGATGCTGCTCGCGATCAATCTGCTGCAAGGCTGGATGCGCCGTCGCAACGCGCAGGAGAGGAAGGTCTGATGTCGGCCGTCCTCGGCGCGCTCGATCGTCAGGATGTTTTGCGCGACGCGGTACGCACGCGCGCCGGGCGCCGACCCGCAGGCGCATGGATGCCGATCGTGCTGACGACGATCGCGCTGGCCTATGTCGCGATCGCGTTGCTGGTCCCGCTTGCCGCGGTCTTCATCGAAGCGTTCCGCAAAGGCACGGCCTACTACTTCGCGTCGATCACCGAGCCCGATGCGCTGGCGGCGATACGCCTGACCTTCACCGCCGCGGCGATCGCGGTTCCGGCCAACCTGGTCTTCGGCATCAGCGCGGCATGGGCGATCGCGAAGTTCGACTTTCGCGGCAAGGCGATACTGATCACGCTGATCGATCTGCCGTTCTCGGTGTCGCCGGTGGTATCGGGCCTCGTTTATGTGTTGATCTTCGGGCTGCAAGGGTGGTTGGGCCCATGGCTCGCCGCGCACGACGTGAAGATCATCTTCGCGGTGCCGGGCATCGTGCTCGCGACCATCTTCGTCACGTGTCCCTTCGTTGCGCGCGAGTTGATTCCGCTGATGCAGGCGCAGGGCCGCGAGGAAGAGGAGGCCGCGGTCGTGCTGGGCGCATCGGGCTGGCAGACGCTCTGGCGCGTGACCTTGCCGAACGTGAAGTGGGGCGTGCTCTATGGCGTGATCCTCTGCAATGCGCGCGCGATGGGCGAGTTCGGCGCGGTATCGGTGGTGTCGGGTCACATCCGCGGCACGACCAATACGCTGCCGCTGCATGTCGAAATTCTCTACAACGAATACAACTTCGCGGCCGCCTTCGCGTGCGCATCGCTGCTAGCGTTGCTCGCGTTGGTGACCCTCGTCATCAAGACCCTCGTCGAGCGGCGTTATCTGAAGGAAACAAGATGATGGACAGAGCATGAGCATCACCATCGAAAACGTCTCCAAGCGCTTCAACGATTTCGTTGCGCTCGATCACGTCGACCTCACGATCGAACCCGGCGAGCTGGTGGCCTTGCTCGGACCTTCGGGCTCGGGCAAGACCACGTTGCTGCGCGTGATCGCCGGACTCGAAGTCCCCGACGAGGGCCGCATCCTGCTCGACGCCGAGGACGCTACGGCCAAGGACGTGCGCGAACGTGCGGTCGGCTTCGTGTTCCAGCACTACGCGCTGTTTCGCCACATGACGGTATTCGAGAACGTCGCGTTCGGATTGCGCGTCAAGCCGAAGAAAGAGAGGCCGAGCGAAACCGTGATCCGCGAAAAAGTCCACAGGCTGCTCAATCTCGTGCAGCTCGACTGGCTGGGCGATCGTTATCCGCATCAGCTTTCAGGCGGGCAGCGCCAGCGCATCGCGCTCGCGCGCGCACTGGCGATCGAGCCCAAGGTGCTGTTGCTCGACGAGCCTTTCGGTGCGCTCGATGCGAAGGTGCGCAAGGACTTGCGCCGCTGGCTGCGACGCCTGCATGACGAGATTCAACTGACCAGCGTGTTCGTCACGCACGACCAGGAAGAAGCGCTCGAAGTGTCGGACCGCGTGGTCGTGTTCGACCACGGAAAGATCGAGCAGATCGGCGTGCCCGACGAGGTCTACGATCATCCGGCGACGCCTTTCGTGTACGGCTTTCTGGGGCACGCCAATCGCATCGCGAGCCGCGTCGATCACGGCGTCGCCACGATCGGCCGCTCGCGTATCGCAGCGCCCGAACATACTGCGGTCCACGATGCACGCGGCACCGCGTATATACGCCCGCACGATCTCGACATCGTCGACGACGCGGCGAGCGCCGCTTTCACCGGGCGGGTCGAGCACATCGTGAAACTCGGCTCGAGCGTGCGAGTCGAACTGGTCGACCTCACCGATGACGTCGCGGATGGCAAGTTTCTCGAAGTTGAGTTGCCGCGCGAGCGCTTCGATGAACTGGACGTGACGACAGGGTCCACGATCCATCTGGCGGCGCGACGCGCACGCGTCTTCATCGAAGCTGCGGCCGAAGTGGCGACAACTGCGAAGGAATCGGCATGACGATCGCGCCCGTGATCCCGACTCAAGACACCGATACCCCAGCGGCCATCCTCGAACGCGCTTTTGTTCGCGCGAAACAGAAGGCCGTTCCCTACGCGGGACTGGTCACGCCGAGCGAGGCCTATGCGTTGATGCAGGCAGGCGCCGCGACGATCGTCGACGTGCGCACGCGCTTCGAGGCCGAATACGTCGGCCGCATTCCGGAAGTGCCATTGATCGAATGGAAGCCGCTCGGCGCGGCGCAACCCAATCGGCATTTCATCGAGCAACTCGACGCGCTGCCCGACAAGCGCGAGAACCTGCTTTTTCTGTGCCGGAGCGGAGTGCGTTCGCATGCGGCGGCCGAGGCGGCGACCGAAGCTGGTCATCGTCGCGCGTTCAATATCCTCGAAGGTTTCGAAGGCGATCTCGACGGCGAGCAGCATCGCGGCACACGCGGCGGATGGCGCAACGCCGGCCTGCCCTGGATTCAGAGCTGAGCGAGAACGCAAGGTACAAGAGCGCGGCACACCGCAAGAGGGCGAAGCGCGCAGTCCGAAATTTCGCTGGCGCTATACTTCACGCGAGCCAAACCCGTGCATCGCGCCTCGATAGCACGTGAAGGCTGCCGGATGGAAATACATTTGCAGGAAGGTCTGTGACGATGCAAGCAAGACGCTTCGATACCCCAACAAAGCTCGCTCTGGCGGGCTTTCTTGTTTGTGCAGGGCTGATCGGCTTCGCGCTTTTTCTTCAATACGTGAAGGGGCTCGAGCCGTGTCCGCTCTGCATGATCGAACGGCTGTGGTTCACCGCGTTGGCCTTCGTGTTTCTGGTCGCGGTGATTCACAAGCCGTATAGCCTGGGCGTGCGCGTCTACGGCGTGCTGGCGACCGCCGCCGCTCTTGCGGGAGCGAGCTTCGCGGCGCGTCACGTGTGGCTGCAATGGCATCCGCCGGAAGTCGAAGCCTGCACGGCGGACTTGTTCTTTCAACTGCAGCGCTTCCCGTTCTTCTCGGTGATCGAGCGCGCAATGCGCGCGACCGGCGATTGCGCGAAGGTCGACTGGACTTTGCTCGGCCTGTCGATCGCCGAATGGTCGCTGTTGTGGTTCGTCGTGTTGACCGTGTTGTCGCTGGTCTATCTCACGCGCAGGCCACGCCGTCGATCGAACTGGATGTAGTCGAAGAGGCGAGACGTGAACAAGGCCTTCGTCAAGGGGAGCGAAAACGACGACTACGAGTCGGACGGCGAAATCGCATCGCCGCTGCCCCCGGGCATGAAGAACTACATCTCGCCCGCGGGCTATCGGCGCCTGAAGGACGAGATGATTCACCTGCTCGATGTCGATCGGCCCGAAGTGGTCCGCACGGTTTCATGGGCCGCATCGAACGGCGATCGTTCCGAGAACGGCGACTACATCTATGGAAAGAAGCGGCTGCGCGAGATCGATCGACGCATCCGCTTTCTCACGCGTCGCCTCGATATCGCCGAAGTCGTCGATGCGTCCGAACACGATGGCTCGGATCAGATCTTCTTCGGCGCCAGCGTCGATTACATCGTCGATGGAGGCGATACGCGCACCATCACGATCGTCGGTGTCGATGAGGCCGAACCGCTCGCCGGCAAGGTGAGCTGGGTCGCGCCGATCGCGCGTGGCTTGCTCAAGGCGCGCAAAGGCGACACCGTGACCTTGCGCACGCCGGGAGGCGCGGAACAAATCGAGATCGTCGACGTGCGTTATCCAACCGCTGAACAGGCTAGCTAGCTAGCTCATTCTCCGGCTTGACCGCAGGTCAGTTCTTCACCCGTGCAACGCGCACCGCTTCGGGCAGTCGCCGCAAACGGCGCATGACTCTTGCGAGATGCGCGCGGTCGGTCACCTGGATCAGCAGATGAATCAAGGTGATCTCTTCGGCTTCGTCATCCATCGAGACGTGCGCGAGGTTCGCGCCCGCTTCGGAAATTTCCACCGCGGCGCGCGCGAGCACGCCGCGCTCGTTCTTGAGCGACAGGTCGAGCTTGAGGTTGAACAGGCGAGCGCCATCGCTGTCGCCGGCCTTCTCCCACTGCGCGTCGATCCAGCGATCGGGGTCGCGCGTTTTCTGACGCGCGGGAGTCGGGCAGTCGGTGGTGTGCACCACGAGTCCGTGACCGCGCTGGATGTGGCCGAAGATCGAATCGCCGGGAATCGGACAGCAACAGCGCGCCAGCGTGACCGACACGCCGTCGGCGCCGCTGATCACGACCGGCATCACCGGCGTCTTGCCTGCCGTTGCGCCTTCGCCCTCATGGGTGGACGACGCGAGCACCAGCCGGCGCGCGACCACGCCGGGAAGGCGGCGACCCAGGCCGATGTCGGCGAGCAAGTCGTCGCGACTCTTCGCGCCGCTCTCGTACTCGACTCGTTGCCATTCCGCGTCGGGCAAATCGGCGTAGTTGCGATCGATCTGCTGCAAGGACTGGTCGAGCAGCCGCCGTCCGAGCTCGACCGACTCCTCGTACTTCATGGTCTTCAGGTAGTGCCTGATCTCGGAGCGCGCGCGTCCGGTGCGCGCGAAGTTGAGCCAGTTGGGATTGGGGCGCGACTCCGGCGACGTGACGACTTCCACCACATCGCCCGACTGCAGTTCGGTGCGCAGCGGCGAGAGCTCACCATTGATGCGCGCCGCGATGCACGCATTGCCGATGTCGGTGTGGATCTGATACGCGAAATCCACCGGCGTCGAGCCGCGCGGCAGGCTGATGATCTTCGACATCGGCGTGAACACATAAACGGTCTCGGGGAACAGATCGACCTTGATGTGCTCGAGGAATTCGGCCGCATCTCCGGTCTGGCTCTGAATGTCCAGCAGCGATTGCAGCCATTGATGCGTATGCGGCTGCACGTCCCGCTGTGAATCCGATAGCTCGCTGCTGTTCTTGTAGAGCCAGTGCGATGCGACGCCCGACTCGGCCACGCGATGCATGTCCTGCGTGCGAATCTGGAATTCGACCGGCGTGCCGAAGGGCCCGAGCACGGTCGTGTGCAGCGATTGATAGCCGTTGACCTTGGGGATCGCGATGTAATCCTTGAACTTCGACGCCACCGGTTTGAACAAGGCGTGAAGCGCGCCGAGCGTCAGATAACACGACGCATGATCGGGAACGACCACCCGAAAGCCGTACACATCGAGCACCTGCGAGAAAGACAGCTTCTTCTCGCTCATCTTCAGATACACGCCATACATGGTCTTCTCGCGACCATAGACCTCGGCGCTGATGCCGGCAGCGGGCAACGCGCCGCGCACCGCCTCGAGCGTCTTGCCGACGACTTCGCGTCGATTGCCGCGCGCAGCCAGGATGGCCTTCTTCAATACCGCGAAGCGCCGCGGGTAGAGATGCATGAACGACAGGTCCTGCAGATCGCGATAGATCGTGTTCAGGCCGAGCCGATGTGCGATCGGCGTGTAGATGTCGAGCGACTCACGCGCAATGCGCCGACGCCTGTCGGGCGCGAGCGCGCCGAGCGTGCGCATGTTGTGCAGCCGATCGGCGAGCTTGATGAGAATGATGCGCACGTCGCGCGCCATGGCCAGAAGCATTTTGCGAAAGTTCTCGGCCTGCGCTTCCTGGCTGTCGCGAAACTGAAGGCGATCGAGCTTCGAGAGACCATCGACCAGCTCGGCCACCTGCGGGCCGAAACGATCGAGCAATACTTCCTTGGCGATGCCCTGGTCCTCGATCACGTCGTGCAACAGCGCGGCCATGATCGCGTTCGCGTCGAGCTTCATGCCCGCGCAAATCTCGGCGACGGCGATCGGATGCGAGATGTACGCGTCGCCGCTCGAACGAAATTGTCCGAGGTGCGCGTCATCGGAAAAACGGTACGCGTCCTTGATGCGCTTGATGTCCGCTTCGCCCAGATAGGCGGACAGCATCTCGGTCAGCGGGGCGAGGCTGACGACCCGGGAAGGTTTTGCCGGCGACGGCGGCAGGTGAGCGATGACCAGCGGCGAATGGGCCGCGTCGAAACCGACGCCGCCGAGTTCAGCGACATCGGCGGCCGAGAAACCTTCGCGCCTGCGCCTGAAGTTGATCAGCCGCGCGACCGAGTCGAGAGCGGTGGAGAGGCTCATCGCGAAGCGGTGTGGAGGCGCGGCTCTGTGTGCTTCCAGTATCGAACGAACGGGAAACAATAGCCGTTACGTGGGGACCTTCTTCAACATCTCGATGCCCACCTTGCCCTCCGCGATTTCGCGTAGCGCGGTGACGGTCGGCTTGTCGCGGCTTTCGATCTTGGGGGTGTGGCCTTGCGCAAGCTGACGTGCGCGATAGGTCGCAGCGAGCGTGAGCTGGAAGCGGTTCGGAATTTGCTTCAGACAATCTTCTACGGTGATACGAGCCATGCAATTCTCCAGCGAGGGAAGGGAGCGCGAGCCTGACTGCTCGCGCGGTCTATACGGATTGCGCGCATTGCACGTGCAGACCACGAGCGATTGATAAATGGATCGCGACGAAGCTGCGGTCGGCCACCGAAAGCCGACGTCGTCGCGACTTTCAGTCGATGTGGATGCCCAATTGCCCGAACAATTCGGCATGCCGAAGAGCCTGCAAGGCAAAGCGCAGGCGAGCGGCTTGCACGATGCTTTTCAGGTGTCCGGAGGCTTCTGCAAAGTCTTGATTGATAATAACATAATCGAATTCGCTGGCGTGCGCTATCTCGCCTCCGGCAGCCAACAGGCGCCGTGTGATGACGACCGGCTCGTCCTGGCCGCGGCGACGAAGGCGCGCCTCGAGAGCCTCGATCGAAGGCGGCAGTATGAAAATACCGACCGCGTCGGGAAAGCGCCGCTTGATTTGTTGAGCGCCTTGCCAATCGATTTCGAGAAGCACGTCGTCGCCCGCGGCGATGTGCGCTTCGATCCAGCGCGCCGAGGTTCCGTACCAATGTCCATGCACTTCCGCCGATTCGATGAACTCGCCCGCAGTCCGCATGCGCTCGAACTGTGTGACGTCGATGAAATGGTATTCGCGGCCGTCGGCTTCGCCCGCACGCGCCGCGCGCGTCGTGCACGAGATCGACAGCTTGATGGTGGAGTCGGCGGCGAGCAACGCGTTCACGAGCGTTGATTTGCCCGCACCCGACGGCGC
>JBBSEF010000077.1:0-13953 GCA_038240015.1 Burkholderiales bacterium
ACCTCTCCATCCTCGATCTCGAAAACATCATCCTCACCGGCCACATCCTCGAGCGCCAGCGCGACACGCAAACCCGCGAAGTCAAGTCCGTCGTCGGTGGCATTACGCTTGACGGAGAAGCGGCTGAAGCCGTCGTCAAAGTCGGCTTCACCGGCAAGCTCGTCGTCATTACTGCTTACCTCTGCTGAGCGCAGTTGCGCATACTGTAGCAGCAACTCTATTCAGCTAAAGCACGTCACGCGTGGCTTCGGTACGGGCGCGGCCTCGCTCGTCATTGAGGCAATTCCGATGTGGTCTTGTCCCCACTGCGGGGAGTCCTATTTCACGGCGCAGACCATGCACGAGATTGAGCGCATCAAGACGCTGCGTAAATCGGTTGCGGTCAGCCGCCAGGTTGCGGTTGCCGAGTTCGAGGCGCGTGCCTAGCATGGCCGCAACCGATGTCGGCAAGCTCAAGGTCGACCGAGGCAGTCTCGCGCCCAAACGCAGACGACGCATCCGCTGGTGGATGGTCGTGCTCGCGATCATCGTCATCGGCGCCATCGCCGTGTTCCTCATGCCGCATCCGGTCACGGTGCAAACCGCTTCGGTGGTGACACGCTATCCGGCGCAGCAGGTCACGGTGCTGACCGCGTCGGGTTATGTCGTCGCGCAGAGGAAGGCGGCGGTCGCGACCAAGGCGACGGGTCGGCTCGAATTGCTCAACGTACTCGAGGGCAGTCGCGTCAAGAAGGGCGACCTGTTGGCGCGCATCGATTCACGCGACGTCGAAGCGCAACTCGCAGCGGCGCAGGCGAACGTGGGCGTGGCGCGCGCGGCGATCGCATCGGCCGAAGCCGATCAGCGCAATGCGGCGATCGAGTTGACGCGCAGCCGCGAGCTGGTCGCACAGAATTTCTTGTCGAAGTCCGCGCTCGATAGTGCGGTCGCGCGCAACGATCGCGCGTTGGCCGCGACCAACAACACGCGCGCTGCCTTGCGAGCCGCTATCGCGAACGCCAACAACGCGAAGGTCGGCGTGGACTTCACCGAGATCCGTGCGCCCTTCGATGGCGTGGTGGTCACCAAGAGCGCGAACGTCGGCGACATCGTCACGCCGTTTTCGTCGGCGGTCGATTCGAAAGGCGCGGTCGTCAACATGGCCGACCTGTCCACGCTCGAGGTCGAGGCCGATGTGTCCGAATCCAGCCTCTCGAAGATTTTGGTCGGTCAGCCCTGCGAGATCGTGCTCGATGCATTGCCCGACACGCGCTTCTCGGGATCGGTCAGCCGCATGGTGCCGACGGTCGATCGAGCCAAGGCGACGGTGACGACCAAGGTCAAGTTCGACAAGCTCGACGATCGCATCCTTCCCGACATGAGCGCAAAGGTGAGCTTCCTGTCGAAGAAAGTCGAAGCGTCCGCGAACAAACCGACGATTGCCGTCTCGCCCGATGCGGTCGTCATGCGCGATGGCAAGGCGACGGTCTATCGCTTGAAGACCGAAGGCGAAAAGATGGTTGCCGAAGCGGTGCTCGTCGCCACCGGTGCGAAGTCCGCCGACGCGACGGAGATCACGTCGGGCAATCTCAAGTCGGGCGAGAAGCTGATCGTCAAGCCGAGCGACAAGATCTCGAACGGCACGGCGGTCGTGGTGCAGACGAAGTGACAAACCCCGGAACGACCGCATCGGTCAACGGCGCCGCAACCGCGCGGACCCTCGTTGAAGTGCGCGACCTGCAGAAGATCTATATCCGCGGCGAGCAGGCGGTGCCGGTGCTGCTCGGCCTCGACCTCGACATCCCCGTCGGGGACTTCGTCGCATTGATGGGCCCATCGGGTTCCGGCAAGAGCACGCTGCTCAATCTCGTCGCCGGCATCGACAAGCCCACCGGCGGCAGCATCGTCGTCGATGGCGTGGACATCGCAGACCTCGGCGACGCGGACCTCGCGGCGTGGCGTGCGGCGCACGTCGGCTTCATCTTCCAGTTCTACAACCTGATGCCGGTCCTGAACGCGTTCGAGAACGTGGAGTTGCCGTTGCTGCTCACGAATCTCTCGCGTCGCGATCGCAGGGACCACGTCGATACCGCGCTCGCGATGGTGGGGCTATCCGATCGTGCCGATCATTTTCCTAACGAGTTGTCGGGCGGGCAGCAACAGCGCGTGGCGATCGCACGCGCATTGATCGCCGACCCGACCATCATCGTCGCCGACGAGCCGACCGGCGACCTCGACCGCCACACCGGCGAAGAAATCCTCGACCTGATGGACCGCCTGAATCGCGAACTCGGCAAGACCATCGTGATGGTCACGCACGACCCGAAAGCAGCGGGCCGCGCGCGGCGCATGGTGCATCTGGAGAAGGGTGTGCTGGTGAGCGATGCCGAATATCAGGCGGAGTTGCAAGCGAGTCTGCATGCAGCACATTGACGCGCGTCGCTAAAAGCACCGTCTTCCCGGCGAAGGCCGGACCCAAGCGAAGTGTGCCAAGAGGGAAATGTTTCGCCAAGACAAACAAGCCATGTTCTTCCTCATCAAACTCCTCACGCGCAATGCCTTGCGGCAAAAGCTGCGCATGGTGCTCACCATCGTCGGACTCGTCGTCGCGATCTGCGCGTTCGGCCTGTTGCGCACCATCGTCGATGCCTGGTATGCGGGCGTCGATGGCACGTCGTCGGTCCGACTCGTCACGCGCAACTCGATCTCGCTGGTGTTTTCGCTGCCGCTCAACTATGCGCAACGCATGCGGCAGATCGACGGCGTGACCGGCGTGTCGTGGGGCAACTGGTTCGGCGGCGTCTACATCACCGAGCGCAATTTCTTTCCGCAGTTCGCAGTCGATGGCGCGACCTACTTCGAGCTCTATCCCGAATACGTCGTCAAGCCCGCCGAGTTCAAGGCCTTTCTCGCCGATCGGCAAGGGGTCGTCGTCGGACGCAAGCTCGCCGATCAATTCGGCTGGAAAATCGGCGACCAGATTCCCTTGCGCGGAACCATCTATCCGGGCACATGGACGTTCACGCTGCGCGCGATCTACGATGGCGTCGATGCCAAGACTGACGAGTCGCAATTTCTTTTCCAATGGGCTTACCTGAATGAGACCGTCAAGAAACGTTACGGCCGGCGCGCCGATCAAGTGGGGTTCTACATCGAGCGGCTTGCGAATCCCGACGACGCGGCGCCGGTTTCGAAGTCGGTCGACAACCTGTTTCGCAATTCTCTGGCCGAGACGCTGACCGAAACCGAGAAGGCGTTTCAGCTCGGTTTCATCTCGATGACCGAGCTGATCCTAGTCGCGATCCAGGCGGTGTCGCTGGTCATCATCCTGATCATCATGGCGGTGATGGCCAACACCATCGCGATGACCGCGCGCGAGCGCACATCCGAATACGCGACGATGAAAGCGATCGGCTTCGGACCCGGCTTCATCGGCTGGCTGATCGTGGGCGAGTCGCTCTTCATCGCACTGGTGGGCGGGGCGCTCGGGGTGGCGATCACGTTTCCGATCGCGGGCGCGTTCGCGAAAGCGATGGGCACGTTGTTTCCGGTGTTCTTCGTTTCGCGAGAAACGGTGTTGATGCAGTTCGCCGCGGCCGCATTGATCGGCCTCGTCGCAGCGGCATTCCCTGCGTGGAATGCGGGCCGCGTTCGCATCGTCGAAGGGCTGCGCCATGTCGCGTGACGCATTGAAAACGATCGAATGAAGGCGATCCCCTTCGTCTATATCGCGCGCAACGTCTATGCGCGCAAGGTCACCACCTTGCTCACCGCGGGCGGTATGGCGCTGGTGGTGTTCGTCTTCGCGAGCGTGCTGATGATGACCGAGGGCATACGCCAGACGCTGGTTGCGACGGGTCAGCCCGACAACGTGATGGTGATCCGCCGCTCCGCCGCGTCGGAAGTGCAGAGCGGCGTCGGACGCGATCAGGCCTCGGTGATCGACAGCCTGCCCGAGATCGCCACCGATGGACTCGGGCAGAAGCTGATCTCCAGAGAGCCGGTCGCCGTCATCAACCTGCCCAAGCGCAAGAAGAATCCGACCGATCCCGACAAGCCGTCGAACATCGTCGTGCGCGGCACGACCGCGCAAGGACTTGCGTTGCGGCCTCAGGTGCACATCGTCGAAGGCCGCATGTTCACGCCTGGTACCTCGGAGATCATCGCGGGCCGCGGCATCGCGGCAGCCTTTCCTGGCACAGGTCTCGGAGAGAGCCTGCGTTTCGCGCAACGTCAGTGGACTGTCGTGGGCATCTTCGACGGGGGCGGCAGCGCCTTCGATTCGGAAGTGTGGGGCGACGCCGAACAGTTGATGCAGGGCTTTCGGCGCTTCTCGTTTTCTTCCGTGATCTTCCGGCTCGCGGACCCATCGCAGTTCGACCACGTCAAGAGCACGCTCGAGTCCGACCCGCGCCTGACCATCGAGGCCAAGCGCGAGAAACAGTTCTATGCCGACCAGTCCGAAGGTCTCGCGAAATTCATCGGCTATCTGGGCACGACGCTGTCGGTGATCTTCTCGATCGGCGCGATCGTGGGCGCGATGATCACGATGTATGCGAGCGTCGCGTCGCGTACCGGCGAGATCGGCACCTTGCGCGCGCTGGGCTTTCCGCGCAGCTCCATCCTGATCGCGTTCCTGGTCGAGTCGCTGGTGCTCGGGCTCGTGGGCGGAGTGATCGGGCTCGCCGTTGCGTCGGCGATGCAGGCCGTCAGCCTGTCGACGATGAACTTCCAGACCTTCTCGGAGCTGACGTTCCGCTTTCACATCAACGCGGCGATCGTCGTCGAGGTGATGCTGTTCGCGCTCTTGATGGGATTCGTCGGCGGCTTTCTGCCGGCGTTCCGCGCGGCGCGCATGAAGATCGTGGACGCGTTGCGGGCTGCCTAGCGACCCGCTCTTGATCGAGCCGTCGTCCCGGCGAACCCTGCCCCGGCAAAGGCCGGGGGCCGGGGGCCGGGACCCAAGTCCAATGAACGCGCGTGCGACAAGCAACTTGGACCCCGGCCTCCGCCGGGGCGACAGCTTGTCTTACGACGTTTTCTTGACGATGCGCGCGATCGGATCGGTGGACTGACTCTCCATCCACTGCCGGATGCGATTGGCGTCGCCCAGGCGCGTGTACTTGCCGAACGAGTCGAGCAGCACGATCACGACCGAGCGGCCTTCGATGACGGCCTTCATCACGAGACACTTGCCGGCTTCGGTGATGTAGCCGGTCTTCTGCACGACGATGTCCCACGCGGGATTGGCGACCAGCTTGTTGGTGTTGTGAAACTCGAGCATGCGGCTGCCGACCGGCACGGCGTATTCGTGATCGGTCGAGAACTCGCGAATCGTCGGGTTGGCTGACGCGGCATTGACAAGCTTGACCAGGTCTTCGGCGCTTGCGATGTTCTGGCTGGACAGGCCGGTCGGGTCGTTGAAGTGCGCGCTGTTCATGCCGAGCGATTTCGCCTTGGCGTTCATCGCCGCGACGAAAGCCGGAAGCCCGCCGACGTAGTTGCGACCCAGTGCGTGCGCGGCCCGATTCTCGGACGACATCAGTGCGAGATGCAGCATGTCGCGGCGCGACAGCGTCGTGCCCACCGCGAGTCGCGAGCGCGAGAATTTTTCCGTGTCGAGGTCGTCCGCCGTCACGGTGATCAACTCGTCCATCGCCTCGTGCGCGTCGAGTACGACCAGCGAGGTCATCAACTTGGTGATCGATGCGATCGGCAAGGCGACCTTGGTGTTGCGCGAAAAGAGGATGTCCTGCGTGCCCTCTTCCATCACCAGCGCGACGCTGGCCTTGACCGCGAGGCTGTCTTCGAAATCACCGAGCGGAGTGCCGGGGCCGAATCTCAGGTCGCTGCGCAATCCCTGCGTCTCCGCGATCGACGGTCGCGCGGGAATGAGCGCATAGACCTTGCGCATGCGAACCGCATGCGAGGCGCGAGTTCCGCGCACGAGAATCGCATGACGCACGCCGCCGGACACCAAGATGTGACTCTTGTCTGCGGCCGGCATGACGACCTTGACGCGTGTGTGTTTCGGGGCCGCGAGTTTCGCAGTTGCGGCGCAAGCAGGCGCAGAAATCGCGATGGCGCACGACGCGAGGACGAGACCTGGCGCCACGAATCTCAATCGCCTCAACGCCGCTGCAGTCATCCTGCCCTCCCTGTCCGATGTGGCGCCAGTTTATGGAACATGCGAAATATCTTCAAGATGAATGAGATAGATAATCTCGTTCAGGCGAATTCTAACCATGAATGTGGGGAGAAAAGCAACGAATCGATGCGCTCATCGGTTGGCCGACGCGATGGTTTCGAGGCGGCTCGCGATCGCCTTGCCCGCATCGACGGTATCGGCCGTACCGCCAAGATCACGAGTGCGGGGGCTCGCGGCATCGGCAAGCGTCGCTTCGATCGCACGCAGGATCGCAGTGCCTGCCTCGACGTGGCCAAGATGCTCGAGCATCAGGGCGCCCGACCAGATCATGCCGATCGGGTTCGCGATGCCCTGCCCCGCGATGTCGGGCGCCGATCCGTGGACCGGTTCGAACAGCGACGGAAAGCGACGCTCGGGATTGATGCTGGCCGAGGGCGCGATGCCGATCGTGCCGGTGCACGCGGGACCGAGGTCCGAAAGAATGTCGCCGAACAGATTCGATGCGACGACCACATCGAACCACTCGGGATGCAGCACGAACTGCGCCGTGAGGATGTCGATGTGGTAGCGATCAACCTTGACATCGGGGTAATGTTCGGCCATCGCTGCTATGCGTTCGTCCCAGTACGGCATCGTGATCGAGATACCGTTGGACTTGGTGGCCGACGTCAGATGTTTTTTCGGACGACCTTGTGCGAGCTCGAATGCGAAGCGCGCGATGCGGTCGACACCGGTCCGGCTCATCACCGTTTCCTGCATCACGATTTCGCGCTCGGTGCCCGCGTACATGCGACCGCCGATGCTCGAATACTCGCCTTCGGTGTTCTCGCGGACTACATAGAAATCGATCTCGCCCGGTTCACGCGCGCGCCCGTCGCGTTTCACCAGAGGCGAGCGCACGCCCGGCATCAGGCGGCACGGACGGAGGTTCACGTATTGATCGAACTCGCGACGAAACTGAAGCAGCGATCCCCACAGCGACACATGATCGGGCACGGTCGCGGGCCAGCCGACGGCGCCGAAGTAGATCGCATCGCATCGGCTCAATCGATCGCGCCAATCGCTCGGCATCATCGTGCCGTGCTGCCGGTAGTAATCGCAGCTTGCCCATTCGATGAAAACAAATTCCAGCGCGATGTCGAAGCGCTTGGCCGCGACCTCGAGAACACGCAAGCCTTCGGGCGTGACCTCCTTGCCGATGCCGTCTCCGGGAATGACTGCGATGCGATGGGTGGTCATGAGGAGTTCATTCGGGTCTGCCCGCGCCTGTTCGGTACCGCTATCTCGCGGGTGCTTCGATCGTCGCGAGGACGTCGCTGATGATTTTCCAGGAGCCAGCCTCTGCGCGCCACATGCGAACGAAGTAACCGACGGTCGTCGCGCCACGGCGATCGATTGCGCGATAGCGGCCCATGGTCCATGCGAGGTCCGATGAGCGCGCGGCGCCGCTGTCGGTCGACGTCCATGTCCAACGCGCGAGAGCCGATGACGATGACAGGGATGACGTCATGGACGATGACGCGACCAATGACGCGGCCGATGACGCGATCGACCGGTCGAAGCTCGCCGCCTTCGAATCACTCGCATCGATCGGCGCTTCGTCATCGCGCAACAGGCGAAGGTAGCGCGAGCCGAATGCGCGGTAGGCGACAGTCAAACCCTCGCTCTCCGAGGCAAGCGAGAAGCGCGCCTCGGCCTCGACGATCGACTCCGCAGGCAACGGCCCCGCGTCGATCGCAATTTTTTCGAGCGGCGCATTCCATCCGATCGGATCCTTGTGGGAGATGCCGTGATCGATCAGGACTTGCCATCGACCTGCGTTGTTCTTCCGCCAGACAGTGAAGAACTGGCCGAACCGGATCGCGTCGGCATCCTGCTTCGATGTCAGCTTCCACGGCCCGGTTGAATAACCGAGTTCGCCCGAGCCCGCCACCGAGACGCGTTGCGGGCGCCATTCAAGAACGATCGCGGGGTCGAGCTGCGCGGCCATGAACGTCTTGCCGTTCACCGGCCCCGGTCGAAACAGGATCGCGTCTTCGGCCATCGCGTCGAGAAAGGCAGCCTTCATGCCGGACGACGACGACATCGCCGCGAAAGAACTCTCGGCGCTCGCGAGGGCATCGCCATCGGCGTCGTTCGATGAGCGCGAGAAGGTCGCGCACGAGGCCAGCATCGCGAGCGTGCACGCGCACGCGCACAGGTTCGGAAACGACCAGCGACGAGCAACGATGACGGGCTTCATCGCGCGCCTCGTTCGCACCTCATTCGAGAAACCGGACGAAGTTGCCCAGCGCCTCGCGCTCGGTCGTCAACGTGTTCTCGATCTTGGTCATGTCTGCATACCCCATGCTCATGCCGCACACCAGCGTCTGGGTCGCGGGCATGGCGATGTGCTCGCCGATAATGCGATGGAACTTGTTGAACGCGGCCTGCGGACAGGTGTCGAGGCCGCGGCCACGCGCGGCCACCATCACCGCTTCGATGAACATGCCGTAGTCGAGCCACGATCCGATTTCGAGGATGCGATCGATCGTGAACATCAGGCCGACCGGCGAATCGAAGAACGCGTAGTTGCGGCCGTGCTGCGCGTGCATGCGGTCCTTGTCGTTGCGACCGATCCCCAGAAGACGGTAGAGATCCCAGCCGATCTTGCGTCGTCTATCGACGTACGGCGACTCCCACTTGGTCGGGTAGTAGGCGTACTCCTCCTTGTGCGTCGCGTGCGCATCGGGATCGTCGTGCGCGGCGAGAATTTTTTCGGACAGGAGCGACAGCGATTCGCCGGTCAGCACCGTCACCTTCCACGGCTGAATGTTGGTGCCCGATGGCGCGCGCGATGCGACCGAAAGGATCGCCTCGATGTCTTCGCGCGCCACCGGCTTGGGCAGAAAAGCGCGGATCGAGCGACGTGACGCGATCGCTCCATCGACGACTTCCCGATCGGCAGGTTCGGCGTTGAAGTCTTCCGGGCGCGTGGCGTGAGAGTTCATGAACAAGGTCGGGTGTTGGATGCGTCGCGCATCGTAGCGCACGCCTGCTGGTTCATCGCGAACGGATCACGACCAGCGCGACACCGATCACCGCAGCGGCCATGCCCACCATCGCGAGCGAGGTGAAGCGTTCGCCGAATGCGATCCAGGCCATCAGCGCGGTCACCGGCGGCGTGAGGTAGAACAGGCTCGTCACACGCGTCGCTTCGCCGCGCCTTATCAGGGGAAACAGCAACGACATGCCGCCAATCGACAACACCAGCGCCGACCACGTCAACGCGCCGATGAATTCCGGCGTGAAGCGTACCGACCAGCGCTCGAAGATCAAGGCGAGCGGCAACGCGATCGCGAGCGACGCGGTGAACTGGATCAGGCTGCCGGCGCGCAGATCGAAACTCGGGCACTTGCGTTTCTGATAGAGCGTGCCGGTCGTGATCGAAAGCAATGCGATCACTGCGAACACCACGCTGATCGCCGGCAAGGCGATCATCACGATCTTGTTCGCGACGACGAGGCCGACTCCCGCGAAGCCGAGCGCGAAGCCCGCCCATTGACGCACGCTGACGCGTTCGCCGATCGCGGGAGCGGCGAAGGCCGTGAGGACAGGCTGCAAGCCCACGATCAGCGCCGCAAGTCCTGCGGGCATACCGGCATCGATCGCGCACCACACGCCGCCGAGATAGCCTGCCTGAATCAGCATGCCGGCGATCGCGATGTGCCAGGCCTGCGTGGAACTCGGCCACGTGACGCGCATGAACGGCACCATCAGCAACAGCACCGCGATGACCACGACGAAGCGCAAGACCAGAAACCACAGGGGCGTCGTGTAGGGAAGACCGAACTTCGCCACCACGAAACCCGAGCTCCAGATCAGTACGAAGATCACGGGCATGGCGGCGATCCACGGACCCGGCTTGCCTGATGACGCGGGCGGCACGATGGGAGCGACTGCTGGCTGCAATGAGGACTGCGGTGAGGACATGAAGATCGATCCGTGAAATCAGGAGCCGCGTGCGTCGCTCCGACTTTGCGCGTGCGGTACAACGCGGCCTGCAAACTGTGCTGCGATCGCGACCGTCTGAGCATGGATCGCGCAGGTTTCTTCGATCACGCGGCCATACCCTCCGGCCATCATGACCGCGATCGGCACAGCGCACGCTCGCGTGGCTCCATGGGTTGCTTCACGCATTGCACTGAACACGCGGCGGTCACGCGCTGCGAGGCCTTCGATACTCAATGCAAGTCGTCCGAGACGATCGCCGCCATAAGGATCGGCCCCCGCGAGATAGAACACGAAGCCGGGCATGAATCGCGAGAACATGTTGTCCAGAGCGTCGTCCAGCGCGTGCAGATAGGTCGCATCGTCACAACCATCGGGCAATCCGACATCGAGATCGCTGGCCTCCTTTCGAAACGGAAAATTCTTCTCGCCGTGTAGCGATAACGTGAAGACCTGTGGATCGCCTGCGAGGATGGACGCAGTGCCGTTTCCCTGATGCACGTCGAGGTCGATGATCGCGATCGGCGTCATCGGTCTTCCCGCCCTTCGTTGATCGCGATGCATCAGCCGTGTGGCGACGGCCGCATCGTTGAAGACGCAAAAGCCGCTGCCCTTGGCTGCATCGGCGTGATGCGTGCCTCCCGCGAGATTGACCGCAATGCCATCGACCCACGCGGCCCGGCTCGCGGCGATGGTCGCGCCCACCGATCGCAGCGATCGCTCGACCATGGCCCGCGACCAGGGAAAGCCGATCTCGCGTTGCTCACGGGCCGACAACGTGCCGTCGAAAACCGCATCGACATAAGTCGACGCGTGCGCGAGTTCGAGCTCTTCACGAGACGCACATTGCGGGACCGCCAATTCGAGATCGGGCACCTCCCGACACGCGTAGTCGCGCGTCAAACGATATTTGCGCATCGGAAAGCGGTGCCCTTCCGGAAGCGGCAACACATACTGATCTGTGTAAAACGCCTTCAATGCAAGAGGCGCGCAGAGGGGCGCGTGCAATGCACAATGCAACGCACAAAAAAGAACTTGACTTCCAGTGTTTTCCCCATACAATGGTAATTGTTGCGTCGCACCATTCGTTGCATTTCAAATGGCCACTTCGGTGGAATAGGCACGGAGAGGACGAGTCGCAAGTTGGCGCGCGACCGGCGCCGCGGTGACTAGCGCAACCACGCACATTCACATATCCCTATCAATTATTCAGGAGCCAAAGATGACCACACCAAACAACACCATCAATCCCCAGCAATTGGCTGCGGCCTATCAGTCCAACCTCGAGACCTTGTTCGCATTGTCGCAAACGGCATTCGAAGGCGTCGAGAAAGTCGTCACGCTGAACCTCAATGTGGCCAAGGCCAATATGCAGGACTCGGCCGACAAGGTCCGTCAGATGATGTCGGTCAAGGATCCGCAGGAACTGCTGAACTGGAACGCCCAGCAACTTCAGCCGGCCGCTGAAAAAGCGGTTGCCTATTCGCGCCTGATGTATGACATCGCCAGTTCGACGCAAGCCGAGTTCGTCAAGGTTGCCGAAGAGCAACTCGCGGAAGCCAATTCGAAATTCATGTCGCTGATCGACTCGGCCTCGAAGAATGCGCCGGCTGGTTCTGAAACCGCCGTTGCGATGATGAAGTCAGCGCTTGCCGCTGCCAACTCGGCATACGACAGCATCTCGAAGGCGAGCAAGCAAGCCGTCGAAATGACCGAAGCCAATGTTGCCGCTGCGACCAACGCGGCCGTCAAGACCGCATCGCAAGCGGGCAACGCAGCGCGTTCGAAGAAGGCCTGAGCCTGATGGAATCGATGGCCCGACCAAGCACTGCGCACGTTTCTTGCTTAGAGGTTGGATAGCCGCTTCTCGCAGTCGATGACGCTGGCATAAGTTTCGGTGTGGCGCACGGCACGGCGCCACACAACCGATGTCTCCTCGGCATTGCTCGCTTCCTACGGAACGGCATGCCTTTCAAAGCCCGGACCTTCATCGGCCCGGGCTTTTTTTCGCTCGTCTTTTGTTGATCTCACACCGCGGTACGCCTCGTAGCCTTTCGCTCGCAACAGACATGCGGGACACGATCCACAGCCCACGCCCCACGGGTGCCGGGTGAGTCGATCGCCGAGATAGCAAGTGTGAGTTTCGTCGCGGATCAGATCGATGAAGGCAATGCCACCGAGCTCTTCGGCCAGTCTCCAGGTCGCCGCCTTGCCATGCCACATCAGGGGCGTTTCGAGTGCGAAGCGCCGATTCATTCCCAGATTCAGTGCGACCTGCATCGCTTTGATGGCCTCGTCGCGGCAGTCGGGATACCCGGAAAAATCCGTTTCGCACATGCCGCCGACAAGAACGGTCAGCCTGCGACGCGTGGCAAGCGCAGCAGCGAGAATCAGGAACAACAGATTGCGACCCGGAACGAAGGTCGTCGGCAGGCCTTCGGCATCGAACTCGATTGCGGCATCGCTCGTCAGCGCGGTCGTACCGACCGCGTTGATCACCGAAGCATCGATCAGGTGATCGTCTCCGAGCCGCGCGTCCCAACGACCCGACAACGCGCGCATCGCGTCGCGTATCGGCGCCCGACACGTCAACTCGATCGCGTGGCGCTGGCCGTAGTCGAAGCCAACCGTCTCGACCCGCGCATAGCGTTCAAGCGCCCATGCAAGACAGGTCGTCGAGTCCTGTCCTCCCGAGAAGAGAACCAGCGCCATGCGCTCGTCGTTCGCACGATCAATCACGGCGTGCTGCCGCTCGTCGTCGGCGTTTCATCGGCGCGCACGAAGGGCGCACCGAGTTGTACGAGCCCCGCTTCGAGCGCTTCGAAGGCAGCATCGATACGGTCGATCGATCCCTTCACCCCGAGTTCGATGTGACGCTTCGCGCGCATGACGATGCGCGCGTCCTCACTGCCGGCGGCCGACTCATCGCCCACCGAGGGAAGACTGAACACCTTGATGCCGTCGAAGTCCGCTTCGATGTGCTCCATCAGCGGCGTGACCCTGGACTCGGGCGTCTCGAACACCAGCACCGAACGCTCGGCGCGTGGGGCGTGGTGGAAGAGCTCGGCATATTTCGTCTCGAGCACCCACTCGAGCATCGGCCACGCCATCACCGGAAAGCCCGGCACGAAGTAGTGCTCGCGAATGCAAAAGCCGGGGATCTGGTTGTACGGATTCGGAATGATCGACGCACCGATCGGAAATTCGCCCATGCGCATGCGCTGCCTGTGCTCGGGAGAATCGAGCGGCAGAGGTGTGCCGCCCTGCGCATTCATCTTGTCGATGCGGGCCTGAATCAGCTTCTCGGCCTCGGCATGCGGCGCGACCTCGATGCCCAATGCCTTTGCCGCGGCCTGCCGCGTCTGATCGTCCGGAGTCGCGCCGATGCCGCCGGTGACGAACACGACGTCGTCACTGTCGAACGTGCGCGTGAGCACCTCGGTGATGGCCGCGCGATCGTCGCTCACGTAGTGCGCCCACGAAAGTTGCAAGCCGCGCACCGACAACAGATCGATGACCTTGGACAGATGCTTGTCGGCGCGACGGCCCGAAAGAATTTCGTCCCCGACGATGACGACACCGAAGCGCTTCAAACGATGCTCCCGTGCTCGTCGATGACGATGTCCCGCACGACGCCGCGCCCAATGTCGCGGCCGACACCGCTCTCGCCGCGCTCCGCGCGCAACCGCTCGAGTGCGCGCAATCCGTAATGCGTGAATGCGAGGCCTCCGAGTATCGGTACGACAAAAAACATCAGCGGCACGAAATTGAGCAGGCTGACGATCGTCCCGATCGCGAAGAACGCCTTGCCGTGTCGCGAGAACAGGGTCGCGCGC
>JBBSEF010000078.1:0-13646 GCA_038240015.1 Burkholderiales bacterium
CACCGTTGACGACGCGCCCGGTAACTCGAGCGAGGATGGAGATCACGGCGCTTTGGCGTTCCACGGTTTCATCATCGGTTCAAAATGAGGTCTTTGCTCCGACGTGAGCGCCTTCTCGTAGCGCGCGGCCGCCTCGGATTCAGAGACGCCTCGTTGGCGCAGCACTTCGCGCAACCAGACCAGTTCTCCGAGAGATGCGCGCTTGCCCACTTCGGAAACGAAACGATCGATCGCCGCGACATCGTCGATCGAGGGTTCGTCCGAAAAGACGCCCTGCGTGAGCAGCCAGCGTATGGCGTAGGAACGTTCCATTCGATGTCGCACCGTTTCGCGTTCGACGTCCAGACGCGCGGACAGTGTCGTCGCCATGACCAGTTCGAGCAGAGTCTCGCTGTCGCGAAACATCGTATCCGCGATATGCATGCAAGCGTCGCGCATCTCGGGCAGTTTGCAGGTGCGAAACAAAGGTTGAAATGTCAGCAACGTCTCCACGGACTGCATCCGGACGATGCCGTACGTAAACGCGAGCCGCTCGATCGGCTTCAGGTCTCGCGGAACGATACGCAGTATCGTTCGCGCCCCCTCGCCATATAGCGTGCGATACGACGAGGCGAGGGCCGCTCGCGTGAAGGTGGCACGCGCTTCGCTCAGGGCGCCGCGCCGGTCGAGCAGGGTTGCGAGCGTCAACCAGGCGAGCTGATTCTCGGTGTCGACTGCGACCCAGCGGCGTGCCAGCTCGACGCCGTCGCAGCCGACGCCTGTCGTTTCGCTGTTCGCTGGCGCAGATCTTTTGGCCGTCGACTGCGGCGCATCGCAGCGTTCGGCAAGCGTGGACAGGACCAGAGGATCGGTGGATCCGCGCGCGCGTTCGACCAATTGCTCGAGCGCTATCGTGTTTCGGCCGAACAGAAGTTGCAGCCGCAAATCGCCCGAGCGGGCGTTCTGCGCCGCGAACTTCTCCCATCGTGCCTCGGCCGCGCGTTCCTGCGGCGTAGCGGCAGCGTCATCGGGCAGCACGTCGGGTAATCCATCGGCAAGCGGCGCAATCGACAACGACGCGATCATGGCGACCCGGAGCAAGGCCTTGCGCGCAAACGGTGGTCGCATCAGTTTCAGAGGAGGTCGCTTGAATCGGTGCGTTACGATGCCCGACTGTCGCAATGAGCGCAATCACATCGCAATCACATCGCAATACCGTCGAACGCGAAGCCCACCCGTCCCATGACATGACCGTTCGCACCGCCATCCTGCTCGTCAACCTCGGCACACCCGATGCGCCTACGCCTGCCGCGGTTCGCCGCTATCTGAAAGAATTTCTGCGCGACACGCGCGTGGTTGAAGTCCCCCGCGTGCTGTGGTGGCCGATTCTCTTCGGCATCATCTTGCCGATACGTTCGCGTCGGTCCGCAGAAAAATACGCATCGGTGTGGATGAGTGAAGGGTCGCCGCTCAAGGTGTGGACCGAGAAGCAGGCGAAGCTGTTGCGGGGCCTGATGGGGATGCGCGGTCATGACGTCGCGGTCGAATATGCGATGCGTTACGGCAGCCCCTCGATACCCGGCGTGCTCGACCGACTGCATGCGCAAGGCTGCGAGCGCATCCTCGTCTTGCCGCTCTATCCGCAGTACTCGGCGGCGACGACGGCTTCGAGCTTCGACGCGATCAACGCGTGGTCCTCGAAAGTCCGCAACGTTCCCGAGTTTCGCTTCGTCAAGCAGTACCACGACGACGCGGGCTACATCGATGCGCTGGCCGCGAAGGTGGTTGAAGCGCGTACCAGGGACGGCTCGATCGCCGATCCCGCAGCCATGCTGGTGATGAGCTTCCACGGCATTCCGAAACGCTCGGTGCGCCTGGGCGATCCGTATCAGGCGCAATGCATGGTCACCGCGCGGCGCGTCGCCGAAAGACTGGGCTTGCGTGACGATCAATGGATCGCGAGTTTTCAATCGCGCTTCGGCAGGGCCGAGTGGCTCAAGCCTTACACCGTCGAGGTGCTGCGTGAACTGGGCGCGAAGAAAACCGTGAATGTTTCGATCTGTTGTCCGGGCTTCCCGGCCGATTGTCTCGAGACGCTTGAAGAGATCTCGATCGAAGGCAAGGCGGTGTTCAAGAACGCCGGAGGCGGCGAATATCGATATATCGCGTGCCTCAACGATGATCCGCGTTGGATCGAATCCATGGCGTCGATCGCGATGCGAAATTTGCAAGGCTGGCTATGAGGACCGCGCTCGTCTGTGGGCGAGAGCTGCGGATGGCGCGTACATTGCAGCGGCTTTGCCGCCAAGAATTTCGGCTTGAAATCGAGGCGCGTGGCGCAATCTCGTCGGCAGCATTGCTTTACTAGATCAGCGGGAGGACAGCGAGGATGAAATCAGGGAAGCACGATGCGTCGGAAGATGAAGGCGTGAGGGACGATCGGGTCGCGGGTCAGGACGCGGCCTCCGCGCCTGCCGATATCGCGACCGAGTCACGTGTCGACGATACCGACGCGGCCGATTCGACCGATGTTGCAGCACTGCAAGCGGCACTGGCGAATGCGCAAGTCAAAGCCCAACAGCACTACGATGCCTTTCTTCGTGCCAGGGCCGAAACCGACAACACCCGCAGGCGTGCGCAGGAGGATGTGTCCAAGGCGCACAAGTTCGGCATCGAAAATTTTGCGGAAGGCTTGCTTCCCGTGATGGACAGCCTGCAGGCCGCGCTGGACGACACGAGCGCCGACGCCATCACGCTGCGTGAAGGCGTCGAGTTGACGCAGAAGCAATTGCATAGCGCCTTCGAACGCAATCGATTGATCGTCATCGATCCGGTCGGCGAGAAGTTCGACCCGCATCGGCATCAGGCGATTGCCACCTTGCCGGCGCCGGAAGGCGTGGCGCCCAATCATGTGGTCGCTGTTCTGCAACGAGGATGGATGCTCGCCGATCGCGTACTGCGGCCGGCGCTCGTCACGGTCGCCAGCTGATCCTGGCTGCTTGCGCAGCGCGTGGACGTTCCCGGTGAATAACCCTTGAAATCGAGGGGGAATCCTCCAAATGCTTGTTCGTATGGCGCTTCGTCGATGCACCGCGAGGCGGCCGGGCACAACCATCGGTAGTGCGTTGACCACCACCCATCCGCAACCGACCAAATCGAAGAGCTTGTTCAGGAGAACGCAATCATGGGAAAAATCATCGGCATCGACCTAGGCACGACCAACTCGTGCGTGGCCATCATGGAAGGCGGCCAGCCGAAGGTCATCGAGAATTCGGAAGGCGCGCGCACCACGCCTTCGATCATCGCGTACATGGACGACGGCGAGATCCTGGTCGGCGCGCCGGCCAAGCGTCAGGCCGTCACCAATCCCAAGAACACGCTCTACGCCGTCAAGCGCCTGATCGGTCGCCGCTTCGAAGAAAAAGAAGTGCAGAAGGACATCAACATGATGCCCTTCCAGATCGTCAAGGCCGATAACGGCGACGCCTGGGTTGGAGTCCGCGACAAGAAGCTCGCGCCGCCGCAGATCAGCGCCGAAGTGCTGCGCAAGATGAAGAAGACCGCCGAGGATTATCTCGGTGAAGAAGTCACCGAGGCAGTGATCACGGTGCCCGCCTATTTCAACGACTCGCAACGTCAGGCGACCAAGGACGCGGGCCGCATCGCGGGTCTCGAAGTCAAGCGCATCATCAACGAGCCGACCGCGGCCGCGCTTGCGTTCGGCCTCGACAAGCACGGCAAGGGCGATTCGAAAATCGCGGTGTACGACCTGGGCGGCGGCACGTTCGACATCTCGATCATCGAGATCGCCGATCTGGACGGCGAGAAGCAATTCGAAGTGCTGTCGACCAACGGCGATACCTTCCTCGGCGGCGAGGACTTCGATCAACGCATCATCGACTACATCGTCGCCGAGTTCAAAAAGGAATCCGGCGCCGATCTCTCGAAGGACGTGCTCGCGCTGCAACGCCTGAAGGACTCGGCCGAAAAGGCCAAGATCGAGTTGAGCTCATCGGCGCAGACCGACATCAACCTGCCGTATATCACGGCGGATGCATCAGGGCCGAAGCACCTGAACATGAAGTTGACGCGCGCCAAGTTCGAGTCGCTGGTCGAAGAACTGATCGACCGCACGATCGAGCCTTGCCGTATCGCGATCAAGGATTCGGGCGTTTCGGTCTCCGACATACACGACGTGATCCTGGTCGGCGGCATGACGCGCATGCCCAAGGTGCAGGAGAAGGTGAAGGAATTCTTCGGTCGCGATCCGCGCCGCGACGTCAACCCCGACGAGGCGGTCGCGGTCGGCGCGGCGATTCAAGGCGGCGTGTTGAAGGGCGACGTGAAAGACGTGCTGCTGCTCGACGTGACGCCGCTGTCCTTGGGCATCGAGACGCTGGGCGGCGTGATGACCAAGATGATCAAGAAGAACACGACCATCCCGACCAAGTTCAGTCAGGTGTTCTCGACGGCCGACGACAATCAGCCGGCCGTGACGATCAAGGTCTATCAGGGCGAGCGCGAGGTCGCAACGGCCAACAAGATGCTCGGCGAGTTCAATCTCGAAGGCATCGCGCCGGCGGCGCGCGGCATGCCACAGATCGAGGTGGGCTTCGACATCGACGCCAACGGCATCCTGCATGTCGGCGCGAAGGACAAGGCCACCGGCAAGGAGAACAAGATCACCATCAAGGCGAACTCGGGGCTGTCCGAAGCCGAGATCGACAAGATGGTGAAGGACGCCGAAGCGAACGCGGAGGACGACAAGAAGGTGGTCGAACTCGTGACCGCGCGCAATCAGGCCGATGCGCTGGTGCATTCGGTCAAGAAGTCGATGTCCGAATACGGTGACAAGCTGGACGCGGCCGACAAGAGCAGCATCGAGAGCGCGATCAAGACGGCCGAAGACGCGATCAAGTCCGACGACAAGGTCAAGATCGACAGCGCGAGCGAGGCTTTGATGACCGCGTCGCAAAAGCTCGGAGAAAAAATGGCGGCCGATGCGCAAGCCGCACAGGCGGCAGCCGGCGAGGCGGCGCAAGGAGCCGCGCAAAACGCTGGCGCGAACCAGCAGCAAGGCAAGCCGGCCGACGACAACGTCGTCGATGCGGAGTTCAAGGAAGTCAAGCGCGGCTGATGTCGTTCGTCGTTCCCGCGAACGCGGGAATCCGGTGTCGTCATGGCAAGTCACTGGGTTCCCGCGTTCGCGGGGATGACCGCGTCGAGTAGGCGTTTGCGCATCAAGCAACATCAGTCAAGCCAACGGAAGCGCCATGGCCAAAAGGGATTACTACGAGATTCTCGGCGTCGCGAAGAACGCCTCTGAAGAAGACATCAAGAAGGCGTATCGCCGGCTTGCGATGAAGCATCACCCGGACCGCAATCCGGACGACAAGGCTTCGGAAGAAAAATTCAAGGAGGCCAAGGAAGCCTACGAGATGCTGACCGATGCGGACAAGCGCTCCGCATACGATCGCTACGGGCACGCAGGCGTTGATCCCAATGTGGGCGCCGGCGCCGGCATGGGCGGCTTCGCCGAAGCGTTCGGCGATATCTTCGGCGACATCTTCGGCGGCGGACAGCGCGGCGGCGGCCGCGGCGGACCGCAGGTCTATCGAGGCGCCGATCTGCGTTACGCGATGGAGATCACGCTGGAGCAGGCGGCCCACGGTTACGAGACCGAGATCAAGATTCCGAGCTGGAACAATTGCGAGGTATGTCACGGCTCGGGTGCGAAGCCGGGGACCAAGCCGCAGACTTGTCCCACCTGCGCGGGTTCGGGTGCGGTGCGCATTCAGCAGGGTTTCTTTTCGATACAGCAGACTTGTGCGCGTTGTCACGGCACCGGCAAGATCATTCCGGAGCCGTGCACGCATTGCGATGGCGTGGGCAGAATCAAATCGCCCAAGACTCTCGAAGTCAAGATCCCCGCGGGCATAGACGAAGGCATGCGGATTCGCTCGACCGGCAATGGCGAGCCGGGCGTGAATGGCGGTCCCAACGGTGACCTCTACGTAGAGATCCACGTCAAGCAGCACGCGATGTTCCAACGCGACGGCGACGACTTGCATTGCGAGATGCCGATCGCGTTTGCCATCGCAGCGCTCGGCGGCGAACTCGAGATCCCGACGCTTGCCGGCAATGCGGAAATCTCGATTCCCGAAGGCACGCAGAGCGGCAAGACCTTCAGGCTGCGAGGCAAGGGCATCAAAGGCGTCCGGGCTTCATACCCCGGCGATCTGTATTGCCACGTGCAGGTCGAAACGCCGGTGCGTCTCACTGAGCATCAAAAGAAGTTGCTCAAGCAGTTCGACGTCTCGACGCGCGAAGGCGGCGCCAAGCACAGCCCGCAATCGAAGGGCTGGGCCGACAAGGTCAAGGCGTTTTTTGTGTAGGACCGGCCGTACGCGACACTCCACGGCGGACTGCGGGCGCACGCGCAGGCGCGGCGTTCAGACCTCGAGCATTCCGCGTTCGATGACGAAGGCGACGACTTCGTCCAGTCCGGTACCGGTCTTCAGGTTGGTCATCACGAAGGGGCGTGTGCCGCGCATGCGCGCCGCGTCGTTCGCCATCACGGCAAGGGACGCGCCGACGTACGGTGCGAGGTCGGTCTTGTTGATGACGAGCAGGTCTGCTTTCGTGATGCCGGGCCCGCCCTTTCTCGGGATCTTCTCGCCACCGGCGACGTCGATGACGTAGAGCGTCAGGTCCGACAGTTCGGGACTGAACGTCGCGGCGAGATTGTCGCCGCCCGATTCGATGAAGATCAGGTCCAGATCCGGGAAGCGCTTCTGCATGCGGGAAATGGCTTCGAGGTTGATCGACGCGTCCTCGCGGATCGCGGTGTGCGGGCAACCGCCGGTCTCCACGCCCATGATTCGCTCGGGCGGAAGCGCCTCCGCAGCGACTAGCAGGCGCTCGTCTTCCTTCGTGTAGATGTCGTTCGTGACGACCGCGAGTTGGTAGCGCCCGCGCAGTCGTTTGCACAGCATTTCGACGAGAGTCGTCTTGCCGGAGCCGACGGGCCCGCCGATGCCGACGCGAAGGGGGTTGGACGATGGTCTTGTCACGACATCAGGACCTGAACAGTCGTGAATACTGGCTTTCGTGACGGGCGCTGGTGATTGCATATCCGGGCGTCTGCGTCGTCAGGGAATCGTCGGGGAATTCCGAAGCGGACAAGACTACTTCGGCGAGTGCCGGACGCAGCGCCTGGAGCATGCGCTGGCCTGCGAGCTGCCCGTACGGCAATGCTTTCATGCCGGCAAGCACCTGGTTCTCGAGCCAGCCGAACAGGTAGCCGTTCAACGCCGAGCGCGGTGCGATGCGCCACGTCCGCGATGCGAGCGCGTGCGCGGCAGGCCAGGTCCACGCATCGACGACGATGCCGATCGGCATCGTCAGGCCACGCATCAACTCGATCATCGAATGTCCCATCTGCAGCGTCTCGGCGCGCAATTCCGCGCTTTCCCTGGTGGCCAGGAAGTCGTCGTTCCAGTCGCCGAACCGATCCAGCTCCTGCCGGTCGAGCGCATTGCGCAGGCGCCACCAGACCGGCGCCTCGTAGCGAGCGACGACGAGCCTGAGCACGTCTGCGATGAAGCGCTCGATGTCGTCGGGCGTACGCAGGCGTTCGTCCGCGATCGCCGTCTCGAGACCTTGCGAATAGCTGAACGCGCCGACCGGGAGTGCCGCGCTCGACAACTGCAGCAAGGCCGCCTCGGCCGCGAGCGTGTCCGTCATTTCGGCGCGCCTGCTCCGTTCCACGCGACCGCGTGCGCGTTGCGCGACAGTGCCTCTCCAGTCGCACCACCATCGTCGTTCGCGTCGTCGTCCGCGTCGTCGTCGGTATCGTGCCGATGACCGCCGCTGTAGGCGCCGGGCTCGGGATCGAATGGCTCGAAAGCGGGGGTGACGTTCACGTTGAGGCGCTGCAGGAGATCGCGCAGGACCGGATCGCGTTCGAGCTTGACGAAGCGCGGGCCGAGTTCGAGCGGGACGTGGCGGTTGCCGAGATGGTAGGCAGCGCGCAACAGGTCGAGCGCCGGGTCGGGACTGTCGGCGCTCGCATGGACTCGATAGATCTGCTCGCACGCCGGGACCACGTCGACAATCTCACCGCTCTCGGCCACGAGCCGCATTCCCGGGCGCACGACGCTGCAACGCGGGAGCATGACGACCGCGTCGCTCCCATCCGACAGCGTCGCGCGAAAGCGCGTCTTCGCACGCTGCTCGCAAGTCAGGATGAGACTGCGCGCGCCGCGTATCGGATCGTCATCCGTATCGCGAGGAAGCAGCGCAAGGAGACGAAGTGCGGGCCGAAGCGCGGGCCGAAGCGCGGGGGACTCCATATCGTCTCCATGCATCGCAGAAGCCCGATGTCAGAACAGAAAGTAGCGCTGCGCCATCGGCAGCTCGGTTGCCGGCTCGCAGGTCAGCCATTCACCGTCGGCGATGACCGCGTAGGTCTCGGGGTCGACGGAGATCTTCGGCGTCAGCGTGTTGTGCACCATGTCGCGCTTGGTCAGCGTGCGACAGCCACGCACGGCGACGACCGGCTTGTCGAGCTGCAGTCGTTCGGGCACGCCCGCGGCGACCGCGGCCTGCGACATGAAGGTCAACGAGCCACGCGTGACCGACTTCCCGTGCGCGCCGAACATCGGCCGGTAGTGGACCGGCTGCGGCGTCGGGATCGACGCGTTCGGGTCGCCCATCGCGGCCGCGACGATCTGCCCGCCCTTGACGATCAGGAACGGTTTGACGCCGAAGAACGCCGGCTTCCACAGCACGAGATCGGCCCACTTGCCGGCCTCGATCGACCCGACCTCGTGCGCGATGCCGTGCGCGAGCGCCGGATTGATCGTGTACTTCGCGATGTAGCGCATGACCCGCGCGTTGTCGTGATGGGCCGGGTCGCCGGGCAACGCGCCGCGCTGCTGTTTCATCTTGTGCGCGGTCTGCCAGGTCCGAATGATGACCTCGCCCACGCGCCCCATCGCCTGCGAGTCCGACGAGATCATCGAGAATGCGCCGAGGTCGTGCAGAATGTCTTCGGCCGCGATCGTCTCCTTGCGGATTCTCGACTCCGCGAACGCCACGTCTTCCGCGATCGACGCGTCCAGATGGTGGCAGACCATCAGCATGTCCAGATGCTCGTCGAGCGTATTGACGGTATACGGCCGGGTCGGGTTGGTCGACGAAGGCAGTACGTTCAGCTCGCCGCACACGCGAATGATGTCGGGCGCGTGTCCGCCACCCGCGCCTTCGGTGTGATAGGTGTGGATCGTCCTGCCCTTGAATGCCGCAACCGATGCCTCGACGAAGCCGGCTTCGTTCAGGGTGTCCGTATGGATCGCGACCTGCGTGTCGGTCTCGTCCGCGACGGTCAGGCAATTGTCGATCGCCGCCGGCGTCGTGCCCCAGTCCTCGTGCAGCTTCAGCCCGATCGCTCCGGCCAGGATCTGTTCATGCAACGGCCCTGGGAGGCTCGCGTTGCCCTTGCCTAGAAAACCAAGGTTCATCGGGTAGGCCTCGGCCGCCTGCAGCATGTTCGCCAAATGCCAGGGACCCGGCGTCACCGTCGTCGCGAAGGTCCCCGTAGCAGGCCCCGTGCCGCCGCCCAGCATCGTCGTCGTGCCCGACATCAGGGCCTCTTCGATCTGCTGCGGGCAGATGAAATGGATGTGGCTGTCGACACCGCCCGGCGTCACGATCATGCCTTCACCGGCGATGATCTCGGTGCCCGGCCCGATCACGATGTCGACCGCCGGCTGGATGTCCGGGTTGCCCGCCTTGCCGATACGCGCGAAGCGACCGTCCTTGATCGCGATGTCCGCCTTGACGATGCCCCAGTGGTCGACGATGAGCGCGTTCGTGATCACTGTGTCGGCGATTTCCTTGGCCATGCGCTGACTCTGACCCATCCCGTCGCGTATCACCTTGCCTCCGCCGAACTTCACTTCCTCTCCGTAGATCGTGTGGTCCTTCTGGACTTCGATGACGAGCGCCGTATCGGCGAGCCGCACGCGGTCGCCGGTCGTCGGCCCGTACATTTCGGCATAGGCCTGCCGTGAAATGCGCGTGGCCATCAGGCGCGTTCCGGAGCTTTTGAATCGAGCGGTCCCATGACCGCTCCGTTGAAGCCGAACACCATACGGTCACCGGCGAGCGCGACCAGCCTGACGGTGCGCGACTGGCCCGGTTCGAAACGCACCGCCATCCCTGCCGCGACGTCCAGGCGAAATCCGCGCGAGGCAGCGCGGTCGAACGAGAGCGCATCGTTGACCTCGAAAAAATGAAAGTGCGAGCCGACCTGCACGGGCCGGTCCCCGCGATTCGCGACGACGACCGTTACCGATTCGCGACCGGCGTTCAGCTCGATATCGCCTGCCAGAGCAATCAATTCACCGGGGATCATCGTTCGTCCGCTTCACTGTCTGCTTCACTCGTCTGCCTCGTTCAGACGACAGGATGGTGGACCGTCACCAGCTTCGTCCCGTCCGGGAAGGTTGCTTCGACCTGGATGTCGGGAATCATCTCGGGCACGCCGTCCATCACGTCGTCGCGAGTCAGAAGGGTGGTGCCGTAATGCATCAGATCGGCGACGCTGCGGCCGTCGCGCGCACCTTCCATGATCGCCGCCGAGATGAATGCGACCGACTCCGGATAGTTCAGCTTCAGTCCGCGAGCGCGCCGGCGCTCGGCCACGAGCCCGGCGGTGAACAGCAGCAGCTTGTCCTTTTCACGCGGCGTCAGTTCCATAACATGCCTTCACGTCGCGCTCTCATGTCGCCTGACTCATGTCGCCCAGATCCGCGGCAACGTGGCGCGTCGCCCCGTCATCGCGACCCGAATTATTGTCCAGATTTCACGAAACAGATCGCGGACGCTTTCGGCCGAATCCGATAGCGCACGCGCGACAACGAGGCCGTCGCCGAGCACGGTCAATCCCGCGTCCTGCCGCGCCATCGTCGCCGCGCGGCAGCGTTCGAGGTCCGCGTCGGGCAGCGTCGAACCCCACGCCCAGAACACTCCGGCGACAGAGTGCCCGTTCCAGCCGACAGGAGAATTAAGCAGACCATCGCCCGCTGCGAGGCGCGCACGTTCGCGCCACAGGATTCGGCCGTCGCACGACAAGCTCAGATCCTGGCGGACCGTGCCACGCGCGAAGCGTTCACCGGAGGCAAGCCGTCCCAATACGACGATGTCCCAGCCGATGCACATCGCGCCTCGCTCGCCCGCGATCTTGATCGAGGTCTCCACGTCTGCGCCATCGAACACGATGCTCTCCTGCGGCAGCCATTCTAGACACGCGCCGCGCGCGATGGTGAGCGCGACGTGCTGATGCGCGCGCGCGCCGTCCGACCGATACCATTTGGTCGCACCCGGGGTCGTGACGAGCGCGCCCGCGTCGTTCCCCACGTCGATGTCGATCTCGAGGCGGTCTCCGCCCGCGATGCCGGCAGGCGGATGAACCACGAGCAAGTGCGCGACACCGGGTCCCTCCGGATAGAGCGGTTTCTGCAGCCGGAGCGGTCCGATGTGACGGCGGTGCACGGCGACGCTCGAGCCACCGCGCATCGCGACCCCGACTTCGAGACGCGCGTTCCAGTGCCGCGTACTGGCCACCGTACTGGAGTCTGTCGCCGGAGAATCGGGGGAGGGGCCGTCCACCCTCGGTACATACGGGATTTCATCAGCGTTGTCGAGCGCGTGATCCGCCTGCTGTGCGATCGCGTGGATACCGCAGTCCGGTTTGGGGGGCAACATGCGGCCTTGTCGATCGAGACGCAACTTCTTGCACGCTATCTGACGCGCGAAGTCCCGCTCTCGCACACCGATGGCGAGGCGATCGATCACGGGAACTCTGCAAGGCGCCATCGTCGCGGTCTGCCCGACTATCCGGGGACGCGCATGCGGGACGGTGCGCGCGTCGCCGTATGCAGACAGTGCAGCGTGATCTTCCGGACCTCCGCCTTGCCGGCCTCGATGTGCGCACGGAGAAGCAGCGAGGCGTCGTCGGCCCTGCGCTGCAGGATCGCGCGCAGGATCTTCGAGTGCTCGTCGTAGGTGATCTCGACACGGATCGCCTGCGTGAAGTCGAGGCGACGAATGATGCGGATGCGTTCGGTGACCTCGCACGATCGGCGATCAGGACTTTGCGAGACATTGCGGGCTCGGCAGTGGGGCGCAGGGGAAGGAGTTCGGCGCGATCCGTTCTCTACGGTCGAAGCGATGTCCATGTTCAAACCGACAGTAGTTCGCGCACATCGCTGCCTTCCATTTCCGCGCGTTCGCCAGCGCGAACCACTGCGCCGCGCGACAACACGACGAACTGATCGGCGAGAGCGCGCGCGAAATCGAAGTACTGCTCGCACAGCACGATCGCGATGTCGCCGCGCTCGCGCAACATGCGGATCACTCTTTCGATGTCCTTGATGATCGACGGCTGTATGCCTTCGGTGGGTTCATCGAGGATGATCAGCTTGGGCTCGGCGACGAGCGCGCGCGCGATCGCGAGCTGCTGCTGCTGGCCTCCCGACAGATCGCCGCCGCGGCGGCCGAGCATGTCCTTCAGCACCGGAAAGAGATCGAAGACCTCCGCCTTGATGCGCGTGGCATGACGAGCCGGTCTGGCCGCCATACCCATCAGGATGTTTTCCTCGACGGTCAGGCGCGGAAAGATCTCGCGGCCTTGCGGCACGTAGGCCATACCGCGCGCGGCGCGCGCGTGCGGAGTCGCGCGCGTGATGTCGTCGCCGTCGAAGAGGATGCGGCCGCTCGCGACCGGCAGCACGCCCATCATGCATTTCAACAGCGTGGTCTTACCGACGCCGTTGCGACCGAGCAGCGCGGTGCATCGACCTTTCTCTGCCGTGATCGAGACGCCGCGCAGCGTGTGGCTGCCGCCGTAATACTGGTTGATGTTCTCGACGGCGAGCATGGGATGGGTCTCGATCGAACGCGTCAGCGCCCCAGATAGACTTCGACGACGCGCTCATCGGCCTGCACGTCGCGCATGCGGCCTTCGGCGAGCACCGCGCCTTCGTGCAACACAGTGACCTTGCCGTCGCCCGCGATCGCCGAAACGAAGTCCATGTCGTGCTCGACCACCATCATCGAGTGCTTGCCGCGCAATTCGTTGAGCAGCTCGGCGGTGCGCGCGGTCTCGGCATCGGTCATGCCGGCAACCGGTTCATCGAGCAGCAGCAGCTGCGGCTCCTGCATCAGCAACATACCGATCTCCAGCCACTGCTTTTGTCCGTGCGAAAGAAGTCCGGCAGGCCGCGATGCGGCGTCGGCGAGGCGGATCAGTTCGAGCATCGAATCGATCGCATCGCGCTGTTCTCCCGACAGGCGCGCGAACAGCGTCGTTCGCAGTGGTGCCCGTACGCGCTTGTCGCTCTTCATCGCGAGCTCGAGGTTTTCGTACACGCTGTGGTTCTCGAAAACGGTCGGCCGCTGAAATTTGCGACCGATGCCCGCGCGTGCGATCTGCGGTTCGGACAGGCGCGTGAGATCGATGGTCTGGCCGAAGAAGACGGTGCCCGAGTCGGGACGCGTCTTGCCGGTGATGACGTCCATCATCGTGGTCTTGCCGGCGCCGTTCGGGCCGATCACGCAACGCAGTTCGCCCACGTCGATGTCGAGCGTCAACGCGTTCA
>JBBSEF010000079.1:0-13111 GCA_038240015.1 Burkholderiales bacterium
CCTTTCCAGGTCGTCGTCACGCAAGCCGAAGGCGTGCTCGCGCGCGACCAGGCCTTGCTCGCCAATGCCAAGGTCGATCTCGAGCGCTATCGCAAGCTGGTCGAACAGGATTCGATCGCGACTCAACAGCTCGACACGCAAAAGGCGCTCGTCAATCAATACGACGGGACGTTGAAGAGCGATCGCGGCAATCTCGAAAGCGCAAGGCTGCAGCTTTCGTATACGAAGGTCATAGCGCCTGTGGGCGGGCGCATCGGGTTGAAGCAGGTCGACGTCGGCAACATGATTCACACGTCCGATACCAACGGCGTCGTCGTCATCACGCAGTTGCAGCCGATCGACGTGGTGTTCTCGGTGCCCGAGGCAAACGTGCAGCGGGTGATGAAGCGGCTCGTGTCGGGCAGCGCGTTGCCGGTCGACGCATGGGACCGGGACTCGAAGGTCAAGCTCGCCGACGGCGCGCTCGTCACCGTGGACAACCAAATCGACGTGGCGACCGGCACCGTGAAACTGAAGGCGCGTTTCACCAACGCGGCCTACGATCTTTTTCCCAATCAATTCGTCAATGCGCGTTTGTTGCTCGACGTGCAGCGCGGCGCGACCGTGATCCCGCCGGCTGCGATCCAGCGCGGCGCCCAGGGTCTCTACGTGTACGTGGTCAACGGCGACAACACCGTCAACGCGCGCAACGTGAAGACAGGCGTATCGCAAGGCGATACGGTGGCGATCGACGACGGCATCAAGGTGGGCGAGGTGGTCGTCGTCGACGGCACCGACAAGTTGAAGGAAGGCGCGAAGGTCGAACCAGTGGCGCGCGACGGCGCCGTGGTTGCGCCATCGGGAGCCGCGAGCGGCGCGCGCGCAGGCCGCGGCAGCGACGCCAATCTCACACCCGAAGAACGCCAGAAGCGCTGGGTCGAGATCAGCAAGCGCATCGATGCGGGTGAGTTCGGTGAAGAAATAAAGAAGCTGCCCGAAGAAGAACGCAAGAAAAAAATGCAGGAGATGCGCAGGCAGCGGGAGGCGGCAGCGGGCGCGGGGTCGGCGGTGAAATGAGTGTGGGCGCGTCATGCACGCGCGCTGTCGTTCCCGCGAACGCGGGAATCCAGTGTCGTTCGAACGCCGCTGTGTCCCTGCGTTCGCAGCAACGACGCTGACGATCCATGAACCCCTCGCGCCCCTTCATCCTTCGCCCCATCGCCACATCGTTGATGATGCTGGCGATCCTGCTGATCGGCATCGTCGCGTATCGGCAGTTGCCGTTGTCCGCGTTGCCCGAGGTCGACTACCCGACCATCCAGGTCGTGACGCTGTATCCGGGCGCGAGTCCCGAGGTGATGACGTCGTCGGTCACGGCGCCGCTCGAGCGTCAGTTCGGACAGATGCCGGGCTTGAAGCAGATGTCGTCGACCAGTTCGGGCGGCGCGTCGGTGATCACCTTGCAATTCGATCTCGCGCTGTCGCTCGACATCGCCGAGCAGGAAGTGCAGGCCGCGATCAACGCGGGCGGCAACCTCCTGCCCGGAGACCTGCCCAATCCGCCGATCTACAGCAAGGTCAATCCTGCCGACACGCCGATCATTGCACTTGCAATCACATCGAAAACGCTGCGCTTGCCGCAGGTGCAGGACCTGGTCGACACGCGCATCGCGCAGAAAATTTCGCAACTGCCGGGTGTGGGACTGGTGAGCCTGTCGGGCGGCCAGCGTCCCGCGGTGCGCATTCAGGTCAACCCCAAAGTGATCGCATCGCTCGGTCTCGGGCTCGACGACGTGCGGACGGCGATCTCGAACGCCAATACCAATCAGGCCAAGGGCAGCTTCGACGGACCGACGCGCGCCTCGACCATCGACGCCAACGATCAACTGCGATCGGCCGACGAATATCGCAGCCTGATCGTCGCGTACAAGGACGCGGCTCCGATCCGCCTGTCCGACGTCGCCGACGTCGTCGATGGCGCGGAGAACGTGCGTCTCGCGGCTTGGGCCAACGACAAGCCCGCGATCATCCTCAACGTACAGCGGCAACCCGGTGCGAACGTGATCGACGTGGTCGATCGCGTGAAGAAACTCTTGCCGCAACTACAGGCCTCGCTGCCCGCGTCGGTCGAGGTCGCACTGCTCACCGACCGCACCACCACGATCCGCGCGTCGGTCGACGACGTGCGCTTCGAACTGCTGCTCGCGGTGGTGCTGGTGGTGATGGTGATCTTCGTTTTCCTGCGCAACATCCCCGCGACCATCATTCCCAGCGTCGCGGTGCCGCTGTCGTTGATCGGCACGTTCGGCGTGATGTATCTCGCGGGCTTCTCGATCAACAACCTGACCTTGATGGCGCTGACGATCGCGACCGGCTTCGTGGTCGATGACGCGATCGTGATGATCGAAAATATTTCCCGTTTCATCGAAGCGGGAATGAAGCCGTTCGAGGCCGCGTTGAAAGGCGCCGAGCAGATCGGCTTCACGATCATCTCGCTGACCTTCTCGCTGATCGCGGTGCTGATCCCACTGCTCTTCATGGGAGACGTGGTGGGGCGCTTGTTTCGCGAGTTCGCGATCACGCTCGCGGTATCCATCCTGATTTCTGCGGTGGTGTCGCTGACGTTGACGCCGATGATGTGCGCGCGGCTGCTCAAGCACACGCCGCCCGAGCGCGAGCCGCGTTGGGCGCGCAAAACCAACGCGCTGTTCGAAGACGTGATCGCGCGCTATGGCCGCGCGCTCGAGTGGGTACTCGATCATCAGCCGATCACTTTGATCGTTGCACTCGTCACGCTCGCGCTCACGATCGTGCTCTACATCCTGATCCCCAAAGGCTTCTTCCCGATCCAGGACACCGGCGCGATTCAGGGCATCACCGATGCGCAGCAATCGATCTCGTTTTCAGCGATGGCCGAGCGCCAGCAGGAGCTCGCGCGCATCGTGCTGCAAGACCCAGCGGTCGAGAGCCTGTCGTCGTACATCGGAGTCGATGGCACCAACACGACCTTGAACAGCGGGCGCCTCTTGATCAACCTCAAGCCTTTCGGCAGCGGCGAAGGCAGGCGCGACATCCACGCCACCGAAGTGATCGCGCGACTGCAATCGAAGATCGATCAGGTCGTCGGCATCAGCATGTACATGCAGCCGGTGCAGGACTTGACGATCGAGACGCGCGTCGCACGCACCCAGTATCAGTTCAGCGTCGAAGACGCCGATCCGGTCGAGCTTGCGTTGTGGGTGCCGAAGATCGTCGACAAGTTGTCGCATGTCTCGGTGCTCGCCGATATTGCGAGCGACCAACAGGACAAGGGCTTGCAGGCCTACATCCAGATCGATCGCGACGCGGCCGCGCGTCTGGGCATCACGCCGGCTGCGATCGACAACGCGCTCTACAACGCCTTCGGCCAGCGCCTCATCTCGACCATCTTCACGCAGGCCAATCAGTATCGCGTGGTGCTCGAGGTCAAGCCCGAGTACGGCAAGGGACCGCTTGCGCTCGACGGCATCTACGTGACCGCAGCCGGTGTTGCTTCAGCGGTCGGCCAGAACACGCAAGGCCGCGCGCAGGCCAATGCTCTCGCCGGTCAACAATCGACGTCGGCTGTGGGCAGCACATCGATGCAGGTACCGTTATCGTCGATTGCGACGGTTTCGGAGCGGCCCGGCTCGCTTGTCATCAATCACATCGGCCAGTTTCCTTCGGCCACCATCTCGTTCAATCTCGCGCGCGGCGCGTCGCTCGGGCAAGCGGTCAAGGCGATTCGCGCGGCGCAGGCCGAGATGGGTGCGCCGCAAAGCGTCGCGATCAACTTCCAGGGCGCGGCGCTGGCGTTCCAGGCATCGCTGGACAACACGCTGTTCCTGATCCTGGCCGCGATCGTGACGATGTACATCGTGCTCGGCGTGCTCTACGAGAGCTACATTCATCCGGTCACGATCCTCTCGACCCTGCCCTCGGCCGGCGTCGGTGCACTGCTCGCGCTGATGATCGCGGGACAGGATCTGGGCATCATCGCGATCATCGGCATCATTCTCTTGATCGGCATAGTCAAGAAGAACGCGATCATGATGATCGACTTCGCGCTCGATGCCGAACGCAATGACGGCATGAGTCCCCGCGATGCGATCCATCGAGCCGCGTTGCTCCGTTTTCGTCCGATCCTGATGACGACGATGGCCGCCTTGCTCAGTGCGTTGCCGCTGATGCTGGGCGGCGGCATCGGTTCTGAATTGCGCCACCCGCTCGGTGTAGCGATGGTCGGTGGCCTGCTGGTCTCGCAGGTGCTGACGCTGTTCACGACGCCGGTGATCTATCTCACATTCGATCGCGGCGCGCGGCGCTTCAAGGCGTGGCGTCAACGTCGCGATGTTGCGTCCGATGATCGTACGCATGGCACGCTCGACGAGCCGCCTGCGGGGAGCATGATTCCGTGAACCGACGTGAAGCGAAGAGCGTTATCGCCGCGGTGAAGCGCAGCGTCAATCCCTCGCGTCTGTTCATCGAGCGCCCGGTCGCAACTACGCTGCTCGCGATCGGCATCGCGCTCGCGGGCGCGATGGCGTTCGCCTTGTTGCCGGTCTCGCCGTTGCCCCAGGTGGACTTCCCGACCATCTCGGTCAACGCGGGCCTGCCCGGTGCGAGCCCCGAGACGATGGCCGCCACGGTTGCCACGCCGCTCGAACGCGCGCTCGGTCGCATCGCGGGCGTGACCGAGATGACCTCGTCGAGCGGCCTGGGCTCCACCAACGTGACCTTGCAATTCGATTTGTCGCGCAACATCGACGGCGCCGCGCGCGACGTGCAGGCTGCGATCAATGCGGCGCGCAATCTTTTGCCCACGGGACTGCCGAACAATCCGAACTATCGCAAGGTCAATCCCGCCGATGCGCCGATCCTGATTCTTGCGATGACGTCGGACACGTTGACCCGCAGTCAGATGTTCGATGCGGCCGACACCATCCTCGCGCAAAAAATTTCGCAAGTCAGTGGCGTGGGCAACGTCATCGTAGGCGGCGCTGCGCGGCCTGCGGTGCGCGTCGAACTCAATCCGGGCCAACTCAACAACGCCGGCATCGGGGTCGAGCAGGTGCGCAACGCGATCGCGTCGACCAATGCCAATCGGCCCAAAGGCATTCTCGACGACGGCCAGCATGCGTGGCAGATCTACGCGAACGATCAATCGAAGACCGCCGCCGAATATCGCCCGCTGATCGTCGCGTATCAGAAGGGCGCACCGGTGCGCCTGGGCGATGTAGCGCAAGTGATCGACTCCAATCAGGACTTGCGCAATGCCGGTCTTGCGAACGGCAAACCGTCAGTGGTGCTGATCATCTTTCGACAGCCCAACGCCAACATCATCGAGACCGTCGATAGAGTCAAGGCGCTGCTGCCGCAATTTCATGCGTCGATACCGGCAGCGATCACGCTCGAGATCATGCTCGATCGCACCACCACGATTCGCGCGTCGTTGCGCGATACCGAACGCACGTTGCTGCTGTCGGTCGCGCTCGTGATCCTCGTGGTCTTTCTCTTTCTCGGCAATGTGCGCGCGGCATTGATACCGAGCGTGGCCGTGCCGGTGTCGCTGATCGGCACCTTCGCGGCCATGTATCTGTTCGGATACTCGCTCAACATCTTCACTCTGATGGCGCTGACGGTCGCAACCGGCTTCGTCGTCGACGACGCGGTGGTCGTTCTGGAAAACGTGTCACGGCATATCGAAGAAGGCATGCAGCCGTTCGACGCGGCGCTGCAAGGCGCGAAGGAGGTCGGCTTCACGGTCGTGTCGATGAGCTTCTCGTTGATCGCGGTCTTCATCCCCATCCTGCTGATGGGCGGCATCGTGGGGCGTTTGTTCCGCGAATTCGCGGTGACGTTGTCGGTGTCGATTCTGGTCTCGCTGGTGGTGTCGCTGACGACGACGCCGATGATGTGCGCCTATGTGTTGAAGCCGCGCCGCAAGGATGACGCGGACGATGACGCAAACGACGACGAGCAGCCGCCTCGCCGCAGCGCGTGGCGTCGCTTGTTGTCGGGCGTCGATCGCCACTTGGTGCAGCCGATTTCGCGCGGCAGCGGGCGTATCGTCAATGGCATGACGCGCGGCTACGCGCGTTCGCTCGGATGGTCGCTGGCCGCTGCGCCGCTGATGATCGTGATCCTGTTCGCCACCGTCGCGTTGAACGTGTGGCTCTACACGATCGTGCCCAAGGGCTTCTTCCCGCAGCAGGACACCGGACGCATGGGCGGCTCGATTCAGGCCGATCAGGCGATCTCGTTTCAGGCGATGCAGACCAAGCTCGAACGCTTCGTCAAGATCGTCCAGGCGGATCCGGCGGTCGTCAACGTGATCGCGTTCACCGGCGGCGGGCAACGCAACATGGGCAATATGTTCGTCGCGTTGAAGCCGCTGTCGGAACGCAAGGAGACGATCGACCAAGTGATCGCCCGGCTGCGCCGCGCGACCGCGCGCGAACCCGGGGCCTCGTTGTTCTTCCAGGCGGTGCAGGATGTGCGCGTGGGTGGCCGCGCGTCGCAGGCGCAATATCAATACACGCTGCAGGCCGACGACCTCAATGAATTGCGCGCGTGGGAGCCGAAGATCCGGCAGGCGTTGATGCCACTGCCCGAGCTGGCGGACGTGAACACCGACACGCAGGACAAGGGTTTGCAGACTTCCCTCGCGATCGATCGCGACGCCGCGTCGCGCCTGGGCATCACCGCGGTCGCAATCGACTCGACCTTGAACGATCTCTTCGGTCAGCGCCAGGTCTCGACGATCTACAACCCGCTCAATCAATACAAGGTCGTGATGGAGGCCGCGCCGCAGTATTGGCAGAGTCCCGACACCTTGAAGAACGTCTACGTGGCAGCGAAGAACGGCGACTCGATTCCGCTGTCGTCGTTCGCACGTTATGAAACCACCAGCACCGCGCTGCGCGTCAACCATCAGGGGCAGTTCGTCGCATCGACGATCTCCTTCAATCTGCCCGAAGGTGTGTCGTTGTCGCAGGCGACCCATGCGATCGAGAATGCGATGGGCCGCATCGGCGTGCCCTCGACCGTGCACGGCAGTTTTCAGGGGACCGCACGCGCTTTTCAGGATTCGTTGGCGAGCCAGCCGATCCTGATCGCGACCGCATTGCTCGCGGTCTTCATCGTGCTCGGCATCCTCTACGAGAGCCTGATCCATCCACTGACGATCCTCTCGACCTTGCCATCGGCGGGCGTGGGCGCCTTGCTCGCGCTGCTCGCCACCAATACCGAGTTCTCGATCATCGCGCTGATCGGCGTGATTCTCTTGATCGGCATCGTCAAGAAGAACGCGATCATGATGATCGACTTCGCGATCGCGCGGGAACGCGAGCACGACTTGTCGCCGCGCGATGCGATCTTCGAAGCGGCCACGCTGCGCTTTCGGCCGATCATGATGACGACGCTGGCCGCGTTGTTCGGTGCGCTGCCACTGGCGTTGGGCGCGGGCGACGGTGCCGAGTTGAGAAAGCCGCTGGGCATCGCAATCGTCGGCGGTCTGCTCGTCAGTCAGATATTGACGCTCTACACGACGCCGGTGGTCTATCTGTATTTCGATCGCATGAGTCACTGGGCAACGCTTCGGCGCGAAGCGCGGCGCGCTCGCAAGCAAGCGCGCATGACCGATCGTCTCGGCCACGCGTGAGGATGAATAGATGAAAATTCATCTATCGATCGCCGCGGCATTGCTCGCAGTCACGGCGTGCACCGTCGGTCCCGACTTCAAGCGCCCCGAGGTCGCAACGCCCGCGAGCTTCAAGGAGAACCAGGGATGGACGCTCGCGCAGCCTGCCGACGAGTTGCCACGCGGCAAATGGTGGGAGATCTACGACGATCCGGATCTCAATGCGCTGGTCGAGCAGGTTGCAATCAGCAATCAAAGCGTCGCGCAGGCCGAGGCCTCGTATCGCGCAGCGACCGCGCTGGTCGATGCAGCACGCGCCAGTTATTTTCCGATCATCTCGGCCGATGCGTCGCTCTCGCGCTCGGGCGGCGGGAGGTCTAGCGGTCGCGTCAGTGGCATCTCAGGCGCAAATGTCGGCAGCAGCGCCAACACGAGCCGCTCGGTCTCGCTGGCCGCGTCGTGGGAGATCGACTTGTGGGGCCGCGTGCGTCGTCAGGTCGAATCGCAACGCGCGTCAGCGGACGCGAGCGCGTCGGACCTCGCGGGCATCGTGCTATCGCAACAGGCGTCGCTCGCGTCGAGCTATTTCCAGTTGCGCCAGGTCGATGCGCAAAAGCAGTTGCTCGACGACACCATCGCGGCGTATCGGCGCACGCTCGAGGTCACGCGCAATCGGTATGTCGGCGGCGTATCGGCGAAGGTCGATGTCGCGCAATCCGAGACGCAGTTGAAGACCGCGCAGGTACAGGCGATCGATCTGGGTGTCGCGCGCGCGCAACTCGAACACGCGATCGCGCTCTTGCTCGGCAAACCCGCGTCCGAGTTTTCGATTCCGGTCACGTCGTGGAAGGCTTTTGCCGAAAAACGCATGCCGGCGGTTCCTGCGATCGGCGTGCCGTCGCAATTGCTCGAACGTCGTCCCGACGTCGCAAGCGCCGAACGCCGCGTCGCTGCATCCAACGCACAGATCGGGGTGGCGAAGGCAGCGTATTTTCCATCGCTAGGCATCTCGGGGTCGGGCGGATTCTCGAGCGCGATTGCAAGCGGTCTGTTCAGCGCGCCCAATCGCTTCTGGTCGATCGGCCCCGCGCTCGCACAGACCCTGTTCGACGGCGGCTTGCGCCGCGCCCAGACTGCACAAGCGGTCGCGAACTACGACGCCAATGTCGCGGGCTATCGCGAAACGGTGCTTGCCGGATTCGCCGAAGTCGAAGACCGGCTCGCGTCGCTGCGCATCCTCGAACAAGAAGCCGATGCGCAAGACGATGCGCTTTCATCAGCGCGTGAATCGCTGGCGCTGACACTCAATCAATACAAGGCGGGCACGGTCAGCTATCTGAACGTGGTGACGGTGCAAGCGACTGCACTGGCCAACGAACGCAACGCGGTCTCGATCTTCGGCAGCCGCATGATCGCGAGCGTGGGGTTGGTGCGCGCGCTCGGCGGCGGTTGGAGCGCGACGAAAGCCAACTGACGCCACAGAAGTCGATCGGCCCGGCGTCAAGATCGGGCATGGCCTTCAACCGGCCACCAGACTCGCCGAAATATTGATCGACAACGCCAAGATGCTCGCGTTGAAGAAGAACGACAGCACCGATTGCGCGAGCACCAGCTTGCGCGTGCCGCGCGTGCCGACCTGGATGTCGGAGGTGGCGAAGGCAACCGCGATCGTGAACGAAAAGTACATGAAGTCCCAGTAGTCGGGCTTCAGGTTCGCTTCGGGAAAGATCAGCGTTGCCGCGCCGCGATCCGCCTGGTAGTACTCGTGGGCGTAGTGCAGGCCGAAGACGGTTGGAATCAGGAACCACGAACCGAGCACCGTGCTTGCCGCAATCGCGATGTGAAATGATTTGGCGCTCGCGCTTGATGCGCCTGCCAGCTCGATCACGATCGCGACCAAGCTCATCACGGCCGCGAGCGTGAGGGCGATCAGGATCACATAGCCTTGTTCGTCCTGCTTTTTCGCGAAGCTCCGCACGTCGCCATCATCGGCGCGCAGCATCATGATCCAGATGACGATCAGGAAAACATAGACTGCGACATTCCAACCGATCAGCACATGCATCACCGGATCGCCATCGCGTAGCGGAATCGCGAAGCCCGCAACGATGCCGACCGCAAGCGCGTAGAACAGGCGCGGTCGCGATGCCAAGAGCTTGGGCAGGGACTTGAGCATGGGTCGAATGGTAAACGCAAGTTCACCTGTTTTCATGCGCGATCAGGCGGTCGTCGATGATGCAATACTCTCGCACTCGTCTCCCCGACGGTAGACCCACGACGATATCGACAACGCATGATCGACAAGATCGTTCACTCCGCAGACGAAGCATTGCGAGACGTCCCCGATGGCGCGACGGTGATGATCGGCGGCTTCGGTGCGGCCGGCATGCCGGTGCAATTGATCGATGCTCTGATCGGGCAGGGCGCGCGCGAACTCACCATCGTCAACAACAACGCCGGCAACGGCGAGACCGGACTGGCGGCATTGCTGAAGGCGCGGCGCGTGAAGAAGATCATCTGCTCGTTTCCGCGCCAGACCGATTCGCAGGTGTTCGATGCCCTCTATCGCGCAGGCGAGATCGAACTCGAACTGGTGCCGCAAGGCAATCTGGCCGAACGCATACGCGCGGCGGGCGCGGGCATCGGCGGGTTCTTCACTCCGACCGGCTACGGCACGCCGTTGGCCGAGGGCAAGGAAACCCGCGTGTTCGACGGCAAAGCGATGGTGTTCGAGACCGCGATCCATGCCGACTTCGCGTTGATCAAGGCGCGTGCGGCGGATCGCTGGGGCAACCTGGTCTATCGCAAGACCGCGCGCAACTTCGGCCCGGTGATGGCGATGGCCGCGCGCTCTACGGTGGCGCAGGTCGATGAAGTGGTCGAGCTCGGCGCGTTCGATCCCGAGGTCATCGTCACGCCGGGGATCTTCGTCAAGCGGGTCGTGCGGGTCGTGGTGCATGCGGGCTCCACGTTGCACGAGGCCGCTTGAACGAGGCGGCTTGAACATGGCTTTCACAAGACGAACCCGCGACGAGATCGCTGCGCGCGTTGCCAACGACATTCCGGACGGCGCAATCGTCAACCTCGGCATCGGCCTGCCCACGCGGGTTGCCAATTTCTTGCCCCCAGATCGCGAGATCGTCCTGCACAGCGAGAACGGTCTGCTCGGCATGGGCCCCGCGCCTGCGCCCGGTGAAGAAGACGAAGACCTGATCAACGCGGGCAAGCAGCCCGTCACGATCCGCGCGGGCGCCTCGTACTTTCATCACGCCGATTCGTTTGCGATGATGCGCGGCGGGCATCTCGACTTCTGCGTGCTCGGCGCGTTCCAGGTGTCGCGCACCGGCGACCTCGCTAACTGGCACACCGGCGCGCCCGGCGCGATCCCCGCGGTCGGCGGCGCGATGGACCTCGCGATCGGCGCGCGACATGTCTACGTGATGATGGAACACCTGACACGCGAAGGGCAGAGCAAGATCGTCGAGCGTTGCACCTATCCGTTGACCGGTATCGGATGCGTGGAGCGCATCTACACCGATCTCGCGACGCTGGACATCGGCGACCACGGCGTGATCGTGCGCGATCTGGTCGATGGTCTGGCATTCGATGAACTTCAACGCATCACCGGCATATCGTTGTTGCGAGCTGGTGTCGAATAGACCGGAGTGACCGGATGAACCCATTGGTTTCCTATCGCAAGCACCGAGCGGGCACGCAGCCGCCGTATCTCGTCGAGGCGTACGCCTCTACACACAAGCGCGCGCCGTCGCAGTCGCCAATCGAGGCACCCCAGACCTTGTCGGAGATCACCGGCCCGCGCTTCGGTCGTGCGGCGCTCCGATCGGGCGAACAGGACCTCACGCAATGTAACGGCGGCGCCGCGGTCGGCGAGCGCATCGTCGTCGGAGGGCGCATCTTCGACGAAGACGGCCAGCCGGTGCGCGATGCACTCATCGAGATCTGGCAGGCGAATGCCGCGGGTCGCTACGTGCATGCGGGCGATCAGCACGACGCGCCGCTCGATCCGCATTTTTCCGGCATGGGTGCGACCGTCAGCGATCACGAGGGGCGCTATCGCTTCATGACGATCAAACCCGGCGCCTATCCATGGCGCAATCATCACAACGCGTGGCGGCCCGCGCACATTCATTTCTCGCTGTTCGGCAACGCGTATGCCCAGCGGCTGGTCACGCAGATGTATTTTCCGGGCGATCCGCTGATGGCTTTCGATCCGATCTTCAACAGCACCACCGATCGCGCGGCACGCGAACGCCTGATCGCGGCTTTCGATTGGGATGCGACCGAAGCCGAATACGCGCTCGGCTATCGCTTCGACATCGTTCTGCGCGGTCGCGAGCAGACGCCGATGGAATGACGATGACGATCGCCACCGCGGTTGCAACACCGTCGCAGACCGCAGGCCCGTATCTGCACATCGGCCTCGCGCCGCGCAATTGCGCGGACGTGGCCTTCGACGGTCGCATCGACCAGGCGAACCGCATCGCGATCGAAGCGCGTGCGATCGATGGCGAGGGCAAGCCATTGCCCGACGGCCTGATCGAAATCTGGCAGGCCGATACAAACGGTCGTTACGATCATCCGCACGACCCGCGATCTCGCGTGGAAGAAGATGCCCGCAGCGCTTCGGGCTTCGGCCGTGTGACGATCGATCGGGACGGCGGCTTCGTGTTCACCACCGTCAAGCCCGGTCGCGTGCCTGCGCCCGATGGGTCGATGCAGGCGCCGCACATCGTCATTGCCTGCTTTGCGCGCGGACTCTTGAAGCATCTGTCGACGCGCATCTACTTCGATGACGAGGCCGAGGCCAATCGCGCAGACTTCGTCCTTGCGCGGGTGCCCGAAGCGCGCCGCAGCTCGTTGATCGCAACGTCCACGGGATCGGGCCGCTATCGGTGGACTCTGGCGACGCAGGGCTCGCCGGATCGCGAGACCGTGTTTTTCGATTTCTGATGATCGTCGGTCGCAACGCGCCATCGGTATCAGCGCCTATGGCGTAAACCATCGCTGCGTTGTTAGGGTGCGCGCTGGAGTACGCATTCACGGCGTATTCGCCGCGAATTCAAAAATTGCCGAGGAGACCACCATGATCCGCTTTCAAAAAAACATCGCCGCGTCGAACGCGGCGCTTGCGTGCGCGGCGCTGGCATTCGCGACGTTGTTCGCCGCACCCGCACTCGCCGCCGACACCATCAAGGTCGGCATCATCACCGAGATGACCGGCGCGTTCGCCGACTTCGGTCAGCAGATGACGACCGGCGCCAAGGCCTACATGAAGGAGCACGGCGACACAGTCGCCGGCAAGAAGGTCGAGCTGATCATCAAGGACACGGGCGGCCCCGCGCCCGAGGTTGCCAAGCGCCTCGCGCAGGAGCTGGTCGTCAAGGACAACGTCGACTTCATCGCCGGCTTCGGTCTCACGCCCAACGCGATGGCGGTCGCGCCGATCTCGAC
>JBBSEF010000080.1:0-13094 GCA_038240015.1 Burkholderiales bacterium
GCCGGGCCGCCTCGCGCGCTGGCTCTCCGAACTGCGCGAGCCGCCGACCCTGAAGTCGTACGCATCGCTCGAAGAAGTGGTCGCGCGATTGCGAAAAACCAATCCACGTCTGCGTGAAGACCGCGCGCGCTATCTCGCGCAACATTGGTCGGCGCCGACCGACGAGGGCGCGTATCGCATCCTCGGCGACCCGGCGCACAAGGTCGTCAATCCCTATCTCTATCGCGCCGAAGAAGTCGTCGCGTGCTGGGGTGCCATCACGGCGCCGGTGCTATGGATCATGGCGCGCGACTCGGATTATGCGAAACGCATGGATGCCTTGCCGGGATACGCGGAACGCATCGCGACCATCAAGTCGGTCGAGCGGCAATGGATCGCGGACGCGGGACACATGATGCATCACGATCAGCCGGAGCAACTTGCGATTGCGATCGAAGGGTTTCTTGGTTGATGGTTCGCCGGGGCAGGCTTCGCCGGAAGACGGCAAGCGTAAAATGCGCTCATGTTTTCACTACCGAAGTTTTCATTGAATGCGCGGCGCGATCCGGCGCCACTGAATGCCGACCTGCATTGCCACTCGAATGTATCGGACGGAATTCTCGACCCGATCACGCTTGCAGAACGCGCGCACGAGAAGGGCGTGGAGCTCTGGGCGTTGACCGATCACGATGAACTCGGCGGGCTCGCAAGAGCGGCGGCTACCGCAAAAAGCGTCGGCCTCGCTTTCATCGCTGGCGTCGAAATATCGGTGACGTGGCGCGACGAGACGCTGCATATCGTCGGTCTCAAGATCGACCCCGACGACGAGACCTTGATCGCGGGTCTCGAACGCACGCGCGCAGGCCGCACGCGACGCGCACACGAGATGGCTGCGCAACTCGCTGAGGTCGGCATTCCCGATGCCTTCGAAGGCGCGCTCCATTACGTCGGCAATCCCGACCTGATCAGCCGCACGCACTTCGCGCGCTACATCGTCGAGATCAATCGTTGCGATGACGTGCACGAGGTCTTCACGAAATATCTGGTCGCGGGCAAGCCCGGCTATGTGCCCACGCAATGGGCGAGCCTCGAAGACGCAATCGCATGGATCCGCGCGGCCGGCGGCGTCGCAGTGATCGCGCATCCGGGTCGCTACAAACTCAACGACGCGGCGCTGCGCGACCTGTTCAGGGAGTTCAAGGAACTGGGCGGCGCCGCCATCGAGGTCGTGACCGGCAGCCACACCAAGGATCAGTACAAGCGCTTCGCGAACTACGCGAAGGAGTTCGGCTTCATGGCTTCGCGCGGGTCGGACTTTCACGGGCCCAAGGAAAGTCGCTTCGATCTCGGTACCTTGCCGCCTTTGCCCGACTCGGTCGTGCCGGTCTGGCACGACTGGTAAAACTTCTCCCGGGCCCGCTTCACGCGTGTCCTTCAGCCTGTAATGCGACTGCGCTGTCAGCGCGGCCGGCCGTCCGAGCGTTGATCGCGGATGTCACAATATTTCGCGCCGCATCCCGACGACCCCCAGCCCCGGCTGATCAAGCAGTCCGCACAGATCGTTCGCGACGGCGGCGTGATCGCGTTGCCGACCGACTCCTGCTATGCGATCGCCTGCCATCTCGACGACAAGGAAGCGGTCACGCGTTTGCGGCGCATTCGCGGCATCGACGACAAGCATCATCTGACCCTGTTGTGCCGCGACCTGTCGGAGATCGGTCAATACGCGCAGGTCGACAATGTGCAGTACCGCCTGCTGAAGGCGACGACGCCGGGCCCGTATGCGTTCATCCTTCCGGCTACGCGCGAAGTTCCCAAGCGGGTCTCGCATCCGTCGCGCAAGACCATCGGACTGCGCGTTCCCGCCAACGCGATCGCGCAGGCTCTCCTGCACGAACTCGACGGCCCGCTGTTATCGACGACGCTGATGCTGCCCGGTGACAGCGAGCCGCTCAACGACGGTATCGAAATCCGCGAACGGCTCGAGCACCTGCTGGACCTCGTGCTCGATGGCGGCGCTTGCGGCATTGAGCCGTCGACCGTGATCGATCTGACCGGCGCCGCGCCGCAGTTGATTCGCGCGGGGCGAGGCGATCTCGCGCCGTTCGGGCTTGAACTCGCGACGGCCGGCTGAGCCTCGTCGTGTCGTTCCGAACGACAGGATAAAGATAGAATGCCGCATGAATGACATCATCCAGACGATCGCCGTCTATGCCATTCCCGTCATCTTCGCGATCACTCTGCATGAAGCCGCTCACGGCTATGTCGCGAAGCATTTCGGCGATGCCACCGCATTTATCCAGGGCAGGGTCACGCTCAACCCTTTGAAGCACATCGATCCGATCGGCACGATCGCGATTCCGATCGTGCTGGCGATTCTCACCGCGGGGAATTTCGTGTTCGGCTATGCGAAGCCGGTGCCGGTCTCGTTCGGCAATTTGAAGAATCCCAAGCGCGACATGATCTGGGTCGCGCTCGCCGGTCCGGTCTCGAATTTGATCCAGGCTTTGCTGTGGTTGATCTTCGGCGTCGTTCTTGCGTTGTCGGGCGTTCATGAAGATTTTCTCTCCCTGGTTGCGAGAGCCGGCGTGCTGGTGAACTTGGTGATGTTCGCGCTCAATTTGTTCCCGGTGCCGCCGCTCGATGGCGGCCGCGTGCTGATCGGCATCCTGCCGATGCGGCTCGCGGTGCCGTATTCGCGCATCGAGCCCTACGGCTTCTTCATCGTGCTCGCGCTGGTTTCCACCGGACTGCTCAACGCGTGGATGCTGCCGATCATCGGCGCGATGCAGACCTTGTTCGGCGCGCTGATCCGGCCGTTTCTGTAAATTGTCTTTCCGCAGTGTCCTCCCGCTGTGCGGCAACCCTCTCGACGAGTGTCATGGCTCTTGAACGCGTTCTCTCAGGCATGCGCCCCACCGGCGCAATGCACATCGGCCACTACCATGGCGCATTGAAGAACTGGGTGCGTCTGCAAGAAAAATATTCGTGCTTCTTCTTCGTCGCCGATTGGCACGCGTTGACGACCCACTACGACGAGGTTGCCATCGTCGAAGAGAGTGTGTGGGAGATGCTGATCAACTGGCTCGCTTCGGGACTGGACCCCGAGCGCTCCACGCTCTTCATTCAATCGCGCGTGATCGAGCACGCGGAGTTGTTTCTCCTGCTCGGCATGGGGACGCCGCTCGGCTGGCTCGAAAGAACGCCCACCTACAAGGACCAGATCGAGAAACTCGCAAGCAAGGACCTGACAACTTATGGTTTCCTCGGCTATCCGTTGATGCAGGCGGCCGACATCCTGATCTATCGCGCGCACTTCGTGCCGGTCGGTGAAGATCAAGTCCCGCATGTGGAACTCACGCGCGAAGTCGCGCGACGCTTCAACCATCTCTACGGTCGCGAGCCGGGATTTGAAGACAAGGCCAAGGCCGCAATCGCCAGGCTCGGCAGTCTCGACGGCAAGAGCTTCGACTTGCTGAGCAGGCGCTACCGGGAGCAGGGCGATGCGGACTCGCTTGAAGAGGGCCGCATGCTGCTGTCGAATGCGCGCAACCTGAGTACCGCGGACCGCGAACGTCTGCTCGGCTATCTCACCGGATCGCAACGTCAGATCCTGGTCGAACCCGCGGCGCTGCTGACCGAGTCGCCGCGATTGCCGGGACTCGACGGACAGAAGATGAGCAAGAGCGTCGGCAATACGATAGGCATGCGTGAAGACCCGGCCGTCGTGACGAAAAAAATTCGCACCATGCAGACCGACCCGGCGCGGGTGCGTCGCACCGACCCGGGCAACCCCGAGCGTTGTCCGGTTTGGGAACTTCACAAGGTCTATTCGAACGCCGAAACGCGCGACTGGGTCGTCAAGGGATGTACGACCGCGGGCATCGGCTGCCTTGAATGCAAGCAACCGTTGATCGACGCCATCATCCGCGAACAGCAACCGATCCGCGAACGCGCGCAGCGTTACCTCGATGCCCCCGCGCTGTTGCGCGACATCGTCGATGCGGGTTGCGACAAGGCCCGCGAGGCTGCGCGAGAAACCATGCGCGAAGTGCGCGAGGCGATGGGCTTGTCTTACGTTTGAACAGGACCAGCCGACAGCGAGCCGTGTCAGTGACGAGGGTATGCAGATGAACGCAAGCGACCCGCACGACATCGTCGAGCCGTCATCGTGGGTCGCGCGCTTCGCGCCATTGATCGCGAGAGGCGGCCCGGTCCTCGAAGTGGCTTGCGGACGTGGACGTCACACGCGCTGGCTCGAGGCTCGCGGCCATCGCGTCACCGGCATCGATCGAGATCGGGCCGCGTTGGCGGCCTCGGGCGCGAGCGAGACCATCGTCTGCGATCTCGAAGCGCATGCCGATCCGCGCGAAGTCTGGCCGCTGCGCGGACGTCGCTTCGCTGCCGTCCTCGTGACGAACTATCTGCATCGACCTTTGTTTGGGTTGTTGATCGATGCACTCGATGAAGGCGGCGTGTTGATCTACGAGACCTTCGCGAGAGGCAATCAACGCTTCGGCAAGCCGAGCAATCCGGCCTTTCTTCTCGAAGACGGCGAGCTGCTTGCGCGTTGCGGCGCGCTCTCTGTCGTCGCCTACGAAGATGGTCTCGTCACCGCTCCGAGGCCCGCCTCGATCCAGAGAATTTGCGCGATCCGCGCGCATGACAATCAAGCGCGTCACGCCTTGTAAGCACGCGAGTCTGACGCCGAGTCTTGCGTCCCGGTCTTGCGTACACGAAATCCGTTAAAATCGCACACCATTTCGGGCGGCCCGCCCATCGCTCGCGAATTGAATTCGCGTGATTCACCTCATTCACCACCCCATGATTCAAGGCAGCATCGTTGCCCTCGTCACACCCATGCATCCCGACGGAAGTCTGGATCTGGTGGCCTATCGGCGTTTGATCGACTGGCACATCGCCGAAGGAACCGACGCGATCGTCGCCGTCGGCACGACCGGCGAATCGCCCACCGTGTCGGTCGACGAACATTGCGAATTGATCCGCGTCGCGGTCGAGCAATCGGCCGGCCGCATCCCCATCATCGCGGGCGCGGGCGGCAACTCGACCGCCGAAGCGATCGAGCTGACGCGGTATGCGAAGACCGTCGGCGCCGACGCCGTGTTGTCGGTCGTGCCTTACTACAACAAGCCGACGCAAGAAGGCTTGTTTCAGCACTTCAAGGCGATCGCCGAAGGCGCCGACATTCCGGTCATTCTCTACAACGTGCCCAGCCGCACCGTCGCCGATCTCGCCAACGATACGGTGGTGCGACTGTCGTCGTTGCCCGGCATCGTCGGCATCAAGGACGCGACCGGCGACATCGGTCGCGGCATCGCGCTGATCGCCGCGCTGCGCGACGACTTCGCGGTCTATAGCGGCGACGATGCGAGCGCGGTCGCATTGATGTTGATGGGCGGCGAGGGCAGCATATCGGTTTCGGCCAACATCGCCCCGCGCGCGCTGCACGCATTGTGCGAGGCGGCTGTCGCGGGTGATGCGAAAGCGGCGCGCGATTGGCATTTGAAGACGCTAGCTTTGCATCGCGTGCAAGGGATCGAGCCGAATCCCATCCCGACCAAGTGGGCGTTGCATCACATGGGTCTGATCGAAGCGGGGCTGCGTCTCCCCCTCGTGCCGCTATCGCCCGCGCTTCACGACGCTGTGCGTAGCGCGCTCGTGCAGTCGGGCGTCATCGATCGCTTGGCTGCGTGACTCACCAGCGCGTTCGCTCGCGCACACCGCGCGGCCCGTCAGGGTCCACGCGGATGAATTTTTCATTGGACCTCATGAACTCACGCATCGCATTCGCACTCGTCGCATCGCTGGTCGCACTGGGCGGCTGCTCGACCATCAACTCGACTTTCAACGACGTCCTGCAAGGCGACAAGCTCGACTACAAGTCGCAGGCCACCACCAAGGTCAAATCGCTCGAAGTGCCGCCCGATCTATCGGCGTTGCCGCGCGATGATCGCTACGACATTCCGGCCGATCGCAACTCGGCCACGCTGTCGGCCTACAACCAGCAACGCGCGAGCGGTGCGCCGGTGCAAGGCAATGTGGTGCTTCCGACCGTCAAGGACGCGCACCTCGAGCGCGCCGGCGGTCAGCGATGGCTGGTGGTCAACATTCCGCCCGAGCAGTTGTGGCCGCTCATCAAGGAGTTCTGGCAAGAGAACGGCTTCTTGATCAAGAGCGAGTCGCAGGACACCGGCGTCATGGAAACCGATTGGGCCGAGAACCGCGCGAAGATTCCGCAGGACTTCATACGCAACACCATCGGCAAATATCTGGACGGCCTCTATGCGACCGGCGAGCGCGACAAGTTCCGCACGCGCGTCGAGCGCGGCGCCGACGGCGGCAGCGAGATCTATATCAGCCATCGCGGCGCGAAAGAAACCATCGTGGGCGTGCAGGGCGGCAACACGATCTGGGAACCGCGTCCCACCGACCCGGGGCTCGAAGCCGAATTTCTGCGCAGGTTGCTGGTGCGGCTTGGCGCTGACAAGGAACAGGCCAAAGCCATCGTCGCTGCCGGTTACGTGACGCCCACCGGTGCATCGGATCAAGCGCCGCGTTCCAAGCTGATCGCAGCAGCCGGCGGCTCGCCGGGTTATGTCGAGATCGAAGATCCGTTCGATCGCGCGTGGCGCCGCGTCGGCCTCGCGCTCGATCGCGTCGGGTTCACCGTCGAGGATCGAGATCGCAATCAAGGCGTGTACTTCGTACGCTATGTCGATCCCGACGCCGATGCCAAGGACAAGCCGGGTCTCTTCTCGCGCATTTTTACCTCGGCCGAAGAACGTCTGAAGCAGGCCGCGCAATATCGAATCGCGGTGCGCACGCAAGGCGCGGCGACGCGCGTGTCGGTGCTCGACAAGGACGGCAAGCCGGCGACGGGCGACGTGAGCAGCCGCATACTGACGCTGCTCAACGGCCAGCTCAAATAGCGCGTTCGGTCGAGACAGATCCGTGCGCTTCGCTTCGCTCGGCAGCGGCAGCGAAGGCAATAGCCTGGTCGTCGAGACGCTGGCTGTCGACGAAGCCTGCGCCGACAACCATCACGGGGGCAAGCGCGAGGGCAAACGCCTCTGGCGCGTGATGATCGATTGCGGCTTCGGCGTGCGTCAGGCCGAGGCGCGGCTGATGCGCCTGGGTATCGATCCTGCCAGCCTCGACGCGATCCTCGTCACGCACGAACACGGCGATCATATCGGCGGCGTGTTCGCGCTCGCGCGCCGCTATTCGCTGGCGGTGTGGGCGTCGCACGGCACGCTGCAATCGGTGATGACCGAGCGCTTCGAGAGCGTGAGCGTCAACGTCTGTTCGAGTCACGAGCCCTTCGCGATCGGCGCAATCGGCGTGCGGCCGTTCCCGGTACCGCACGATGCGCGCGAGCCGACCCAATTCGTGTTCGACGACGGCGCGCATCGCCTCGGCGTCCTGACCGATACCGGTCGCTCGACCATGCACATCATCGATAGTCTCTCCGGATGCGATGCGCTCGTGATGGAGTGCAATCACGATGCCGGTATGCTCGAAGCGTCCGACTATCCGTATCCGCTCAAGCGCCGCATCGGCGGCGACTATGGACATCTGTCGAACGATTGCGCCGGCGAGATCGTGTCGCGGCTCGACCGATCGCGACTGTCGCGTATCGTGGCTGCGCACCTGAGCCGCACCAACAACACCGTTGCACTCGCTCGCGCTGCTCTCGCCGAGGCGACGGGATGGGTGGCCTCGCGCATCGATGTCGCCGATCAGCACCTAGGGTTTGATTGGATCGACCTCGCCGTTACAGCTCGATGAGGCGCAGCGGGCCACGCTCTCACAAAAAAGCCGGCTCGCGCCGGCTTTTTTGATTGCCGAACAGCGGCGACTACTTCTTCATTTCTTCCGTCTTGGTCGTCGTCGTGCTGGTCGAGCTGTCTGCGGGCGCAGGCATCGGAGCCGTCGTCGTGGACGTGGTGCTCGTCGAGCTGCTCGATTCGGCGGGAGCGGGAGAAGGCACGACCACCGTCGTCGAAGACGGTGAAGGCGACGGAACCGGAACCGGAACGGCTGTCGTAGTCGTGGAAGTGCTCTCTTCTTTCTTGGTGCAGGCGGTAATCGAAAGGGCCAGCAGCGATGCGACGAGTAGGGTCTTTTTCATAATTCCTTCCTAGGGAGATTGGCGCGCTCGTGGCGCGCGGTGCCATCCAACAAACCGAGAATAAAGAAACTGCGACGAAATTGTGTTTGCAGCTTCACCCGCACGGCCCATCGAGATGGCTGCACCGCACGAGACATGATGCGTGAAAGACTTCCTCACACAGTCGATGATTATAGATCACGACGCGAACTTGAAGTCCTCCGATATTTTTCCGGTGTTCCGAGTTCCCGTGTTGGACGAAAATTGCACGTTTGAACGCTCATCCCAGTCCAAGCGTCGATGACGACAGCGTCGTCACGGATTCCTCCCACAGCGTTTCGAATTGATCGAGCCAGGGACGGACGGCAGCGGGATTGAATTCGGTTGCGCCGCGCGGATGGTCGTGATGAAAGCGCCGCACCAGCAGTGCGCGATCGACGATCAGCATCGAGCATGCCTCGCCGAAACGAGGCGCTGCGTGCGAGGGAACGATGCGGCATTCGACATTGTGCGCGTGGGTCCGCAATACCGTCATCAGACGTGGGGCGCTCCTGAGGAGGTGCTCGGTGTCTAGCGTCAGCATGCGCAGATGATTGGCGGCGCTCTTTCGCAAAAAAGCCTGTAGCGCGGCCGCAAATTCGGGACGACCGATCGGCCATTGTGCGAAGTCGCGGTCGGCCATCCACACTTCGCCCTGCGCGCGCTCGAGCGCTGCCTGCAGTTGCTCGCCGAATTGGACGCGGGTATCGAATGCCACGCGTAGCAACGGCTGTTCATCGGAATCGTTCATCGAGCACCTCTCGTGGGAGCGATGTGAAGCCATCCCTGGCAATACCACGCGTACAGCAGCGCGAACGACATATCGTCGCTCGATGCTTCTGCGACGCTTGACGCTTCGAGCATCCGATCGTTTGCCAGACGAACAAACAGCGCTCGCCGCGCGACCGGCATTGCGAACGCCTCACCGCAGATGAAGCCCAGGCCGCGTCGATAGAGCATCGTGGTCTTGAGATCGAGCGCGAGACCGCGCCCACCAGCCCGCGTCGTGAATTGTGCCTGCGACAGCGTGCGTGGCGTATCGAAAAACACGTGGGGCTTGGGCTCGCTGAAGTAACGGCCCGTGAACGCCTCGACGTCGTTGCGCGTCCAGCGTACGCGCGCCAGCCGGTCGACCAGGGCGTCGACCAATTCGCGATCGATCGCAGCCGGAGAGCGCGATGCCCGTCGGCCCCGGTCCGCGTAGTGATCGGCGCCGCGACCGTGGGACCATTCGCGTTCGGCCATCGCAAAAAGAAATTCCTGGGTGAGCTCATTCCACGACGGCGCGCGAAAGCCGATCGACGCGGTCACGCACGCTCCGATCGCCACGCCCTCGTGCGCGCAATGCGGCGGCAGATAGAGCATGTCGCCCGGCTCGAGGACCGCCTCATCGGTCGGCACGAAATGCTTGAGCAGCTTGAGCGGTGCGCCATCGACGAGTGCGAGGTCGCGCTGTGAACCACGGTTCCAGCGCCAGCGTCGCGCGCCTTCGACTTGCAGCAGGAAGACATCGTAGGAATCGAAGTGCGCACCGACGCCGCCGCCATCGACCGCGTAGCTGATCATCAGGTCGTCGAGGCGAACCGCAGAAACGAAATCGAAGCGCCGCATCAAGGCATCCGCGCGCGGGTCGTGCAGATTGACTCCCTGCACGAGCAGGGTCCAGTCGCGCTTTTGTCGCGGCATGCGTGCGATCGGTCCATGCACCATCGTCCATCGTCCGCCGAACGAAGAGACCAATCGCGACTCGACGTCATCTCGCGCGGCCAGAGCGAACAATGCCTCTCGATCGGGCAGCGCCATACTCTCTTCGAGTGCTGCGCGAATCAACAGCGGCTTGCGTTGCCAATGACGAGTGAGGAAGGCGTCGGATGAGAGCCCGCCCAGAATGCGTTGGTCGAAGGTGGATCGATGCGACATGGGCGATCATGCTATCCGTGAATTCGATGAGGAGGGCAAGTGCCCTGCGTATAATCGGCCGCTCCATCGGCGACCACGACCCGCACTCATCCTCATGAAGATCAGCAAGAACAGCGTCGTCACGCTGAAATACAAACTCACCGATGCGCAGGGCGAGTTCATCGAACAGACCGATGAACCGGTGGAGTATTTGCACGGCGGATACGATGGCATCTTCCCGCGCGTAGAGCAGGCGCTGGAAAATCAGGAGCCCGGCTTCAAGACCGATTTGCCGCTCGAGCCGCAGGATGCCTTCGGCGATTACGACGCCGAGCAGGTGCGGGTCGAGGCGCGCGCCAAGTTTCCCGAGCCGATCGAAGTCGGCATGCGCTTCGAAGGCGTTCCCGAAGACGAAGAGGAAGAGCCGGAGATCCTGACGGTGACCGATCTCACCGAGGATACCGTCGTGCTCGATGCGAATCACCCGCTGGCGGGCATCGCGCTGCGGATTTCGGTCGAAGTGCTCGATGTGCGCGCGGCGAGCGACGAAGAGATCGAGCATGGCCACGCGCACGGTGCACACGATCATCATCACGGTCACGGTCACGCGCACGATCACGACGACGACGACACGCCGCACCTGCATTGACGGCGCGCCCTCGTGTAACGGTCGGTAAGCGATGTGAGTATCGACTAGCGCCGCTATCACCCGATCGGTTGAAACGAAATCTCCGGTAACAAATCCCGGTGCACTTCGAGAGTCGTTCCGCGTTCAATCACTCATCAACGCGGAGGTTCTCATGAAGTCGATCGCACTCGCTCTATTGCTCGCTGCTCTTGCCGGTTGCGCCATCGTTCCGATCGGCCCTCCGGGCTACGTCGGCGCGCGCGTTTATGGGGGCGGATATTACGGACCCGGGTATTACGGACCCTACGGACCGCATTGGCGTCGCTATTGACGGGAGGCTCACGATCTCGCGGGGTTCGGATAGGCGAGGCCGCGCAGGCCGCTTCGATCGAATCGCTTCCACGCGCCTTCGGGTTGTGCCAGTCGATCGGCCAACGCGTAGAGCACCGCGGGATGCACGCCCAGCCCGAGGTGGCTCGCAACAACCTCGATGTTTTCCGACGTCGGCGTCTCGTCGTCGATGCTGGCCTGCCACGCGACGATGCCATCGGTGCGGCTGTAGATCGACGTCGCCGGCATCGTCAGCGTCCCGCGCACGCGCTCGTGGGCAACGGGATCGTCGGATCGCTCGCCGCTGGCCCATTCATAGACGCGCCATGCATTCGTCGAGCGCGGGTCTCCCGCGAACGGACTGCCGAGCGTGATCACGCTGCGAACCATGTCGGGTCTGTGCTTGGCGAGCACACGCGCATACAAACCGCCGAGACTCCATCCGACCAGGCTGACCTTCTTTCCATAGCGGGCATGGAGCGCGTCGAGGCGTTCGAACATCGCGTCCTCGATGCCGGACTTCAAACCGAGATTGCGACCCAGCCCCCAACCGTGCACGCGATAGCCGCGCTCGCGCAGGTAGCGGCGCAGCACGCGCGTGGACAGGTCGCTTGCGATCAGACCCGGGAACACCAGTACCGGATGGCCGTCGCCCTTGGGAGCCAGTTGCAGCAAAGGCCACATCGACAGCGTGGCGCCGAATTCCAACAGCGCGCGGCCTTCGAGCAATTGTAGAATGCGCGACGGCGGGGCAACACGTTTCTTGAAGATCGAATCGCGGGTCATGGTGTTCATCGGATGGATTCTTTAAAAAAGGAAATGCTTCTCGATCGACGCATCGACCGACTCGTCGATGGACTCGATGGGCGTTCTTCATCGGAGATATTTCCCTCGTAAATAGTTCAAATAATCGCGGGCATCGCCGACCACGTAAGGCGCGAGCAGGGTCAGCGTGTAGTACGCCGCAAACCCCGTTTCCACATTGTCGCCGCGCGCCACGCGCGGGGTGAGTCGGGTAAACGAGAACCAGCAGGTGGTGGTGAAGGCCATCTGCAGCGCGAGCATCTCGACCTCTTCGATCGACGCCTGCATCACGCCAGTGTCGGCCAGGCCCAGGCACATCTGCCGCGCGGCGATCAGGTTGGCCGCAACCAGTGCCTGGGCCGCGTCTTCGAGCTCCGGATATTCGTTGAGCAGGTAGGCGATGTCTCGATAGAAAAACCGATAGGAGGCGATCGCCTCGAAGGTCATGTGCAAGGTCAGCCATACGTCGTCGATCGCCGTCGCACTCGCGGTGGCCTCGAGGCACGGGGCGATGCGGGCCTCGAAGCGACGGAACAGCCACGCCACCATCTGCTGCTTGGTCTTGAAGTGGTAGTGCAGATTGCCGGGGCTGATATCGACCTCGGTCGCGATGCGATGGGTCGATACCGCGGCCACGCCATCGCGGTTGAACAGGTCGAGAGTCACCTCGAGTATGCGATCGCGCGTCTTGCTGCTCGAGGCGGCCATGCGTCAGGCTCCGCGGCGTGAGAAACGCATCGGGGGGCGATGAACGCCTCAGCGCTTCTTGCCCGACGACTTGATGCGCGCTATCTCTGCGCGCAGCCGCTCGACTTCAGCGCTGATGTCGGCGAACGCCTGCGCCGATGGAACATCGAGACGCTGCAACGTGCGTGCGACTCGTTGATCGAACACGTCCTCGAATTTCTTGAAGCCGAACGGATCAGGCGCCGTGCCCGACGACGGCTTGTCGCCCGAGGTTGTGTTGCCGTCTCGCCTCTGACCGAGTCCCAGCAACGATTCGAACACGCGGCTTTGGCGCGCCACGACTTCGCCATGTGCGTTGGCGAGCGCCTTGATGCCCGCGGTGAGAATGTTCTTCGATGTGCGGGGTGGCTGCGACGGTTCGACTGCTTCGCCGGCTTTCGATCGGTCCTCCGCTTTCGACCTCGATGCGGTCTTGCGCACGCTGGTTGCTGTGGCCGAAGACTTGCGCGCGGTCACGGATTTCCGGACGGGTGCTTTACTCATGAGGCTCTCCTGCACGCGAAGCAAAATGGATACGAGGCCGAGTCGTCATGACCC
>JBBSEF010000081.1:0-12867 GCA_038240015.1 Burkholderiales bacterium
GCAGCCAGGTCTTGTACAGCCAGTCGATCGCGCGTACCTCAAGCGCGATGTCGCCGCTGAGAACTACCTCGGCCACGCGCATCGGCGGAAATTCGAAGCGGCCGATCTCACCCGCCGGCTCGACACCGTCGACCACGAGTGCAACGTCGTACCGACAATCCGAGGGCGACGATCTCGGGCTCCTCCCACATGTAGCCGAGCCACTCGCCGTCCGCGAGCCCGCGCTCAATCGCCCAGGCGAGAAGTCGTTTGCAGGCGGCCTGCGCCATACCCTCGCGGTAGGGATCGAGGACGCGGATGTAGGCGACTGTACGGGCGGGCAGGTCGCGAAGGTTCGCCTCGAAGCCGTCCGGGTTCTCTCCTGCCGGCAGGGTCGTGAAGCGAGGAGATCCATTCTGAATCGCCGAGAAGCGTTCGAACTCTTCGCGCCTGGAGTTCCGGAAGGTCTCGAGGTCGAACACGCTGGGGGGGAGGCCGTAGTGCTGCTTGAAGCTGCGCGAAAAGTCGGACGATGACGAAAAGCCGCAGTCCAAGGCCACGTCCGTCAACGAGCGCTTCGGCGCGTGGGACATCAGGTACAGCGCCCGCTCGAGCCGCTGCCGCTTCACGAACTGGTTCAGCGTTTCCCCGAGCAGGGCTTTGAAGACGCGATGGAAGTGGAAAGGGGAGAAGCAGGCCGCCGCGGACACCTCCTCGAGCCGCAAGGGCTGAGCGAGGTCGCGCATGATGTGGTCGATCGCGCGGTTGACGCGCTCGATGTAGTCCGTGGCGACGGCGCGCTCGGTCTTTCGGTCGATTAGCAAGATATGGCGAGTTGCGTTTGCGGTTCTCTGGCATGTTAGCGCCCAGGCGAATCCGAGTCCCCGCCCGAGTAACTGATTGCGCCTGAAGGAGAACTCACATGAAAGCACTCACCCGCACTTTCACCGGCGCCTTGGCCTCGATTGCCATCGCCGGTTCGATCGCCTTTCAAGCCACGCAAGCCACGGAGACGAACACCATGGAACTCGGAAACTTTTCAGTCAGCCTCGCCGTCAAGGACATCACGGCATCCAAAACTTTCTACGAGAAGCTCGACTTCAAGGAGGTCGGCGGCAAGCTCGAACAGAATTGGATCGTCCTCCAGAACGGGTCCGCGAGGATCGGGCTGTTCCAGGGGATGTTCGACAAGAACATCATGACGTTCAACCCAGGGTGGACGAAGGACAAGGAGACCTTGAAGAGCTTCCAGGACGTTCGGGAGCTGCAGCGGACCTTGAAGGCGCGCGGTCTCACGGTGGCGACCGAGGCGGACGAGACGACCGAGGGACCCGCGTACTTCATGGTCACCGACCCCGATGGCAACACGCTTCTGTTCGATCAGCACGTTCCGAGCCCGAAGCGCTAGTGGGGTCCACCGTAGGTAGTCCGAAGCAGTCGTTCGGAGGGCGACCTCGACCATCCGCTTCTGACCCGAAAGCGGTCATGGGTCAACAAACGCATTGACGCGAGGTCGGCCCCGGAATTATTGCTTGCTTGCAGAGCACGATCGCCGATTTGCCATGACATCCGCGACCGTATCGATCTTGGTCGGGTGGCGCAGACGCCGGTTCTCAAAAAGAAACCCTGCCGCGCCACATATCGCGATACATGACCCAATCGCCGATAAAGCTGTAGATCGGATGCTTGAAGGTTGCGGGGCGGTTGTGCTCGAAGAAGAAGTGCCCGACCCATGCGAAGCCGTAGCCGCACAAGAGGGCGCCGAGAAACCACCATGCGTTGCCGGTCGCGAAGCCCGCGATCACGCAGGCGACCACGCCCCTGGTGCCGATGAAGTGCAGTCGTCGGCACGCGCGATTGCCGTGTTCGGAAAGATAGTAGGGATAGAACTCGGCGAAATTGTGAAAGCGCTTCGCGGATTCGGGGGTCGAGAGCTGGGTCATGTCTGGTCTTCCTGTGATCGGTCGATGCAGGATAAAGCAGCGTTGAGGAATCAGCCGCTCAAGAATTCCGCGAGCGCCTTCAAGTCGACATTGCCGCCGCTGATAATCACGCCGACTCGCTTTCCTTCGCACGGGTAGACGCCGTGCAACACCGCCGCTGCGGCGAGACATCCGGTCGGCTCGACGATCATCTTCATGCGTTCGGCGAAAAACTTCATCGTCGCGACTAGCCAAGCATCCGGCACCGTGACGATATCGTCTACCAGCGATTGGATGATGGGAAAGGTGCATTGCCCCAGGTGCGTCGTCGCCGCGCCGTCGGCGATCGTCTTCGGCACGGCGATCTGCACGATCTCGCCTTTGCGAAACGACTGCTGACCATCGTTGCCGGCTTCGGGTTCGACGCCGATCACCTTGCAGCCGGGGGCCATAGACTTTGCGGCAAGAGCGCACCCGGAGAGCAAGCCGCCTCCGCCGAGGCAGACGAGAAGAGCGTCGAGCGTTTCAACATCCTCGAACAATTCCAGCGCGGCCGTGCCCTGGCCCGCGATCACATCGGGATGATCGTAAGGCGGAATCAGCGTGAGCCCGCGCTCGGCGGCGATGCGCAGCGCAAGCGCCTCGCGATCTTCCTTGTAGCGATCGTAGGTGATGATCTCCGCGCCATACCCCTTGGTGGCCGCGACCTTGATGGCCGGCGCATCGAGCGGCATGACGATGGTGGCCTTCACGCCTTTCAATCGCGACGCGTAGGCCAGCGCCTGTGCATGATTGCCCGACGAAAAAGCGACCACGCCGCGCATGCGTTCGGCGTCGCTGAGCGCAGCGATCGCATTGCACGCGCCGCGAAACTTGAACGCGCCGGCGCGTTGCAGGTTCTCGGCCTTGAAAAAAATTTGTGCGTTGGTCAGCGCATTCGCGGTCCGCGACGTAAGCGTCGGCGTTCGATGGGCGAGGCTTCGAATGCGTTCCGCTGCCGCCTTCACATCGTCGAATGTCGGCAGACGCAACGACTTCGCATCCCGGGGGACCGCGTGCGTCGCGTTCATCGTCGTCATGGTTTCGCGCTCATCGGAGAATCTTCGCGCAGAAAGCTCTTCAATGCATCGAGCGTCGCATCGGGCGCTTCGGCCATCACGAGATGCCCGCTGCCGAGGAGCACCTCCACGCGCGCGTCGCTCATCACCGCGGCAAGCGCCTTGCCCGATCGTGCCGCGGTCATCGCGTCATTCGCACCGAGGATGAAGAGCGCCGGACAGCGCACAGCGCGCGCCGCGGCCTCGCCGTTGCGATAGGCATTGCATGCGACGAAGTCGTTGTGGAGCACGCCTTTCGGTTGACGCTGCATCAGGCGCCGGCCGCCCCACACGATGCCGAAGCCCGGGGCAGGCGCCGACGGCTTGTGCGAGTAGCCGCCGTACGCAGTGTCGCTCGACCAAATGCTGATCATCTCGATCGCGCGCGGCTCGTCGTCGCGTGTCGCATCGAGCAGCGCGTCGGAGACCTGCATCGGATAGGCGGTCGCGAGCAACGCGATGCGCTCGATGATCGCGTGGCCCGCAACGCGCGCCGCGTTGCGAGCGGCGGCTTCGAGTGCAATGAGCGAACCCATGCTGTGACCGACGATCGTCGCGCGCGTTGTCGACCCGGCACCGATTGCTGCGAGCAACGCGAGCGTCCAGTCGGCCATCGCGTCGACCGACGCCAACACCGGCCCAACGCTTCGTCCATGTCCCGGCAGATCGACTGCGAGCACCGCGTGTCCGTGATGCGCGAGATAGCGCGACTGCAGGCTCCACACGCTGTGATCGTGCTCGGCGCCGTGAATGAAGACCACCACTGGCAAGCTCGCGTCGAAGCGCTTGCCGCCCGTGTACGCATAAGCGCTCTTGCCGTCGACGTCGATCAGCATGTCCGCACTACTTGACCTTGGCCGCGGCCTTCAATCCGCCCGAGAGATCGGCAATCAGATCGTCGACATCTTCGAGCCCGATCGACAGGCGGATCGTGCCCGCGCCTATGCCCGCGGCTTCGAGGTCCGCTTCGGCGACGCGAAAGTGCGTCGTGGATGCCGGATGGATCACCAGCGACTTCGCATCGCCGACATTGGCCAGATGCGAGAACAGCGTCAGCGCCTCGACGAAGGCGATGCCGTGATCGCGCCGGCCCTTCAAGGTGAACGTGAACACCGAGCCGCAGCCGTGCGGCAAGAGACGCTTCGCGAGCGCGTGATCGGGATGGTCGGGCAGCTCGGGATAGCTCACCGATGCGACCATCGCGTGCGACGCGAGGAACGCGACGACCGCGCGTGCGTTCTCCACATGTCGCGCCATGCGCAGCGGCAAGGTCTCGATTCCTTGCAGCAACTGGAACGCGACTTGCGGACTCATGCACGCGCCGAAGTCGCGCAAGCCTTCGCGGCGCGCGCGCAGCGCGAACGCGGCGACGGTCGACTCCTCGCTGAACACCATGTCGTGAAAGCCCGCATAGGACTTGACGAGTTCGGAGAAGTGGCCGTTCTTCGCATGCGCCGCATCCCAATCGAACGCGCCGCTGTCGACCAACAGACCGCCGATCGCAACGCCGTGTCCTCCGATGAACTTGGTCGCCGAATGAAACAGCAGGTCGGCGCCATGCTCGAAGGGCTTCATCAACCACGGCGTCGTGAACGTAGAGTCCACCATCAACGGCAGGCCGCGCTCGTGCGCGATCGCCGACACGCTCGGGATGTCGAGCACATCGAGTCCCGGATTGCCGAGCGTCTCGCCGAACAGGAATCTGGTGTTCGGTCGAATCGCATCGCGCCATTGATCGAGGTCGCGCGGATCGACGAAGCTGGTCTCGATGCCGAAGCGCGGCAGCGTGTAAGCGAGCAGATTCTGCGAGCCGCCATACAGCGCACGACTCGCGACGATGTGACTGCCCGTGCCTGCGATGGTCGCCGCGCCCAGGTGCATCGCCGCTTGTCCGCTCGCTGTGGCGAGGCCCGCAACGCCGCCTTCGAGCGCGGCGATGCGTTCCTCGAGCACCGCGACGGTCGGGTTCGAGATGCGCGAATAGATGTGACCCGCGCGCTCCATGTTGAAGAGTGCGGCCGCGTGATCGCTGTCGCGAAACACGAACGACGTGGTCGCATAGATCGGCGTCGCGCGGGCGCCGGTGGTCGGGTCGGGTGTTGCGCCCGCATGCAGCGCGAGCGTGGCAAAGCCTGGGTCTTGCGGACCCGCTGATTTGCGATCGGACGAGGAAGAGGCAGACATGATTCGGCGCAGGTGATCGTGGCTGTAAAGCGTGGCTGTAGAGCGCGGCTGTAAAGCGCGAAGATGAAGCGCGCGCCGATGTTAGCATCGGGTCGCTCTCGTCTTCTCCTCTTCAAGCCCGCACCTCATGCGCGACCTCAGCCAACTGCGCGACGAACTCTTCCCGCCGATCGATGCGCGCGCGTCGGGCATGCTCGCGCTCGACAACCTGCACACGATGTATTGGGAAGAGAGCGGATCGCCGAACGGAACGCCGGTTCTTTTTCTTCACGGCGGGCCGGGCGGCGGCGCGAGTCCGCGTGCGCGGCAGTTCTTCGATCCCTGGCACTACCGCATCGTGGTGTTCGATCAGCGCGGCGCGGGGCGCTCGACGCCGTTGGGCGAGACGCGGCAGAACACCACGCAACTGCTGATCGCCGACGTCGAGCGTCTGCGCGTGTCGCTCGGCATCGAACGCTGGCTGGTGTTCGGCGGTTCGTGGGGCTCGACCCTTGCGCTCGCTTACGGCATCGCGCATCCCGAGCGCTGCCTCGGCTTCGTGTTGCGCGGCATCTTCATCGGCGCGCCCGCCGAGATCGACTGGTTCATCTCCGGCGTGCGGCATGTCTATCCGGAAGCGTGGCGGGCGTTGCTCGCGCATGTTCCCGACACCGCGGGTTGCAACAACGGCAACGACGTGATCGGCTGGTTTCACGAGCGTCTCGCCGATCCCGATCCCGCCATTCACATGCCGCTCGCGCGCGCCTGGAGCCGCTTCGAAGCATCGTGCTCGGCGCTGTTGCCCGATGCCTCGCTGATGGCGCACGCGGAAGAGGACGTGGTCGCGATCGGCATCGCGCGCATGGAAACGCATTACTTCGTGCACAAGCTGTTTCTCGACGACGGTGCGCTGATGGCGGGCGTGCCGAGACTGCGGCATCTGCCGTGCAGCATCGTGCAGGGCCGCTACGACATGGTGTGTCCGATCGTGACGGCCGATGCGCTCGCGCGTGCGTGGCCCGAAGCGCACTACGTGGTCATTCCCGATGCGGGCCATTCGGCGTGGGAACCCGGCATCACGGCCGCGCTGGTGCGTGCTTGCGAACGCATGAAGAGCGCGATCCGGTTGTGATGCGAGGTCAAAGCGGTTGAAGCAGAATGGCGGTAAGCGTAACTTGATGCCTTGGTCGAAACGCATCGTCATCACAGCAACAACGAGGAGACCCCCATGATCGTCAGCGAAATCCTCCAGGTGAAGGGCAATACGCTCTACACCGCGACGCCCGACATGCCGCTTTCGCAAGCGGTCGAAACGATGGCTCAGAAGGACATCGGCTCGCTGGTGGTCATGTCGGGCGGCGTGCTGGTGGGCATGCTCACCTTTCGCGAATTGATCCTGACCTTGCATCAGCAGGAAGGCAGCGTCGGCGACACGCCGATCGGCCGCGTGATGGACGAAGCGCCGCTGACCTGCACGCCCAACACCGATGTCAACGAAGTGCGCCGCATGATGCTCGAGCGCCACGCGCGTTATCTGCCGGTAATGGACGGCGCCATGCTGCTGGGCGTGATCTCGTTCTTCGATGTGGCGAAAGCCGTGCTCGAAGCGCAGAACTTCGAGAACCAGATGCTCAAGGCCTACATTCGCGACTGGCCTGCTGAAGTGGCCGAGTGAGGTCGGCCGCGCACTGCCGCCGCGTACTTCAGCTGACCACGCACACAAATCTTCTGGAGCCGAGATGCTTGCATTGCGACCGAACTGCGAATGCTGCGATCGAGACCTCGCGCCCGACGCACCGGGCGCGATGATCTGCTCGTTCGAATGCACGTTCTGCATCGCCTGCGCAAACGGAGTCCTCGCGGGGCTTTGTCCGAATTGCGGCGGCGAACTGATCGCCCGTCCCACCCGAAGCGCCGACAAGCTGACCCGATTCCCCGCATCGAGCGAACGTATCGTCAAGCCTTCCGGATGCACACCCGCGTCGGCTCGCGCTTTGAACCGATGAAGCGAACCATCGCCGTCATCGGCGCCGGCATCGCCGGCCTCGCCTGCGCGCGCCGCATGGTCGAGCGCGGCGCCGCCGTCACGGTGTTCGAACGCGAAGCTGCGCCGGGCGGAAGAGTTGCGACTCTGCGAACCGAGATCGGCAGCTTCGATCACGGCGCGCAATACTTCACCGCGCGCCATCCGGCCTTCGTCGAGGAAATTCAACGCTGGGGCGCGGCCCGAGTGATCGCACCGTGGCCGGTATCGGTGCAAACGATCGCCGCATCGCAAGCCAAGCCGGACGCGCGCGCGCATTCGGCTGCCGACACACAGCGCTGGGTCGGGGTACCGGGCATGTCGGCGATCGCGTCGCATCTGGCGAACGGTCTCGATCTTCGGCTCGACGCGCGCATCGTTCAGCTCGAAACGGTGGCGACGCCGCGCGGCGGTTCGATAGGTCGGCCGCAATGGTCGCTGCGAGCGCGGGAAAGCGGCTCGAGCGTGACCGTGACCGAAGGGCTGTTCGACGCCGTCGCGGTCGCCGTTCCGGCCGAGCCGGCCGCAGTCTTGCTCGGCGTCTCTCCCGAGCTTGCGCGCCAGGCGTCGGGCGCGCGGATCGAGCCCTGCTGGGCGCTGTTGCTCGGTTTTACGGAACCCATCGAGATCGATGGCACGGTCGATGCAGCCGCAGTGGATGCCGCAGCCGCGCGCGTCGGCGACGCCGCCTTCATCAATTCGGGCCGGCTCGCGTGGATCGCGCGCGAGCCGAGCAAACCGGCACGGCGCATGGGCGAGCGCTGGACCGTGCATGCCCAGTCGGCGTGGAGCGTCGAGCATTTCGACGACGACCCCGAGGACGTCAAGGCCAAGCTGCTGCGCGCGTTTCACGAAGCGACCGGCACGGCCGAGCAGCCGATCTACGCGGCCGTCCATCGCTGGCGCCACGCGCTCGCGCGCACCACGCTCGCGTGCGATCGGCTTTGGGACGAGCGGCTGCGGGTAGGCGCCTGCGGTGACTGGTGTCGCGGCCACCGCGTCGAAGACGCATGGCTCTCCGGCGTCGCTCTTGCCGACGCCATCGACGCTTCGAGCTGACACCGGTATCGAAGGACGCAAAGAAAGCGCTTGACAAACGTATCGACATAATCAAACATATCGACACGTTGTGCATCACGCAACGGACCCGCAACCACCTACACCCGCATGCACAAGAATTATTCGAGATCGATCCCGCGCGAGTGGCGCGACATCGCGAAAGTCTTCGTCGCGATGGGCGACACGCATCGCCAGCGCATCCTGCTGACCTTCGGCCGCGGCGAGCGTCTCAACGTCGGCCAGATCGCCGAGGTATCTACCCTGTCGCGCTCGGCCGTGTCGCATCACCTGAAGATCATGCGCGAGGCCGGCGTGCTGGGCAGCGAGAAGATCGGCAAGGAGGTGTGGTTCTGGGTCGAGCGCGATGCGCTGCTCGTCGCGTTGGCGAACGTGGCCGATTATATCCGCGAGCACGCGTGAGGATGCGATTCAGCGCTTTCATGTCTGCCGCCAACAAATCTTCGTTCCCGCGAAAGCGGGAATCCAGTGCCTTCAGTACAAAGTCGCCGGGTCGCCGCTTTCGCGGGGGCGACAGCAATCCAGGATCGTCATGAGTACATCGAATCAATTCGCGCTGCTCAAACAAAAACGCTTCGCGCCCTTCTTCTGGACGCAGTTCGCAGGGGCGGCCAATGACAACATCTTCAAGGTCGCGTTCACGGCGCTCGTCACCTATCAGACCGCGCTCTTCGAAGGCGTCGACGCGAAGACCGCGGCGTTCGTGATCTCGGCGATCTTCATCTTGCCGTTCGTGTTGTTCTCGGCGACGTCGGGACAGATCTCCGACAAGTTCGACAAGGCGCGCGTGATGCGCTTCGTCAAGACGCTCGAGATCGTCATCATGATGATCGGCGGCGCGGGCTTTCTCTTGCACAACGTGTGGCTGTTGTATGCGGGCACGTTCCTGATGGGCTTGCATTCGACGTTGTTCGGGCCGGTCAAGTACGCGTATTTGCCGCAGCAGCTCAACGAGCGCGAACTGGTCGGCGGCAACGGAATGATCGAGATGGGGACATTCGTCGCGATCCTGGTCGGCACCATCGTCGGCGGCGAATTGGCGGATCTCGGTGCGACCGGACCGGCGATCGTCGCTGCGGTCTGTCTTGGCGTCGCGATCGTCGGGCGCATCGTCGTGTCGTTCGTTCCCCCATCGCCGTCGGATCAGCCCGACCTTCGCATCAACTGGAATCCGTTTACCGAAACCTGGCGCAATCTCAAACTCGCACGCGAACAGCGCGCAGTGTTCCTGTCGCTGCTGGGCATCTCGTGGTTGTGGTTCTTCGGCGCAACTTTTCTCACGTCGTTTTTCAACTTCGCGAAGGACGTGCTCGGCGGCGATCCGCAAGTGGTCACCTTGCTGCTCGCCACGTTCTCGATCGGCATCGGCACCGGCTCGCTGTTGTGCGAGCGCCTGTCGCGCGGCAAGGTCGAGATCGGGCTGGTGCCGTTCGGCTCGATCGGCATGACGGTGTTCGCGGTCGATCTCTATTTCGCGTCGCACGCCTTGCAACCGGCTGGCATTGCGAACTCGTCGCTGATCGGCGCGGTCGCCTTCGTCACCGATGCCGCGCATCGCGTCGCGCACTGGCACGTGATGATCGACCTGTTTCTCTTGTCGATGTTCGGCGGCCTCTACAGCGTGCCGCTGTACGCGATGATCCAGAGCCGCTCGAAGCCATCGCACCGCGCCCGCATCATCGCCGCCAACAACATTCTCAATTCGATGTTCATGATCGTCTCGTCGCTGATGGCGATCGCGCTGTTCTCGTTCGGCGCAACGATCCCGCAACTGTTTCTGATCACCGGTCTGCTCAATGCGGTGGTGGCGATCTACATCTACACGCTTGTGCCCGAATTTCTCGTGCGCTTCGTGTCGTGGATTCTGGTTTCGACGTTCTATCGCATCCGCACCACGGGCATCGAGCATCTGCCCGCAGAGGGCGCCGCGTTGCTGGTCTGCAATCACGTCAGCTTCGTCGATGCGGTCGTGATCATGGGCGAGAGCCCGCGGCCGATCCGCTTCGTGATGGATTACCGCATCTTCACGCAGCCGCTGCTGGCGTGGTTCTTCAAGGCGTCGGGCGCGATCGGCATCGTCTCGGCGAAGCACGACGAGCTCATGTTCGCGAAGGCCAATCGATTGATCGACTCAGCGCTTGCCGATGGCGACCTCGTGTGCATCTTCCCCGAAGGCCGCATCACCGATACCGGCGAGATGTATCCGTTCAAGGAGGGCGCGGTGCGCATCGCCGAACGCAATCGCGTGCCGGTGATTCCGATGGCGCTCAGGGGCCTGTGGGGTAGTTGGTTCTCGCGCGAATCGGGCACGGCTTTCGCAAGCCTTCCGCGACCGATCAAGCGCGGCGCGTCGAGCACTCTCGAGCTTGCGGTGGGAGCGCCGGTGGGGCCGAAAGAATTAACGGCGGAAAAATTGAAGAGCGAGGTCGCGGCGCTCAGGGGCGACATGAAGTAAGCGATGCGACACTCCTGCGATAATTCCGCGTCGCGTTTCGTAGGTTCGTCATGTCAGGCTCCTCGTTCGGCAAGCTCTTCTGCATCACCAACTTCGGCGAGTCGCATGGCCCCGCGATCGGTTGCGTGGTCGATGGCTGTCCGCCCGGCATGCCGCTGTCGGTCGACGACCTGCAACCCGATCTGGATCGGCGCAAGCCCGGCACCTCGCGGCACGTCACGCAACGCCGCGAGAGCGATACGGTCGAAATTATTTCGGGCGTGTTCGAAGGACGCACGACGGGAACCCCGATCGCGCTGATGATTCGCAACGAGGATCAAAAGAGCAGCGACTACGCATCGATCGCGCAAAGCTTTCGTCCCGGCCACGCCGACTACACCTACTGGCACAAGTACGGAATTCGCGATCCGCGCGGCGGGGGTCGTTCGTCCGCGCGACTGACTGCACCGATGGTTGCAGCCGGCGCGATCGCGAAGAAATGGTTGAACCTGCAATACGGCACGGTCGTGCGCGGCCGCATGAGCGCGCTCGGCGACATCGCCGTTCCGTTCACGTCGTGGGACGAGGTGGGACGCAACGCGTTCTTCGCAGCCGATGCGGCCATCGTCTCGCATCTCGAAGCCGCGATGGACGCATTGCGTAAGTCCGGTGATTCGGTCGGTGCGCGCATCGATGTCGAAGCGATCAACGTACCGGTCGGGCTCGGCGGTCCGCTATACGACAAGCTCGACGCCGAGATCGCCTACGCGATGATGGGCATCAACGCGGTCAAGGGCGTCGAGATCGGCGCGGGCTTCGCGTGCGTCGCACAGAAGGGCAGCGAGCACGGCGACGAACTGCTGCCCGAAGGATTCGCGACCAACCACGCGGGCGGCGTACTCGGCGGCATCTCGACCGGGCAGCCGATCACGGTGTCGATCGCGATCAAGCCGACCTCGTCGATCCGCTTGCCGCGCCGCTCGATCGATCTCGAAGGCAGGCCGACCACGGTCGAGACGCACGGCCGTCACGATCCTTGCGTCGGCATCCGCGCGACGCCGATCGCCGAAGCGATGCTGGCGCTGGTGTTGATGGATCACGCATTGATGTTTCGCGCGCAATGCGCGGAAGTGAAGGTGGCGACGCCGGTGATCGCGGGACCGAAGTTTCGCTGAACTGGATGCCTTCTTCGCGAATCGGCCGGCACGATTCGAAGCTTGCTAGAGTATTGACGATCTCCCACTCGAGACAGTTGCCATGAGTCAGAACGTATTCGTAGCCGGCGTCGGAATGATTCCCTTCGCCAAGCCCGGGGCCAGCGCGTCCTATCCCGTGATGGGCGCAGCCGCCGTGCGCGCAGCGCTCGACGACGTCGGCCTTGACTACGAGTTGATCGAGCAGGCTTACGTCGGCTATGTCTATGGCGACTCGACTTGCGGACAACGCGCGTTGTACGAAGTCGGCATGAGCGGCATCCCGATCGTCAACGTCAACAACAATTGTTCGACCGGCTCGACCGCGCTCTATCTCGCGCGTCAGGCGATCGCAAGCGGCGCGGCCGATTGCGTGCTCGCGATGGGGATGGAGCAGATGCGTCCCGGCGCACTGGGCAATATCTACACTGATCGGCCCTCACCGTTCGATCGTTTCGACGAGACCTGTGCGGCGATGATCGACGAGGCTGAGATCCCACTCGCGCTGCGCTACTTCGGAGGCGCGGGGTTGGAGCACATGCGCCGCTACGGAACCAAGCTCGAGACCTTCGCGAAGATCCGCGCGAAGGCCAGCCGCCATGCAGCGAACAATCCGCTCGCATTGTTTCGCACCGAATTGACGACCGAAGACGTGATGAACGACAAGCCGATCTGGCCGGGCGTGATGACGCGCCTGATGGCGTGTCCACCCACCTGCGGTGCGGCGGCTGCGATTCTCGTCTCCGAAACTTTCGCGCGCCGCCATGGCCTTCGCACCGACGTGCGCATCGCCGCGCAAGCGATGACCACCGACCGCGCCAGCACCTTCGACGATGGCTCGATGATGAAGCTGGTCGGCAGCGAGATGACGCGCGAGGCGGCGCAGCGCGTTTACGAGGCGGCCGGCGTGGACCCCGCCGACATCACGGTGTGCGAGCTGCACGACTGCTTTGCCCAAAACGAACTGATCACCTATGAA
>JBBSEF010000082.1:0-12818 GCA_038240015.1 Burkholderiales bacterium
CGGTTTAGGCCTGATGGTGGGTCAGATCTGGGACACGCCTCTCGCGGTGAAACTGCTCAGGCTGGTCGAAACGGCAGTGGCGGGCGTCTTCATCTTCGTCGCGGTGGTTGCGGCCGACGAGGCCGTCGATCGCGGCACACCGCGCGTCACCACCTACGCGATCGCGGTGATCGTCGCTTCGATGATTGGCACTACCTTGGGGTCGGATGTGCGACAACTGCTGAAAGCGTCTTTTCGGCCGCCCGGGGCAGGCAGTGGATTGAATGCGGTCTTCCCGATCACGCATCGCCTGGAACTGATCGTCCTCTGCATCCTGGTGGGCGGTCTGGCCACCTTCGTGCATGTCAACCGTCGCACCGCGCTCGCAGCGCGCAGGCGCCAGCACGAAGCAGAGCGCGCTCGGGCGCGCGCCCAGCGCCGCACGCTGGAGTCACAGTTGCAGGCGCTGCAGGCGCGCGTCGAGCCCATGTTCCTCTTCGATACGCTCGAGCGCATCCGCAAGCTGTACCGCGTCGATGCTGCAGCGGCGGGCGCGATGCTCGAGGACCTGATCGTCTATCTGCGCGCCGCTTTGCCACATCTGCGCGAATCGTCATCCACGGTTTCGCAGGAGATTACGCTGACGCATTCGTGGCTCGATATCGTCGGCCGCGCCGCGCGGGACTGGCGCATCGAGTTCGATATCGACGAGGCAGCGCGCGGCGCGCGTGTGCCGGCGCTGGTGCTGCTGCCCCTGGCACAGCGCGCAGTCGCCGACGTGGGTGACGCGCCGCTGCGGCTGCGTCTGTCGGTGCGAGTTGCAACCACGCGGTTGCGCATCGACGTCTCGACATCCACTGAAGCGTTCGCTTCCGGCATCGCGGGCCATCCGCTGCTCGAGCAGATCGATGATCGGCTCAAGAAGCTGTACGCCGACGATGCGCGGTTCGACTGCCGGCGAGCGCGCGATGCGACGGGCAGCGACTCGGCGGGCAGTGAGGCTGCGATCGAGTTGCCGCTCGAGCTCGCCGGAGAAGGCAACATCGAAGGCGAGTCATGACCGACGCCGTCATCGCCGAAGACGAACCCCTCCTTCGCGGTGAGCTGAAAGAAAGTCTCTCGCGGCTGTGGCCGGGACTGCGCATCGTCGCCGAGGCCGAGGACGGAATCGAAGCGCTAGACGCACTGGAGCGCTGCAAGCCGCAAGTGGTATTTCTCGACATCGAGATGCCGGGTCTGTCGGGGCTAGAGGTCGCGCGCGCCGCGAGCGGCCGCTGCCATGTCGTCTTCGTCACGGCCTTCGATCAGCACGCGGTCAGCGCTTTCGAGCAAGGTGCGGTCGACTACGTGATGAAGCCGTTCAGCCCAGTCCGGCTCGCTACCGCCATCGCGCGTGTGCGCGAGCGGCTCGATGCCGCACCGGCCCACATCGACGGGATGCTCAAGACGCTTGGCGAGCGCGCCGAGAAGCGTGCCTACCTCCGATGGGTCAATGCCGCGCACGGACAGAACGTGCGGCTCATCACCACCGACGAAATCTGTTATTTCAAGGCCGACAACAAATACACGTTGGTCGTCACCGCCGAGTCCGAAGCCCTGATCCGCAAGCCGATCAAGGAACTGCTCGACGAGCTCGACCCCGAAGTCTTCTGGCCCATCCACCGCGGCGTGGTGGTGAACGTCAATGCGATCGCACTCGCCCATCGGAAACTCAGCGGACAATTCGAGATCCGCCTGAAGACACGCAAGGAGACGCTCGCGGTCAGCGAACCGTTTGCGTATCGGTTCCGACAGATGTAGGTCACCATGCGCCTACGTTCGCTCGCGCTGGTTCTCTTTCTGTCCTCGTCGCTCGCTACGCACGCGTTCGCGCAGGTGCAGACGCTCGAGCGCATCGAGGTGATCGGATCGCGTCTGCCGCGCCTCGATGCCGAGACAGCGTTACCGGTGCAGATCATTCGCCGCGACGAGATCGAGCGCAGCGGCGTGTCCAATGCCGAAGAGTTGCTCGATCTCGTCAGCGCCAACTTCGGCGGCCATCGCGAGGCGCTGGGTCTGGGCGACGGCGCCACACCGGGCTTGTCCGGCGCTTCGCTGCGCGGCTTCGGCGCGAGCGAGACGCTGGTCCTGCTCAACGGCAGGCGGTTGGGCAACTACGCCTTCAGCGGTACCGGCGGCCCCGGGGTGGACTTGCACGCGATCCCGCTGGCGGCGATCGATCGCGTCGAAGTCTTGAAGGACGGCGCTTCGGCGCTGTATGGCAGCGATGCGATCGCGGGAGTGATCAACTTCGTCACGCGACAGGACTACGCAGGCGCGGGCGCCACGCTGAACTACAGCGGCAGCGAAGCCGGTGGCGGTGAGCGCAAGCGGGCCACGCTCGCGTTCGGCGGCGGCGATCTCGCGGCCGATGGGTTCAACCTGTTCGGCGTGCTCGACGTACAGCGCTCCGAACGTTTGCGCGCGATCGACCGGTCTTTCGCAGCGACCAGCTATCGGCCCGAACTGGGACTCGACGGAACCATACCGACGTCGTTTCCGGCGAACATACGCAGCATCGTGAACGGGACGCGCACGCTGCTCAACCCGGCCGCACCGGCCTGCACGCCACTCACCGTGAACAAGGATAGAGCTTGCTGGTTCGATAACGCGAAGACGCTCGATCTGTCGGCGCCCTCGCGGCAGGCGACGCTGCTCGGTCGCGGCACGCTGCGGCTGACACCGGACAGCGAAGCGTATGCAGAATTGCTCGCGGCAACGAGTCGTATCGTGTTCACCGCTTCACCTTCGCCCGCGAGCGCGAGCGCATCGCAAGGCGGAGTCCGCTTCATCCTGCCCGCATCGAGTCCTTACTACCCCACGGCACTCGGGCTTTCGGGCGGGCTGGTGTTGGCCTACCGGACGCTTCCACTGGGCGGCCGCACAACCGAGGTGAACTCGGACAACGTACGCCTGCTCACCGGCATCAAGTCGCACCTCGCGGGATGGGACCTCGACGGCGCACTCAACATCAACGACAGCCGATCGCGCGAACGCTACGTCAGCGGATTTGTCGATGCAGGTCGCCTCGCCGCCGCGATCGGCAGCGGCCTCGTCAATCCGTTCGGCCCGTCCGGTGTCGAAGGCGACTCTCTGCTAGCGGGAACCGAATTGCGTGGGCCCTCGCGCGAGGCGAGGGGACGCACACAAGGCGCCGATCTGCGTGCGAGCCGGGACCTCGTGCCGCTGCCCGGGGGACCGCTCGCGCTCGCCATCGGCATCGAAGGCCGTCATGAAAGCTTGCGCGACAGCCAAGCGTCGCTCGTGGCCGATGTCATCGGCGGCGTGCCGGCCGCGCCGAAGGAAGGCGCGCGCAATGCGTTGGCGACCTATGCGGAGCTGGTGGCGCCGTTGGCCAAAGGGGTAGAGGTGCAGGCCGCCGCGCGCGTCGATCACTACAACGACTTCGGCACGGCCATCAGTCCGAAGATCGCGCTTCGGCTGCAACCGGCGCGCTGGCTGCTGCTGCGCGGCTCGATCGGGCGCGGCTTTCGCGCGCCCTCGCTGCCGGAGCTGTACACGCAGCAGTCATCGGGATTCTTCGAACTCGCGAATGCGGGCGTGTCCGATCCCGCACGCTGCCCGTTCACGAAGCTGCCCTCCGACTGCCAGCCCGAGGTCTTTCTGGTCGACGGCGGCAATCCGAATCTGCGTCCGCAACGTTCGATCCAGTCCAGCGTCGGATTCGTTCTTGAAGCAGAATCCGCATGGCAGGTCTCGGTGGACCGCTGGAAGATCCGGGTAAACGACATCATCGGCGTGGTCGACCCCTTCGACGTGATCGACAACATCCCGCTCTACGAGGGCCGCAACGTGATCCGTGGTCCGGTCGATCCCGCCTTCCCGGGTTTGCCGGGGCCGATCGTTCGCATCGAGACGCTCAACGAGAACCTAGGCGACTGGCGCGTCGAGGGGACCGACCTTTCGATCCGACTGCGGCCGACGACCACACCGCTTGGCCGTGTCTCGCTGCGGATGGAAGGAACCTATGTGCAACGCGCGCGCCAGAATATCTTCCTGGGAAACGAAGTCGATCTGATCGGGCGCCGCGCGCCGCGATGGCAGCACGTGCTGACGATGAACCTCGACCGTGGAGCATGGAGCGCAACGCTGTCGCAACGCTATCGGCGCGGCTATCCCGACGCAACGTTGCTGCCCGACGGCTCGACGCATCGCGTGGCCGCCTATCGCATATGGGACGGGCAGCTCGCCTTCGCGGTGTCTCGCGACGTGCGCGTGACATTGGGCGTTCGCAACCTGTTCGATACCGACCCCCCTGCCACCAATCAGGGCAATACGTTCCAGGCAGGATATGACCCGTTGTATGCGAATCCTCTCGGTCGTGTCTGGGCGGTGGGATTCGTCGCCGCGTGGAGGTAGAAAGCTACGCGGAGTCGCTTTCTTTCTTTGCTTCGCGCAAAGAAAGCGACTCTTCGAAGCACAGCAAAGAAAGCGACTTCACATCCCAAGTCGCTCGGACGCCATCGCAGTCCCCTTCACACGCGAAGCGATTTTCTGAAACGCGATATCCCTCGCCACATCCGGAGAACCATGCTTGGGCTTCACATCGATCGAGAACGGCGAGAACCCGCAATCGTCGGTTGATCCCAGGCGCGCGACGGGTATGTGCTTGGCTGCGGTGAGCAGGTCGTCGCGCACCTGCTCGGGCGTCTCGACGATCGGGCTTTGCGGATTGGTTACGCCGATGAAGCAGACCTGCGGGACGCCGTTCGCATCGTCGCGGCTGTGTTGGCCGATCAGCTTGTAGACGCGCTCCTTGTCCTTCTCGCTGGCGAGCTGGATCAGGAAGTATCCGGCGTTCATCTTAAACATGCTGGGCAGCAGTTCCGCGTAATCGACCTCCGCGCTGTGGGTCGAGTCGCAGTCACCGCCCGGACAGGTGTGGATGCCGATGTTCTTGCGCTCTTCGGGAGTGAAGCGATCGATCACGCGATTGTTCAGTTCGATGAACGCCTCCAACATGTGGCGGCCGGTCCACGGATTGTTCGGATCGTTCTTGCATGCGAGCCGTCCCTCGGTGAAGTCGATCGACACGCGCTTGGCTCCGGCTGCGAAACACTGGCGGATGTCCTTCTCGCATTCGTCGCAGAGGTCCGACAGGAATTGCTCACGCGAGTAGCCGTCCAGTTTGCCGTCCAGCGGATACAGCAGCGACAACATCGACGGCGCGATGACGGCCTGCTTGATCGGCTTCTTCGCCATCTTCATGGCTTCCTTCACGTACTCGGATGCGAAGGTCTTGTACCTGAACGGGCCACCGGTCAGACGCGGAAGCTGACGATGGTGGCCGTCGGTGAAGATCGCGAAATACTGTCCGTCGCCCGCGAGGTTGGGCGCGAGGCCGGTGCCGGCCAGCGTGTCCACGATCGGATACGTGGCGAAGCTCGACGCGCGCTGCTCGCCATCGGACACGATCGGTGCACCGGTCGCCTCCATGCGTGAAATCGAATCGCGGCAGGCCGCGTCCTGCTCGCGTTTCAAATCGTCGTGAGTGATCTTTCCGGCGTCGTAGTCGGCAATCGCGGCCTGAAGCTTGACGGGCCGCGGAAGCGAACCGACGTTCTCTGTTGGGATCGGCATGGCTGGTCTCCTCGATCAATGGTGTGCAATCGAATGGCTGTCTCGATCAGCGGCAAAAAATGGAGCCGATGACACGTGCCGCTGGCAGTCTAATGCAAGGTGAAATCGGAACGCCCCTGACTCTTCGGCTCACGCTTCAGCGACTACCGGACCCGGCGGACGCGCGCAGTAGCCGGTCGTTGACGGCGGCCCACGCGGGCGTGCGCGGCGGCCGCTCGATCCAGATCTCGCGCGCGCCGCTCGCGTCGAGCGCGCGCAGCGTTGCATAGAGTTCGTACGCATAGTCGATCGCGTCGCGCGGTGCGGCGCGTCTGCTCTCGCCCGTCAGCAACGCATCGACCATGAAGCCGTAGATGGCAACATCGTCAGGCGCGCGATGCAGCGTCTCGGCATCGACCAGACGCAGCCGCGTCGCCGGAGCGTAGTGCGCCGCCAGCGTTCCCGATGCGCGCGGTGCGTCGCGATCGGCATCGCGCATCGAAACGCCAAGCACCTCTTCGATCATCGCCGCCGTCACATGGCCCGGCCGCAACAACACCGGGCCGATGGTGTCGAGCCGCGAGCAATCGACGATGGTCGATTCGATGCCGACCGGACAATCGCCGCCGTCGAGAATGAAGATCGATGTCGAAGCGTCGGTCGTGCTCGCGTCGGCGACTGCGTCGTCGAACTGGCCGGCGAACTCATCGCGCACATGCGCGGCGCTGGTCGGGCTCACGTGTCCGAAACGATTGGCCGATGGCGCGGCGATGCCGATAGGCGCGTTGCGATCGCGGCGCGTACGCAGCGCCGAGTAAGCAGCGAGCATCGCTTGCGCAACCGGATGCGCGGGGCAGCGCAGGCCGATCGTGTCCTGGCCGCCCGCCGCCGCCTCACCGACGCCCTCGCGACGCGGAAGAATCAGGGTCAGCGGTCCCGGCCAGAAGCGCTCGATCAATCGCGCGGCCAAGGGGGGAACGTCGCGCGCCCATCGTTCGAGGTCGCTGCCGACCGGCACATGCACGATCAGCGGGTGATCGTTCGGCCTTCCCTTCGCGCGAAAGATCGCGGCGACCGCCTGCGGATCACTGGCATCGGCGCCGAGTCCGTACACGGTCTCGGTGGGAAACGCGGCCAGTCGCCCCGCGGCCAGGCGCGCGGCGGCGGCGTGCACGGCATCGACCGCGACATAGTCCGCGTCGGCCTTCGCGGCATCGACCGCAGCATCGTTCGCGCCATCGTTAGTCTTCACCAGCGTTCGATCCCGAGCACGTCGGCGATTGCCAGTGCGATGCGCTTCGCATCGTCGGCCTTCTCCGCGATCACGGTCACGTGGCCCATCTTGCGGCCGCGACGCGCGTCGCTCTTGCCGTAGAGATGTAGGTTGGCGCCCGGGTGCTTGAGCACCGCGCTCCAGTCGGGCTCGCGCGGCTCTTCATCATGCTCGCGAGCGAACCACAGGTCGCCGAGCAGATTGACCATCACCGCAGCGCTGTGTCGCCGCGTTTCTCCCAGCGGCAGACCGGCCGCGATGCGCGCCTGCTGCGCGAACTGACTCGTCACGCAGGCGTCGATGGTGTAGTGACCGCTGTTGTGGGGACGCGGCGCGATCTCGTTGACGAACAGCCGCGGCGCGCCAGCGTTGTCGCACACGACGAAGAACTCGACGCACAACACGCCGACATAGTCGAGCGCATGCGCGATGCGCAAGGTCGCCGCGACCGCATCGGCTTCGAGCGAGGGCAAGATCGATTGCGACGGCACGGTGCTGATGGCCAGGATGCCGTCGCGATGCAGATTTTCCGCGGGCGCATAGATCGCGGTCGCGCCATCGGACCCGCGCGCGACGATCACCGAGAGTTCGAATGCGAGCTCGAGCTTTTTCTCGAGCACGGCGGGCTGTCCGTCGAAGCGCGCATAGGCCACGTGCGCCTGAGCGCGATCGGCCACGTGCGCCTGCCCCTTGCCGTCGTACCCGAGACGACTCGCCTTGAGAATGCCTGGATACAGGTCGGCCGACGTCACGGCGATATCGGCCGCGCTCTCGATCACCGCATGCGGCGCGACCGCGATGCCGCACGATGCGATGAAACTCTTCTCGGCAATGCGGTCCTGCGCGACTGCGACGCTTTCGGCCGACGGGGTCGTGAAGCAATGCTCGGCAAGAAAAGCGAGGCTTTGCGCGGGCACGTTCTCGAACTCCGTGGTGACCGCCGCGCATTGCAGTGCGAGGCTTTCGAGCGCGGGCGCGTCGAGGTAGTCGGCTTCGATGTGTTGATCGGCCACCGACGCGGCCGGCCCCCCGCGCGCGGGGTCGAGAACCGCGACGCGATAGCCGAGGCTTTGCGCGGCCATCGCGAACATGCGTCCGAGCTGGCCGCCGCCGAGCAGACCGAGCCAGCCTCCGGGCGCGACGACCAGACGATCGCTAGACACTCGGTCGTTCCCGCGCGCGCGGGAGCCCAGTGTCGTCAAGAGTACGTCGCTGGATCCCCGCGTTCGCGGGGACGACAGGCATTGAATCGATCACGACGCGCTCAAAGTTCCAGGCGCGCGTCGCTCGCCGCTTGCGTCTGCGCGTCGCGCCAGGCGTCGAGCTTCTTCGCGAGGACACGGTCGTGTGCGGCCATCATCGCGATCGCGAACAAGGCCGCGTTCGCGGCGCCTCCGCTGCCGATCGCGAAGCTTGCCACCGGTATGCCCCGGGGCATCTGCACGATAGCGTAGAGCGAGTCCTGGCCGTGCAGATAGCGCGTGGGCACCGGCACGCCGAGCACGGGTACGGTGGTCTTCGATGCGAGCATGCCGGGCAAATGCGCCGCGCCGCCGGCGCCCGCGATGATCGCCGCCAAGCCGCGCGTCGATGCCGCTTCCGCGTAGGCAAACAGCGCATCGGGCATGCGATGCGCGGACAGCACGCGCGCTTCGAAGCTCACGCCGAACTCACGCAACAGCTCCGCGGCCGCGCGCATGGTCTCCCAATCGCTCGCACTGCCCATCACGATAGCGACGCGTGCATTCGGAACGTCGTGCAGGCGCGCGTCTGTCTTCGTCTCGTTGGGCGAAGAAGACACAAGGGGCTGGGTGGTTTTGCGCGTCACGGCATGGCATGAAAAAGATCGCGTATTGTAATGGCGAGTCCGCGAGTGGACCGTAGGAAAACGATTGAACAAACACATTCGATTAACGTCGCATCCCGGACAACAGGGTGTGTCAGGCGCGCCCCCTATCCGTTGGGGCGCGGCGACCGCGGCCGAGCGCGGGCCGGTGATCGGATCGACGGCCAATCGCAGCCAGCGCAATGTCATCGGCACTCACTCGGGCTCGTACGGCGTCTATCGCGCGCTCGCGGTCGCAGCCGGCAGCCTCACGCGCGGGCATCGCACCGACCTCACCGACACGTCGCCGACCGATTTGATCGGACCGAATCCGCAGTGGGGCGACGCGAGCAAGATGGTGGCCATCGATCCGTGGGGCGCATCGGTGGTGGATGTCTTCGCGGACTACATCGCCGAGGGCTACGACCTTCGACCGACCATCGCGGTCACCAAGGCGCATATCGATCTGCCCGAGATTCGCCACGCGATCACCTTCGATCGACTGATCCCCGACAACCGCGTGCTGCTCGAGAACGGCTCGGCGGTCGTGACCAAGGTCGCGATCGAACCGGTGTGGTGGCTGCCCGGCGTGGCTGCGCGCTTTGGCGTCAGCGAGGCCGACTTGCGTCGCAGTCTCTTCGAAGAGACCGGCGGCATGTATCCCGAACTCGTCACGAGGAGCGACATCGAAGTGTTCCTGCCGCCGATCGGCGGGCAGACGCTCTACATCTTCGGCGACCCTCGTGCGCTCGCCGACGCGAACGTCACGCTGACCGCGCGCGTGCACGACGAGTGCAATGGCTCCGATGTCTTCGGCTCGGACATCTGCACCTGTCGTCCCTATCTCACCCATGCGATCGAGGAGTGCATCAAGGGCGCACAATTGGGCGGCGTGGGCCTGATCGCATACAGCAGGAAGGAAGGCCGCGCTCTCGGCGAGGTCACCAAGTTCCTGGTTTACAACGCGCGCAAACGTCAGGTCGGCGGCGACAGCGCCGACAAATATTTTCTGCGCACCGAATGCGTCGCGGGCGTGCAGGACATGCGCTTTCAGGAGCTGATGCCCGACGTGCTGCATTGGCTGGGCGTCACCAAGATCCATCGTCTCGTGTCGATGAGCAACGACAAGTACGACGCGATCACCGCAAGCGGCATCGACGTCGGCGAGCGCGTCAAGATTCCCGATGCGCTGGTACCCGCCGACGCGCGCGTCGAGATCGAAGCCAAGATCGCGGCCGGATACTTCACCGACGCCGCGATCCCCGATGCGGCGCGCCTTGCCGAGACGAAAGGGCGCGGGCTTGGCTGACGGTGCGAGTGCGAACAAGGAGGCAGACACGGCGGCCGCGGTTCGCGTGCTGCGCACGCCCGCGACGATCCGCGAGCGCTGCGCATCGATCGCTGCTGCGGCCGAGTCCGGCGAGTCTCGGCACTTCAGCATCGATCGTTCGAAATTTCCGATCGTGGCCGAGCGCGTCGCGCGACTCACGAAGACGCGCTATCCCGATTTGCAGGTCCCTTATCACAGCCGCTGGCGGCACTTCGAAGCCGGAGGCGACGATCGCAAGGACGAGCTCGACCGCAGTCTCGCAGGGCGCAGCGCGGAGGAAATCGCGCGCGCGCAACTCGATCTCGTATTGGTCAGCGTATTGCTCGACGCGGGCGCCGGACCGCGATGGCGCTTTGTCGAGTCGTTCGCGCAAAGCCTGGCTGCCACGCGCTATGCGCGAAGCGAAGGTCTCGCGGTCGCGAGCTTTCGCGCATTCATGAAGGGACGCTTCTCGTCGGATCGCAACGATCCCTATCGCGTCGATGCGCAGGCGTTGATGCGTATCGATGCGAGCGCGCTTGCGGCGATCTTTCAGGTCGATGCAACCAATCCGCTGGTCGGACTCGAAGGCCGCGCGATGTTGATGCGAGGCCTGGGCGAAGCGCTGCGTGATCAGCCGCAATGGTTCGGTCATGAGGGACGTCCCGGGACTCTGTTCGACCGGCTCGGCACGCAAGCGGCATCGTCGACCGCATCGTCAACGCTGAGCGCCTCGCAGATCCTCGGCGTGTTGCTCGACACCTTGTCTGGCATCTGGCCGAGCGGCCAATGCTTCGATGGCTGCCCCGTGGGCGACGTTTGGCCTCATCCGCATGCGGGCGGCCGCGGCCCGAGCGCGGGTCTCGTGCCGTTTCACAAGCTCTCGCAATGGCTCACGTATTCGCTGATCGAACCGTTCGAGTGGGCGGGTGTGCGGGTCGATGGCCTGGATGCGTTGACGGCGCTACCCGAATACCGCAACGGCGGGCTGTTGCTCGACGCGGGTCTGGTCGTACCGCGCGATATGAAGCGAATCAAGAAAGCTATGAACCCGGACCACCCGTGGATCATCGAATGGCGCGCGCTCACCATCGCGTTGATCGATGAACTCGCAGTCCTGGTTCGCGACCTTCTGCATGTGGACGCAAATCAACTGCCGCTCGCGCGCATTCTCGAAGGCGGCACCTGGGCCGCGGGCCGCGCGATCGCCGCCGAGTTGCGTCCGGGAGGCGCACCGCCGGTGACCGTCGAGAGCGACGGAACCGTGTTCTGAACGGGCCATCATCGACATGACGCCATCATTGATTGCAGGGAGTGTTCGACCATGACCGATGCGCCCGATCCCAAGTCCGCAATACATCACCTCACGCATCCGCTGATTCAGCACAAGCTGACCCTGATGCGCGAAAAGACGCGCAGCACCAACAGCTTTCGTCGGCTGATGAACGAGATCGGCATGTTGATGGCCTACGAAGTGACGCGCGACATGACGACTCAGTTGATCGACATCGAGACTCCGCTCGAGGCGATGCGCTCGCCGGTCATCGACGGCAAGAAGACCGTGTTCGTGACGATCATGCGCGCGGGCAGCGGCTTTCTGGACGGCATGTTGAATGTGGTGCCGGGCGCGCGCGTCGGCCACATCGGCCTGTATCGCGATCCCAAGACATTGGGCGCGATCGAGTATTACTTCAAGATGCCGCACGACATGCATGAGCGCGACGCGATCGTGCTCGACCCGATGCTGGCGACCGGCAACTCGGCGGTTGCCGCGGTCGATCGCTTGAAGGAGACGCGGCCGAAGTCGATCCGCTTCGTGTGTCTTCTGGCGGCGCCCGAAGGCCTGAAGCACTTCACCAGCGCGCATCCGGATGTGCCGGTGTTCACGGCCGCGATCGATCGCGAGCTCAACGATCACGGGTATATCGTGCCGGGTCTGGGCGATGCGGGCGATCGACTGTTCGGAACGAAGTGAAGCCGCTCCGAACTAACGATCGCTGCCGAGCTTGTGTTCGATCTCGCTTCGGTCGCTCGATTCCTGCGATTCGTCCTTGAACGTATCGAGTATCTCGACGAGGAACAACAGTTCGCGATAGGCGCCCAACGAAAATCCCTGGCGGCTTCCGCCACGATCGTCGGTCAGGACGCCTTCGAGAAAAGCGCGGCACTCGATGCCGGGCCAGGTTTTCTTGAGCTTGTCGATCACCTGCGGATAGGACTCTAGGTCGCGCGCAGCCACGTCGGGCGTCGTCGCCCAGGCCGGCACGTCGGCATTGAAGAGCGTGCGAAACCCGTCGCTCAACGCGTTGTATTGCGCCTCGCGGCCGGTTGACTGATAGAGCCCCAGCAGCATCAGCCACACCGTGGGTCCGGGTCTCTCGGTCTCACGTATATGCCGCGCGAGCAGGCTCATCGCCTCTTTGGGATCGCCAAGCTGCACCAGCAGTTCGGCTTGGGTGAGCGTGTCGGCGATTTCTTCGACCTCGATACGATTCTCGGCACGGCCGATCTGATAGTAGGGATTGAAGCCGCCGGTGCGATAAGGGCTGGGCGGCGCGGCCGGATTTCGGCCCAGGGTATCGGGCGACAGCGCGCCGAGCCCCGTCGCGTTCCGCATTTCGATCGGTGGCCACTGCGTCCCGGTCTGATCGATCGGCACAAGGTCCGCATCGCGAGTCCGTCCGACGGCGCCCACGCGCATGACCGACGAGCGCTTGTTCTGGTCGGCGCCCCAGTCGGTCGCGCGCTGGATGGTCGACGGCTCGAACGGTTCTTCGTCGCTTCGCGCCCGCACGGTCCGCGTCACGCTCGAC
>JBBSEF010000083.1:0-12342 GCA_038240015.1 Burkholderiales bacterium
CTTCACCGCCTCGACATATGCACGCACCGCTGCTTCGGCATCGCGCGACGAGCCGTCGTCGGCCTGCGCAAAATTTTTCACGAAGCGCGGCCTGCGTCCCGGATAAATGCCGAGCATGTCGTGAAGCACCAGCACTTGACCGTCGCACTGCGCGCCCGCGCCGATGCCGATCGTCGCGATGCGCAATGCCCCGGTGACGCGCGCCGCGAGCAACGCGGGCACCATCTCGAGCACCAGCATCGCGGCGCCCGCCGCTTCGATCGCGCGCGCATCCGCAAGCAGTCGTTCGGCATCGTCATCGGCCCTGGCCTGCACTCGATAACCGCCGAGTTGATGCACGCTCTGCGGCGTCAGCCCCAGATGCCCGCACACCGGAATGCCGCGCGCCGTGATGAAAGCGATCGTTTCCATCAGCCATGCGTTGTCGCGCCCCGCGCCTTCGATCTTGATCATCTGCGCGCCGGCCTGCATCAGCGTAGCGGCGCTTCGATATGCGGCCGCCGGCGAAGAGTGGTACGAGCCGAACGGCAGGTCGCCGATCAACCATGCCTTGCCGTCGGCATTCATCAGCCCACGGGCGACGCAGGCGACGTGATAGCGCATCTGTTCGAGCGTGACGGGCAGCGTCGACGACTCGCCCTGAATCACCATGCCAAGCGAATCGCCGACCAGAAGGACGTCGACGCCCGCGCGATCGCAAAGCGCGGCGAAGCTCGCGTCGTAGCAAGTCAGCATCGCGATGCGCTCGCTCGCCGCGCACATCTCGAAGAGGCGCGGCAGCGTCATCGTCTTGCGCGCAGCGTGATCGCTCGAGGCTGCTTCGCAGACGGCGGAAGGAGGGTGCATCGCTTCCAGACGGTCCACGTCGATTCCATTTCTCGGAGTGTGATTCCAGCTTGCGCAGTCTAGTGGTGCGTAGCGAGAACGCCTAAATTGCACCTTGCCGGAATTCGCCGAATCCACCAAGAGATCTCGTCATGTCCCGCATCCCCACTCCCTGCCCCAACATCGAGATCGACTTCCCGGTGATCGACGCCAAGGAGGCGTGAGCAGACCTGCGCCATCATCGCGGTCGGCGGACCGTTCGCTCCGTCGACCGCTTTGCATCCGTCCAACTTGATCGAGGTAGAAGAATGAACCGTCCGCCGTTGCCACCGTTTACGCACGAAACCGCGACGCAGAAGGTGCGTCTCGCCGAAGACGCCTGGAACAGCCGCGATCCTGCGCGCGTCGCGCAGGCCTACACGGTCGATAGCCGCTGGCGCAATCGCTCACAGTTCGTAGAGGGACGTGACGCGATCGCGGCCTTTCTGCAAGCGAAATGGCAACGCGAGCTGGACTATCGACTGATCAAGGAGCTCTGGGCTTTTCTCGACAACCGCATCGCCGTGCGCTTCGCCTACGAATGCCACGACGACAGCGGTCAGTGGTATCGCAGCTATGGCAACGAGATGTGGGAATTCGATGAGCATGGACTGATGCGTGCACGCATCGCAAGCATCAACGACCTTGCCATCGCCGTGGAAGACAGGAAGTATCGCTGGCCGTCGGGCCGGCGGCCCGATCATCACGCCTCGTTGAGTGAACTCGGCCTTTGACAACCTTCCTCAGTTGCCGCGATTGAAGAACTCGCGGCGCCCGCGCATCTGACGCACGCGATCGAGCAACATCTCGAAATCGGCGTCGTTGTGGGCGGGGTCGAATTGTTCGGTGTTGACGGTCAGCAACGGCGCGGCTTCGTACTGATAGAAGAAGCGCGTGTACGCCTCGCACAGTTGCGCGAGATAGCTCTCCGAGATCGAGACTTCCATGGTTCGTCCGCGCTCGGCGATGCGCGTCAAGAGCGCCGAAGGCGGCGCGTCCAGATAGATGACGAGATCGGGCGCCGACGTCTGTATCGCGAGGTTCGAATAGATCTGCCGATACAGATGCAGCTCGTCGTCGGCCAAGGTCAGCGATGCGAACAGCGCGTCCTTCTCGAGAAGGAAGTCGGCTACGAACACGTCCGAGAACAGATCGCGCTGCGCCAGGTCGCGCAACTGATGAATGCGCTGAAAAAGAAAGAAGACCTGCGTCGAAAACGCGTAGCGCGCGCTGTCGCGATAGAAGCGCTCGAGAAACGGATTGGCCTCGGGGACTTCGAGCAGCGTCTCGGCGCGCAGGTGCAGGGCGATGCGTTTGGCAAGCGACGTCTTGCCGACACCGATGGGACCCTCGATCACGAGGTGACGAACTTTATCGAGCATGGGATGCGAAGAAGGAAAGAGAGGCGACGCGCTTACGTCAATGCGAGCACGCCCATGTGAGCAGCGCGACGACAAAAAGGAACGGCACAGAATACGCGTGAAACACCAGCCACGCGCGGCGATCTTTCGCAAGCCGCAACGCGATCAGATTGGCGAGCGATCCGACAAAAAATCCGAAGCCGCCGATCGTGACGCCGTAGGCGATCGTGGCCCAGTCCTTCGAATATTCGGCGAGCAGGATCGCGGCCGGCACGTTGCTGATCAGTTGCGACGACAGCACCGCGGTCGCATAGAGGCGCATCGGCTCGTGAACGCCGATGGATTCGATGGCGTGACGCACGGCATCGGTCTGCGCCGCGAGCCGCAGGTCGATGAACATCAATACGAACACCGCCAGCAGCGCCCAGTCCACACCCACAAGCACGCGCCGCGCGAAGGTGGCGAAGATCACGAGTATTGTCGCGCAGGCGATCGCCGGCTGATGGGTGTCGATCAGGATCAGGAAGGGCGCGTAAAGCACCAGCGACACGATCAACAATCGACGGTCGACTGTAGCGACTTCGCGATCGTCGCAGTCGAGCTTGCGACTCGAAAATGCAACCGTGGTCAACAGCAGCAACGCGATCATCGCGATTGCAACGAGAGCAAGCATCGTGCCCATGAACGACACGAACTTCACGCCGGACTGTCCCCACAAAAACAGGTTCTGGGGATTGCCGAGAGGCGTGAGCGCAGAGCCCGCGTTGACGGCAATCGCTTCGAACACGATCAGGCGCGTCACCGGAACCGAACCGCGCACGGAATCGGAACCTCGCAGCCGCAAGGTCAGCGGCACGATCACGAACAGCGCGACATCGTTGGTGAGAAAGGTCGACAGCAGCGCGGATGCGCAGACCAGGAACAACGCGAGCCTGCGCTCGCTGTGAATCGCGATAATCAGGCGCCGCGCCACTACCGACAGTGCGCCCGACGCTTCGACGCCTTTGGTCAGAACCAGCAGGCCCGTGAGCGCGAGGATGGTCGGCCAGTCGACGAGCTCGGGGTAGTCGACGATGCGTGAAGGCGTTGCGATCGACCACGCGACGCAGATGACCGCGAGGACAAGGAAGACGACATCGCGTCTCAAAGCATTGAACGCGCGCTTCACAGAACCGGTGCTTAAGCGCCTTTTATGATTACGCGTCGAGCAGTTCGACGCGCTGGCCTCCGATGCGCGCGGCCAATGCTTTCGCGCGACCCCGCCCCGGAATCTCGATGTCGCCCGCGAGGTCGATCAGCGGCAACAGCACGAATGCGCGTTCGTCCATGCGCGGATGCGGCACCGTGAGGTCGGGCGTCTTGATCAGGCCGGCACCATAGAGCAACAGATCGAGGTCGAGCGTGCGCGGCGCATTCCTGGTGGTTCGCACGCGCCCGTAGCGCGTCTCGATCGCCTGCAAGGCGAGCAGTAGTTCGTGCGCGGACAATCGCGTTTCGACTTCGGCGACCGCGTTGATGTAGTCGGGGCCGTCGCCATCGACAGGTGCGCTTCGATACAGACCCGATGCCGCTACGAACGTCGTCGAAGGCAGACCTTCCAGATCGATCAGCGCGTTCATCACCGCGTCGCGCGCGAAACCGAGGTTGGCGCCGACGCCGATGTAGGCCGTCGCGGGCTCGCGTTCGCGTTCGCGTACTCGTTCGATGTGAGGCGCAGACGCGTTCATTCGACCGGCGGCTTGCGCGGACGGCGGCGACGCGGCTTCTTGGGCGCAGTTGCGTCCAGGGCATCGCCGTCGTGCGTTTTTTCAGCGATCGCCGGGTCTGCATCGTGCTCGCTGGCATCTCCTGGCATCTCATCGTGCTCGGAAGTTTCGCTATCGCCCTCAGGCGCATCGACCGAAGCTGCCGCACCTTCGGTCGTCGCTTTCTTCTTCTTTCGCCGTTTGCGTTTGACTCCTGTGCCGGCCATGTCGCTCGCGCTCAATTCGTTCTGCAGGGTTTCTCGGCCGGCCGAATCGGCATCGATGAAGCGCGTCCACCAATCGCCGAGCGCCGCATCGATTTCGCCGGCTGCTCCGCGCAGCAACAGAAAGTCGTATCCCGCGCGAAAACGCGGATGCTCGAGCAGCCGCCACGGCGCTCGACCCACTCTGCGTTCGAGGCGCGGCTGCAGCCCCCAGATCTCGCGCATGTCGGCCGTGTAGCGACGCTGGATCGCGAGCTTGCCGGTCTGCGCTTCGAGCACGTCGTCCATCGCGTTTCCGAGTGCGGGAATCGGATACTCGTCGCGCGCCTTGCCTTCGTTCCACTTCTTCAGCACCTCGTGCCACAACAGCGACGCGAACAGAAAGCTCGGCGTGGTCGGCTTGCCGACGCGGATGCGCTCGTCGGTGTTCTCGAGCGCGAGCGTGACGAAGCGCTCGCCCATCGGCTGCTCGAGCACCACGTCGAGCAGCGGCAGCATGCCGTGATGCAGACCTTCGGCGCGCAAGCGCTTCAAGCACGCGAGCGCATGGCCCGACATCAGGAGCTTCAACATCTCGTCGAACAGGCGCGCCGACGGAACGTTCTCCAGCAGCGGCGCCAATCGTGCGATCGGCTCGCGCGTCGCCTCGTCGATCGTGAAGCCCAGCTTGGCCGCGAAGCGCACCGCGCGCAGCATACGCACCGGGTCTTCGCGATAGCGCTTGTCGGGGTCGCCGATCATGCGCATGGTCCGCCCCTTGATGTCCGCGACGCCGTGGTGATAGTCGATCACGGTCTGCGTTTCGGGATCGTAGAAGAGCGCGTTGACGGTGAAGTCGCGGCGCGCGGCGTCTTCTTCCTGCGAGCCGAAAATGTTGTCGCGCAGGACGCGGCCGTGTTCATCGGAGGCGTGTTGCACGCCGCCGAGGCGTTTGTTGGTGGCGTGCCCCTGGATCGGCGGCGGCGCTTCGGCGGCTGGCACGACGCTGTTGGCGCGGAAGGTGGATACTTCGATCGTGTCCGCGCCGAACATCACGTGCACGAGACGAAAGCGCCGGCCGATGATGTGCGCACGGCGAAACAGCCGCTGGATTTCTTCAGGCACGGCGTCGGTCGCAATGTCGAAGTCCTTCGGCTTGACGCCCAGTAGCAGGTCGCGCACCGCACCGCCGACCACGAAGGCCTTGAATCCGTTTTCCTGCAGGGTTCTGGTCACGCGCATCGCGTTGGCGGAGACCAGCCTGGCGTCGATGCCGTGCGACGAAACCGGCACCATCACCGGTCCCAGGTTCTTGCCGCCGAACCCGCCACCGAATTTGCCGCGGCTGGCGCGCGCCGCGCGTCGCGCCGCGGTCGTCGCGCTCGCGATCGTTTTTCCGTCGGCGCTCACATCCGGCTTCGCGCCGTGCGAAACCCCGGGAACACCTGCCACGGTGGCCGGCGCAGGCCGCCTGCCGAAAATTCTATGGATGAGTTTTCTGATCATCGAAGAGCGAGAGATGACGCCAGCCGCGCGCGCTGGCATGCGCGGCGAGCGTGGGGTCGGGGTTGGTCGCGACCGGTACGGTCACGTGTTCGAGCAGCGCGATATCGTTGCGCGAATCGCTGTAGAAGGTCGATGACGAAAAGCTTTCCCATCCGAGGCCGAGGCTTTCGAGCCAGCTCGTCGCGCGCGTGAGCTTGCCTTGCCTGAAGCACGGCTCGCCGCGCACGCCGCCGGTGAATCGGCCGTTCTCCTGCGCGGGGATGGTCGCAATCAAATGTTCGACGCCGAAGCGCCGCGCGATCGGCGCGGTCACGAAGGCATTGGTCGCCGTCACGATTGCGCACAGGTCGCCGGCCGCGCGATGCGAGTCGACCAGCGCAAGCGCGCGCGGCGTGATCTTCGGCTCGACGACGGCACGCATGAAATCCGCGTGCAGGCCGTCCAGCGTCGCGCGATCGTTCTCGGCCAGCGGCGCGAGACCGAACTCGAGGAAGGCCCGCATGTCCAGCGTGCCCGCTTTGTATTGTTCGTAGAACTCCTCGTTGCGACGCCTGAACCATTCGGCATCGACGATGCCTTTTTTCGCGAGGAAGTTGCCCCACTCGAAGTCGCTGTCGATCGGCAGCAGCGTGTGATCGAGGTCGAAGAGCGCGAGGCGGAGAGTCATGCTCGTCGTCCCTGCCGGATGTCTTCACTGCGGTCGTCCCTGCGCACGGACCCAGCGGCGTAAGGAGCAAGACGCTGGATTCCCACGTGCGCGGGAACGACGGCAGCGTCGTCAAGCGACATGATCGAGTCGTTCATCGACAAGGCTCGCGCGTTCGAGGTATTCGCGGATCAGCGGCACGGTGACCGCGCGCTGCTGTTCGAGCGCATAGCGATCGAGCGCGTCGACGATGCGCATCAACGAGCCGAGATCGCGAGCGAAGTGCGTGAGCAGGTAGCGGCGCACGTCGGGGGCGAGTGCGAAGCCGCGCTCGTCGGCGCGACGCGCGAGCGCGGCATCCTTCGCGTCGTCGTCGAGTCTGTAGAGCTCGAACGTGAGACCCCATGCGAGGCGCGAACGCAAATCGTCGCGGCCCGGCGCGAGTTCGAGATCGCGTGGGGCTGCATTGCCCGCGACGACGATCGCCGCACGCGGGTCCTCGCGCATCGCGTTCAACGCGTGAAAAAGAGCTTCCTGCACGTCAGGAGTCGTCGCTTCGACGTCGTCGATCGCGACGAGGCAACGCGGCTGCGAGGGATCGCGGGCGATCGCATCGCGCACGGCTGCGACCGAGATCGAAGGTCCCGCGATCGAAGACGACACCATCGAACGTGCTGAAAGATAGCGGCCGCCGAGCAATCCGCAAGCCGCGCGCAACAGATGGCTGCGGCCGCTGCCCGCTTCGCCCCAGAGATAGAGGCAGCGTGCCGGCGGATCGGCGACGGGCGCCGCGCACAGACGACGTAACGCGGCCAGCGCCTCGGCATTGCGGCCGACGACAAAATTGTCGAGCGTGGGTTGCGGCGGCGGGCCGAGGTCGAGCAACAGCTGGTTCATGGCGCCGAAGGTAGGGATAGCTGCGCGCGAGTGCGCCTCACGTTGCGTCGCGGCCCGCGGGCTTCACGGGCTCGTCGGCTCGCTCGAGCGCCGCGCGCGTTTGCGTTGGGGTGCGTCGCGTTGTGCGTGCGCCCGCACCGCCACGATAAAAATCGCTTTCGACGTAACGTCGCCGCCAGTGCTTCAACGCGACCACCAGCACCGCGCTAACCGGCAAGGCAAGCAGGATGCCGAAGAAACCGAACAGCTCGCCGAATGCGAGCAGCGCGAAGATCACCGCGATCGGATGCAGGCCGATGCTTTCACCTACCAGGCGCGGCACCAGGATCACGGTCTCCAGAACTTGCCCGAGGCCGTACACGACAGCGACCGCGAGAAAACCGTACAGGTTGCCGAACTGCAGCGTCGCCGCCAACAGAGCGAGCACCAGTCCGGTCGCGAAGCCGGCGTAAGGGATGAACACCAACAGCCCGGTCAGAAGGCCCACCGGCAACCAGATCTCGAAACCCGCGAGCGCGAGCGCCCCCGAGTAATAGACCGCGAGGATCAGCATCACCAGCACCTGGCCGCGCAGGAATTTCGACAGCACGTGATCGATCTCGCCGGCCATCGTTCCGATGCGCGCATGCACGGGGCGCGGGATCAGCGTCGCGAGCCGCGACCACACCATGTGCCAGTCGACCAGCAGATAGAAGAGCACGATCGCGGCGAGAAACGCGGTGGCCAGGCCTGACAGAGCGGCCGCGCTGCCGATGCGCAAATACGAGAGCGCCGACTTCGCAACGCTGTCCATCGAAAAGTGCTCGGCGGCGAAACTGCGGACGGCCTGCGCATTGAGTTCGATGTCGATGCCGAACCACGAGGACAGTTTAGGTGCGAGTCCGGTCTGCATGCGCGTCATCAGCTCGGGCAGCTTGTCGCGCGCCTGAAGGAATTCTTTCTGCAGCACCGGCACGATGATCAGGACCAGGAAGACAACGAACGCCAACAGCAGCAGCAGCATCAAGAGCGAGGCCAGCCAGCGCGGCACGCGACGCTTTGCGAGCCAGTCCACGCCGGGGTTGAGGATGTAGCCGAGGATCGCGGCGAACAGAAACGGTGTGAGGACCGGGGCCAGCAGCCAGAGCAATACGCCGACCGCGCCAACGATGGCAAGCCACACCAGGGTCTGGCGTTGAATGAGGGGAATCGGGCTGTCCGGTCGGGTCATGCAAGTAGAAGCGAGGGTTTCGGTTCGCGGCAAGTCAAAAGAGTGTCGGCGATACCCTCGGTGGCGCGATCGATCGGGGCATCGCTGAGATAGAATGCGCCGCGAGCGACCGGCCGAGCGCCTATGCGCGCAAATGCAAATGCGCCATCTGCGCAGCATCCAACTTTCGAAGACTTAGGGCGCCGCAAAAGGCGCTACTTTATCAGGCAGCGACCTTTCGCTCGTCCCCATCGACGTCCCCCCGCCATGAATGGACTGTCCTATCGCGACGCCGGCGTCGATATCGAGGCCGGCGATGCGCTCGTCGAGAACATCAAGCCGTTCGCGAAACGCACGATGCGGCCGGAGGTGCTTGCCGGCATCGGCGGGTTCGGCGCGTTGATCGAATTGCCCAAGCGCTATCGCGAGCCGGTCCTGGTTGCGGGCACCGACGGCGTGGGCACCAAGCTCAAACTCGCGTTCGCGATGCAAAAGCATTCGACCATCGGCATCGATCTGGTCGCGATGAGCGTCAACGACATCCTCGTGCAGGGCGCCGAGCCGCTGTTCTTTCTCGACTACTACGTATGCGAGAAGCTCGAGGTCGCGGTGGCGACCGAAGTGATACGCGGCATCGCGGCCGGCTGCGAAGAAGCGGGCTGCGCGCTGATCGGCGGCGAGACGGCCGAGCATCCGAATGCATTTCCGGCCGGCGAATACGACCTCGCCGGCTTCGCGGTCGGCGTCGTCGAGAAGTCGCTTGCGATCGACGGCAGCGGCATTGCCGAAGGCGACGCGCTGATCGGCCTCGCATCCAGCGGCCTGCATTCGAACGGCTTCTCGCTGGTTCGAAAGATCGTCGAGCACAGCGGCGCCGAGCTGCATCGCAGCTTGCCCGCGATGCACGAGCCGCTCGGCGACGCGCTGCTCGCACCGACGCGCATCTACGTCAAGCCGGTGCGCGCGCTGCTGGCGTCGATGCGGGAGACGACGCGCGTCAAGGGCATGGCGCACATCACCGGCGGCGGGCTGACAGAGAACACGCACCGCATGTTTCCGCAACATCTGTCGGCGGAGATCGCGCTCGACTCGTGGACGCGACCTGCGCTGTTCGACTGGCTGCAACAGCAAGGCGGCGTCACCGACGACGAGATGCTGCGCACCTTCAACTGCGGCATCGGCTTCGTGCTGGTGGTGGCCGAAGGCGATGCCGACTTTGCGATCGCGCATCTGAACGCGACGGGAGCGCACGCCGCGAACTCGGCAAGACGCATCGGCCGCGTGATCGCGTCGCGCGGTCGAAGCGAAACGCTCTTCGTTTGAATCGCGACATGGAGATGCGGTGCTCCGCATGACTTCCGATCACCTCACGACGCATTTTGATGGTAAGAAATCAAATCCGGATCCGACTGATCGATAGTCCGTTTTTTGCGAGATGTCATGCATGCCACGTATCCCTTGCTTCGCAAGACTAATTTCCCGTCGATACGGCGCAATGCGCTCGACACCCTGCAAGTCAATCTGGGCTACCTATGCAACCAGACTTGCAAGCATTGCCATGTCAATGCCGGACCGACTCGCACCGAGACGATGGATCAAGAGACCGTCGCATTGGTGTTGCAGGTGCTCGAGGACCGACATCTCGCCACGCTGGACGTGACCGGCGGCGCGCCCGAACTCAATCCCCATTTCCGTGGGCTGGTGCGCGCTGCGCGTGCAATCGGCGTTCGCGTGATCGATCGCTGCAACCTGACGGTTCTGTTCGAACCGCAACAAGAGGACCTGGCGAGTTTTCTCGCAGAGCATCGTGTCGAAGTGACGGCGTCGCTGCCTTGTTATTCGCAGGCGAATGTTGATCAACAACGCGGCGACGGCGTATTCGACAAGAGCATCGCCGCGTTGCGAAAGTTCAATGCGCTCGGCTATGGACAACCCGACAGCGGCTTGATCCTGAACCTGGTCTATAACCCGCAAGGTCCTTCGTTGCCGCCGGGTCAACACCAGCTCGAGTCCGATTACAAACGCGAGCTTGCCGATCATTTCGATATCGCATTCAACCAGCTTCATGTATTGGCCAATATGCCGATTCAGCGCTTTGGCAGCACGCTGATTTCCAAAGGCCAGTTCGTCGACTACATGAAGCTGCTGAAAGAAAACTTCAGCGCCGGCAATCTGGACTCCGTCATGTGCAAGAACTTGATCAGCGTCGATTGGCTGGGGTTTCTGCACGACTGCGATTTCAATCAGATGTTGGGGATGCCGATGCGGCTTGGCAAGGTGGCGCGTCCGCATCTACGCGATTTGCTCGGGGCCGATGTGACGGGGTTGCCGATCACGATTGCCGATCACTGCTACGGCTGCACCGCGGGGCAGGGCAGTAGCTGCGGCGGCGCGCTGGCCGCGTAACCCGTCGCGCAACGTCACCGGCGCGTCACGCTGCGCGCTGCGGGCCAATCAACCATGCAGCCCAGAAAAATCGCCATCGCGGTTCTGCTTGTCGCGGCCATAGCGGCCTATTTCTTTTTCGATCTCGGCCGCTATTTCAATCTGGACTTCCTGAAGTCGAGTCAGCAATCGTTCAACGCGTATTACCACGCGCATCCGATCCAGACGATTGCGATCTATTTCGCCGCCTACGTTGCAGTCGCCGGCCTGTCGCTGCCCGGCGCGGCGGTGATGACGCTGGCGGGCGGCGCGCTGTTCGGCCTCGCCCTCGGCACGGTGATCGTATCGTTTGCATCCGCGATCGGCGCCACGCTCGCGATGCTGGTGTCGCGCCATCTGCTGCGCGACTGGGTCAGGAGCCGCTTCGGCAACAAGCTCAAAGCGATCGATGCGGGAATCGAGCGCGATGGCGCGTTCTATTTGTTCACGCTGCGGCTGGTGCCTCTCTTCCCGTTCTTTCTCGTCAATCTGCTGATCGGATTGACCGCGCTCGGCGTGTGGCGTTTCTATTGGGTGAGTCAGATCGGCATGCTCGCGGGCACGCTCGTGTACGTCAATGCGGGAACGCAACTCGCGCAGATCGAGAGCCCGGCCAGTGTGTTGTCGGCCGGCGTGATCGGATCGTTCGTGCTGCTCGGCCTGTTTCCGCTGGCCGCAAGAAAAGTCTTGCAGTGGTTCAAGGCGCGCAAGGTCTATGCGAAGTGGAAAAGGCCCGCGCGCTTCGACAACAATCTGATCGTGATCGGCGCGGGCGCGGCGGGTCTGGTCACGTCGTACATCGCAGCCGCCGTCAACGCGAAGGTCACGCTGATCGAGGGCCACAAGATGGGAGGCGACTGCCTGAACTTCGGTTGCGTGCCGTCGAAGGCATTGATCCGCTCGGCCGATTTCATCCGACAGGCACGTGATTCGCAAGCGCTCGGCATCGCCAGAGCCGATGTCGAGTTCGACTTCGCCGATGTGATGAAAAGGATACATCGCATCATCCACACCATCGCGCCGCACGATTCGGTCGAGCGCTATGCCGGTCTGGGCGTGACCGTGATCGAAGGCCACGCGAACATCGTTTCGCCATGGGAAGTCGAGGTCGATGGCAAGCGCGTCACGACGCGCGCTATCGTGATCGCAGCGGGCTCGCGTCCCGTGGTGCCGCCGATTCCCGGGATCGAAGACGTGGGCTATGTCACGTCCGACACGTTGTGGTCGTTGACGGCATTGCCCAGGCGCCTCGTGGTTCTGGGGGGCGGCCCGATCGGATGCGAACTCGCGCAGGCGTTCGCTCGCTTCGGCAGCGACGTGACCCAGGTGGAAGCGATGCCGCGCCTGATGACCCGTGAAGACCCGGAAGTGTCCGCGCTGATTGCGAACGCGCTCGCTGCCGACGGAGTCAAGGTGCTGACCGGGCACGAGGCGGTGCGCTGTGAACGCGTCGGCGACGAGAAGCGTCTGTTCGTCAGGCAGGCCGCTCATGGATCAGAGGCCGAGC